>CAJFRA010000015.1 GCA_904419295.1 Candidatus Pseudobutyricicoccus lothianensis
ATCTTGTGGTAGGAGATGATCACCAATCCACAGCATCCCTTACAGTGTAGCACAGCCCTTGGAGAGGGGCTTTAATAACTACTACTCTATAATACAAGGTGAAGAAGTGAAAACCAAGGACATGACTCGAGGGCCGGCAGTAAGCCTCATATTGGGGTTCGCTATTCCTTTGCTGATCGGTAATTTATTTCAGCAGGTATACAGCATGGTGGATACCTTGATCGCCGGTTATCGCTATGGGGATACCGCCATTGCCGCCATTGGCAGCACCAGCTCGCTGTCTTCGCTGATCCTGTCGTTTGCCTCCGGCCTCAACAGCGGTTATGGGATCCTCATCAGCAGGGCCTTTGGCGCAGGACGGCAAAGGTTGGTCAAGCGGACCATCGCCGGGGCAGTGTTGCTCAATGTGGCGATTTCATTGCTGCTGACAGCGGGGGCACTGGCGTTTCTACGGCCCATCCTGGGCTGGCTCCATACACCCTCCGCCATTTTTGACCAGGCCTACCGCTACATTGCTGTCATTTTGGCCGGCTTGCTGGTGACGAATCTGTATAACATGTTGGCGGCTATCCTGCGGGCGTTGGGAGATAGCCGCACGCCGCTGCTTTGCCTGGCCGCTGCATGCCTGCTCAATGTGGGGCTGGATCTGTGGTTTTTGATGGGGCTGGACATGGGGGTGGCAGGAGCTGCTCTGGCCACAGTGATCTCTCAAGGCTGTTCGGTGCTGCTGTGCTGCCTGTGGATCGGCCGGCGAGGCCGGGAACTGCTGCCGGCATGGCGCGATTTCCGGCCAGAGAAACAGCTGCTGGCCGAAATGCTGCGCACCGGTTCAGCTATGGCCCTTATGCTCAGCGTGTTTTCCATTGGCTCGGTGATTTTGCAAAGCGCCATCAACGGCCTGGGGCAGACCGTCATCACGGCCCATACGGCAGCCCGGCGGATCATCGAAATGTTGATGCAGCCGCTGTCTACCCTGGCTACGGCGACCGCCACATTCGTCAGCCAGAATTGGGGGGCAGGCCAGCGGGAACGGATCCGCAGCGCATTGAAAAAAGTGCTGGGCCTGGAGGTAGGATGGGCCCTGCTGGCCTGGGCTGCCGTAGGGGCAGTGGGGGAAGAGGCGATCCGCTGGCTGACCGGCACAGGCGATGGGCAGGTGATCCGCTATGGCGCCATGAGCTTGCAGTATAGTTTTGCCTTTTACCCGGCATTGGGCGTATTGTTGTGCCTGCGCACCGCCATGCAGTCCATGGGGCTTTCAGCAGCGCCGGTGCTTTCCAGCGGAATCGAGCTGAGTGGAAAGATCTTGGGGGCTTTGTGGATCATCCCCCGGTATGGATACCGGGGAGCCAGCCTAGTGGAGCCATTGACTTGGCTTTTGTGTGCCGCCTTCTTGTGCGCAGTGTTTTTGAACCGCCAGAGGGCGCTGTTGGCAGGGCAGCTCTGTCCGGCGGAAGGAAGATGTCCAACCGAGAATGGATGAGAGACCGTAGGCTGCGGGCCTGCCGGAATGGAGATAGCAAAGAGGACACGGCACAGCCGTGTCCTCTTTCTTCCCTTTGTATAACTGTTAAGGCAAGGTGATGCGTTTGCGGCTGCCCACCACCCGGAAATAGGGCAGCTCGGTTTGCAGCTGGTAAATGGCGGCCCGGGTGTCAATGCTGGTCACACAGCCGTCAAAATCCACATACAGGCGGAACTGGTGCAGTTCGTCGGCAGAATCTTTTTTCTCCAGATGGATAAACTCCATGTTCTGCTTGTTGTCCGCCAGAACAGAGAGGGCTTCCGCCAGAGAGCCGCTCTCCGAAGACATGTAAAAGACTGCGCCGATCATGTTTTCCTCGCCGGGCACATACACCAGCTTGGGTGAAACGATGGCCAACAGCGTGCCGTCGGCTGCGGGCAGGATACGGTTGAGGTACAGTTTTTTGGCGTCCAGATGGTCGTAGAGCCAATCGGTCTTGTAAACGCCCCGCAGGGAAACGGCGCACCAGCTGTGGCGGCCCTGGGCTACATCTTCTAGGGCCTGGTCCACGGTGGGGGCCGTCACTGCTTGGGCGCCCAACAGGGTCTCCACATCCTCCACCAGGTCTGCCGTGCACGCACAGGGGCCTTGGGGCAGCTGGGTCGTCATATCGTGTTCGTGGTTCAGGCGCAGCGATTCATCCAATTCCAGGAATACCCGGTACTGCCGGTTGCGGCTCATGCGCAGCAGCGCCTTCCACAGAGAACGGGCCTTGGATTGGAGCTCCAAAGACAGGCCGGAAGACATGCTGCGCAGCAGCTGCTGTTCGTCTGAAGCCGAATAGACCGATTCTCCCCGGCTGAGCTTGGCCCGGGCAATGCGGACAGACGCTTCCATGCGGCGCAGGAATACATCCTTCAGCGCTTCGTCGCAGCTTGCCACGATCTGCCGGAACAGTTCGATTTCATCCATGTGAAAACCCCCCGATTTTCAGCTATGCCGTACACCGGTCCCGTAGCCCTGGCGCAACCGCTTGCTGATACAATATATACATAATTCTATAATTTAACCCCGGCAAAGTCAATGGAACCGGGCCGTCATTTGCGGCGGAGCGTTTACAAAATCCACCGGATTTGTTATACTTTGTTTGTCTAATTTGATGAGGAACGCCGGCCGGACCGGCTCCCAAGATGGAGAAAGCGAGGTAGATTCAAATGGCGTATATCGATTTGCGAAGCGACACGGTGACCATGCCCACAGAAAAAATGCGGCAAGCCATGGCCCAGGCGGAAGTGGGGGACGATGTGTATGTGGATGACCCTACGGTAAACCGGCTGGAACAGACGGCCGCCCAGGTGCTGGGCAAAGAAGCGGCCCTGTTCCTTTCCAGCGGCACCCAGAGCAACCAGGTGGCGGTGATGAGCTGGACCAAGCGGGGCGACGAGATCATCGTCAGCGACAGCTGCCACATCTATGAGCACGAAGTGGGGGCTGTAGCGGTGCTGGCCGGCGCCAATATGCGCACGCTCCATTTTGAAGGGGGCATACCAGATGCGGCCATGATCGAAAAGGCCATCCGGGGCGTCGACATCCATTTCCCCGAAACGGCCCTGATCTGCATGGAAAACGCTCTGTCCAACGGCCGGGTAGTGCCGCTTTCGGTAATGGAGCAGGTGTATCAGGTGGGGCAGCGCCACAAGGTGCCCGTGCATTTGGATGGCGCCCGGGTGTTCAATGCGGCCACCGCTCTGGGAGTGGATGTCAAACAGATCACCCAATACTGCGATTCGGTGTCCTGCTGCCTTTCCAAGGGGCTGTGCGCCCCGGTGGGCACAGTGCTGGCCGGCAGCCGGGAATTCATTGCCAAGGCCCGGAAGAACCGCAAGATGCTGGGCGGCGGCATGCGGCAGGCCGGCGTGATCGCGGCGCCTGCCCTCATTGCCCTGACCGAAATGACGGGCCGGCTCCGGGAAGACCACGACAATGCCAAATACATGGCAGAGCGTTTGGCCCAGATAGACGGTGTCCATTGCGACCCCAGCCAGGTGGAGATCAACATGGTCTTCTTCACCATTGACCGGCCCCAGTCCCTGCGGGATGGATTGCAGGCCGCCATGCGGGAAAAAGGCATCAAGATCAGCCCGGAAGACCAGGGGCATTTCCGGTTCGTCACAAACCACGATGTGACCCGGCAGGACATTGACAAGGCCATGGAAGCGCTGGCCCAGTGCTTGCAGGTATGAGGGCTTGAAGTGAAACGAAAAGAGAGGAGAGGAAATATGAAAAGGATGCTTTCTCTGACCCTGCTGCTGGCGCTGTTCTGGAGTGTGGTTCCAAAAGCCGTTGCAGCAGGGTACCGGGACAGCGGCAGTGCCAGTGTGCCTAAAATGAGCCAGGCGGAGATCACGCAGCTGTTACGGCAGCATCCGTTGACATTGCCAGAGGAGATGTTCGAGGCGGCACCATCCTGCCAGGCTCCCTATGCCCCGGGGCGCGTCAAAGATTCGGCCCTGGAGGCTGCGGCGGGCCGGCTGAACGCCCTGCGGCAAATCGCCGGCTTACCCGCCGTGACATTGGATGAAGAGCTGTGCCAGCAGGCCCAATACGGCGCCGTGCTGCTGGCCGCCAGCGATTTCAGCCACACTCCCAGCCAGCCCAGCGACATGGATGACGGGTTTTATAGACAGGGCCGTGAGGCCACTTCCAGCAGCAACATTTATGCTGGGCAGACGCTGACCGGTGCGATAGACGGTTTTATGGATGACAGCGATGACAGCAACATCGACCGGCTGGGCCATCGCCGCTGGCAGCTGAACCCACAGATGGGCAAAGTGGGCTTCGGCTATGCCGAAAGTGATGGGCGATATGGCTCTTATGTGGCAGAGAAGGTATTCGACAAAAGCGCCAAGACGCCGAATTACGATTTTATCAGCTGGCCGTCCTCCGGCAATTTCCCGGCGGAATTGTTCGGTGGCCACACCGCCTGGAGCGTTACGCTAAACCCGGAGCGCTATCAGACACCCGATTGGCAGGCGGTCACTGTGACATTGACTCGGCAGGGCGACGGAAAACAATGGACGTTGGACAAGGGCGACAATGGATCCGGTCAGGCGTTTTTCAATGTAGAAACCTCCAACTATGGAGTGAACAACTGCATCATCTTCCGACCGGAAGGGATCGAGGATTACATGGGTACTTATACAGTAGAGATCGAGGGCTTGCGTACCCGTGACGGCACCCCTGTGGATGGCTTTGCCTATCAGGTCACATTCTTTGGTGAGGAAGAAGGCCAAGGGCAGACGGATGGCAGCCAGGCGACCCCCTTCACCGATGTGCCGGCCAATGCCTATTATGCCCAGGCGGTGGAATGGGCCGTGCACGAGGGCATAGCCCAGGGCACCGGCAACGGGATGTTCTCGCCGGATCAGACCTGTTCCACCGGGGAGATCCTCACATTCCTCTGGCGGAGCGCCGGCAGCCCAGAGCCCGGAGAGGGATCGGCTTTCCCAGATGTGCCCGAGGGGCAATATTACACAAAAGCGGCGCTGTGGGCGCGGGGAAAGGGCCTAGTGGCGGGCACAGCCTTTGGCGCAGGCGCCCCCTGCACCCGGGGCGATACAGTGATATACCTGTGGAAAATGGCTGGGAGCCCCGCTGCGAAAGAAATGGCAGGCTTTCAAGATGTAAAAGCGGGAACAGAGCTGGCCCAAGCTGTATCCTGGGCTGTGGAAGAAGGCGTCACCCAGGGCACCGGCAAAGGCATGTTTTCACCAGACAGCATTTGTACCCGGGGCCAGATCGCCACATTCCTCTACCGGGATATGGCGCAGTAAACACATGTAGAAGAGAGGAACAGTGACAAGGGACGGATGGATTCCGTCCCTTGTGGTTTTGCGGGCATGGTCAGGGCCGTACCTTTTCCACACGGCAGGCGGTCAAGGCAGAGCCAGGGTCATTGATGCTGCCCGTGTAGGTGATGCGCACAGTATCCCCCAGGCCGATGGCGTCGGTATTGACGCCGCTTGTGTAGAACACATGGGGGTCGATCTCACCTTCCCCCTGGGCGCAAAGCATCCAGTCGTTGATCTGTTCCACACGGCCCGTAAAGGTCTGGGGGCTTGTCGGGCTCTTGCTGGCCTTTCCAGGCGCATTGGGAAAGGCCAGCAAGGCCAGGACCAACAGGGCGCAGGCAGTCGCTGCGCCGAGCACCCAGGTATACCGAAGAAATCGTTTCATGGGGCGTACCTCCTT
Organism: Candidatus Pseudobutyricicoccus lothianensis; assembly: GCA_904419295.1. Classification (GTDB taxonomy): domain Bacteria; phylum Bacillota; class Clostridia; order Oscillospirales; family Butyricicoccaceae; genus Pseudobutyricicoccus; species Pseudobutyricicoccus lothianensis. Next base: position 5,717 of record CAJFRA010000015.1, read on the forward strand.
GCGGCGGAAAAAACCACCTATGGTTTGGACGCAGGAACAGCTGGAAAAGTTGAGGGAACAGGCAAAAAAACTCCGCCCGGTGTGGGCGGAGGCGGAAGATCAGACCGCATGAATGGTTTCTAAATAATGGAGCAACATTTTGACTGCGCCATCCACGCCGGTGCGGCTGGTATTCAACGACAGGTCATAGAGTTTGGCATCGCCCCACTTTTGGCTGGTATAGTGGTAGTAGTAATTGGCACGGGCTTTGTCGTGCTTGAGCACGGTGCTTTTGATGTTGTTGGGGTTTTCTCCATATTCTTTGGTGGCCCGCTCCATCCGGTCTTCCAAGGGAGCGTGCAGGAAGAAGTGGTAGCAGTTTTCGTAGGCGCGCAGCACATAATCGGCGCAGCGGCCCACGATCACGCAGGAGCCCTCGTCCGCCATCTGGCGGATGACGTCAAATTGGGCCAGGTACAGTTTGTCGTACAAAGACAGGGTGTCGGGGCCAAAGGCGCCTACCCCAAGGCTGGTGGCCAGCGAATAGAGCAGGCTGTTGGTGGCCCGGGATTCGGCCTGGCGCAGCATCTCTTCGGAAAAACCGCTTTTTTCCGCAGCGATGGTCAGCAGTTTCTTATCGTAACAGGGCAGGCCCAGCGCTTCTGCCAATTCCTGGCCGACCAACAAACCGCCGCTGCCATATTCACGGCTGATGGTGATGAGAAGTTTACTCATGGTATTCGCTCCTTTCATCCGCCCGGTGGACCGGGGCGTGAGTAGCAGCCAGGAGCCCGGAAAGGGACTGTCTGGTACTTATGTATAGTGTAGTACAAAACCCGGCGAGATGCAAGAAAAAATTAGTCAAAAACACCAAATGGCAAAGGGGCTCCAGAGACGGGAAAAATTGCGGAAAAGCCCTGATTTTGCAAGCGCCGGCTATGGACAGAACGGAGCAAATGTGATACATTGATACAGATAAAGCCGCAAGGTGCGGCAATTTGCAGACGAAGGAGGAATTGGAACATGGAAACGTTTACATACGTCCCCCGGGGCGTTTGTTCCACACAATATGTCATCACGGTGGATAATGAGAATAACCAGGTGAAAAATATAGAGATCAAGGGTGGCTGCCCGGGCAATTTGCTGGGGATCTCCCGCATCATCAAGGGCATGGATATCGACCAGGTCATCGAGTCTTTTTCCGGCGTGCCTTGCGGCATGAAGAGCACATCCTGCCCAGACCAGATCGCCCAGGCCCTGAAGGCCTATAAGGCGCAAAAAGCGTAGCGCCGCCTTATTCTAATGACAGAAATGAGATGAGAACATGTCTGATGTGACCGTAAGAGAACTGCTGCGCCACCCGCAGGACCATGTGGGCCAGCAGGTGGCGCTGTGCGGCTGGGTGCGCACAGTGCGGGATGTAAAAGCCTGCGCTTTCATTGAGCTCAACGACGGTTCCGTGGTCAAAAACGTACAGGTGGTGTGCGGCAACGACAAGCCTGTTTACGAACAGGCCAAGGCCATCGGCGTAGGCGCCGCCCTGCGGGTGCAGGGGCAGGTGGTGGAATCCCAGGGCAACCAAGCCATTGAGATCCAAGCCGAGACCATCCTGGTGGAAGGGGAGTGCCCTTCGGATTACCCGCTGCAGAAAAAGCGCCATTCGGTGGAATTTTTGCGTACCATCGCCCACCTGCGCCCCCGGACCAACTTGTTCAACGCTGCCTTCCGGGTGCGCAGCGAAGCGGCTTTTGCCATCCACCAGTTTTTCCACGACAGGGGCTTTGTCTATGCCCATACGCCACTGATCACTGCCAGTGACGCCGAAGGTGCCGGCGATATGTTCCATGTGACCACGCTGGACTTAAACAACGTGCCCAAAACAGCGGATGGACAGGTGGACTACAGCCAGGATTTCTTCGGCTCCCCCACGAACCTGACGGTGTCGGGCCAGCTGGAAGCGGAGACGTTTGCCCTGGCCTTTGGCAAGACCTATACCTTTGGCCCCACGTTCCGCTCGGAAAACTCCAACACCAGCCGCCATGCGGCGGAGTTTTGGATGATCGAACCGGAGATCGCCTTTGCCGACCTGAAAGACAACATGGCCTTGGCCGAAGATATGACGAAATATGTCATCCGCCATGTGCTGGAGCACTGCCCGGAGGAGATGCAGTTTTTCAACTCCTTTGTGGACAAAGGGCTGCTGGCCCGGCTGACTGCTTTGGCCGAGACCGAGAAATTCGCCCACATCACCTATACCGAAGCCATTGAGATCTTGGAAAAGCACAAAGATCAGTTTGAATTCCCGGTGTACTGGGGCTGCGACCTGCAAAGCGAGCACGAACGCTATATCACCGAGCAGGTGTTCCAAAAGCCCACGTTCCTCACCGACTACCCCAAGGAGATCAAGGCCTTTTACATGCGCCTCAATGACGATGGAAAGACCGTGGCTGCCATGGATATGCTGGTGCCCGGCATCGGCGAGCTGATCGGCGGCAGCCAGCGTGAAGAGCGGCTGGATGTGCTGAAGGCCCGCATGGAGGAACTGGGCATGGAAGAAAAGCCTTATTGGTGGTATCTGGAGCTGCGGAAATACGGCGGCACCAAACACGCAGGCTATGGCCTGGGCTTTGAACGGCTCATCATGTACCTGACCGGCATCAGCAACATCCGCGATGTGCTGCCTTTTCCCCGCACGGTGGGCAGCGCTGAATTTTAAACCACGGGAGGCGGCGTAGCCATGCCATTGACGATCGGCATTGACATTGGCGGCAGCACCACCAAGATCGTAGGCCTGCAGGATGGCCAGATGATCAGCCCCATCCGGGTGCGGGCCGATGACCCGGTGACTTCGGCCTATGGCGCTTTTGGCAAATTCTTAGACGAAAACAAACTGGATATCGAACACATCTGCCAGGTGATGTTCACCGGCGTAGGGTCTTCTTTTCTCCAGGGGGATATTTATGGGATCCCCTCCCGCAAGGTGGATGAGTTCCAGGCCATCGGCCAGGGGGGGCGGTTCATCTCGGGCTGCGACCGGGCCGTGGTGGTCAGCATGGGCACCGGCACCGCTTTTGTAGAGGTGCAGGGCAACGCCAGCCGCCATTTGGGCGGCACTGGAGTGGGCGGCGGCACCCTGCTGGGGCTGTGCGATAAAATGCTGGGCGTACGCAGCATCCCCCATATCGTAGAGATGGCGGAGCGGGGCGACCTGGCCCGGGTAGATCTGACCATCGGCGATATTTCCAGCACAAACCTTTCCAATATGAACGCTGAGACCACGGCTTCCAACTTTGGAAAGCTGAGCGATGTGGCCTCCCAGGAGGATCTGGCCCTGGGTGTGTGCAACCTGGTGTTTCAGACCGTGGGTACCCAGGCGGTGTTTGCCGCCCGGGGCAGCGGGATGGAAGACATCGTGATGACGGGCAACCTGGCCCGGCTGCCCATGGCCCGCAAGGTGTTCAGCGATTTTGAGAACTTGTATCAGATGCACTTTATCATACCGGAATACGCCGATTTTGCCACAGCCTTGGGGGCTGCGCTGGCAGGATGATAGGAGCCCCCTTGGGGGCAACATATGAATGGAGGTTACGGATTATGGATCTGACAAAAGCCACGAAGGCTGAGCTGGAAGCCCAGTTGAGCGAGCTGAACGCCCGCTACGAAGGGTACAAAGCCCAGGGACTGAAGCTGAACATGGCCCGGGGCAAGCCTGGCGCCGACCAGCTGGATGCCTGCGAAGGCATGCTCACTGCGGTAAAGACCAGCGCCGACACGGTCTATGAAGGGCTGGATACCCGGAATTATGGCACGCTGGAAGGCATTCCTGCCTGCCGCAAGCTGTTCGCCGATCTGCTGCAAGTCCCTGTGGAACAGGTGCTGGCCGGCGGCAACTCCAGCCTGACATTTATGTACGACACCATGGACCGGCTGATGCTGTTCGGCGCTGCCGGTGTGGATGAACCCTGGGTCAAGCAGGACAAAGTGAAGTTTTTGTGCCCGGTGCCCGGCTATGACCGCCATTTCGCCGTTTGCCAGCAGTTTGGCATTGAGATGATCAACGTGCCCATGGATGAAAACGGCCCGGATATGGACCTGGTGGAGCGCCTGGTGGCAGAGGACGCCGCCATCAAAGGCATCTGGTGCGTGCCCAAATTCTCCAACCCCACCGGTGTAGTCTACAGCGATGAAGTGGTCCGCCGCTTTGCCAACCTGAAGCCGGCAGCCAAGGATTTCCGCATTTTCTGGGACAACGCCTACATCATCCACGGCATCACCGATGAGACCATCGAGATCCCCAACATCATCGAAGAGTGCGCCAAGGCCGGCAACCCCGACATGGTCTTTGAGTTCTGCTCCACCTCCAAGGTCTCCTTCCCCGGCGCAGGCGTGTGCGCCTTTGCCGCCAGCCCGGCCAACGTGGCATGGCAGCTCAAATACATGAACGCCCAGCAGATCGGGCCGGACAAGATCAACCAGCTGCGCCATGTGCTGTTCTTCAAAGACTTGGCCGGGCTAAAAGCACATATGGAGATCCACAAAAAGCTGCTCAAGCCCAAGTTCGACGCTGTGATAGACACTCTGGAGCAAAACCTGGCCGGCACAGGCGCAGGCAGCTGGAGCGCGCCCAAGGGCGGCTATTTCATCAGCTTTGACGCCATGGAAGGCTGTGCCAAGCGGATCCAGCAGCTGTGCAAAGAAGCGGGTATCGTGATGACAGGCGCCGGGGCCACATATCCCTATGGCAAAGACCCCAAAGACAGCAACCTGCGCATCGCCCCCTCCTTCCCGCCCATCGAAGAGCTGAAACTGGCTATGGAAGTGTTCTGTGTCTGTGCCCTCAAGGCCAGCTGCGAAAAACTGTTGGAAAACAAATAGATCTCTTATTTCGGCAAAGGGCGCCCCAAGGCGCCCTTTGTTTTTGGCCGCCGCCGGCTTTTTTGGTTGACTGCCCCTGCCCCTTGGAGTATAATATTCGTCGTGCCTGACGGGAGAGGCAGAGAAAAGAAGGCGAACTTTTCACCCGGAAGGCAAATGGGACGGGCCTGCCCGGCCCTTAAACCATGCAAACAAAAGGCCGCTTCTGTGGTCTTCTGCGGCGTTTTGCACCACAGATTTGGAGACAGCGCCGGCTTGTCTCCAAATTGTTTGCACAACAAAAAGGAGGAGACGACAGGAGAATGAAAAAAAGCATTCTAAAATTCGTCTGCACGCTGCTTGTGATCGCCCTTTTGGGCTTCACGCTGCTGCACGGCGTTGATTTGGGGTTCGCCCAGATCCCCAGCATCACCAACACCGAAGACGGCATCCGGCTGGGCCTGGATCTGGTCGGCGGTTCTATCATCACCTACCAGGCAGACATCGAAGGGGAGATGGCCCCGGAGGAACTGAGCCAGAACATGGATATCGTAGTGGACATGCTCCGCCAGCGCCTGGATTTCCAGGGCCTGTTTGAAGCCAATGTCTACCAAGTGGGGGAAGACCAGGTGACGGTGGAGATCCCCTCGGTGAGTGACCCGGAAGAGGCGGTCCAGACCCTGGGTTCCACTGCCCAGCTCCAGTTCTTGGACGATGACGGCAATGTGATCTTGGAGGGCAACGAAGTGGAGAGCGCCACGGCCGAATACCAGCCTATCGACAGCACCGGCATCCGCTACAACATCGTAGTGCTCCAGCTGACCGACGAGGGCGCGGAGAAATTTGCCGAGGCCACCAAGAAAGCCGCCCAATCCACCGATGGGAAAAACCACATCAACATCACCATGGACGGCCAGACCATCAGCGCGCCGCAGGTCGGCAGCCAATATGCCGAAACCGGCATCACAGGCGGCGAAGTGATCATCAGCGGCGATTTCACCGCGGAAAGCGCCGGCCAGCTGGCCAACAACATCGCCATCGGCCAGCTGCCCTTCAGCCTCAAGCAAGTGGAGATGCGCAGCGTAGGCGCCCAATTGGGCATGGATGCGCTGACCAGCAGCATCCATGCGGGTGTGATCGGCGTTATTTTGGTCATGGTGTTTATGATCTTAGTCTACCGATTGCCCGGCGTGGTCTCTTGCATCGCCCTGCTGCTCTACTGCATCTTGGAAGGCCTCGTGCTGGTGATCTTCCGGGTGAACCTGTCCCTGCCCAGCATTGCAGGTATCATCCTTTCCATCGGCATGGCCGTGGATGCCAACGTGGTCATCTTCGAACGGGTGAAAGAAGAGCTGCGGGCAGGCAAGACCATCAAATCGGCCATCGATTCCGGTTTCCACCGGGCATTTGCCGCTATTTTGGATAGCAACATCACCACATTTATCGCCGCTGTGGTCCTGTATTTCTTTGGAAAAGGCACTATTACAGGGTTTGCCATCACCTTGGGGCTTGGCATCCTGCTTTCCATGTTTACGGCCTTGACTATCACCCGCACCTTGCTCAATAGCCTGGTGGGCATGAAGATCACCAATATCAAGCTGTATGGCGCCAGAGAAAGGAGCGATGCGTAATGAAGAATTTCAGTGTGACAAAGAATTTCAAATATTTCGCCATCGTTTCCGTTCTGCTGGTGGCTGTGGGGTTGTTCGCCCTGCTGGCGGCGCCCTTTGGGCTGAACTTGTTTAATATGGATATTGACTTTACCGGCGGCACCACCTTTACCTATGATATGGGCCAGCAGGTGACGGGCGACACCGTGCAGCAGATCCAGCAGGCAGTGGGCGACATCGTGGGCGCTACACCTTCGGTCGTCACCACAGGCGATGGCACCCAGGTGATGATCAAGACCCATGACCTGGATTCCGAGACCCGCGACGTGCTGCACCAAGCGATGGTGGATACCTTTGGCCTGGAGGACAGCGCCCGGCAGGATGTGCAGAATGTGAGCCCTTCGGTGGGCAAGGACATGCAGGCCGCCGCAGTGAAGGCTTGCCTGGTGGCCGCTGTGCTCATGCTGCTGTATATCACCATCCGGTTTGATTTCAAATCCGGTTTTTCTGCCGTGATCTGCCTGATCCACGACATTTTAGTGATGATCAGCGCCTATGTGATCTTCCAGCTGCCGCTGAACATGAACTTTATCGCAGCAGCCCTGACCATCTTCGGCTATTCCATCAACGCGACCATCATCACCTTTGACCGTATCCGTGAAAACCAGCGCCTTTCCCGCCGGGAAAGCTATGATGAAGTGGTGGACAAGAGCGTGCGCCAAAGCATGACCCGCAACATCAATACCACGCTGACCACGCTGTTTACCATTGTGATGATCATCATCTTGGGCGTGCCTTCGCTGCGCAACTTTGCCATTCCCATCACCATCGGCATCGTCAGCGGCGCCTATTCCTCGATCTTCATTGCCGCACCGCTGTGGGCCAAGATGAAGAACAGCGAAAAAAAGAAAAAAACCATGCCCAATAAGGGATGACTCTGCACCGGCCGGGCGCGATTCGACGGAATCACGCCCGGTTTTTTCGATTATTTTGCCTGAATAATCGTATATTGTCGAAAATAATCAGGAAAATATCCTTTATTTTGTCGAAAATCTGTGGCACAATGTGGATGTAGCCAAAAGCCTGCTCCAGCCGCCGGGCGGCGGAACCGAGGGACTGCGGTTGCCCAACCCCTGTGGGTGTGATACAATAGCAGCACAAACGCAGCCGCCGCAGCCGGCCGCATCGGTTTGGCCAAGTCTGGCGGTTTTGCAGCCCGCACACCCCAAATGGGAGGAAGTCGAAGATGAAATGTCCATATTGCGGTTATTTGGAAAGCAAAGTGGTGGATTCCCGCCCCACAGATGAAGGCAGCTGCATCCGCCGGCGGCGGGAGTGCCTTTCCTGCGGCAGGCGGTTCACCACCTATGAGACAGTGGAAAGCGTGCCTTTGGTGGTCATCAAGAAAGATGGTTCCCGCCAGGCCTTCAATCGCAATAAAATGCTCAGCGGCTTGGTGAAAGCCTGTGAGAAGCGGCCGGTGGCCCTTTCCCAGCTGGAAGACGCCTGCTCGGAAATTGAAGCGCAGCTGTCCAACTCCCTGGAACGGGAGATCCAATCGGCCCAGATCGGCGAACTGGTGATGGAGCACCTGAAAAAGATCGACGAAGTGGCCTATGTCCGCTTTGCTTCGGTGTACCGCCAATTCAAAGACATCGGCACCTTTATGGAAGAACTGAGCAAATTGATCGCCAACCAATGACCCCTAGAAAAACGCCGCCCGGCAGCCGAAAGCCCAGGGCGGCGTTTGTTCTGTCTACAAAATGTTGGCCAGGCTGGCATCATCCCGGGTGGAAAGATCGGTCAACAGATAGCGGAGCATGGCTGCCTGGCCGGCATAGTCTTCGGCCTGGCCCAGTGCCTGAGAGGAAAGGCAATTTTGAAACTCCTGTTCGATCCCTTCCACCAGGGTGTGTACATAAAATGTGGAGAACAGCGTGGAGCGCCGCTGAAACTGCCGGTGGGCCTGGTCCAGCGCAGCTTCGGCTTGCGGATCAGACAAAGACACGGGGATCTGCTCTGCGATGGTCAAAGCTTGTTCCGAGGTGTAATGGTGCATGGTATAACCAGCTGCCAGCATGCCGGCCAGCAGGAAGACCGCCAAATAGGTGCGCCACATATTCACTGCTCCTTCCGGTAAAAAATGATGTCCCCCGCCCGGTTGGCACACAGCAAGAACACCTCACGCAGGGAAGCCACCTGGTTGTGCTGCAGCGTCTGCTGGAGCCATTGCTGGTCGTGGCCGGTGCGCTGCAGATTTTGAGGGAACAGGGAGCCATCGGAGATCAAAAGTTCCATCGGGTCCCGCACAGGCGGCTGGATGGAGAGGACTTCCGGCGTGGCGGGTTCGGCTTCGGGAGAGAGCAGAAAACTGATCTGCCCATTGGTCTCCACCTGGGCAAACTCCACTTTCCGCAAGTCGAAGATCTGGCTGAGCCGCAGGGTCTCGAACACGTCGTCCAGGGTCATGCGCACTTTGCGCAGGGCCGTCTGGTCGATCACCCCATTGCAGATGATGGGCACCGGTGTGCCGCTGAGCAATTTGCGCAGCTTGATGCTGTGCATGGAGAGCACAGAGAGAAAGATCTCTGCGCAGATCAGCGTGACAATGGGCACGATGCCGTGCAGCAGAGGGATATTCAGATCTTGCATGGGCACAGAAGCCACTGCTGAGATCAGGATGGTGATGACGAATTCCGTGGCCTGCATCTCAGCGACCTGGCGCTTTCCCATCAGCCGGAAGGCCACGATGATAAAAAGATAGAGAAGGATGGTGCGGAAAAATGGTACTAGCATGAAAGGAATCACCCGGTCTCAGTGTGTGCCAAAGAGCTGGAAATATACGGCACAGGGGAATGGATCTCGAGCGGGCGAGTGATTATATCATGGGCTATATAATACCGGTTACACATAATCTGGTAAAATTGGCAGCAGAATATATAATAGGATATATATTCTAAAAAGCTGTGAAATTGGCGAAAAGGAGTGAATGGAATGAATCAAGCGCAGCAAGATGAGGTGCGCAGCAAGCTGGGGGTCAACATCCGCAGAAGAAGAGAGGAATTGGGGCTGAGCCAAGAACAGCTGGCCAACCGGGCAGAGATGGGCGCGGCCCACCTGGGCAACATTGAGCGGGGCAGCAGCCGGAACAATCCCACGCTGAAAACACTGCACAAAATTGCATCCGCGCTGGAGACCACCTTGGAAAAGCTATTTGAAAACACCGGTGGCAACCCCAAGGATTTTGACACAGAAGAAAAAGAACCTGCCTGGATGAAGGGCAGCCGGTAAGCGCCCCGGCCGCACCCAAAAAGTTTTTTGAAAAAAGCGAAAAAAACTATTGCATAAATCGTGCAAGTGTGGTAATATACTTCTTGCACGGCCGGGTGTGGCGCAGTTTGGTAGCGCGCTTGAATGGGGTTCAAGAGGCCTCGAGTTCGAATCTCGACACTCGGACCAAAGTAAATCAGAAAAAAGCCTTGGGGCTGTAGGGCTCCAAGGCTTTTTTCTGTTCTTTTGCCGCTGCCACAAACAAGGCAAAAAACAGGGGAAAAAGAAGCCGATTGCTCACGTATTGCTCACATGCTATAGAGCATCTGTGATGCGGCGCAGATCCTCCAGGGAAACGTCTTGATAATACCGCAGCATTTCATTGCTCGTGTGGCCGATCAGCTCCAATTTATCTTTGTCGGCGCCATCGACTCGCTTCATCAGCGTGGCGAATGTACGCCGGCAGCTATGGGGGTATAGTCTACTCCATCTTGCAAAATCAGAAAGACAATTAACATGAGGCTGGAACATCGTTATAGATGCTCCAGCCTTTTGTTTTGTCACGATTTGTGTTTGCCTTGGCCTCTTTGTTGCCAAAACAGAATGAAAAGATATCGGAAAAAGGCCGCAGGCTGCTGTTGTGCAGTTTGCGGCCTTTTTGATTGGCATGTCTTTTTCAATGGCCGGGCGAGGTGCCAAGGCATCGGTCTTTCGTTTGAACGATAGGTTTGAAGCTGAGCAACCAAACGATACTTCTGCTTTGGGGCCCGGGGATTTATAATCAAGACAAAGAAGGAAGACCGAAAGGAGGCGCTTTCATGCCGGGAAAAAGAACGGCCAGAGTAGTGGTGGATCTTGGAATGACAGTGCTCTTGCTTTTGCTGATGGCGTATTCCCTCATTGGAGAAGAGGCCCATGAATGGCTGGGAGCGGCGATGTTGCTGCTGTTTGTGCTGCACCATATCTGGAACTTTACCTGGTGCCGAAACCTGGCAAAAGGCCGTTATACCCCATTCCGGGTGGTGCAAACTGTGGTGGCCGGCCTGCTTTTGGTGACGATGGTAGGGTCGATGGCCAGCGGTATTGTCCTCTCCCGCTATGCATTTGGTTTTCTGCCGCCCCATGGCGGGCAGGCGCTGGCCAGGGCCATCCACCTGCCCTGTGCCTATTGGGGTTTTGTGCTAATGAGCCTGCACCTGGGGCTCCACTGGAATATGGTGCTGGGGATGATGCGCCAGAGGATGGGACGCAAGCCCGGTAGGGCCTGGACATGGGTGCTCCGCCTGTTGGCAATGGCCGTCGCCCTCTATGGGGCCGCCTGCTTCTGCCACAACGATATCGCATCTTATTTGTTGATGCGGACTCATTTTGTATTTTACGATTTTGGCCAGCCTTTGGCTCTGTTTTTCGCCGAATATCTGGCCATAATGGGCCTTTTTGTGTGTATCGCTTATTACCTGGGTAAGGCCTGTATCCAAAGCCGCAACCGGGCAAAAGAGAAAAAGGAGGGGAACTCGTGAAAGCATGGCTGTTGGCCGGCACTGTGCTGCTTGCGACATTATTTTCTGCCTGCGGCGGTACCCAGGCAGAAACATCCGGCGACAAAAGGGAGGAACAACAGGGAATGGAACAACAAGCATTTACAGTGGACACTCCCATAGAGCAGGTGATGGAAGACCCCGCATTTGGGAATTACGGCAGACTACTGTTTCCGGTGAACCAGGGGCATTACAGCGGTGATACCCTGGGGGAACTACAGCTCACCTATTACAGCCACATCGACCCGGAAAAGACAGTGGAGATCGCCAATTACCTCAAAGACCGCGCGCTGGCAGGGCAAACGGTGTTCTACGACATTTACACCCCAGAGGAAAAAGCCCAGGACCCGGCCAAAGAAAATACCGGACTCTTCTTTTTCAAAGGGGAACCGGGGGCGAAATTTGCCATTTGCAATGCAGGGGGCGCTTTTGCCTATGTGGGCGCAATGCACGACAGTTTCCCCCACGCATTGGAGCTGTCCAAGCGGGGGTATAACGCCTTTGCCCTGATCTACCGGCCAGGGGCGCAGACCGCCTGCGAAGACTTGGCCCGGGCCATCTCCTTTGTCTTTGCCCACGCCGACGAACTGGAAGTGGACACCGACTGCTATTCCCTGTGGGGCGGTTCGGCCGGCGCTCGTATGGCGGCATGGCTGGGCACATTTGGCACGGCCCTGTTCGGCGGGGACGATCTGCCCCAGCCAGGCGCCGTAGTGATGCAGTACACAGGCCTGCGGGAATGCTCCAAAAACGACCCGCCGACATATGCCTGCGTGGGGGATCAAGACGGCATTGCCAACTGGCGCACCATGCAGGCACGGCTGAATGCCATGGCTGCCCAGGGCATTGATACGGAATTTCACTGTTACCCCGGCCTGGGCCACGGCTTTGGCCTGGGCACCGGCACTGCGGCCGAAGGCTGGCTGGATGACGCAGTGGCTTTTTGGGAGCGCCAGATGCAGTGATCCAAAACCGGCTCAGGCATCCGGGAGCTGTTTGGGGGCGTGATGCAGCCTCTCATAGGCCGCCCGATGGGGCGCCGGGATCTGCTCCGGGGGTAGATTGCGGGGCACCGCTGTGGTACCGGCGGCCTTGGCGGTCTCGTAATACCAGCATTTGAAATCCAACACTTCCAGCGTCTGTTGTAGATCCTGTATTTTTTGCCGGATGGCTTCCCGCTGCCGCAAAAACAGCTGATAGCGGCCTTCGATGGTGGCGTCGCCCTCCATGGCCATATCGATGTAGGTCCGGATGTCTTTGATCGGCATGCCGGTTTGCTTCAAGCATTCGATCAAAGTCAGCCATTCGTAATCCCGCTGCTGAAAGATCCGTATGCCGCCGGCAGAGCGCTCTACAAAAGGCAATAGGCCCTCTTTGTCGTAGTAGCGCAGCGTAGAAGCCGGGATGCCCAGCAGCGCGGCCATCTGTCCAACGGTATAACCCATAAAAAAACTCCTCCCTAAAAAAACACTTGACTTAAAGTGAAGTTTAACTTGTATCTTGATTATAGCAGCAGGCGTTTTGCCTGTAAAGCAATGTGGAAAGGAGTTTTCTCATGGAGAATAGAAGGAGTGCCGGCAAGGTGCGGACCTGTCTGCCGGCCAACGGGACCGCGACAGCCATACAAGCCCGCCGCACAGGCGGCAGGCAGCCCTTCTGCTGGCCGGATGCCGGCGGAAGCGGCTGAATCACCGGGGCCCGGCTCCGTCCTTTGCCATAGTGCCATAGGCATGGCAGGGGCACAGACTGGGGACCGCCTAGAAAGGAATCGATCGCGATGCAGAACTTCATTTTTCAAAATGCCACCAAGGTCTATTTTGGCAAAGGGTGCGTCAAAGAATACCTGGCCTGCTTGCTGCGGGGTAGCCAAAGGGTGCTACTGGCTTACGGCGGCGGCTCCATCAAAGCCAACGGAGTCTACGGCCAAGTGATGGGCATTTTGTCCGCCGCAGGCAAAACCGTGGTGGAGTTTGCCGGCATCTGCCCCAACCCCACCTATGCCAAAGTGCAGCAAGGGGCAGCCTTGGCCAGAGAAGAAAAGGTGGACATCATTTTGGGCATTGGCGGCGGTTCGGTGATCGATTGCTGCAAGGCGGTTGCCATGGCGGCTGTGTATCCCGGCGATATCTGGGATGATTTCTGGGCCAGACCCGGCGTGGTGGATTTTGAGCCCCTGCCTTTGGGTGTCATCGTCACGGCGGCAGGCGCCGGCAGTGAAATGAACGGCGGCGCGGTCATCACCAACGAAGAAAAGAAGATCAAGACCGGCCGGGATTATCCGGCCTGCAACCCCCGATTTGCCCTGATGGACCCCACGTATACCCTGAGCCTGCCCAAAGAGCAGATGGTTTCCGGCGGTTTCGATATCCTCAGCCACATCATGGAAGCTTATTTCAGCTGGCCCGACGAAGACAACGTCTCGGATGACATTGCAGAAGCACTGATGCAGGGCGTCATACGGGATCTGCGGGCCTCCGTAAAGGATCCCCAGGATTACACCGCCCGGAGCAATCTGATGTGGGAATCCGCCATGGCGGAAAACCGCATCCTCAAACTGGGCAAGCGGTGCGGCTTCCCGTGCCACCAGATCGAGCACCAGCTGGGGGCCTACACCGGCTGCAACCACGGCCAGGGGCTGGCAGTGCTGCATCCGGCCTATTACCGCCGCATCTGCGGGCCGGAGAAACAAAAATTCGCCCGCTTTGCCACCCGTGTCTGGGGCATTCCGGCAGGGGGGAAGAGCGAGGAAGAGCTGGCCCATGTCGGGGTGGAAGCACTGGCAGGTTTTATTCAGGAGCTTGGCCTGCCCACTACCCTGCGGCAGCTGGGCCTGGCCGATGCGAAAATGCTGCCCGTCATTGCGGATTCCTGCAATCTGGAGCCGGCCAGCTGCCCCAAAATAACGAAAGAAGAAATTTTGACCCTTTTGCAAGCGTGTTTTTGATGGATCAATGAAACAGGAGGTGTCCTATTTGAAGCGTTTGCTTTCCGCTTTGCTGGCGGCGCTGCTTTGCCTATCCTTGGCCGCCTGCAACCGTTCCGAGGAGAGCCAGCCCGAAGAACCAACCCCACAGCAGACCCAAGAAGAGCCGGAACAGACCCCGGCCGAACCAGAAGAGGTCCCGGCAGAAGAACCAGAGGTGGAACAGCCCTGGACCTGGCCCACCGATACGCCGGAAAACCAGGGGATCAGCCAATCGGCACTGGAATCCATCCACAGTACCTTTGACAGCTTTCCGCTGCTGTCTTCCATGATCATCAAAAATGGGTATCTGGTGGACACATATTTTAAAGAGGGCTACGACGAGACCAGCATGTTTGTGCTGAATTCCGCATCGAAAAGCGTGACCAGCGCCCTGATCGGCATTGCCATCGACCAGGGCCATATCGAAAGCGTGGACGTGCCCATTTCCAATTACTTCCCTCAAGTGCTGCAAAAAGAGGATCCGGCCTGGCAGCAGATCACCATCCGCCATCTGCTGACCCACACTTCGGGGATCCAGACCACCGACGAGGCCCTTTGGGAGCAGTGGCGCAATGCAGACAACTGGGTGGATTACATCCTGGCCCAGCCCATTGTGGCAACACCTGGGGAGGTCTTCAGTTATTCCACGGGAAATACCCATTTGCTCAGCGCCATTTTGGAACAGGCGACCGGTATGACCCTGTACGATTACGGCAAACAGTACCTGTTTGACCCGGTGGGGATGGACAGCGTGCGCATCGACACCGATCCCCAAGGCATTGGCGATGGCGGCAATGGCATCTGGATGACCACTTCGGACATGGCCAAATTTGGACAGCTGTTCTTAAATGAAGGCCAATGGGAGGGCCAGCAGGTGGTGCCTGCCAGCTGGGTGGAAGAATCCACAAGCCTGCAATACCAACGCAACACTGGCAGTGCGGATTATGGTTACCAGTGGTGGGTCCGCACCTTTGGCGCCCAGGATTACGACGCATTTTTCGCCCAGGGCCATGCAGGCCAATACATTTTTGTGGTGCCCCAGCTTCAGCTGGTGGTGGCTTTCACCAGCGATTATACAGGCGCCACCAGCATTTATTGGCAGCTCGTCAATGACATTGTAGCCGCCTGTGACGCTGTATAGGCCCGCCCTGCAAATGAGGACAGAACGTCCGGCGCTGCCCGCCGCCCGACCCGGCATTGCCGGGTCGGGTAGACCCGCCGTGCAAGACGGGAGAAGATCGGCAGCGGAGAGACGCAGGCCGGGGCAAAAAGCGCATGGGGAACAGAATGAGGAGGTTTGTAAAATGAAAAAGCCGTTTGTTGTATGCCACATGTTCACATCCATGGATGGCAAGATCGACGGGGCCTTTATGACGGACCCGGCTGCTGTTGCCGCCCGCACAGAATATGGGAACCTGCGGGGGTTTTACCAGTGCCAAGCCACGGTATACGGCACTGTGACCATGGCTGGCGGCTTTGCCGATGGCTGGGCCGGGCAGATCCCATCCAGCGGCGCCAGCTACCCGCGGGAAGACTGGGTGGCGCCCTCGGATGTGCAAAACTACATCGTTTCGGTGGACCCCCTGGGCAAACTGGGGTGGAGCTCTGCCTACATCGAGAAAAAAGGACGGCCCCGGGCCCATGTGATCGAGGTGCTCACAGAGCAGGTCTCAGAGGATTACATCGCCTATCTGCGCGGGTTTGGCATCTCCTATTTGTTCGTCGGAGAAAAACAGCTGGACTGCGCCCTGCTGCTCCACAAGCTGCAATCGCTGTTCGGCATCGAAAAAGTGATGCTGGCCGGGGGCGGCTACATGAACGGTTCTTTCCTGCAGGAAGACCTGATCGATGAGGTGAGCCTGGTCATCGCCCCAGTGGTGGACGGCAATACCACATCGGTCACCAGTTTTGAGCGGAGCGATTTTTTGCCGGATCGCAAGCCGGCTGCCTTCCGCCTGCTGGAGGCCAAGCCGCTGGAAGACGGTGGGCTTTGGCTGCGTTACGCCCAGAAAAAGTAAAGAAAGATCCCTGGGCCTGCGTGCTTCGCAGGCCTTTTTTCACAGGTCTGGAGCCTAGGGTTGATGCTGCCCAACGAAAGGATACTTCTGTTTTCCTCTGGTGGACGTTACAATAGAGCCAAACAAAGCGGGACCCGAGGAAGGAGAACCTTATGAAATACCGCACATTGGGAAAAGACTTGAAAGTCTCCGCCGTGGGATTGGGGTGCATGGGCATGAGCCATGCCTACGGCCCGCCGGCGGACAAGAAAGAGATGCAGGAACTGCTGGCACAGGCCGTAGACCTGGGCTGTACCTTTTTTGACACTGCCGAGGTATATGGCACGCCGGAACATCCCTATGACAACGAAGAGCTGCTGGGAAGGGCGCTGGGCCCCTACCGGGACAAAGTGGTCATTGCCACCAAATTCGGCATCCATTTCGATGAGAGCAGCCCGGCGGTCAATAAACCGTTGGTGCCCGATTCCCGGCCAGAGGTGATCCGGGCATCGGTAGAAGGCTCCCTGCGGCGGCTGGGTACCGACCACATCGACCTTTACTACCAGCACCGGGTCGACCCAGCCATCCCCATCGAAGAGGTGGCCGGGGTGATGAGCCAGCTGATCCAGCAAGGGAAGATCACCCACTGGGGCCTGTCCGAGGCCACGGAAGAGATCATCCGCCGCGCCCACTCTGTATGCCCGGTGACAGCCATCCAAAACCGCTATTCCATGATGGCCAGGCAGTATGAAACACTGTTTCCCCTGCTGGAGGAACTGCACATTGGTTTTGTGGCCTTTTCCCCCATAGCCAACGTTTTTTTGAGCGGACGGTATGGGAAAGACGCAGTGTTTGAAGCCAAAACAGATTACCGCAGCATGATGCCCCAATTCCAGCCGGCGAATGTGGAACAAAACCAGCCCTTGCTGGCGCTGCTCCGGGAGACGGCTCAGCGCAAGGCGGCCACCCCGGCCCAGATCGCCCTGGCTTGGATGCTGTGCAAAAAGCCCTATTTGGTGCCCATACCCGGCACACGCAAGCCGGACCGGCTGGCGGAAAACCTGGGGGCGGCCCAGGTCCTGCTCTCCGCCCAGGAAGTAGAGGCCCTGGACCGGGCTTTGGACCAGGCCGGCATGTCCGATGTCTTTGGGGGGACCCCTATGGCCCAAGGGCAGCACAGGGCTTGAACCGGCAGGTTGATACGGCTGAACGATTTGAAACTTCTGTTTTTCCCCCTAGCGGGTTACAATCCTAGTAGAAACCTGAGAAAAGGAGTCATTCTTTATGGAATACGTCACATTGTACCACAACATGCCAATGCCCATGGTCGGCATCGGCACATTCCTGATGACGCCGGACGAAGCGGAAGCCTCTGTCCGCAGCGCTTTGGAAGCCGGGTACCGCCTCATTGATACCGCCAACGCCTATGTGAATGAAAAAGCGGTGGGCCGGGCCATCCGCGCCTCTGGCCTGGACCGGAAGGAGATCTTCCTGGAGACCAAACTGTGGCCTTCTTTCTACGAGCAGCAGGACGCGGTGGACAAAACATTGGAGCGGCTGGGCACTGATTCCATCGACCTGCTTTTGCTCCACCAGCCCGCCGGTAATTACGTAGCCGGTTACCGGCTGATGGAACAGGCTTACCGGGAAGGCAAGGTCAAGGCCATCGGGCTTTCCAACTTCAACCGGGAGCAAGTGGAGCAGATCTTGGCCCTTTGCCAGGTCCGGCCCGCTGTGCTGCAGACAGAAGTCCACCCCTATTCCCAAGAAAAAGAATACAAAGCCTTTTTGCAAAAAGAGGGCATTGCCATCCAAGCCTGGTATCCGCTGGGCCATGGGGACCAGGCGCTGCGGGAAGAGCCGCTGTTTGCCCAGCTGGCTCAAAAGTATGGCAAGAGCAACAGCCAGATCATCTTGCGCTGGCACATCCAGGCGGGCAATGTGGTGATCCCCGGTTCCAAAGACCCGGCTCATATCCGGGATAATTTGGACCTGTTTGACTTTTGCTTGACCGAAGAGGAAATGGAGCAGATCGGGGCGATGGACCGGCAAAAGCGGTATTACACCAGCACACCGGAATTGCTGGAAAAGTACGCATCCATGGTACCCCCGGTGGACGAGCAGAAGTAAAGGAGGCAA
This sequence comes from Candidatus Pseudobutyricicoccus lothianensis, assembly GCA_904419295.1. GTDB lineage: Bacteria > Bacillota > Clostridia > Oscillospirales > Butyricicoccaceae > Pseudobutyricicoccus > Pseudobutyricicoccus lothianensis. The sequence continues at coordinate 24,069 of CAJFRA010000015.1, forward strand.
GGCAACGATGAAACGACACGATCTGATGGCACTGGCTCTGGCCGGTACCTTGACTTTTTCCCTGCTGGCCGGCTGCAACCAGACGGAGGCCAGGGAGGACAGCGGCAATGAGGTAGGCGAGACCCAGGCGCAGAGCAATGGGGGCGACAGCACCGGCGCCCTGGCCATAGCGGAACAGGGCATCTTTTCCGCCGGTGGCATCACACTGACTTCGGAAGGGACGTTTGAGCCGGAAAACCAGTGGGAGGAAACGGGCGCCGGTCAGACGGCCCACGTGGACCATGCCAACGTGCTCTACCAGATCCCGGAGGAAGAGACCGGGCTGCCCATGGTTTCCTGCACGGCTACGGCCAATCGCGCATGGGCTGGATGACCACCCCCGACGGCAGAGAAGGCTGGTCCGACCTGTTCCTGCGGGATGGGCACAGCGTCTTTTTGATCGACCAGCCCCGGCGGGGCGAGGCGGGCGCCACCTCAGTCAGCGGCGATATCAGCACCAAGACCCTGGACCAGCGATGGTATACCCAGTTCCGCATCGGCCGGTGGGAAAACGGGCAATCGGTGACCAACGAGGGCTCCCAATTCCCCAACGACGATGCATCCGTCGATCAATTCTTTCGCCAGATGACGCCGGATACCGGCATGACCAGCGATATGGGGGCTGACTTTGACAATGAGACAGTGGCCCGGGCAGTGGCAGCCACCATCGACGAGGTGTATGAGCGCACCGGCAAAGATTCCATTTTGGTGACCCATTCCCAGGGCGGCGGGCCCGGTTGGACAGCGGCCCAGTACACCGATCACATCGCCGCCATCGTCGCCATTGAACCAGGCGGTGCGCCGGCGGCCGATTCGGCTGATTTCCAAGCCGTGTTGGAAAAGAAGATCCCCATCACCATGTATTTTGGCGATTATATCGACAACGGCGACCCGTCGATCCCCGCCACGGCCATGTGGCAGGCCATGCGCCAGACTTGCTATGACTTTGAGGAAGCCTATAACGCCCAGGGCGGCAACTGCACAGTCGTAGACCTGCCCGAAGAAGGCATCACCGGCAACGACCACTTTATGTTCCAAGACCTGAACAACGATGTCATCGCCGAACATGTGGAAGATTGGATCCAAGAAAATGTACAGTGATACAACAAGACAAGAACGGATGGGAGGTACCACGATGAAAAAATACAAACGGTTTTTTGGCTTCTTGCTGGCGGCTGCCATGCTGTTTTCCCTGGTGGCCTGCGGCCAGCAGGCAGAGGGATCGAACCAGACACAAGACCAAGGCCAGGAAGGACCGGCCCAGACGCCGGATGACAACACAGGGACCCAGGCGCCGGAAACAGAACAGCCAGAGGAAGAGGCCCCGCAAACCGGCAGCGAAGGGGGCAAGACGCTGGTGGTCTATTATTCGGCCACGGGCAACACCGAAGCGGTGGCGCAGACCATCGCCGATACCGCAGGCGCCGACCTGTTCGAGCTGGAACCCAGCGACCCCTATACCGACGAAGATTTGGATTGGACCGACGACAACAGCCGGGTCACCCAAGAGTATGAAGATACCTCCCTGCGGGATGTGGAGCTGACTGCCGACACCGTGGAAAATTGGGAGGAATACGACACCGTATTCATCGGTTACCCCATTTGGTGGGGCATTGCCGCCTGGCCGGTCAATGATTTCATCCAAGCCAACGATTTTACTGGTAAGACCGTCATTCCCTTTGCCACATCCTCTTCTTCCGGCATGGGCGAAAGCGGCGAACTGCTGGCAGAACTGGCAGGGACCGGCGACTGGCAGGAGGGCCAGCGGTTCCGCAGCGGCGCCGATGAGGCCGATGTGGCCGAATGGGTCAACAGCCTGGGCCTGGCGGCCTGATCACACAGCGGGGGAGGGAGCTCGCCGGCTCCCTCCCGGCCTTGGGAGGAGTGGACTGTGAAAGGTGGGAAAAGAATGCAAGGTCTGGCGTATCTGTTGGCATTGAGCCTGGTACTGGCTGGCTGTGCCCAAGGAACGCCCCAGGGATCGGTTCCGCCGGCGGCCTCTGCGGAGACGCCGGAACAGCAGCCTGATGCGGCAGTTTCCGCCGGGCTGGTCTCCGGACAGGTGTTGGAAGGGGCGGAAGGGCCGATCCATTACAGCTATATCCTGCCGGAGGGGTACGACGGCAAGACCGATTACCCGCTGGTGGTGACGATGCCCGGATATGACAGGATGTGGTTTGGCGAAGATTCCGCCGGCAGCAATCTGGATTGGAACGGCTTCCTGGCCTGGACACGGCTGGAAGAGCCGATGATCGTGGTTTCGGCCCAGCTCACCGATTGGGGGCAGCGTTCCGCAAGGCAGGCAGTGGAGCTCACCGAGTACTTCTTGCAAAACTTCGCGGTGGATGAAAACCGGGTCTACGGAGCCGGGTATTCTGCCGGCGGGGAAACCATGTCCCAAGTGGTATCCATGCGGCCCGATCTGTATGCCGCCTATCTCCACGGGGCTTCCCAGTGGGATGGCACCTATGAGCCGGTGGCGGAAAACCGGGTGGCAGTATACATCTTTATGGCGGAAAGCGACGAATACTACGGTTCCCAAAAAGCCCGGGATGCCTATGCGGGCCTGCGCCAGGCCTATGAACAGACCGGCCTTTCGGAAAGGGAGATCGACCAGCTGCTGCATCTTGAGATCCCGGAGGACGCCTATTTTAACAGGCTGGGCATCTACAATTACCACGGCGGCGGCAATGTCCTGTTCGATCAGCCGGCCATATTGGAGTGGATCACCCAACAAGAAAAAGAATAGAAAGGAAGGAACGACATGAAAAAATGGAGACGGATGGTATCATCCCTGTTGGCAGCCGCCCTGCTGCTGACGGCAGTGCCCACAGTCTGGGCAGCAGAGGAAGACACCGGATTTTCCGATGTGGCGGCAGACGCTTGGTATGCCGGCGCAGTGGAATATGTCCGGGATAATGGCCTGATGAGCGGCACTGGCAGCGCCACTTTTTCACCCAATGCAGCCACCAGCCGGGCCATGTTGGCCACTGTCCTGTACCGGGCAGCAGGCAGCCCTGCCGCAGAGGGGACGGCCGCCTTTTCCGATGTGGCGGCAGATGCCTGGTATGCCGATGCAGTGGCCTGGGCTTCGGAAAACGGCATCGTGTCCGGGTATGGCAACGGCCTGTTTGGCACGAACGACCCGGTGAGCCGGGAGCAGATCGCCACCATCCTCTGGCGGTATGAGGGCAGCCCCAGCGCCGAGAGCGGCCAAGACTTCGCCGATGAAAGCGCCATTTCCGGCTATGCCTCCACTGCCGTGGACTGGGCCAGGGCCAATGGCATCATCAGTGGCAGGGAGGGCAATGTGTTCGACCCCAAAGGCAATGCCACCCGGGCGGAAGTGGCGGCCATGCTGCAAAACGACTTGACCCGGCAGCCTGACGGCGAGACCCAGCCGGATGGAGACGCAGGCGATGTGCTGGTGGTCTACTTCTCCGGCACGGGCAACACCGAAGCGGTGGCGCAGACCATCGCCAGCACGCTGGATGCCGATCTGTTTGAACTGGAGCCGGCAGACCCCTATACCGATGAAGACTTGGATTGGACAGTGGACGGCAGCCGGGTGAACCAAGAGCATGAAAACGAGGCGCTGCAGGCTGTGGAACTGACGGCCGACACCGTAGAGAACTGGGAGGAATACGACACCGTATTCATCGGCTATCCCATCTGGTGGGGCATTGCCGCCTGGCCGGTCAATGATTTCATCCAAGCCAACGACTTTACCGGCAAGACCGTGGTGCCCTTCTGCACCTCCGCCAGCTCCGGCTTGGGCCAAAGCGCCGAACGGCTGGAACAGATGGCGGGTTCCGGCACCTGGCTGGAAGGCCGCCGCTTCTCCCAAAGCCCCTCCCAGCAAGAGGTCCAGAGCTGGGTAGAAAGCCTGGATCTTCCGGCTGACTCCTCGGGCAACTCCCCCGCCGGGGAGGAGAGCCGGGCGCTGGTGGTCTATTTCTCCATACCGGAGACGGACGACCCCCAGCAGATGACCACGGAGGAGGCCAATAGCACGGTCGTCATCGACGGCCAGGTCCTGGGGAACACCCAGTATATGGCCCAGGTGATCCAGCAGGCCACCGGTGCGGATCTGTTCCGCATCGAGCCGGCGGAGCCCTATCCCACCGATCATGAGACCATGGTGGCGCTGGCCGCCGACGAGCAGGAACAAAACGCCCGGCCCGCCATACAGGGCCAGGTGGAAGATCTGGAAGCATACGATAGGATCTACATTGGCTATCCCATTTGGTGGGGGGATATGCCCATGATCCTGTACACGTTTTTCGATCAGTATGATTTGAGCGGCAAGACCATCGTGCCCTTTGGCACCCATGGCGGCAGCGGCTTTGCAGGCACGCCCGACACCATCGAGCAGCTGGAGCCCCAGGCCACCGTGCTGGAGGGATTGACAATCTCCCGGGACCAGATCCAGGACGCAGAACAGCAGATCGTGGACTGGGTGAACGGCCTGCCCCAGGACTGAGAGGAGGAAATGGATGAAAGCACTGCTGGTCAATGGGAGCCCCCACAAAGAGGGCTGCACCAACGCCGCTTTGATCGAAGTGGCGGCTGCCCTGAACCGGGAAGGCATTGATACGGACCTGTTCTGGGTGGGGAACCAGCCCATCGCCGGCTGCACAGGGTGCAGGGCCTGTGCTAAGGCCAACCGCTGCGTGCTGCAGGATACGGTCAACGATTTTTTGGAACTGGCCGGGGACTACGACGGGTTCGTCTTTGGCTCTCCCGTCCACTGGGCAGGCGCTTCCGGCGCCCTGACCTCCTTTCTGGACCGGGCGTTTTATGCGGATCTAAACGGCGGCGGGAACCGCTTTAGGCTCAAACCTGCGGTAGCGGTGGTATCCGCCCGCCGGGCCGGCACCACGGCGGCATGGGATCAGCTCAACAAGTACTTCGGCTTGATGCAGATGCCCATCGTCACATCCCAGTATTGGAACATGGTGCACGGGACAACGCCGGCAGAGGTGCGGCAGGACCTGGAGGGGATGCAGACCATGCGCACTCTGGGGAAAAACATGGCGTTTTTGCTGCAATGCAAGAGGATCGCCCTGGAAAATGGTTTGAAACTGCCAGAACAGGAACCGGCCATCCGCACAAGTTTTGTGGGAGGAGCGCCGCTGCCATAACAGAATAAGCCGGGCCACCGGCAGAAAAGACACGGTCTTCTTGGTTCGCCAAGGAGACCGTGTCTTTTGTTTTAGCTGTTTTAGTGCATTTCAGGGTATTCAAATTCAAAGGAGGCGCGGGAGGACTCCAGCGCCCAAAGGGGCCGCCCGTGTTTGGTCAGCCGGTACTGGGCACGGCAGGCGGCATTTTCCCGGATGACTCTGGACATCTGGCCCCGTACCGGCGCCTGCAAAGGCTGGGCGGTATCTTCCAGCTTACGGGCGGAAAGTTCCAGCGGACCCTGCCGCACCAGGATCTCTCCATCCTGGAGCTTTACTGCCCGGGCGCCCCGGTAGGTGGCCAGCCGGTATTCCATCCGGCCCAGCTGCACCGCGGCGATGACCCCTGTGAAATGGAGGGGGCCAAAGGGAATGCGGGCAGCGGACAGCAGCAGCGAGCCCCCGGGGAAGGCGCAGTGGGTCCAGGCGTATTGGCTGGGGAAAGAACGGCCCCGGTCGCCCTCCAGATAGCCGATCCCGTCGTCGAACCGGTAGGCGACACCGTTGACGGTGACGGCGCCATCCACCCGATGGGCCATGCTGTACACGCTGTGTTGGCACTCCATGCCGGGCACCCAGCGAAAAGGCCCCATGATATCGGAGCGGAGCGGCGTGGGCGGGCCAAACCGGAGGGTCCCCCGGGCAGAAAGGACCGGAGTTTGCAAGTCCAGCCGGAGGCCATCGGGCCCAAAGACATTGGGGCCCAGCCGGGCGACCGGCCGGTGGGGCAAAACCTGGGGATGGGGGCAGTTTACGGGTACGCTCCAGCAGCCGGTGTCGCAGATGAGCTGGATGGAAGCGGTAGTATGGCCCCGATGGCGGTGGACGGCGGGGATCAGGGCCAGCGTCTGGCCGGGGGATTGGCACTTGAAGTACCAGCCGCAGAAAAAATCATCCATGGCAGATATCCTCCATGGCCGGGCCGGAGAGCAGCCGGCCAAACCGGTCGAAGCGGGAGCCGTGGCAGGGGCAATCCCAGCTGCGTTCATCGGGGTTCCACTCCAGCTGGCAGCCCAGGTGGGGGCAGCGGAGGTCCACCGGGTACAGGCTGCCGTCTTCCGCCTTGTAGACCCCCACTTTTTCCCCTTCCAGCAAAACGGCGCCCCCGTGGCCCGGCGGGATGGACTGGGCGGACTCCGCCGGGATCTGCAAAAAGCGTTTGGCCAGCCCGCGCACCGCTTGGCCGCCTTCGGCAGCCAGCCCCGGCAGGGCAGACAAGGCGGGGCGGCTGGGAGCGAACAGCGAGGCATAGGGGGGCTCCTTGCCGCCGATGAGGCCGGTCAGCAGCTGGGCTGCGGCCATGGAATGGGTCATGCCCCACTTTTGAAAACCGGTGGCCACATACCAATGGGGCCGGTCTGCCGCATAGCGGCCAATATAGGGCACACTGTCCGGGGTGATGCAGTCCTGGGCCGACCAGCAGGCCACCTCCCGGCTGCCGGGGAACCACTCCCGGGCTTTTTGTCGCAGCAGGTCATACCGCCCGCCCTGGGGGTTCCGGCCTGCCCGGTGGGCGCCGCCGCCCAACAGCAGCAGATCCCCATAGGAGCGGAAAGAATAGCTGTCTTCCCCAGAGCCGATCAGCATGCCGGCCAGCGGCGCCGCCCCTTCCAGCGCCAGCACATAGGAACGCTCCTGGTGCATCCGGGAAAAGAAAGCGCCTGGCAGATCCACAAAGGGGAAATGGCAGGCAAAGACGATGTGTTCCGCCTGGACCGTGCCCCGGGGCGTTTCCAGCCGGCCGCCTTCCACGTGCTGTACCGGGGTCTGCTCATAAATGGTCAGCGGCTCCGCCAGGGCACGCAGCAGCAAGAGGGGGTTGCACTGGGCCTGGTGGGCAAACAGCACTGCCCCGGCCGTGGGGAAAGGCAGGGGGACCTGCTGCACAAAGGAGGCCGGCAGGCCCAGCCGGGCGGCGGCATCTGCCTCGGCCTGGAGCGGTTCGGCCCGGCTGCCGTAGACATAGGCAGGGCATTCCTGCCAATCGCAGCGGATGCCCTGGGCGGCGATGAGCTGCCGGTAGGCCTCCAGGGCCCGCTGGTTGGCCTGGGCATATTGGCCCGCTTTGTCTTCGCCCAGGCGCCGGATCAGCCGGTCATACAGCAAGCCGTGCTGGGATGTGACTTTTGCCGTGGTGTTCCGGCTTTGCCCGCTGGCAATGCGGCGGGCCTCCAGGACCACCACCCGATGGCCCGCCTGCTGCAGGGCAAAAGCGGTGAGAATGCCCGCCAGGCCGGCTCCGATGACGGCGACTTCTGTGTGTAAGCCGCCGGGCAGAGGGGGCCGCTGGGGGATGTGACACAGCTGTGACCAAATGGATTCCATAACTTCCTCCCAACTGCACACCTGTCAAACAGGGGCGCTTTTGTGCGGCTGCCCATGGGGCATCGGCCGCTCTGGCCTTATTCTGCCATGGCGGATGCGATCTATGCGTGGGGGGAGGAAGCGGAAGGAGAGAGGCAGCAGGAAGGAACGTCAAATGGGCGTATATTGCCTCTGTACGAAAAACAGCCCGGCACCATGGAAGGGCGGGCTGTTTTTCACATCCGGCAAGTCAATAGGAATAGGTCAGCAGATCCTGACGGTAGATCCGCAGCCAAACTTCCTCGCCTGTCTCGAACAAAACTTGGGTATGCCGGTCAAATAAGAGATAGCATTTAAGGCGCAAATCACCAATTTGGATCCAGTAAAGGATGGTATTGCCCTGGGGAATGCGCTGAGCAACGATGCCTTTTGCTACAGAGCTATCTGCGTCGGGAGACAGAGGGACCCCAGACATGGTAATTAGCTCCGGCCGAATACAGACTGAGTCCGATTCGGCAGGTTCCCCTGTCAGCTGTAAGTACTCTTGGGCAGACAAAATGTTGTAATTGCCCATAAAGCTGGCGGCAAAAGGTGTTTTGGGCTGTGCGTATAGCTCCATAGGTGAGGCCGACTGTTCGATTATACCGTTGCGCATCAAGTGGATGGTGTCGGACATTGTCATGGCTTCATCTTGGTCATGGGTTACGAACAGGGTGGTCATACCCAGCTGTTCATGGATCTCTTTGATGCGGGTTTGCAGTTCTTTGCGCAGCTTTGCATCGATCGCGCTGAAGGGCTCATCCATCAAAAGGACTTTTGGCTTTGTCACAAGGGAGCGGCACAGGGCGACCCGCTGCTGCTCCCCACCGGAAAGCTGGGAGGGATATTTCTTTTCGCTGCCTTTTAAATCGACAATCTCCAACACTTCCCGTACTCTTTCGGCGATCTCACTTCGACAGACCCCTTGGATTTTTAGACCAAAGGCAATGTTGCCAGCCACAGTCATAGTGGGAAACAGACTGTATTGCTGGAAGATCATCCCTACATGGCGCACGCGGGGAGCTTTGTGCGTGATATCTTCCCCATCCAATAAAATGCGACCGTGTGATACTGGTTCCAAGCCGGCCAAGCATCGCAACAGGGTACTTTTGCCGCAGCCAGAAGGACCCAAAAGGGTGACAAAGGCCCCTTTTTCCACAGACAAATTTAAGTCTTTGAGGACATGCTGGCTGCCGTAATATTGATCGATGTGTTCAAAAGTGATATAAGCCATGGTGCCTCCTTGGCGGCAACGAATCTATTTGCCCAGTGCTTCATTCATAAACTGTGTCGCCACAATATCCCCATAGGGGATGTCTTTAGAGATTAGACCTTGTTCCAAACAGAATTGGTCCACGGTAGAATAGCCCTCTTCCGTGATCTCGCCGGTGGGGGAGAAGGAAGATTTAATGGTCTCCAGCTTTTGAGCCAGCTCTTCTTCTGTCATCCCCTCAAAAAGAGGGATCATCTCGGCTGCCATCTCTTCGCTCGTGTGCCCACTGATCCATTGGAATGTCCGGACCGAAGCGTTGACGAATTTTTGCACCACTTCTGGGTTCTCTTCTGCAAATTTCTTTGTGCAGGTAACAATGGAGGTTTGGCAGAACTGGGAGCCAAACATGGCCTCATGGGTCGCCGGATCACTGCAATCCACCAGGATATTGGCATCCGGAATAGCATCCAGCAGTTCGGGCTTATTATAGATGTCGTAGAAGATACCGTCTACTTGGCCTTCGCCCAAAGCGATGATGGCTGCCGCATATTCCATATTGACAAAACTCACATCGTTTTCTCCCAATCCTGCCGACTTCAGCATGGAAAGGACAAAAGAATAGGGAGCAGAGCCGGGCATACCGGCAAATACGGTTTTTCCTTTTAGATCAGCCACCGACTTGATATCGGGAGTCGCAGCAAAAGCATATGTGCGGTTGTTGGTGTTGCTGAGCAATACATAGGATTCCATGCCTTCATCGTAAGCCGTCATAACCGGCTCGATGGAAAGCAGGCAAAAATCAGAATCGCCGGCGTGCATCCCCTGAAAGGCAATCGGCCCGTCTTTATAAAGCATGAACTCAAGATCCAGGCCTTCATCCTCGAAAAAGCCCAACTCATAACCGAGGTAAGTAGAAGCCCAACAGATGCCGCGAAATTCCGAAACTGTAACAGGAATCAGCTCTTCCTGCTCTTCCGGACTTCCAGAGCTGCCATTCCCATTGCTGCTGCTGTTTCCGCCGCTCTCCTGGCTGCAAGCGCAGGAAGACACCAGCAGCAGGGTGGAAAGGAAGAGGGCCATCCATTTTTTTGCTTTTTTCATTGTTTTTCCTCTCTTTTCTTCACAGTACTCTTTGGTTCTATCAAGCGCTTTCACGGTCAGCCCCCACGTTTAAAGTCGTAGCAGGCCGCCATTTCAGCAGCAGTGATTCGATTTTATCCAGCACAAAATTGAGAATCAGCCCCACCAGGAGCAAAATGACAATACAGGACATGACACGTTTCATCCGGAAATAGGAGGTAGCATATGCCACCATCCAGCCAAAACCGGCAGCAGCCCCCATATATTCGCCTACGATGGCGCCGATCAGGCTGGAGCCCAGCGCCGAGCGGAAGCCTGACATGATCCAGGGGGTACAAGTCGGCAAGACCACCCGTAATAAAGTTTGGAGTCGGTTGGCGCCCAACAAGTGGGCGGATTCGATCAGCTTTGGCTCCATATCCTGTATCGCCCCATAAGTAGCGAAAAAGATATTGAAAAAGGCCATCAAACCAGCCAAAAAGATTTTAGATTGCAGGCCGATGCCGAACCATAGGATGTATACCGGCGCCAACGTCAGCTGGGGGATGCCGTAAATAGCGGTGATGATCGGCTTTAAAACATGCCCCAAAAATGTAAATTGGCCAAAAACAACACCCACTGCAACACCGATGATTGTACCGTAGAACAAACCGGTAAAAGCCTCGCGCAAAGTGATGGAGGCATGCTTATAAAGGTCACCGCTGGTGTAAAATTCCCACAGATCTGCGGCGATCTCGCTGGGATAGCTGGTATAAAAGGAGGAAAGGCGGCCTGATCGCACCATAAATTCCCATAGAATCAGCAGGCCGGCGATGAGAAGCAACCGGACCACAAGAGCCTGGGTGCGCCTTTTTTGCGTCCTGCTTAGGGAAAGTTTGCCGCCCGTGATCTTTTGTCTCATTCTGGACCTCCGCCGTTTAACCGCGGCAGCGGATGAAGTAGCCTTCCCCATCGATCAAACCCGGGTCAGCCAGCTGGCGGGCGGCGAGTCTCTCCCGCATAGCGGCTTTATGTTTGTTGTCTTCAGCACCGTTGGCACTGAGATAGAGACCGTCACACATTTGCAAGAATTGGCCATAGGGCATCCCGATTGCAATGTCAGAGTCTTTCCAACCGGCTAGGTAGCGGGTGCCGGAGCACAGCAAAGAGACGTTGATGTGGTTGGATTCAAAGGGATAGGCGGAACATTCGGCACACAAAGCTTGGTTGCCGGCTATTTTAAATGTAGTCTGTGTGCCATATTTGTAAGTGTATCCTTGAACCACTCGCATGGCGTTGTAGCTGTTCGTCACCAAAATGGCAATGTGAGGCGGGCAATCCTCTGTGAAATCTTCCAGGGGCTGCAACAAAACGCCATGCGTGTGATGGCTGCACAGGGTGATGTGATTTGCCGTATATTTGGAGACGGCCAGATCTTGATACAGACCAAAGGAAAGGTATTCTTGACCGGTGCAAAAGGTGGGGCTGGGTTCCTCCAGGCCCAAGGCACGGGTGGCGCCGCCGCAGCCAAAGAGACTCAGGTCTGCCTTTAAACAAATACCGGAAGACGCTACCTTTACCATGACACAATACGCCATCTTTGCTTTGGCCGGCGGTACCGGGCAAGCATCGTATTCCTCTTTTGTAAAGAGAAAGCGGACGCCTATAGCCTTTCGATCCAGTTCCAAGGATGCATACAGCTGATTCAGTGCAAGCTGATGAACAGATGACATGAGTATTCTCCTTTTTTGATATTCTCTCTTTTGATATTCTCTCTAATGAATCACCAGATTAAACCGACGAAATTCATTGTATCATGCAGCAATTAGAAAGTGAAATCGTTTAACGCGATTAAAAAGCCGGGATTTATTGATAATATCTTTAAAGAGGAAAAATTTTGGAAAATAAGAGACTGTCTAGATCGGTGCGGCAGACAGCAGCTCTTCTTGGCCGGTGGAGGGCAGGGACAAGGCGGCGGAGAGCAGCAGATAAAGGGTCTGAGACGGGTCATCCAAGGGCACGCCGAATGTGTCGCGTATTTTGCGGATGCGGTACAGGGCGGTGTTCCGGTGCAGGAACAGCCGGGCGCAGGTCTGCTGCAAGGAGTGGTGGCAGGACAGGTAGACATACAGCGTGGCGCAATATTGGGTGTGGTGCTGCCGGTCGTGTTGGGCCAGGGCCAGCACCGCCGGCGAACACAGGTCTGCGGCCGGCTGCAGGCGTTCCAGCAAAAGGGCGGGGTACAGCTGTTCGGCTTCCACGGCAAAACAGCCGCCCCGGTGGGCCAACAGATAGTCCATCACCTGGCGGGCCAGCCGGTAGGCTTTGGGCAGGCCGTACAGGTTGTCCAGCGGGGCGGAGACCACCAAGGGCAGGGAAAAGCGCTGGGTCAACGGCTGCAATAGGGCGGTGTCATGGTCTTGGGTGAGGAAAAAGAGGACTTGGTTCTGGTAAAAGAAGGGGTGGCTGGCATAAAAGGCGTATTGCAGCTCTTTTTTCAGCGCATCCTGGCCAAAACCCTGGCTGTGGTACTGGGAAAGGTCGATGAGCCCCAGGCGGCGCGGGTGATAGCCCGCCAGATAAGAAGAGGCGATCTGCAGCCGGAAGATGGATTCGCTGGCGAATTTACCGTCCAGCAAGCGGGCCAAGATCTCTTCGGCTGTGCTGGATAAGATGCTGTTGCGGCTGGATTCCGACAGAAGCTGCTTGGCCAAGATGGATTCCAGCATGGCCATGGGCTTTTCCGGCACCTGGTCCAAGGTGCCGTGCCAATCCACGCAGGTCAGGTAGCCCACCCGGATGCCGCTGCTCACCAGCGGGGAAAAGCGGCGGGGGAAAGGGGTATCGGCCAAGGGCAATGTGATAGAGCGGCCCTGGGTCAAAGCCGGGTCCTGGCTGATGACCGACATGTTCTCGTAGGTGATCTGCCCCCGCTCCAGCGCGCCGCGGAACACCGGGTCTTGGAAGCCGGGGGGCTGGTGGCTGGCCTGGACACGGAAAGCATTGTCCACGATCATCAGCGGGCAATCCAGCAGCCGGCCGGCGTCTTGGGCCAAGATCTGCAGGCTGTCTGACCGGAAAAAATCATCGATGATCTTGCGCAATTTCATGGGAATCCCTCCTTGTGCTATTAGCACAAATTAAATCCATTGAATTATACTCCCATCTTGGTGAAAAGAAAAGGGGGGTGCGCTACAATAAGCATGTGATCGAAAGAGATCATGGCAGAAACCAAAAGAAGGTGTCAATATGGATGGGAAAAAGAATGTGAACATTTGGAAGACGCTGCAAAAGGTGCCAGCCGGCACAATGTTTGTGCCCCTGATCATTGGTGCTCTTATCACAACCGTGTGTCAGGGCATGCTCCACTTTGACCTGTGGGCAACGCTGGGCAACCCCATGCAGGATATGTTTTCTTCCAGCGGCCAGATGCTGCTGATTGGGCTGATGCTGTTCTGCACCGGCACTTCGCTGAAGCTGAGCGATATGAAAGAAGCGCTGCACCGGGGGTTGGTGCTCATCGTCACCCGACTGGTGGTGGCCTATGGCCTGAGTGCCCTCTATTTCGTGCTGTTCGGCTATGATGGGATCTTCGGCGTATCCTTCCTGGCCTTTGTGTGCGCAGTGTCCAGCGCCAACGCCGCTTTGTATATGGGCATCATCCAGCCCTTTGGCGACAAGGCGGATAAAGCCAGCTTCGGCATCATGCTCATCTGCTCTATGCCGCTGCTGCCCTTGCTGTTCCTGGGCTTTTTCGGTACATCGGGCTTTGGCATGGCCCAAGTTATTCAGATCATCTCGCTGTTGATCCCCTTTGTGCTGGGCATGGTGCTGGGCAATTTGGATGGGGACATCCGCCAGGTGTTTGCCGGCGGCAACGCCATCATCCTACCCTTCTTGGGGTTTGAGTTCGGTTCCACCATCAACCTGTTTGATGCATTCAAAATGCTGCCCCAAGGCCTGTTGATGAGCCTGCTGTACTTTATCATTGTCATCGGCCCCTCGTATTTTGTGGAGCGCCGCCTGCTCAAGCGGCCGGGCTATATCTCTTTTGCCTCCGCTTCGCTGGCCGGCGTAGCCCTGAGCATTCCCGCTATGGCGGCAGCTTCCAACAGTGCGTTGGAGCCCTATGTTACCAGCGCAGTGGCAATCTTGGCCTTTGTGTTGGCAGTCACCAATATTCTGGCGCCCTTCCTGGTCAAATGGGAACTGAAGCGCCACCCGGCGGAACAGAGCCGCTGATTCGTTGCAGTCGAAGGTTGCGGTCAAAGAATATCAGATTGGAAAGGAATGTGTGAACGATGAAAAAGCTGATCCAAGCTTCTACGCTGAACGCCCTGATGCTGGGCAATTTTGACGAGACTGTCAAGGTCAAAGATTTCTTGCGCCAGGCAGACACCGGCATAGGCACTTACACCGGACTAGACGGCGAAGCCATTTTCGAAGACGGCGTGGCCTATCGGGCCACGGCGGAAGGTACAGTCACCGTGATGCGGCCGGAAGACGGGGTTGCTTTTGGTACAGTGGCGGCTTTTGATGCCAGTGTGCCGAAGCACACGCTGCAGCACGTCGATTCGCTGGATGCCCTGCGCCAGATGCTGGCCCCCTATGTGGAAGACAACGAAAATGTCTTTTACCTGCTGCGGGCCGCAGGCGAGTTCAGCACCATGCATGTGCGCAGCTGCTTTGCCTGCCAAAAGCCGTACCCCACGCTGGCTCAGGCGGCCAGTTGCCAGCGGGAATTCCACTATGCCAATGTGCCGGGCAGTGTCATCGCCGTCTATTGCCCCCGGTATGTAGAGGGCATCAACTTGCCGGGGTGGCACTTCCACTTCCTCAGCGGCGATAAGACCAAGGGCGGCCATATCCTGGGGCTGAGCGCAGGGAAACTGACGTTCCAGATCAACCGGTTGGAGTGTTTTGAGCTGACACTGCCACAAAACGAAGAATTTGCCAAGCTGGATCTTTGCCAGGACTTGAGCGCGAAGACAGCCGCAGTAGAAGGAGCGGGCGCATAACCACCCGCTGGGCGGAAAATTCCCCATGCAAATAGGCATGGGGAATTTTTGATTGGCTGGTTCAGCCGGGGCGCCGGGCCGGGCTGCGGCATTTTGAAAGAAGTCCGGCCCGGCCCACAGGCGGGGACGGATGCATTTGCTTTTTTCCCCGTTTGCTGGTACAATACCCATAAGGATCGGCCGTCTTCGGCCCACCTGTGCGGCCGGGTGCCGCACCGTTTCATCAATGTGAGCGCAGACCCATTATTTTTAGTGAAGAAGGGATGATTCCAATGGATGTAAACGAACTGAAACGCCGTGCTTGCGAAGCGGTAGACCGCAATGCGGAAAAGATCATCGCCGTGGGCGAATCCATTTTCGCCGAGCCGGAACTGGGTTACAAAGAATTTAAAACCAGTGCCAAAGTGAAAAAAGTGTTGGATGAGCTGGGCATTGCCCACCAAGACGATGTGGCCATCACCGGCGTCATCGCGCCCATGAAAGGCCGCAATTCCAACGTGAAGCTGGCCCTGATGGGTGAGCTGGACGCCATCGTTGCCCCGGGCCACCGCTGTGCAGACCCGGTGACCGGTGCGGCCCACTCCTGCGGCCACCATGTGCAGATCGCCACTGTGATGGGCGCTGCCATGGCCCTGAAGGACAGCGGCATCATGGAAGAGCTGGACGGCGACATCGTGCTGATGGCCGTGCCTGCCGAAGAAGGCGTGGAGCTGGAATACCGCCAGGGCCTGATCGATGAGGGCAAGATCTCCTTCATTGGCGGCAAGCAGGAATTCATCAAGCTGGGTGTGTTCGATGACATTGATATGATGCTGATGCAGCACACCGACAACAGCCGCAAAGTGGCAGCCGGCGGCGGCGTAGGCATGGGCTTTGTGGCAAAGCTCATCTACTACAAAGGCCAGGAAGCCCATGCGGGCGGCGCCCCCTGGCTGGGTGTCAACGCATTGCAGGCGGCCAAGATCGGCTTGATGGCCATCGACGCCCAGCGGGAGACGTTCCAGGATAAGGACAACGTGCGGGTGCATCCCATCATCACAAAGGGCGGCGACCTGGTCAACGTGGTGCCGGCCGATGTGCGCATCGAGACATTCTGCCGGGCCAACAACGTGCCTGCCATCCAAGACGCCAGCATGAAGGTGAACCGGGCGCTGAAAGCCGGCGCCGACGCGGTGGGCGCCGAAGTGAAGATCGTGGACATCCCGGGCTATATGACGCCTTATGAGTGCCCGGAGATGAAGGCTATCGTGGAAGAGAACCTGAAGCTGATCTACGGCGAAGAAAACGTGGTGCCCGGCGTGGGCTACACCACCGAGGCCAACGATGTGGCCCACTTGATCCCCACAGTGCACTGCACCATCGGCGGCGCTGAGGGCATCGCCCATAGCTCCAATTATGAGATCGCGGACAAGGATTCCGCCTACATCAAGGCCACGAAAATGCTTTTGTGCTCGGCCATCGACCTGCTGGCCAACGGCGCGGAAAAAGGCCTTTCGGTGAAAAAGAACTTCCAAGCGCCCATGACCAAAGAGCAGTACCTGCGGGAATGGGGCCATCTGGATATCTGATCGACCTAAGACGCCCTTCTGCAAGAGGGCGCTGGCAGCGGGGGCTTTGGCCCCCGCTGTTTTCGCGCCGCTGCCAAAGGGAAAAACTGCTGCAAATAACATAAAAATACGGGGAAACTTTCTGTTGATTTTATGCACTTATTCTAAAAATACTTTACAATGACGGCCCTCTGTGTTAAGCTATAACTACCTTTTATAGAGAGAAAGAACAGTATGAAAGGGACGTGGGAAGATGCATGTAAGACCAAAAGAAGAAAGCATGGACGAGCTGTTCCAAGCCATTTTGTCCATGAAGACGTTGGAGGAGTGCCGGGCGTTTTTAGAGGACCTGTGCACGATGACAGAGTTGTTGGCGATGCAGCAGCGGCTCATGGTGGCAAAGCAGCTGCGCGCCGGCATGGTGTATAGCCAGATCGTGGAATCCACCGGGGCCAGCACAGCCACCATCAGCCGGGTGAACCGGGCTCTTAATTATGGAAAGGGTGGGTACCAGATCGCCCTGGAGAGGCTGAAACGATGACCGTTTACACTGCCCTGGCCCAAGTGTATGATGCGCTGACAGACGACGTGCCCTATGCGCAGTGGGTGGCTTTTGCACAGCGGGCTTTTGAACAGTATGGCCGGCAGCCCCATTTGGTGCTGGATCTGGCCTGCGGCACCGGCAGCCTGACCAAACTGCTGGGGCAGGCGGGGTATGAGATGATTGCCGCCGACCTGTCGCCGGAAATGCTCACCGTGGCCAGGGAGAAGTGCAGCGAATTGCCCTGCCCGCCGGTTTTCCTGTGCCAGGATATGCGGGAGCTGGATCTGTATGGCACCATCGATGCCGCTGTCTGCGGGCTGGACAGCCTCAACTACTTGTTGGGGCTGCGGGACCTGCGGCAGGTGTTCCAGCGGGTCGCCCTGTTTTTGGAACCGGGCGGCCTCTTCCTGTTCGATGTGAAAACAAAGCGGGCCTTTGAACAAATGGCAGGCTTGAGCTCCATCCAAGAACTGGATGGAGCTTATTGCGCCTGGCAGTATGGCTACGACCCCCAGAGCCGGCTTTATGAACATCAAGTGGATGTGTTTTTGCAGCAGCCGGAGGGAAGCTATGAACGGCGAACAGAATACCATGTGCAGCGGTGCTACAGCCGGGAGCAGGTGGAGAAAGCGCTGGCCCAAGGCGGGCTCAAGCTGCGCCGGGTCTGCGGGGGCCCCGGTTTTCAGCGGGTGACAGAGCGGACGGAGCGGCTGTTTTTCATCGCCCAAAAGCCGGCGCTGCCCGCGGAAACAGATCACAAAAGAACGACGCCCGGCAAACGGGCAGAAACAGATACGAAAAAAGAATAAAGGAGATCACATGGCAGATAGATTGATTCGAGGCATCACGGTGGATGGTTTTGTACAGGTGTGCGCGGTGGAATGCACCGGTATGGTAGAAAGGGCCCGCCAGATCCATGGCACGCTGCCCTTGGCCACAGCGGCCCTGGGCCGCACCTTGGCCGCCTGCTCCATGATGGGCAGCATGCTCAAAAGCGACGAAGGGTCGCTGACCATCCAGGTGCGGGGCGGCGGCCCGCTGGGCGCCATCACCGCTGTGGCCGACGCCCAAGGGAATACCCGGGGTTACTTGCAAAATCCCGCTGTATCGTTGCCTTTGCGGCCCGATGGCAAGTTGGATGTAGGAGGCGGCGTTGGCCGGGAAGGCCTGCTCACGGTGATCAAAGACATTGGCGCAGGTGAGCCCTTTTCCGGGAAAGTGCAGCTGCGGTCCGGGGAGATCGCAGAGGACATCGCCGGCTATTATGCGGAAAGCGAACAGATCCCCACAGTATGCGCGCTGGGTGTGCTGGTAGACCGGGATCAATCGGTAAAAGCTGCGGGCGGCTATCTGGTGCAGCTGCTGCCCGGCGCGTCGGATGCCCTGATCGACCGGCTGGAACAGAGCTTCCAAACGCTGCCCAGTCTTACATCCCTGCTGAGCCAGGGGCTGGATATCCAGCAGGTGATGGAGCGGGCCCTGGAAGGCCTGGGATTTGAAGTGCTCAGCAGCCAGCCTGTGGCATATGAGTGCAAATGCAGCCGGGAAAAGGTGGAGCGCGCGCTGCTCAGCATGGGAAAACAGGAATTGGAACAGTTGATCGCCGCCGGGGAACCGGCCCATGTGACGTGCCAGTTCTGTGACGCAGAATATGTTTTTGAGGTGGAAGAGCTGAAAAAGCTGCTGGAGAAAGCCAAAGGCGTATAAGCTCTGTTGCAGCAGTGCCCTTTGCACGTTTGACGTGCAAAGGGCACCAGCTGCCGGAACGTGGCCACCATCCCATGGGGGACGAGTTCCCCTCATGTCGCCTTTTTGCGCTCTGTCGGTACTGCACAGGTATGCAAGGGATGGAAGGGGACTGGCCGCAGAGAAAGACGCCGGTCAGATTTCTCCTATGATCTATGGGGTGTGGAAGCCTCTTTTTCTTCCGGTGCTCTGTTCCGGTTTCAAGGGAAAACCGAGATAGGTCTCGCAGCGCGCACCATGGCAGATGCTATGACAAACTGTGTACAAAGAATTTTGGAAAAAGTGTTGACAGACGCTGGGGTTTTCGGTATAATAATCATCGTCGCCGTGAGGTGTTGCTCCGATGGGTTGGAAAGAAAGCAAGAAAAAAGTTCTTGACAAATAGAAGACAACGGAGTATAATAAAATGCGTCGCTGCGAAATGGGAGCATAGCTCAGCTGGGAGAGCATCTGCCTTACAAGCAGAGGGTCACAGGTTCGAGCCCTGTTGTTCCCACCACGATTTGGCCGTGTAGTTCAGTTGGTTAGAACGCTAGCCTGTCACGCTAGAGGTCGACGGTTCGAGCCCGTTCACGGTCGCCAATATGCCTCTGTAGCTCAGTTGGTAGAGCAGGGGACTGAAAATCCCCGTGTCGCTGGTTCGATTCCGGCCGGAGGCACCATGTGCGGATGTAGCTCATCTGGTAGAGCGCCACCTTGCCAAGGTGGAGGTAGCGAGTTCGAGCCTCGTCATCCGCTCCACAAAATATGGCAGGAATGTGTTGTGCATTCCTGCCATATAAATAGTCATGAATACGGCGCCATAGCCAAGCGGTAAGGCAGAGGTCTGCAAAACCTTTATTCCCCAGTTCGATTCTGGGTGGCGCCTCCAACTATACGTGATATTTCACCATAGGTGGAATGGATCGTGAAGTGGCCATCTTGATAGATGGTCACTTTTTTTATTGTTTTGTGTCGGAGTTCTGTTTGATCCACATGCCCCTTGGCAAACGCTTTGCACCTTTGCCAAGGGGTTTGTGTTTTTCTTTGACCGGAACGAGCTCGATGTGCCGGCGATGGATCGGAAATGGAGGGAAGCGGATCTGTGAAGAACTGGAACGAAGAAGCGAAAAAGACGATGAAAGAGCGTTTTGGAAAAGATGCTGTGATGGCATTGGCGACAATGGAAAATGGAATGCCTTCTGTGCGCTATGTGAACGCTTATTACGAGGACGGTGCATTTTACATCATCACCAATGCCCGGTCGGGGAAAATGCGGCAGATCAAGAAGGAGCCCAGGGTCGCGCTGGCTGGCGAGTGGTTCACGGCCCACGGAATGGGCATCGATTTAGGCTATTTTGGCAAAGAAGAAAATCGCGGGGTGGCCGAGAAATTGAAGCAAGTATTTTCCCAATGGATCGACAACGGGCACAACGATCTCGGCGATGAGAATACGATCATTTTATGTGTGAAATTGACCGATGGCATATTGCTTTCTCATGGGACTCGATACGAGTTTTAAAGCCAAAAGAATTTGTCCATCCGATCAAAAGCAATGCCGTCAAGGGGAAAGAGCGCACCCTTGACGGCATTTTCTGTTTTTATATAGGAATGTGTGCCGAGGATTTGCCGCATAATCGGTTGGTGGATGTCACAAAATAGAAACAGTCAAAAAAGGGGTGAATTGCTGTGAAAAAAGTGATCGCCGTTTGCTTTCGCTGTGGACAGCAGCTGCGCGGAGCGCCGGGCGCCGTGGGAAGCTGTCCCCGCTGCGGCGCAAGGCTCCGGCTGCCGGAAATCGAGGCGATGCCAACACCGGTGCCGCCCATGCCCTTGGCAGCGCACCCTGTCCGCCGGAAAAAGAGAGGAATACTTTCCCGGTTGGCAGCGGCCCTGTGTCTGTTGCTTCTATTGGTGGGCGTGGGGGCAGCAGCCTACCACTTGGCGCCCTATGTGATGGCCCAAAAAGAGTTCGGGAACCTGGAGCTGGGCATGGGCCGCAGCCAGGTGGCGGCGTTATATCCCCAGTGGGAAGACCCTTTTGGCCAAGGACAGCTTTTGCAGATGGATGACCCTTACGGCCTGCTGGAACAAAAGATCGGTGTCCGCTGTGCTTTTTCCGACCAAGGGGCATTGGAACAGATCACCGCCCGGTATCCGCTGCAGCAACAAGGCACAGAGGGGCTCAGCCAGCGGCAGCTGCAGCTCATCCGCCAAGAACTCAGCCGGCAATATGGAGAGTACCAAACGTTGCAAAACGGATACCGATGGAGCCGCTGGGGCATAGAGGTACAGCTGACCTTGGGTGAGACCGCCGCCGAAATGACGATGGAACAAGGGGAGCCGGCCCAGGCCAGCTTTTTAAAAGCCCCGTTCTTGCAGACCGTGGACCAACTGGATATAAAAATCCCGTACAGCGAAGCCGGGGATATCCTCCCGCATGAGGTCGATCACGTCGCCGTGGGAGACGCCCCGGCGGCCTGGCACGGTCACATTGCCTAAAAATTCACCCCATTGGGCAGAAGACAGGGCCACTAAGCCATCGTTGGGCTGCCGGTCATACCGATTCACCAGGAACCAGGTGATATTGAGGGGAAAACCGGCGCTGCGAGGGCTTTTCATCGTGGTCATGACGCTTTGGTAAAAAACACCGGGGTCATCCGTCACTTTTTGGTTGAAGGCCTGACAAGCGCCGGAAGCAAGGTCTTGAACGCCTCCCAAAAAGTCGGGGGCCTCATCGCCCAAGCGGCGGAACAGGGCATTGTACCGGGCTGCGATCCAGCGGACCATACCGGCAGGCAGGGTGTCCAGCAGATGTTGGACGAAAACACAGCCCCGGTGGGGCGTGTTGATGGTGGTCAAAGATGCTACATAAGGGGCCAGCCCCAGGCAAGAGATGGCATAGCGGCTGTCGAGCCCGCCTTTGGAGTGGGCGATGAGGTTGACTTTCTCTGCCCCTGTCTGGTCCAGCACTTCCAGGATCCGGTCTTTTAGCTCCTGGGCAGAATGGGCCACGGGCGCGGCGGATTGCTGCCCACCATAGTAGAGCGTAGCGCCGCAGGTCTGCAGAGCTCTGGGGATGCGGCCCCAATAGTTGACCCATTGCCAATCCCGAAAGAAGATGCCGTGGACCAAGACCAGCGGGTATCGGGTGCGGCAATCCTGGTTTTCCGCGTGGGCTTGTTCACTTTGCCGCCGGGCCAACTCGAAGAAGTACTCTCTGCGGGCCTCGCGCAGCATGCGGTAAAACAGGACGAACTGGAACAGCGGCACCCACCAAAAAAGCAAAAAGAGGATGCGCCACAGCAGCCGAAGCCGGTGGCAGGTGAACAGCAGCCGGAGGGCTCCATTCCACAAGGGCAAAGCCACAGACAACAGAAAAACCGATACCCAGAGGAGGATCTGGGTCCAATCCATGGGCAGAGGGCGCAGATGTAGCCAGAAACACAGCAAAAGGGCTTGAGCTGCCAGGCAGAGCAGGCTGGTAAGCAGCAGTTCATAACCACCCTGTAGGACTGTGAGCCGGCCCCTTGGCGCATGGCGGCAAGGGTGGATATTCCAGGCCAGATAAAAGATAGCCAAAAGGATCAACAGGGCCCCTTTTTGCCACCCGGCCCAGGGTAAAAGACGAAACAGCACTGGGCTGTTGCCCAAACAAAGCAGAGAAAGCAGCCCCACGAGGCGCTGGCCCCATTTCATGATATGTCCCCCTTTTTAATGTGGCAATCCCATTGGATATTTGCATTATAACACAGCCCAGGAATTCTGGAAAGCGGCCCCTGCTGGAAATGGATACCGGCAGGGGTTGTAACAAAATAGGATGGAAAACCCCAGGAGATTTGATTGATGCAGTTCACAAATTAGAAGTATATTTAATAAAAATTTAAAAATTACAGAAGGATCGACAAACATAGATAATTTGACATAAAAAGGTGAATATAACAGTTTATAATTATACAACAAGACTAAAATTGAAAATATCAATGGAAAAATAAAAGCAAAATTATTGTGCAAAAACTCTAAAAAATGAGTAATAAATTTTACATCTATGACGTTCCTGCATAACTTATTTTAAATAAATCATAAATTTTTTATTGCAAAATTATTTTTGGCGGTCTATAATAACGGACATACTGTCGAAGCCCGGCACTGAGGGAAAGCGGCAGTTCCCGTCTGAGTCCCACAGCCCGCCGGGTAGCAGGGCAAAGATCCTGAAGAGGTGAAAGTGAATGAAAAACAAAAAGAAACGCATCCTGGGGCTGCTGTTGGCTGCAGTGATGACAGTAAGCATGGCAGCCGGCTGCTCAAAAAGCGGCGGCAGCGGCAGTGCCACAGGTGCGAAAGATTCCCTTGTGGTGGCAACCATGAGCGAACCGCCCTCTGTCGGTCCCTATGACCACAACGCAGTGGCGGGAGACTATGTGAACAATTTGGTGTTCGCCCGGCTGTTCCGCACCGACGCTGATTTGAACCCGGAGCCCTGGCTGGTAGATACCTATGAAAACACCAGCGACACCGAGTGGGTCTTTCATTTAAAACAGGGCGTCCTGTTCCACGATGGCAGCAAGATGAAAGCGCAAGACGTGGTGGCATCCCTGGAGCATGCGAAGACTTGCCCGGAAGTGAGCTTCTATGCAGAATCGGTGGCCACTTGCGAAGCAGTGGATGATTATACAGTGAAAATCACCACAGACGGCCCTTCGGCCACACTGCTGTACGATTTGTGCCATCACGGCAACGCCATCCTGCCCAAGGCCCTGCTGGACCAAGGCCATGATTTTGGTCAGGAACCCATCGGCGCGGGCCCCTTCCGCTTTGTGGAGTGGAAGCGGGGCGACTATCTGACGTTCCAGGCGTTTGAGGATTATTTTGGCGGCGCTCCGGCGATCAAAGAGCTGACCTGGAAGATCATTCCGGAAGGTTCTTCCCGCACCATAGCGCTGGAAGCCGGCGAGATCGATATGGTCATCGAAGTGGAGGCTATGGACGCGGAACGCATCGAAGCCAATGAGGAGCTGACGCTGCTCAAGCACGATTCCACTGCTATTACCTGGCTGATGCTGAACAACGAGAAGCCTGGCCTGGACAATGAAAATGTCCGCCACGCCATCAATACGGCCATCAATAAAGACAATGTGGTCACAGTGGCGCTGAATGGCATCGGCAGCCCCAGTATTTCGCAGACGCCCCGGGGCATGCTTGGCTACAGCGAAGAAAACGCCGATGTATACGATGTGGCAAAGGCCCAGCAATGGATGGACCAATCTGGCGTAGATCCAGCGTCGGTGGAGCTGTCCATCATCTGTTCCAGTGACCAGAAAAAGCGTGCCGGCGAAGTGATCCAGGCGGATCTGCAGCAGATCGGCATCAATGCCACCATCGAGAATATGGACCTGGCCACCTATCTGTCTGCCACGGCAGAAGGAAATTATACAGGCGCCATCGGCGGCTATTCCTCCAGCGATATGGTCTCCTATGTGTTGGGCGTATTCCACTCCAAGTCCATCGGCGCTTCCAACAAGACACGTCTGAACGACCCAGAAGTGGACGCTTTGATCGACCAGGCGGCTGCCACCATCGACAATGAGGCGCGCGGCAAGATCTTGGAAGAGCTGACGGCTAAATTGAACATCATTTGCAGCCAAGCTCCTCTCTATCAGGATACTTACCTGCGGGCGTACAACGCCAATTTGGAGGGCGTGACCATCAATGCCGGCGGCTACATCCCCTTTGAGGAGATCCGCTGGAAAGAGGCATAAGACAGCGCCCCTTCTATAACGATTGGCCAAATCCCGGGTGTGCTTCGGCACACCCGGGTGGCATAAATAGAATACGCCTGGGTGTTTGCCGCCCGGGCAGTAAAACAGGAGGATCACATGTGGAAATTCATACTTAAGAGACTACTGATGTTGATTCCGGTATTGATCGGCGTAACATTGCTCGTGTTCTTGATTCTGAACATGGCACCTGGCGACCCGGCAAAGGTTA
>CAJFRA010000016.1 GCA_904419295.1 Candidatus Pseudobutyricicoccus lothianensis
CTTCTAGTCGCCCCTCGCGTAGGGGCGTGAATTGAAATTGCCTGGATTATTTTATTCCTTATCTGGGGAGCCTGTCGCCCCTCGCGTAGGGGCGTGAATTGAAATAAAGCGGATGGTTCTGTAACTGGTACATTTCACTATGTGAGTCGCCCCTCGCGTAGGGGCGTGAATTGAAATAAAAAAATGTACGTTGGCGTGAGTGGAAAAGCCGTCGCCCCTCGCGTAGGGGCGTGAATTGAAATTTTATATCACAGTCGCCCCGATGAAATGGGCCAAGTCGCCCCTCACGCAGGGGCGTGAATTGAAATACCCAGATGCCGTTGGCATATACAGGCTGGTTCCAGGTCGCCCCTTACACAGGGGCGTGAATTGAAATATGGAGGCGGGCGCCAACCGGGTGACCGTGACGGCCCGTCGCCCTTCGCGCAAGGGCGTGAATTGAAATCAGGCAGAAAGCGTGGCCTACACGGTCTGCCAGCATATCGTCCCTCGTGTAGGGGTGTGAATTGAAATAACCTGGGCGGCAGCAGTATCACCGCTGTGGCTAGGTTGCCCTTTACGCAGGGGTAAGAATTGAAATATGGTGATGTTGGAATGCCCCATGAGGTATGCGGGCTTCTCCCATATTGAAAGGAAAAAGACAGTTCGTGCATCTCGTTTGGATCGCACTGACTGTCTTTTTTATAACTACTTTATTTTATAAAATTAAACAAACGTTCTTTATCACGCATATGTGAACCATCGATTTGGATATGCCAAACTTGGCGGTCTACCGAACCGCTGTGT
The DNA here is from genome assembly GCA_904419295.1 of Candidatus Pseudobutyricicoccus lothianensis. Classification (GTDB taxonomy): domain Bacteria; phylum Bacillota; class Clostridia; order Oscillospirales; family Butyricicoccaceae; genus Pseudobutyricicoccus; species Pseudobutyricicoccus lothianensis. The sequence continues at coordinate 787 of CAJFRA010000016.1, forward strand.
TGTTGCGGATTCGGTTTCGCTCTGCAATAGTACTTCACCGAAAAGACCCGGCATAGAGGCTTTGGCATAGGGAGAAAAAGAAATGAAGAAAAAAGCGTTGACTTTGACGCGGCGTCAACGGCTACAATAGGAAATGCCCCCATTGCTGCGCAGCAATAGGCCACGCGTGGGCATGAAAGGGGGATGGAGATCGGACTGGACCGGCTGTGCCGCGGCGCCGGCCAGATGGAAGGAGGGGAAGTATGGAGTATTCCATTCGTGAGTTGGCGCGCCTTTCTGGCGTGACCACCCGCGCACTGCGCTGGTATGACCAGATCGGCCTGTTAAAACCAAGCCGGGTGGCGGAGAATGGCTACCGCTTTTATGGAACGGAAGAAGTGGACCGTTTGCAGGATATTCTATATTATCGGGCCATGGGGGTGGAGCTGGCGCAGATCCGGCAGTGTTTGGATCACCCCGCCTTTGACCGATTGACCGCCCTGCGTGGCCATTTGGCCAAACTGGAGGCAGAGCAAGCTCGTATAGAAGGGCTGATCGCCTCGGTGAAAGAGACCATTGCGACGATAGAAAGGAAGGAAAGCATGAGCGACGCGCAAAAATTTCAGGCGTTCAAGCGCCGTGTAGTGGAGGCAAACGAGAGGGATTATGGCAAAGAGCTTCGCGAAACATACGGGGATGACGAAGTGGATGCGGCCCACGAGAGCATTCTAGGGTTGACCCGGGAGCAATATGACACATGGCAGCAGCTGGGGAGGCAGATCCGCCAAAAGCTGGAGCAAGCGGTGACGGAAGGCCTGCGGCCAGAGAGCGACGCAGGCCGGGAGGTGACCCAGCTGCACCGCCGATGGCTGACGATCACAGGGAACCAGTATGATGAGGCACGGCACAAAGGCCTGGCCGAACTGTATGTGGCAGATGCACGGTTCACTGCCTATTACGATGCCCAGGTCCCCGGCTGCGCCCGTTTCTTGCGGGATGCAGTGTTTTATTGGGCCGGGAAATAGAGAGCAGTAAAAACAGACAAAGCTCACAAGCCGGGCCCTTCTCTCTTTATACTAAGTCCTTGGTTTACCAGTTGCGCTTGTGCTATGTGAGCGCGAGTTTCGGTGAATGGCAGAGCTTGGCCAACACAGTTCAGTGGGCCTCCTTGCAGTACCCGGCCTGGAACCTGCTTATTTCGGGAGGCGTTTTTGCAAGCTCAAAGCTGGGACAGCTGAGGGGAAAGCGTTTTTACCCGCTGGATCAGGGGTGACAGCTTCTTTTTGTTTTCCGCTTTGCACAAAAAGTGGTACATCGCAGTGGCTTCAGGATCCAAAATCGGGATGACCAGACGGTTTTCCGGCTTGCCAGACCAGCGCATGGATAGATTGGAAACGAAGCAGGGCAGAGCCGAGGACTGCACCAGCTCTTGGAAGTCCTCCTGATTCGTCTGGACGAGGGTGCGGGTCAGAGGCATTTTTTGCCGACATACCCGATACCAAAAGCCGATCTGAGACAGCAGCAGAACACTTTCGCCATCGATGTCTTTGAAAAAGAGACCTTTGGAAGCGGACAGTGGATGGGAGGGCGGCAGCGAAAAATAGAGCTGCTCTTTTTCAAAAGGAAAACAGAAAAAGTCCGGATCCTCCAAGGCATGGGGGAGGATGATGAATTGATACGCCCCGGTCTTCAGTCCGCTGAGAAGGGGTTCCGGCTCCTTTAGCTCTGAGGAGATGGCCATTTCCGGGTATAGCTGGGAGACCAACGGCATCAGCTCCCACAGGGGGGCGGGGGCACAGGAACCGATGGAAACGGTGCGTTGGCTGCGGTCAAAGGCGCGCACTTGTTCCACCATGTCGTCGGCCTGCTGTATCACCCGGCGGGCTTGCGCCACCGCCAGCTCGCCGGCCCGGTTCAAGTGGATCTTGTTTTTTTGCCGGTCAAATAGGGTCACTTGCAGGGTGTCCTCCAGCTTTTGCATCGACCGGCTCAGAGCAGGCTGGGAGAGATGCAGCTGTTCTGCAGCGCCGGATAGGGTCCCGCATTCCGCAATGGCGGTCAGCTGTATCAACTGGTACAGTTCCAGCACAAGAGCTCACCTCTTTTTTGTACTATGCGTTTTGATTATACCACATTCCACAATTGGCATTGTACATTTTTTTAAACTGCCGGTAGAATAATAGACAAAAAGAAACTGCTGGCAGGCGATATCCAAACAGGCCAGGCGGCGCTAGCAGGGCAATCTGCCTCAGCCGTTGCTGAACACAGCTATAGAAAGGGTTGAGAAAATGGGTATGATCCAGAAAATGCTGCTCTCCCTGCTGGTGGCGGCGCTGCCCCTTGCCGGCTGTGCCGCCGAAGAGGGAGACGCATTGCCTACAACTTCACAGGCAGGTGAGAATGCTATGCAGGAGCAGACAGGTGAAACGGGGGCCAACGCCGCCCTGCTGCAAGAAGAATCGGAAGTGCGGGCTGGCACATCGGCAGACACCCTGGCCGCCCCGGCGGACTTTCCGCAAGAGTATGATTATGGCAGCGGGCGTTACGACGAACAAAGCCGGGAGACTATGTACCGGCGGCTACCGGAGCCGGAGGGCAACGCGACGGTTGGGAACACGGCGGCGGACCCCGCGAAGATCCAAGCGCTCTATCTGTGGGAAGAGGGGAACATGCCGGCGCAAACGGAGATCCCCTCTGACAGGAGAGGGAATTTTGATCCGCCGGACTTCCAGCCCTATGTGACGGCGATCCCTGTGAGACAGGGGACGGAGGTCAAAGGGGCCGTGGTGCTGCTAGCTGGGGGTGCTTTCCAAATACGGGGGAATTACACCGACACCCTGCCCACGGCTGCCCATTTGCGGGAGTTGGGCTATCAGACATTTATTGTGGACTACCGGCTGCGGCCCTATACCCAGCAAGAAGGCGCATTGGACGTGGCGCGAGCTGTACGGTTTGTCCGGCAGAATGCAGAGGCTTACGGCATCGACCCCGATGATATCGCGGTGATGGGGTATTCTGCCGGCGGCATCCAAGCCGGCGAGTTCTTCCTCCGCTTTGATGAAGACGTCAACGGTACGGCCCTGGACCCCGACTATGTGCCCGATGCGCTGGATGCCGTTCCCGCCCATGCTTCTGCCGCAGGCATGATCTATTCTTTTTATGGACGCCTCAGCGTGGCCTCTATGGACGAAGAGGAATTAAAAGCCGGCGACTTGCCGCCCACATTTTATTGCTATGGCACGGAAGACCCCTTCTACCGCCAATTTGAAGCCCAGTATGGCTTGATGCAGCAGGTGGGCATTGCCACCAAGCGGATCGTCCTGCAAGATTGGCCCCACGGGTTCGGCGGGGACGGCGGCTGGGTGACCGACTATGCCCAGTGGTTGGAACAAGTATTTGCTTTGAATTAGAAAAATCGATTTGGAAAGGAAGATCACTATGGAATTTGTAACACTGAACAACGGCGTGAAAATGCCCCTGGAGGGATTTGGCGTATTTCAAGTGCCGGACCCGGCCCAATGCGAACAGGCGGTGCTGGATGCAATCGCCACAGGGTACCGCTTGATCGACACCGCGGCAGCTTATATGAATGAGCAAGCTGTGGGGGCAGCGGTGAAAAAATGTGGAGTGCCCCGGGAAGAGCTGTTCATCACCACAAAGCTGTGGGTACAGGACGCCAGCTACGAAGGCGCGAAAAAGGCCATTGAGACCTCTTTGCAGAACTTGGGACTGGACTATATCGACCTGTACTTGATCCACCAGCCAATGGGCGATTACATCGGCGCTTACCGTGCCATGGAAGAAGCGTACCGGCAGGGCAAGTTAAAAGCCATTGGCGTGTGCAATTTCTACCCGGCCCCCTTGGCTGACTTGTGTGAAACAGTTGAGGTGATGCCCGCCGTCAACCAAGTGGAGCTGCATCCCTTCTTCCAGCAGGAAAAGGCATTGGCTACCATGAAAGAATACGGTGTGCATCCCGAAGCATGGGGCCCCTTTGCCGAAGGCAAGCACGGCATTTTCACCCATCCTGTGCTGACAAAGATCGGCGAGAAATATGGCAAATCCGCAGCCCAGGTGGCGCTGCGCTGGAATGTGCAGCGGGGCGTGACTGTCATTCCCAAATCCGTCCACAAGGAACGCATGGAGCAGAACATGGCAATTTGGGATTTCCAGCTGAGCGATGAAGAGATGCAGCAGATCGCCGCACTGGATCTGGGGCATAGCGAGATCGTAGACCACAGCGATCCTGGCTTTGTCAAAATGCTGCATGGCATGAAGATCCATCCATAACTGTGGAAAAGTATGCTCTGCCGGGAAGCAGCGGTGCTTCTGCCCTCTCCCGGTCAGGAGAAAAGACAGCATGGGCCCTTTCGCTCTTGCTTTGACCATAGAAAACAGCAAAGGCTGGCAGGCTCTATCCCTGCCAGCCTTTGCTTTAGAGCGGAGCGATGCCACGCGAGAAAGCAGGACCGTAGTGAGAAGTGGGCAGCTAAAAACACAAAAATAAAACAACGGACACGCTATAACGTGTCCGTTGTTGGTGCGGATGAAGGGACTTGAACCCCCACGAAGTTGCCCCCACTAGCACCTGAAGCTAGCGCGTCTGCCGATTCCGCCACATCCGCATATTCTGTTTTGCTCTCGCTTGTCGCTCGGAGCATGTTCTATTATAACAGGATGTGAGCGAAAGTCAATAGGTTTTTCAAAATTTTTTTGGTTTTTTTCACCGGCCTTGAAAGTGGATATCGGAATTATGAAAAAAGAATGAATTTACACAAATCAGCGGAAAAAGGCTTGACAAATAGACAAAAGAAAACTATACTAAAATCGTAAACAAAGGCGGTGGTGAGAGAGATTGAAGATCACAAGAGAAGCCGATTACGCCGTGCGTGTGGTGTATGCCATCATGCAACAGGGGACCAAGATCAGCGCACGAGAGATCGCAGAGGTCTCTGGCGTGACCCAGCGCTTCACTTTAAAGATTTTGCACAAGCTCACAGCCGCAGGCATTGTGAGATCCTATAAAGGGGTCAATGGCGGGTTCGTGTTGGCCAAAGAGGCCAGTGAGATCTCCATGGGTGAGATCATTGAGTGCATCGATGGCTCGCTGGAAATCGTCCATTGCCTTGGCGAGGATTTTGACTGCACCCGGCTAAAGGATAAACGAGGCTGTCAATTCCGCCTGATTTTTGACCAAGTGGGCCGGGAACTGCGCGAAAAGCTCTATTCGATCAAAATGAGTCAGTTTCAAACCAAACAATGAGAATAGCATGAGAATTTAAATGGAATGAGGAGGAAATTAAAATGAAAAAGTTTGTTTGCTCTGTGTGCGGTTATGTCCATGAAGGCGACAGCGCCCCCGATTTTTGCCCCCAGTGCAAGGCTCCGAAAGAGAAATTTGTGGAGCAGGGCGGCGAGATGAGCTGGGCTGCCGAGCATGTGGTAGGCGTGGCACAGGGCGTTAGCGAAGACATCCTGGAAGACCTGCGCGCCAACTTCAACGGCGAGTGCACCGAAGTGGGTATGTACCTGGCTATGGCCCGTGTTGCCCATCGGGAAGGCTATCCTGAAATTGGCCTGTATTGGGAGAAGGCTGCTTGGGAAGAGGCTGAGCATGCCGCCAAGTTTGCCGAGCTGCTGGGCGAAGTGGTCACCGACAGCACCGAGAAGAACCTGCAGATGCGCGTAGAGGCTGAGAACGGCGCTACCGCTGGCAAGACCGACCTGGCCAAGCGCGCCAAGGCTGCCAACCTGGATGCGATCCATGACACCGTGCATGAGATGGCCCGCGACGAAGCCAGACATGGCAAGGCTTTTGCTGGCCTGCTGAAGCGCTACTTCAACAAATAAGAAGACAGAACATATAGAAGAGGGAACCGGGAGACCGGTTCCCTCTTTTTTGCCCTTTCTTTTTGCCAGTTAGCCGAAATGTCTTTCAGAAAACCCAAAAAAGGGGATGCAGGTGGTGTATCGTGCTTTTGGATGGGCTGCTGTCACGAGACGGAACTGGAAACTTTTTCTGGCTCTCCTACGAAAGCCCCTGTTTTGTCGATCGTCGCTTGGAACACACTGCCGGCGTTGTTGGTAAAGAAAATAGTGGCTTGGCCGTTTTCAAAGCAGGGGGCATTGGTTCCCAGTTCACTGGAGTAGGGGATCCTAGCCATGTCATATTGCGACAGGTCGATCACCTGATTTCCATCGATGTCAAAAAAGCCAGGAGCGGAACTTTCTGAACAAGCGTAGAACAGGCCTTCGGAATAGACGGGGAAATTATGCATTGGTTTATTGGGCAGGTACTGGCAGGGGAGCTCGGTGACCTCGCCTTTTGTATTCATGGCACTGAGCGTGCCGCCGCCAAACTCATCTTCTTCACAGAAAAGCAAGTATCCATCTTGGAATACAGACATTTTCGAAGCGTTGATCTTTGCCTGGGAGTTATCCGTTACATTCCAGAGCAGGCACTCCCAGATCGAGACTTCCGCCCGGCCGGTGGGGCTGTAAGATACGCTGTTTTCCCAGGGGCCTACCCGGTGTTCCTCCTCTTTGGTAAACACGGAAACACCGGGAGAAGCAAGAAAAACACCTTCGCCCAAGTACATATAGCAAGAGATGTCCCGCAAAGTCTCGCTGCTGCCTTCGGCACGAAAACGGACTTCGTCTACAAACGTGCCGGTGTCGGTCAATTCCTGTACCCACGCGCCATCGTCGTCTACAACGCCGAGCATAAATTTGTATCCATCGAAGGCGTCGACTTCCTTTTTCACCAGGTGATAACCATCACCAGAACAGAGGATCTCGTCCCACTCCCCGTTGTTGGGAACGGTTGCTTCTTGGCTGCTGGCATCGTTCTTGGCTGTTTCGCCGCTGCTCGATGCAGTGCCATCGGCACCACTTGATGGGTTGGCATCGTTGGCCTCTTCCTTGCCGCAGGCAGTGAGCGACAGCACCAATGCTCCTGTCAATAAAAGCGATGCGATCCTTTTCATTTGTGCTCATTCCTCCTAATCACGCAAAATAAAAGACAGGGATTTACAAAGTGAAGTATAACATAGTTTTGTAAAAATGTCTATTATCGTAGACAGTACAACAAAGATTTTCTCATAAAATATAGTGAGAAAAGAGGTGTTGTCGTGCAGTTTGATAATCATGCGGTTGGGCAAACGATCCGAAACTTACGGAAAGCAGAAGGAATCTCACAAGATGTGTTAAGTGGCTTTGCCGGGATTGCACGTACACATTTATCAATGATTGAAAATGGCACAAAGCAAGCGAATTTTGAAACCATTTGGAAGATTGCAGGGGCGTTGGACATGCGGCCAAGCGAATTGGTGGCCAAAATTGAAGAGACGATAGAAGGGCAAGAGTGATCTGCGATCCAGAACTCTTGCCCTTTCTTTTGCCATTAAGGTATGCGAGGTAATAGGTAAGGCCCACTGTGATTGGCACAGCGGGCCTTATTTTGCTGTTTTTCGTGGTCAATCTTTTTGCTCCGCGATGCGCTGATATTCGCAAGAAACAGTTGTACTGCCGTCGCTGCTCGCATAGGAGATCTGCAATGTATCATCTGGAGTGATTGTCATATAAATAGAATCATAATAGAATACGTCACTGATGCTCTTCGGATATTTCATCGAGTATTGTGTTGCTTGATTAAAGAAGGGCTGTATATTTTGCTGCGAGGAATACATCCAGTTAAAGATATCAGAGGTGCCGTCAACTTGCAATGGAGTAAACATTACTGCTTCATTCTTATCAAAGAATTGAAAAACGGTGCTTACATTTGAGGAAATGCTCAAGGATCGTTGTTCGTCCTCATTTTCAAACGACAACATATTTGGGTCACCAGAGAGATATTCCCACTCACCTATATAGGGGAAAATGAAACGGATGTTTGTTACCAAAAAGTCTCCAAGGAATTCTTTTGGATTGATATACTGGAAATCATGATTAATATAATACATGATAGCTTCTATATTTGAACTATCAATAACTAGAGAATACCGGGTTTGTTCTTCTAAAGTTTCATATATATGTATTTCAGTACGCAGTTGTTGTGCGATTTTTGTACTGTTTTTATAATCCCTCAACTCCACGAACGTATTATATGCCTGTTCAAAGTCAGGATAGGATGTTTCATCTATGTACTGGCCTTGTATGGAGTCAAGGGCGGCTTGATACGCTTCGGCGTTTGCAGCCTCTACCTGCCGCTTTTGCATGAAGTGAAAAAGAAGCAGGCAGGCGAGAACAGCGACCGCCGCAGTGGGGATCGCGATCCGCGCCTTCCTTTTCGCCGCCGCTTTTTCTTCAGCGGCCTTTTGCTGCTCCATTTCCAGCCGCTTGTCCCGGTCGGCTTTCAGCTTTTCCAGATCCAATGCAGCCAGGGCAGCAGCTTGTTTGTGGCATTTGTGGCAAACCGGTTCATTCTGATGGTTGAGGGCGCCACAGGCACAGCGCCATAGATCCCGCTCCGGGTGAAACAGGTTGACCGAATCTTCGCCGTATTGGATCCGGTATTGCTTGGCCAGTTCATCGTCTGCCAGGGCCTGCGCCAGTGGCACAGGGGCGGAAAGGGGCTCCCAAGGGGCATCACCGGCTGCCCAAAGGGTGTTATCCGCAAAAACAACTTCCAAAACAGAGGCCTGAAATCCCCGTGTAGTGGCGTCGGGCAGCGGGATCGGGACTTTTTGCCCGAACTCCATATCTCGGCTTGCGTTTAGGTCCAGATAAAGGTGGTCGACCGCTTCTCCCAGCGGCTTACCGACCATATCCAGCGGCGCGATCTTGACCTTGACCGCCTTGACCTTTTGGTCCACGAGGCTGCGCAGCTTGAGCTGGGCCAGCACCTTGCCGGTCTGATTGTCTTTGAGCAGAGCCCCCGCCGCAATCATGACGGGAGCTCCTGCAGAATACAGATTTTCCGGCAGAGAAAACAGCCGGGTATATCGTTCTTCCATGCCTGTTTGCCTCCTTTGTAAAATAGGGGTATCCCGGGGCGGCAATTATGGGGCATTAGGGCTGCTTGGATGGGCCGCCCCCCTTTTTGCGCCGGTATAAGTAATGCAGCACGTCGGCAGCCATGAGAGCTGCCGACAGTACCACTACAACGATCAGGGGATTGGAGCGGTAGGCTTGGGCAAAACGGCCCTGCAGAAATAGGTCTATGGCCGTGCGCAAGCCGCAGGCAAAACACCTTTCGCCGATGAGATCACACCGGAAGCGGAAGGGGATGAGCTGAAAAATAAGGGCGTTGATCGCAAATGCCAAATAGAGGGAATACCGCACCGACCGGAAAACAGAAGGCTGTTTCATCGGGTCCCCTGCAACATTTTTACGCCTGCTATGAGCTGCAAGATCGTTGGAACAAAGAAGATAACGCCGATAAAGCACATGGCGAGGATCAAAAGATTGGGGAATGCCAGATTCAAAAGAAGGACGGACAGGATGGAACTAAACATATAAAGATAGGCAAAGATCCCTTTTCCGCCGCGCTGGATATGGGATATGGAATACAAGGCCAGGGCATAAGTAAACAGGATGGAAGCGAGCCACAGCCAGAACAATGCTGGGTGGGGCGCGCCGCCGCTTGTATCCACCGAGATGGTAAATCCTTCGCTGGAACCGGATTCCACAGAAGAGCTGCCAAACAAGATCCAGGTAAAGAAAAGCGCCAGCAACAGATTCAGGATACCGGCAATGTTGTACAGCGCCGCACTGGTTTTGAGCCGCACCCGTTCATCGTGCTTGCCTGCCGGGGTCTCCTTTTCGCCAATGGGGCCGGCCGCCGCACCGCATTTGGGGCAGATCACCGCTTCATCCAGCAATTGATTGCCGCATTCAGAACAATATTTCATTTTGTTACCCCTTCCTTTTTCCGTTTCAGCCCGCCGCGATCTGCCACGACAGCCGCCAGGATGACAGCGGCAAAAAAGACGGTGCAGCCAATGGTGATCCACAGATCTTTTTGATTGGAGATCTCATCGTTGGCCCATTGGGCGACGCGCTCTGCAAACGCATCGAATTCAGTCTGGTATTCGCTTTCATATTCCAGCAAGCCGCCGATCTGCAGGTTTTGACCGTTGACCTGTACCCCATCCAGTTCCAGCGTGGGGTCGTCGGGCATGTTGATCAGCCTGTCGTGCTCGCTGTCAAACTCGTTCCGCAGCGCATCCAATTCAGCCTGTGCATTGCGGGGGTCGGAGATCGTGAATCCCTCGGTGGTAAAATTGCCGAAGGAGATCGAAGCCGTGGGTATGGGTTCGGACTTCGGTGCCTGCAGCCATGAAACGACGCAGAGGAGGAGCACAGCACAGAACGCCGCATAGATAAACTTTTGGCTGACGGACCGGTGGTTCTCCTGGCGCAGGTCGCCGCTTGCTCCAGCCACCAAGCAGCCACAGCTGGAACAGACCGTGGCGCCGGGCTCCAGCTTTGCACCGCATTTCGTGCAGTATTTCATTGAATCTTCTCTCCTTTACGGATAGTTTGTTGAAAAATATTCAAATGGTATCGAAATAGGAAGGCGCATTCTCAAGGCGATAGCGGCGCCTTCTGTCAGTCGATCTCGCAGGAAGTGACATCCCTGCTGCTTTCGCTGATCGTGATGTCAAACGTGCGGAAGGGCGTCCCAGAACCGTCGACCCATCCGCCGGTGACCTTGCCATATTTGTCGTAAAGGGTCACTTCGCCATACACCAGGAGCTTTCCGCCGGACTTTTCTGTCTTGTTGATGCTGTAGCGGCAGCTGCCGGGGTCTGCCGTATCGTATGTGGAGCCGATCTCGTCATACAGGGCAGAGACCACCAGGGCCTCAATTTCTGCATCGGAAAGGCCTTGTGATTCTTGTGACGTACTGGCAGAGACACCGCCGGAGGAGTTCCCGGCATTTGGAGCGCTGTCGCTGCCCTCGCTGCACGCATATAGGGCAGGAACAGCAGCAGGGCCACCAAGGCCAAATATCTTTTTTTATCCATGGATCTCATTTTATCTCTCCTTTTCCTTGGCACGGATCAAAACGGTTTAAATTTCCAGATATATAAAGCCCTCTGCAATAAATCTGTTGATCATATCCTCTGCTTGCTCGGGAGACGCATATTCGCCGGCGTCGCTCACTTCCACTTCGATGTCAGAAAAGGCATCGGTCAGAGTGCCGCTGACATATTCTATAAATTCGGGCATATCCGCAACAAAAGGCCGCTCCCGGCTGCTTGCACCGGCAACAACGAGCTCTACTGTATTGCCATCCACTTTGTAAAAGAACAGGTCTCCTGGTTGAAGCAGGGGCACAGCGACCTCATGAAGCATCGATTCAATTTCGGACGTAGGATCCTCTGCGGCAGCTGACTCGCCGCCGGAGGGCGCAGTGACGGCGGAGCCGGCGTCGGATGGTTCCTCCGTGTCTTGGGACTTCCCGAGGAATGCCCCGACTACAAGGGCCATCAGAAGGACAGGGACTAAGATCAGGGCCAGTTTTTTCGTCTTCTGGGCCCGGGCTGCTGCCGCGGCTTGGGCCTCTTCCCGCTGCTGTTGCTCCAACGCCAAGCGTTTGTCCCGGCTGGCTTTCAGCTCTGCCAAAGGCAGTGAGGTGAGGGAGGTCCTCTCCAAGTGGCATTTGTGGCACCGGGGCTCATCCTGGTGGTTGAGGGCGCCGCAGGCGCACTGCCACAGGTCTTTTTCCGCCTGGTATTGATACCGGAAGCCACTCCCGTACTGGATCTGGCACTGTTTGGCCAGCTCTTTGTCACCCAAAGCCTGCTCCAAAGTCACAGGGGCCCCAAGGGGTTCCCAGGGATCGTTGCCGACAGTCCAGAGGGTGTTATCGGCAAAGATCACCTCTGTCACGGCGGCGGAGAAGGCACGGGTGGAAGGATCGGGCAACGGGATGGGGGTCTTGGAACCAAAGTCGCCGTCCCGCAGGACCTGCAGGTCCAAATATTGGTAGGAAATGGCGTCTCCCAAGGGCTTGTTCAACGTATCCAGGGGCGCCAGGGAAACCGTAGCCGCTTTGATCGGCTTTTGGCTCAAACTTCGGATCTTCAGCTGGGCCAGGATCTGGCCGGTCTGGTTGTCTTTCAGCAGGGCCCCGGCAGCAAGTACGACGGGGGCGCCTTGGGCATAGCCATTGTCCGGCAAGGAAAAAAGCCGGTGATATCGTTCGCTCATTTTACAGCCTCCTTATAATTCTGGCAGTTCTTCGGGATCCACTGCGGGCTGGGTCTGCTGTGCGGACCGGTCCGGCAAAGCAATGACCATGGCCCAGCCGACGATCCCCATCCAGAAGCACCACCAGAGGTATTTGGTCTCTGGATGGCCCTTCATTTTGGCGATCTCATGGAACTGCTGGGCGGCAAACCAATCGATCACCAAAAAAAGGACGACGATCAAAAGAATCCATCCCATGGTATCTTGTCTCTCCTTTCTTCCCCCCCACGGGTTTGTCAAAAGATCTATAATCAATTTATTTTAGGATATCTGACCGGGGAGAACAATAGCCTGGCTGCATAGTATAGGCGGCTGGAAAGGGATAAAAAAAGCCCTGCTGTGGAGAAAACCACAACAGGGCTTTGGGATGGGCGGCTTATTGTGCGCCGTCAAATTGTGCCAGAAGTTTTTCGTCTTCCGGGCTGAGGGTTAATTGGGAAAACAAGTCGGGCCGGCGCTCCCGGGTGCGCAGCAAGGATTGCAGCCGCCGCCAGGCCTGGATGTTTTTGTGGTGGCCGCTGAGCAGCACCGGGGGCACCGGACGGCCGTGCCAAACTTCGGGGCGGGTGTATTGGGGGTATTCCAGTACACCGGAAAAATGGCTCTCTTCGGTAAAGCTGGTCTCATCGGCCAGCACGCCGGGCACCATGCGGCACACTGCATCGGTGATGGCCATGGCAGCGATCTCGCCGCCGGTGAGGACAAAATCACCCAGGCTGATCTCTTCATCCACACATTCGTCGATAAAGCGCTGATCCACCCCTTCGTAGTGGCCGCACACCAGGAGGAAGCGGCCGCGGCCCAGCAATTCCCGGGCTTTTGCTTGGCAGAAGGGGGCCCCTTGGGGGGACATCAGGATGGTGTGCACTTTTTCGCCGCCGCACACCGCCTGCCAACACTGGTAGAGGGGGTCGCATTGCATCACCATGCCCATGCCGCCGCCGTAAGGGTAATCGTCGGTGCGGCGGTGCTTGTCCAGTGTGTAATCCCGGATGTTGTGGGCCTCGATCTGCAGCAGGCCAAATTCCTGGCCGCGGCCGATGATGCTTTCCCCCAAGGCTTGCCGGACCATATCGGGGAACAGGGTCAAAATATCAATTCTCATGGGGCAGCATCCCTTCGATGGTGTGGAAGGTGATCCGGCGGTTTGGGAAATCCACGTGTCCCACAAAAGCAGGCACAGCGGGGATCAGGATCTCCCCCTGGGGGCCGGCGATCACATAGAGATCCGAAGCGGGGGAAGGGCGCACTTCCTGCAGTGTGCCGATCACCTGGCCGGTGCGTTCGTCATAGGCTTCAAACCCCAAGATGTCGGCCAGAAAATAGGCGCCGTCTTCCAGCGGCACTTCTTCCTTGTCGAGAAAAACGGTCTTGTTTTTGAAAGCCATGGCGGCCTCCGGGGTATCGATGCCCTGGAGCTTGCACAGCACAAAAGACTTATGGGAGCGGCTTTTTTCCAGCGGATAGGGATGGCCGTCGATGTAAAGGGCCGACAACTGCTCAAATACCACCGGCGAATCGCACCAAGGGTCGATCTTGATCTCACCCCGGATGCCGTGGGTGTTGAGCACGCGGCCACATTCCAACAGGTCGGGCATGGTTTCACCTCATTTGTTTTCGATTGGCAAGATGGGATCTGCGCCGGCGGAGGCTGCCCGGGCAGCAGAGAAGGGGCAGCCGCAGCCTTTCCGGCAGGGGGCACGGCGCAGCTGATAAAAAAAGAGACTGTTTTGGAAAAGTGGAGCCTGTGCCGCAGCACGCTGGCCTCCTATTTCCAAAACAGCCTCCCAGATGGTCAGTCCAGAATATCCACAGAAGTGCGCAGGTTCTCCCGCAGGCCCGCCGCTTTGATCAACGTGCGGATCTCTTTGGCAATGCGCCCTTGGCGGCCGATCACCTTACCCATGTCTTCCTGGGCTACGCGGAGCTGCAGGGTCAGGGTATCGCCATTCATCACAGCTTCCACCGACACCTGGTCGGGGTTGTCCACCAGATGGCGGGCGATGTAGGCAAGCAGTTCTTTCATCGTGGCATTCTCCTCACATTAAAGCGCACCGGCTTTTTTCAGCAGGGCACGCACTGTATCGGTGGGCTGAGCGCCGTTCTTGATCCACTGCTGGGCACGCTCAGCGTCAACGCGGATCTCGGCAGGGGATACCAGCGGATTGTAAATGCCGATCTCCTCGATGAAACGGCCATTGCTGGGGTAGCGGGAATCGGCCACAACGATGCGGTAGAAAGGAGCTTTCTTAGCGCCCATTCTTCTCAGTCTGATCTTAACCATGTTTTTCACCTCCGTTTAGTGTCGTGTATATACCAAAATCAAGCCTGCAAGGCGATTATGGAACATAGGGATCTAAAAAGGCATTTTCAGGCCCCGCAGGCCCTTGCCTTTGCGGCGGCTCACGCCGGAAAGCTGTTTCATCAGCTGCTGGGTGGCGTTGAATTGTTTGAGCAGGCGGTTCACGTCTTCCACCTTGAGGCCACAGCCGGCGGCGATCCGCTTTTTGCGGGAAAAATTCAAGACTTCGGGGTTATCCCGTTCATAGGGCGTCATGGAAAGGATGATGGCTTCGGTGCGGGCCAGCTGCTTTTCATCCACCTGGGCTCCCTGCAGCGCCTTGGCGTTCATGCCGGGCAGCATGGAAGCGATGTCGGACATGCTGCCCATGCCTTTCAGTTGGGTCAGCTGGTCGTAAAAATCCGTCAGCGTCAGCTTGCCGGACCGCATCTTTTTTTCCATTTCCGCCGCTTTTTTGGCGTCGAAATTCTGCTGGGCTTTTTCGATCAGCGACATCACATCGCCCATGCCCAGCAGGCGGGAGGCCATGCGGTCCGGGTAAAAGGGTTCCAATGCATCCAGCTTTTCACCGGTGCCGCAGAATTTGATGGGTTTGCCGGTAACGGCCCGCACGGAAAGGGCTGCGCCGCCCCGGGCGTCGCCGTCCAGCTTGGAGATCAGCACAGAGTCGATGCCCAGCGCCTCATTAAAAGCAGAGGCGGCGTTGACGGCGTCCTGGCCGGTCATGGCGTCTACCACCAACATGATCTCGTGGGGCTGTATGGCGGCTTTGATGCGTTTGAGCTCATCCATCAGCGCCTCGTCGATGTGCAGGCGGCCTGCCGTGTCGATGATCAACAAGTCGTTGCCATGCTGCTTGGCATGGGCGTAGGCGGCCTGGGCGATCTCCACAGGGTCCCCCTGGCCTTGTTCAAACACAGGGATATCCAACTGGCCGCCCACCACTTTCAGCTGGTTGATGGCAGCCGGGCGGTATACGTCGCAGGCGCACAGCAGAGGCCGCTTGTTTTCCCGCTTTTTATAATAGCCTGCCAGTTTGGCGGCGTTGGTGGTCTTGCCGGCGCCCTGCAGGCCGACGAACATCACCACAGTGGGCGGGTTGTTGGCCATGCGGATGCGGCTTTGGGTGCCGCCCATCAGCTGGGTCAGCTCTTCGTTGACGATCTTGATCACCTGCTGGGCAGGGGTCAAGCTCTCTAAGATCTCAGCGCCCACGGCCCGCTCCGTCACCTTGGCGATGAACTCCTTGACGACCTTGAAGTTGACGTCGGCTTCCAGCAGGGCCATGCGGATCTCCCGCATGGCGGCCCGCACGTCTGTCTCGGTCAGGCGGCCGCGGCTGCGCAGTTTTTGGAATACGCCATTCAGTTTTTCCGATAAACTCTCAAAAGCCATAGGACCTCCGGGCTGGCGCCCTATTCCGAAAGATGGGATACCGTTTTTAAAATCACATCGGCTTGCCGGGCGATCTCCGCATTCCGGGAACCGACGGAATTGGCGGCCATGATCCGCTGGGCGGCCTGGGCGATCTGGTCGGCATCTTTTTGGATGCCTGCATACCGCCGCACCAGGCGCAGCCGGTCTTCCGTATCGCGCAGCACACTTTCCGCCCGGACGATGGCGTCTCGCACGCCCTGCCGGGTGATGCCCGCGATCTCCGAAATTTCGGTCAGCGACATGTCCTCATTATAATATAAGTTGAAGAGTTCTTTCTGTTTTTCCGTCAGCAATTCGCCGTAAAAATCAAACAACATCGACATGTGAAAGGTATCGCTTTTCATCGTTTGCTCCTCCACATAATGTAAAGCATTGAGCCTTTACAACGAAAAGTATCATAGCGCAAAGGGTCCCGTTTGTCAAGGGGAAAATCGAAAATATATAAAGGGAGGAAATTTATGACGGATTCCCATCCCCCTATTGCAATCCAGTGGGAATAGGCGTAGGATATTAAAGCTGAAAAGTGCGAAAGCTGGACCAAGGAGAGGAGAAGTGAGAATGAAAAGATCCTATGAGATCGACATGTGCAATGGGCCTTTGTTCAGCAGGCTCTTGTTGTTCGCTCTGCCGCTGATGCTTTCCGGCATTTTGCAGCTGCTGTTCAATGCGGCGGATATTGTGGTGGTGGGCCAGTTTGCCGGCAGCAATGCCATGGCGGCAGTGGGTTCCACCAGTTCGTTGATCAACCTGTTGGTCAATTTGTTCATCGGTATTTCAGTGGGCGCCAACGTACTGGTGGCCCGTTATTATGGCTCCCGCTCGCCGGAAGATGTGGAGCAGACCGTACATACCGCTTTGATCACCGGCTTCATCGGGGGCTTCGTGCTGATCGCCATCGGCATCCCGGCGGCCCGGCCCATGCTGGAGCTGATGGGCACGCCGGCAGATGTGCTGGACCAGGCAGTCCTTTATATGCGCATTTACTTTATCGGCATGCCGGCTACCATGCTGTATAACTTTGGCGCCGCTGTGCTCCGTGCCTCGGGCGACACCCGCCGGCCCTTGTATTTCTTGTTTGTCGCCGGCGTTGTCAATGTGATCTTCAACCTGTTTTTTGTCATCGTGCTTCACATGGATGTGGAAGGCGTGGCCATTGCTACCGTGATCTCCCAATTCATTTCGGCGGGGCTCATCATCCTGTGCCTCGTCCGGATGGAAGGGATGTGCCACCTGGATTTTTCCCGCCTGCGTTTCCATATCACAAAGTTTAAGCAGATCCTGCGCATCGGTGTGCCGGCTGGCCTGCAGGGCATCTTGTTCAGCATTTCCAATGTGCTGATCCAGTCTTCCATCAACTCCTTTGGTTCCACGGTGGTGGCGGGCAATACGGCGGCCAGCAACATCGAAGGCTTCGTCTACACCTCGATGAACGCCATCTATCAAACTTCCCTCAGCTTTACCAGCCAGAACATGGGGGCGAAAAATTATCACCGGGTGGATAAAGTGCTGATCCAGTGTGAGCTGCTGGTGGCGGCCATTGGCTTGGTGCTGGGCAACGGTGCCTATCTGCTGGGCAACCAGCTGTTGGGCATCTACTCCGGCGATGCGCAGGTGATCGCTTATGGCCTGCAGCGCCTGAGCATTTGCTGTGCCTCTTATTTCCTTTGCGGCGTGATGGACGTACTGGCAGGCAGTATCCGCGGCCTGGGGTACTCCATTGTTCCCATGCTGATCACGTTTACGGGCATTTGCCTGTTCCGTGTGGTCTGGGTGTTCACGGCTTTCCAGTGGCACCCCAGCCTATTCACGATTTATATTTCATACCCCATTTCTTGGCTTGTGACGATCGTGGCCAATCTGACCTGTTATCTGGTCGCGCGGCGCCATGTGTTCCACCCCAAAGAAGAGGGGATGCCCGCGGCCACATCGGTATAAGGCGGGTGGAGAAAAGGCGGCGCTGGAGCCGCCTTTTCTTTTGCGGACCGTTTGAATCGGGCAGGCGAGTGTGGTATACTAAGAAAGCTGTTGGCGGGCCCGCTTGTGCAAAGGGGGCTGCGCTGCGGAAATTACGATCAAAGGGGAATACAGATGACCCATTATGTTTCCTTTCCGGGTCTGTTCGACCATATCTTTAAACTGAACCAAGTGGCCTTCCATATCGGCAGCTGGCCCATCCGCTGGTATGGTGTGCTTTTGGCGTCGGCTTTTCTGCTGGCGGCAGTGTATGTGATGCGCCGCGCCAGCCAATTTGAGACCGACGCCGATACGGTGATCGATCTGTTGCTGATCGCCCTGCCCTGCGCAGTGGTGGGGGCCAGGCTCTATTACGTGATAAACAGCTGGGATTATTACAGCCAGCACTTGGGCGACATCGTGAAGATCTGGAAGGGCGGATTGGCCATTTATGGCGGCGTGATCGTGGGGATCTTGGTCGTGCTGCTGTTTGGGCGGCGCAACCGCCAACGGTTTAACACCTTGTCCTTCTTGGATGTGGGCGCCCTGGGGCTGCTCATCGGCCAGATCATCGGGCGGTGGGGCAATTTTGTCAATGGTGAGGCCTTTGGCCGGGCCACCGATCTGCCCTGGGGCATGGTGATCGCCGATACGGCCACCACAGCGGGCACGGCGGTACACCCCACATTCTTGTATGAATCCCTGTGGAATCTGCTGGGGTTTGTGGTGCTCCACTTTTATTCCAAGCACCGCAAATTCCGGGGGGAGATCTTTGCCTGGTATGGCGTGTGGTACGGGTTTGGCAGGGGGATCATCGAAGGGCTGCGCACCGACAGCCTGTATCTGGGTTCCACAGACATCCGGATCTCCCAGGTGGTCGGTTTCGCCAGCTTTGCCCTGGGCGCCCTTTTCTTGTTGTTTCTGTATGTGACGAAAAAATACCGGCAGATCCCGGCTCTGCGCCTGGATCACCCGGGCCTGGAGCCCCGGGAGCAGCCGGAAGCTATAGAACCGCAAGCAGACCTGGAAAAGCCGGAGCCGGAGGCCCAGGAGGACGGACAGGAGCCGAAGGACCGGGAAAGTTGACCGGGAACCACTGAGAGAAAGGGGGCCGGCCGGGCGGGGGCCTGGGCCGGGGAGAGAGTATGGAGAATTTTATTTTATCGCTGAATGTGGTGCTGCCGCTGTTTCTCATCATGGCGGTGGGCTATTTGCTGCGGCGCATCGGCCTGCTGGACGATGCAGTGCTGCCCAAGTTGAACAGCCTGGTTTTCAAAGCCTTTTTGCCCATGATGCTGTTCAACAACATCTATCATTCCGATTTGGAATCCATGATGAACCCAAAGTTGATCCTGACCGCTGTGGTGAGCATCCTGGTGATCTTCGGCGTATTGTGCCTGGTGATCCCCCGCATCGAAAAGGATGGACCCCGCCGGGGCGCCATGGTACAGGGCATCTTCCGCAGCAATTACATCATTTTTGGCGTGCCCATCGTATCGGGCGTGTTTGGCGAACAAGGGCTCGGTGTCGTATCCATCCTCAGCGCCTTCGCCATCCCTCTGTTCAATGTGCTCAGCGTGGTGGCGCTGGAGATCTTCAGCCACGGCACCGTAAACAAAAACCGTATCGTCAAAGGCATCGTGACAAATCCGCTGATCATTGCGTCCCTGCTGGGCGTGGTGTTCCTGCTGGCGGGCATCCCCATCCCCACGCCGGTGGAAGAGGCGCTGGCTGATATGAGCGCCATCGCCACGCCTTTGGGGCTGGTGAGCTTGGGTGGGTTCTTCAAATTTGCCGATACCAAGCGCTACTTAAAGCAGCTGATCATCGTGGTGGCGGGCCGCTTGGTGGTGTGCCCGGCAATATTCCTGCCGGTCTTTGTGTCTATGGGTTTCCGCGGTGTGGACCTGATGGCACTGGCCACCATGATGGGCGCCCCCATCGCAGTCTCTTCCTTTATTATGGCCCAGCAGCAGGGGGCGGATGCAGACTTGGCGGGCCAAGCGGTGGTCTATACGGCCCTGTTTTCCATTTTCACCATGTTCCTGATCATATTCGGCCTCAAGCAGTTGGCCCTGATATAAGATAAGGCGGGAAAGGAGGAGCCCATGCCCCATTTGAAAAAGCCGGAAGAGCCGGGCAAAGAGCATTGGCGCGGCAAACAGTATGCCTTTTTCCGCCATGAAGCCTGTGAATTTTTTCCCTGCCATCCCACAGATGACCCGGAAGATTTCAACTGCTTGTTTTGCTATTGTCCCTTGTATGCCCTGGGGGAAGGCTGCGGCGGCCGCTTTACCTACGCCTATGGCGGGGTGAAAAATTGCAGCCAGTGCCTGCTGCCCCACAAACGGGAAAGCTATGGCTATATCATCGGGAAATTCAACGAGATCAAAGAAATCGCCAAAAAGAGAGAAGGATAAAACAGCACCCTCCAACGGGAAACCGTCGGAGGGTGCTGTTTTTGCCCGAGGAGGGGAGAACGAAAGAAAACACAGAGAAAAGGAAAAGGCATTTTGATTTGGGATATGTGTTAATAGTTATGTAATATATTAGAGATTTTTGATGATTTGATTGACAACTACAGGTGAGTAGAATACAATAAAATTGAGAAAGGTCCCCGAAATGGAAAGTGAAGATTTGGAACGTGACACGATGCCAGAGGAGGGATATGGCATGAGAGAATGGATGCGGAAAAAGAGAGCGTATGGGGTCACACTATTGCTCTTTTGGCTCCTGCAAGGTTGCTTGGTGGTTTGCCGTGTCATGCGGACGCAGAGTTTTCTGCAGGTAAACAGCCAAACGGGCCCTGCGTGGAACACCTACCAACAGTGGATGAAGTTGGACAATCTGATGGGAAATCTGCAGATGGACACCTATCTGGTGTTTCTTGTGCTGGCAGTCCTCATGGTCCAGCGTCTGGTTTCGGTGAAAGCCATGCTGTTGACGTTAGCTGCTTGCTATGGCGGCAGTTGGATCTTGGCGGCCTTGGCTCCCCTTTGGGGCGGCGCTGGGGTGTGGAATTACGGAATCGAGCTGTTCCATTCCTTTGCCAATGCAGCCGCGGTGGTAGCGATCGGGTTTCTTGTCATGCTGCTGACCCGCAAACGGTTTGGAAGACAGGGCAAGGACCATAGTACTGACATAACAGGACGATAGAAAGAAATGGTGTGCTGCTTCATCGATGGTTGTGAAAAGGAGTGAGAACGACTATGACAAGGCGAATGAAGATCAGCATAAGCATTGTAGTGGTTTCTATTTTTGCCCTGTGGCATATCAGCATGCCAGTGACCCGCATGTTCACTAACTATTATTATGACAAGGGAACATCGGCTGCTGTGGAAGAAGTGAAGACTTTGGAAGAGAGGGAAGCCCGTGATCAAAGGGAGGGACAAGCCATGCAGCGCGCCAACTTCTTTGGGCGCATTTGGGACAAGCTCAATGTATTGCCCTACCGGTCGGCGATCTGGGTCTTGTTGACAGCTCTTTTGGTGGTCTCCTTTTATGAATTGGGGGCAAAATGGACCTTGTGGACAGCACTTCTCAGCTGGCTCGTGCCCAATGCTATCGCATGGGCATTTGTTGGTCTGGTGACACTGGTCGCTTCGGATTTCATTTCTGTCGGCCTAGCAGGTGACACTTATCGGATCTCCATCCTGCTGATTGGAAAGAATATGCTGCGAGCCTTTGGAGCCGCTTTTGCGGTGTGTTGTGTGCCCATTCTGTGCCGGAGGTGGAAGAAGATGCACAGCGCAGAATAAATGCAGAGAAACAGATCTGTCTGACAGGTGATTGGAAAAGGGGACACTTTGCCAGATCTGGAAGACGATGTATGAATGGTCGAAAGGAGACGGTCGATTGTGAAAAAGATCATGTTGGGGATAGGGATTGCAGTGATAGCTGCCTATGCTCTTCTGCTGGGGGTAGGCGCCTACCTTCAGTCGACAAGCGGAAGTCTGTTCGACGAAATGAGGGACAATGCAAGCAGCGGCGTGTCGGCAGAGAAGATGGAGCAGTACATGGAAACCGCAGAACGGTCTGAAAATTTGAAAAAAGGTGGAAGGATCGTAGGATATGGAGCGATTTTGCTCGCGCTCCTTTTGGTTGCAATGCACCGGATCAAGGCTACGCAATACAGTGCACTGGTGGGAACGGGATTGGTTTTGGGTGTGCTTTCCACTTTGCCATGGTGTTTGAAGAGCGGAGATGGTCTGCCGAATTATTATCACGAGCAATTCTTTGTGATTCTAGCCGGTATCATTGGCATTGGTCTTGCTTTTGGAATCGCTCTTGCCACCCGAGGGAAAAAAGAGTCGCATTAGAGCTCCATTGACAGAGAGAAGGAAAAGCAGGATCTTGCAAGCCTGGCGTTGGGCAACGCCAGGCTTTGCTTTTGCAGCTGCCCGGCAGGTACAGGGGCGAAACAGACTAAATTGTTACAAAAGTAATAAGAAAACCCCGGAATTAGTCCGTAACATAAATGAAAATTGACAAGCGAGCCGGGAGGAAATATACTCTACTTAAATAGATATGCAAGACGCAAATGAGGAACCGAAATTTTGAGGAAGGATCAAAATTTGGGATGCAAAGGAGGTGATGGCGGCCTGGGGGAGGCAACGGGATGAAAGGATAAGGGGGAGAACTTCATGCAGCGCAAAGCAGTTGCAGTGGTGGCCTTGGTCCTGGCAGTCGTATATGCCGGGCTTTTGGGGATGGGAGCCTATCTGCAATACGAAAGCGGCCGCTTGTTTGACCAAATGTGGACCAGCGAAGAGGGGAGAGCGCTGGAAGCGGAGTACCGGCAGACTGCCCGGCGGTCGGAGCAGCTGAAGTGGTGCGGCGGGGCATTGGGATACCTGGCCGTGGCCACAGGCGTATGGCTGGTGCTGGCCAAACGGATGAAAGCCCGGGAATACGGCGTTTCGGTGGGCAGCGCCCTGATCTTGGGCGTGCTGGCCACACTGCCCTGGTGGCTCAAAAGCGGCGACAACGCGGGAGATTATTATGTGCAGCAGCTCTTTTTGGTGCTGGCCGGCATGGGGGGCGGCGTCATCGCCGCGCTGTCCCGGGCCGCAGGGGACAGACAAGAGCTGAGCTGACAGAAAACGATCGGGAGAAAAAAGGGGGTTTTCAGCAAGGAAAAACGGCGCAGTATCTGCGCCGCCATCGGGCATTGCTCTGCTTCCAAGTGGCTGGGAGATCTGGCGTGCCACGGAGCAGCCGCCGCTGTATGACCGGCAGGAACCGGCGGCCAACATCCGCCCGATGGAAAGGGGGAGAGACACCAAAGGACCTGTAGTCCATGGCAGGGGACCGCCCAGTCAGGCCCAAAACGGGATGAAACCATGGGGAGATGTGGAAGCCGGGATTCTGGTTGGGCGCCAAACAGGGGAACGGGAGTGGCCGTCGCCGCCTGCAACGCCCAGGAATGCTGTGGATTGCACCGATCCTTTGGAAGATCGCCCGCCGTCAAAGGCTGGAGGGCAGAAAGGGAGCATCCCTGTGGACAAATGCAGCAAATGATCCGGTATAGAAAGAAAATAGCGGCTTGATAAGGCAGGGAGGGGTTTGATGAGACGGTACTTTGACCGAGCTTCGTTCTGGATGGTGCTGGGCACAGTGCTGCTGACCGGCACGGCACAAGCGCTGAACAGTGGATTCTCTTACTATATCTGGCTCTATCAGAGCGGCGCTTTTGGAAATGATTTTGCCTCGGGACTGTCCGATGCCACGGCCCAGTGGAATTATACGATCTGGCAATGGCTGCTGCCCAGCCTGTGCGTCGCGTGGGCTCTCTTTGTGGTATACCGAAAGAAGGACATTCTTTATTACACGCTGCCGCTGGTGCTCATCGTATTGCTGGGCAATGGGGTGGAAGAAGGGATCGTTTGGATTTTCCAGCAGTATTTCCACGGGCAGAGGACAGGGCTGTTTTACACGAGCCAATCTTTCTTTCTGCCCCAGGGGATGACGGTTTGGGGATGGCTGCTGGGGGCGCTGCTGTGCCTGTGGGCGCGCCGGGCGAAGCCCAAAGAGGCGGGCCGGCGCTGGAGGGACCTGGCGCCCTTCGCCGCGGTCTGCATCGGTTACTGGGCCATCTGTTCTGCGCTGCTCATTTGGCTGCCAAGGGCGGAAAGATCCAGCCCGGCGCCCTTGTTCGCGGAATGGTTCTTGCAGCTGGCAGCTGGGGCTGCCGGTGCTCCATGTACTGTTGCTCTGTTTTTTGGCCTGGTACAAACGAGTGGATCCTCTTTGGGTAGGAGCGGCGTTCCTGCTCTCCGCCGCTCTGCCATTGCTCCTTTTCCGGGGGGCGGAAGCAGAGCTTTTGCGGACCAGTTTGGAAAACGCCATGCCTCCCCTGTTGACCGGCCTTGCCATGCTGGCCTGGATGTGCCGGCGGCCTGTGGCCGCTTGGTGGGGCGCCGGGCTTCTGGCTCTGCTGCTTCTGTTCTGGCCGGTCTCGCTGTGGGGGATGGAGAAGATCAGCGCCCGGGCGGCCAACTGGATCATCTTTTGGCTGCGCCCTTGGGGGCCCTTTGTGGCAGTGGCTCTCTACTTTGTTGTCGTGTATGGATCGCCCTGGAGAAAAACAGGGAACCGGGAGAAAAGGCAGGGTGAGACCGCCCTTTCCCCGATCCCCAGAAAAAATTTCGAAAAAGACATTGACAAGTAAGAATGCCAGTTATAAATTAGATAAATGATTGGCGATTGCAATATGGAAAAACATAAGGATATATTTTTGATTTCCACTGCGGGTGAGACCATCGCCGAATACAGACGGACTGGGGAGGGAGCCTGCCTTTTGGCCGGCTTTATATAGAGAGAACCTTCGTTTTTTGAGGAGCCAGATGCTGGCTCCTTCTCTTTTTCAGGCGATGGGCGTGGGGAGGCAAAGAAGGGAAGCCGGGTGAGCCAGAGCGGGGAAGGCCAAAAACTGAGGAGAATAAACAAAAAAACAGCCCAGAGACAGGGCTGTTTTATTCATTGGTAGGCATTGACTTGTTGACAGAGGAATGCTAAAATAATATACTGCATCGAATATAGCATCTGCCCTCTACAGAACTGCATCCATTGTAGCAAAACCTGTGGAGGATGGCAACAGAAAAGTGATAAAATAGTGCAACGCACCCTTGTGTATCGCATACTGACAGGAAACGGAGTGTGGCAAATGGAAAACTGGAAGAAGTACGGCACAATCCAGTGCGGTAAAAAAGAGCGCGTCTGCTTCTCGCGGACAAAACAAGTGCTCGAGATGCCCAACCTCATCGAGGTGCAGAAGAGTTCCTACAAGTGGTTCCTGGATGTGGGCCTGCGGGAAGTGTTCCGCGACGTGGGCGCCATCACCGACTATACCGGCAACCTGGAACTGACTTTCCTGGACTATTCCATGGAAGAGGAACCGAAATACTCGGTGGAAGAGTGCAAGGAGAGAGACGCGACCTATGCCGCCCCCATCAAGGTGCGCATGCGCCTGCGCAACAAGGAGACCGGCGAGATCAAAGAGCAGGAGATCTTCATGGGCGATTTCCCCGTGATGACCGACAGCGGCACTTTCATCATCAACGGCGCAGAACGCGTCGTGGTCTCGCAGATCGTCCGCTCCCCGGGCATGTACTACGGCATCAGCAACGAGCGGCCGGATAAGCCCATGTATACCAGCACCATCATCCCTTACCGGGGCGCTTGGCTGGAATACGAGACCGATGCCAACGACGTCTTCTATGTGCGCATCGATAAAAACCGCAAACTGCCCATCACTTCCCTGATCCGCTCCATCGGCGTCAGCACCGACGCAGAGATCAAAGAGCTGTTCGGCGAAGATGAGCGCATCGTGGCCACGCTGGATAAAGACGCGGCCATCAAGACCAGCGAGGATGCGCTGATCGAGATCTACAAGCGCCTGCGTCCCGGCGAGCCCCCCACAGTGGACAGTGCCCAGACGCTGCTGCACAACCTGTTTTTTGACCCCAAACGCTACGACCTCTCCACAGTGGGCCGTTATAAATTCAACAAGAAGATGGCCATCTCCAAACGGCTGAGCGGCCAGAAGCTGAGCCGCCCGGTGACCGACCCGCTGACCGGCGAAGTGCTGGCCGGCCCCGGCGAAGTGCTGACCCGGGAACAGGCCGCCGAGATGGAAAAGAAGGGCGTCTCCGTGGCCTATCTGGATGTGGACGGAAGAGAAGTCAAAGTCTTCTCCAACGATATGGTCTGGCTCCACGATTTTGTGGACTGCGATGAAAAAGAGCTGGGCATCTATGAGCGGGTGCGTTTTTCCGTGCTGCGCCAGCTGATGGAAGAGCACACCGGCGACGACCTGCTGGAAGCGATCCGCACCAGCGTGGATGAGCTGATCCCCAAACACATCATCGTGGATGACATCCTGGCATCCATCAACTACCTGAACTGCCTGGCCAACGGCGTGGGCACAGCCGATGACATCGACCACTTGGGCAACCGCCGCCTGCGCAGCGTGGGCGAGCTGCTGCAAAACCAGTTCCGCATTGGTTTTTCCCGCATGGAACGGGTCATCCGGGAGCGCATGACCATTCAGGATCTGGACATCGTCACCCCCCAGAGCCTGATCAACATCCGGCCGGTGACTGCCGCCATCAAAGAGTTCTTCGGCTCTTCGCCCCTGTCCCAGTTCATGGACCAGAACAACCCGCTGGCTGAGCTGACCCACAAGCGCCGTATGTCTGCCCTGGGCCCCGGCGGCCTTTCCCGGGACCGTGCCAGCTTCGAAGTGCGCGACATCCATTACAGCCACTATGGCCGCCTGTGCCCCATCGAGACGCCGGAAGGTCCCAACATCGGCCTGATCTCCTACCTGGCCAGCTATGCCCGCGTCAACGATTACGGCTTCATCGAGGCGCCTTACCGCATCGTGGATAAAAAGACCGGCATCGTCACCGATGAAGTACAGTATATGACGGCGGACATTGAAGATGAATACATCGTGGCCCAGGCCAACGAGCCCCTGGACGAAGAAGGCCGCATCAAGGCGGACCGCGTCACCTGCCGCCACCGGGACGAGATCATCGAGATCGAGCGGGAAAAGGTGGACCTGGTGGACGTATCGCCCCAGATGATGGTATCTGTGGCCACTTCTATGATCCCCTTCCTGGAAAACGACGACGCCAACCGGGCCCTGATGGGTTCCAACATGCAGCGCCAGGCCGTGCCCCTGCTGCAGACGGAAGCTCCCTTTGTGGCCACTGGCATTGAATACAAAGCCGCCGTGGACTCGGGCACCGTGCCCCTGGCCCTGGACGACGGCACAGTCACACGGGTCACCGCACGGGAAGTGACCATCCAATATGACACCCTGGGCGAAAAGACCCACCGGCTGATCAAATTCCTGCGCTCCAATCAGGGCACTTGCATCAACCAGAAACCCATCGTCAACCTGGGCGACCGGGTGAAAAAGGGCGACGTCATCGCCGACGGCCCTTCGACTTCCGACGGCGAGATCTCCCTGGGCAAAAACGCCCTGATCGGCTTTATGACCTGGGAGGGCTACAACTACGAAGACGCCGTATTGCTCAATGAACGCCTGGTGCGGGAGGACATGTATACCTCCATCCACATTGAGGAATACGAGACCGAATCCCGCGACACCAAGCTGGGGCCCGAAGAGATCACCCGGGATATCCCCAATGTGGGCGAGGAAGCCCTGCGGGACCTGGATGAACGGGGCATCATCCGCGTGGGCGCCGAAGTCCATTCGGGCGACATCCTGGTGGGCAAAGTCACGCCCAAAGGCGAGACAGAGCTGACGGCGGAAGAGCGGCTGCTGCGGGCCATCTTTGGCGAAAAGGCCAGAGAAGTGCGGGATACCTCTCTGCGGGTGCCCCATGGCGAAGGCGGCATCATCGTGGATGTCAAGGTGTTCACCAGAGCCAACGGCGATGAGCTGAGCCCGGGCGTCAACATGGTGGTGCGCTGCTACATCGCCCAAAAGAGAAAGATCTCCGTGGGCGATAAAATGGCCGGCCGCCACGGCAACAAGGGCGTCGTGTCCCGCATCCTGCCCCAGGAGGATATGCCCTTCCTGGCAGACGGCACACCGCTGGACATCGTGCTGAACCCGCTGGGCGTGCCCTCCCGTATGAACATCGGCCAGGTGCTGGAAGTCCATTTGGGCTTTGCTGCAAAGGCGCTGGGCATCCATGTGGCGACCCCGGTGTTCGACGGCGCCAAGGAAGAGGACATCCGCGCCCTGTTCCGGGATGCCGGCCTGCGGGAAGACGGCAAGAGCATTTTGTACGATGGCCGCACCGGCGAGCCCTTTGACAACCCGGTGACGGTAGGCTATATGTATTACCTCAAGCTGCACCATTTGGTAGACGATAAGATCCACGCCCGTTCCACCGGCCCCTACAGCTTGGTGACCCAGCAGCCCTTGGGCGGCAAGGCCCAGTTCGGCGGCCAGCGCTTTGGCGAGATGGAAGTGTGGGCCCTGGAAGCCTACGGCGCCGCTTATACCCTCCAGGAGATCCTGACGGTGAAATCCGACGATATCGTGGGCCGTGTCAAGACCTACGAAGCCATTGTAAAGGGCCACAACGTGCCCAAGCCGGGCGTGCCCGAATCCTTCAAGGTGCTGGTGAAAGAGCTCCAGTCCCTGGGCCTCGATATCAAAGTGCTGGATAAGAATATGGAAGAGATCAAGCTGACGGACGACGACGATGACGACGACGCTTACGAAGAGATCGTCCGGGGCGGCGACAGCCATGACGCCATGGGCGGCTATGCATCGGACGATGAACTGGCCGACGCCGGGTTTGGCATTGACGAGAGCGCCGAGGACGAAGACCCGCTGGGCATGGTGAGCGAACTGGTGGAAGAAGACAGCAGCCTGCTGGATGACGAAACGCTGTAACGGAGGGGAAAGCAACTATGGCAAA
The DNA here is from genome assembly GCA_904419295.1 of Candidatus Pseudobutyricicoccus lothianensis. GTDB lineage: Bacteria > Bacillota > Clostridia > Oscillospirales > Butyricicoccaceae > Pseudobutyricicoccus > Pseudobutyricicoccus lothianensis. The sequence goes on from CAJFRA010000016.1 coordinate 29,563, forward strand.
TATGACATTTGAAGCGATCAAGATCGGTTTGGCTTCTCCGGAACTGATCCGTGAATGGTCCTACGGCGAAGTCAAAAAGCCGGAGACCATCAACTACCGCACGCTGAAACCCGAGCGGGACGGCCTGTTCTGCGAACGCATCTTCGGGCCCACGAAAGACTGGGAGTGCCACTGCGGCAAATACAAGAAAGTGCGTTTCAAAGGCAAGATCTGCGAGCGCTGCGGCGTAGAAGTGACAAAGTCCAAAGTGCGCCGCGAGCGCATGGGCCACATTGAGCTGGCGGCCCCGGTCTCTCATATCTGGTATTTCAAGGGCATCCCCTCCCGCATGGGCCTGGTGCTGGATATGTCTCCCCGGCTGCTGGAAAAAGTGCTCTACTTTGCATCCTACATCGTCACCGATCCCGGCGATACCCCGCTGATGAAAAAGCAGATCCTGACGGAAAAAGAATACCGGGATATGGTGGAAAAATACGAAGATGACTTCAAGGCCGAAATGGGCGCCGAAGCCATCAAGAAGCTGTTGGCGGAGATCGATCTGGACGAACTGGCCACCCAGCTGCGGACAGAGCTGAAGGGGGCCACCGGCCAGAAGAAGCTGCGCATCATCAAGCGGCTGGAAGTCATTGAGGCCTTCCGCCAATCGGGCAACCGGCCGGAATGGATGATCCTGGACGTGGTGCCGGTCATCCCCCCGGAACTGCGCCCCATGGTGCAGCTGGATGGCGGCCGTTTCGCCACATCGGACCTGAACGACCTGTACCGCCGGGTCATCAACCGCAATAACCGGCTCAAGCGCCTGCTGGAACTGGGAGCGCCGGATATCATCGTGCGCAATGAGAAGCGCATGCTGCAGGAAGCGGTGGACGCCCTGATCGACAACGGCCGCCGGGGCCGCCCGGTGACAGGGCCCAACAACCGCCCGCTGAAATCCCTCAGCGACATGCTCAAGGGCAAGCAGGGCCGGTTCCGCCAGAACTTGCTGGGCAAGCGCGTGGACTACTCCGGCCGTAGCGTTATCGTGGTGGGGCCGGATCTGAAGATCTACCAGTGCGGCCTGCCCAAAGAGATGGCGCTGGAGCTGTTCAAGCCCTTTGTCATGAAAAAGCTGGTGGAAGACGGCATTGCCAACAACATCAAGAGCGCCAAAAAGATGGTGGAGCGGGCCCGCACCGAGGTGTGGGACGCTTTGGAAGTGGTGATCAAAGAGCATCCGGTCATGCTGAACCGGGCGCCTACGCTGCACCGCCTGGGCATCCAGGCCTTTGAGCCCATCCTGGTAGAAGGCCGGGCCATCAAGCTGCACCCCCTGGTGTGTACCGCTTTTAACGCCGACTTCGACGGCGACCAGATGGCCGTGCACGTGCCGCTGTCCGCCGAGGCCCAGGCTGAAGCCCGTCTGCTGATGTTGTCGGCCAACAACCTGCTGAAGCCCCAGGACGGCATGCCGGTCACCGTGCCTTCCCAGGATATGATCTTGGGTTCTTATTACCTGACCATCGACCGGGAGGAAAAGGGCACCGGTATGGTGTTTGCCACCAAAGATGAGGCGCTGCTGGCTTATCAGCAGGGCTATGTGGGCATCCATTCCCCCATCAAGGTGCGGGTATACAAAGAGATCGACGGCGAGATGCGCCACGGCCTCATCGACGCCACGGTGGGCCGCCTGATCTTCAACGAGGCGGTGCCCCAGGATCTGGGCTTCGTGGACCGCAGCCAGCCGGGCAAAGAGTTCGATCTGGAGATCTCCTTTAGCTGCGGCAAAAAGGAACTGGGCAAGATCATCGCCGCCTGCATCAAAAAGCACAACTTCGCCCGGACAGCTATGTTGCTGGACAACATCAAATCCCTGGGCTTCAAATATTCCACCATTGGCGCGCTGACCGTAGCCGTGGCGGATATGACCATTCCCGAAAGCAAATACACCCTGATCGCCGAAGCGGAAAAGCGGGTGGCTAAGATCGACAAGCAGTTCAAGCGGGGCCTCATCACAAACGACGAACGCTACCGCCTGGTCATCGAAGAATGGGAACAGACCATCAAAGACGTGACCAAAGAGCTGGACAACTGCCTGGACCGCTTCAACCCCATCTTTATGATGTCCAATTCGGGCGCCCGCGGCAGTATGAATCAGATCCGCCAGCTGGCGGGCATGCGCGGCCTGATGGCCAACACCGCCGGCAAGACCATCGAGATCCCCATCAAGGCCAACTTCCGTGAAGGTCTGTCGGTGCTGGAATACTTCATTTCTTCCAGAGGCGCCCGGAAAGGCATGGCCGATACGGCGCTGCGCACCGCGGACTCCGGCTACCTGACCCGCCGCCTGGTGGATGTTTCCCAGGATGTGATCATTCGGGAGCACGACTGCGGCACAAACGACGGCATCTGGGTCTTTGAGATCAACGACGGCAACCAGGTCATCGAGCCCTTTGCCGAGCGTCTGGTGGGCCGTTACCTGGTGGAAGACTTCAAAGACGACCAGGGCAATGTGCTGGTTTCGAAAGACAAGCTGATGAACGAGGACGACGCCAAGATCATCACCGATGCCGGCGTCACCCGCATCAAGATCCGCAGCGTGCTCACCTGCCATGCCCGCCACGGCGTGTGCGCCAAGTGCTACGGCAGCAACCTGGCCTCCCGCACGGAGATCGGCACTGGCGAAGCGGTGGGTATCATCGCGGCCCAGTCCATCGGCGAACCGGGCACCCAGCTGACCATGCGTACCTTCCACACCGGCGGCGTGGCCGGCAGCGATATCACCCAAGGTCTGCCCCGTGTCGAAGAGCTGTTTGAGGCCCGCAAACCCAAGCGTGCCGCAACACTGACGGAAAACGCAGGCATCGTCTCCATCGATGACAGCCGCAAGGGCTCCACACGGCCCATCACCGTGACGAACCCGGAGACGGGAGAAAGCAAGATCTACCAAGTGCCCCTGGGCCAGCCGCTGCGGGTGAGCAACGGCGACGAAGTGGCCATGGGCACTGCCCTGACCGAAGGCGCGCTGAACCCCCACGACGTGCTGCGCACCCGGGATGTAGAAGCTGTGCAGGCTTATCTGATCCAGGAAGTGCAGCGGGTGTACCGCCAGCAGGGCGTGGACATCAACGACCGCCATATCGAAGTGATCGTCCGCCAGATGATGCGCAAAGTCCGGGTGGAGGAGCAGGGGGATACCGATCTGCTGCCCGGTTCTATGGTGGATGTGTTCGAGTTCGAAGATGCCAACGAAGCCGGAGCCAAAAAGGCGGCGGAAGAAGGGCGCGAATTTGAGCCTGCCACTTATACGCCAGTGCTGCTGGGCATTACAAAGGCCTCTTTGGCCACCGACAGCTTCCTGTCGGCCGCTTCTTTCCAGGAGACCACACGGGTGCTGACCGAAGCTGCCATCAAGGGCAAGATCGACCCGCTGATGGGCCTGAAAGAAAACGTCATCATTGGCAAACTGGTGCCCGCCGGCAGCGGTATGGACCTCTACAACAAGGCAAATTATGAAGAAGTTGTAGAAATGGTTGACTAAACGGAAAAAATAGCATATAATAATAAACTGCGTGAAGATTTGGGAGGATGAACATGCTCTCTGAACTGCTGAATGGCCCCCGGGCCATCGGGCTGAAGCAATCGCAGCGTGCGGTGAAAGAAGGCAAGGCGCTGGGCGCCTGGGTGGCGGAAGATGCCGAACCCCATGTCATCCGGCCTTTCCTTGCGCTGTGCCAGCAGCACGGCGTGCCGGTGTATCCCGTGGCTTCCATGGGGGAGCTGGGGGCGGCCTGCGGCATCGACGTGGGCGCCGCCGTAGCGGTGTCGCTGCAGCCATAAAACGCTCCGTGAGGAGCATAGTCTATTGTGGCTTTTTCCCGGGCCGGGGCAAAACTGCCCCGGCCTACGGGTGGAATAAAGCAATAATCTGTAAGGAGGTGCGTTATGCCTACATTTAATCAGCTGGTTCGCAAAGGCCGGGAGGTAGTAAGCTACAAATCCAACTCTCCCGCGCTGCAAAAGGGGTATAACTCGAAGAAGATGATCACCACCGATCAATCTTCTCCGCAAAAGAGAGGCGTCTGCACGACTGTGAAGACCATGACCCCCAAAAAGCCGAACTCTGCTCTGCGTAAAGTGGCTCGTGTCCGTTTGACCAACGGCATGGAAGTCTGGGGTTATATCCCCGGCGTGGGCCACAACCTGCAGGAGCACTCTGTGGTAATGGTGAGAGGCGGCCGTGTTAAGGACCTGCCTGGTGTGCGTTACCACGTGATCCGCGGCACTCTGGATACCCAGGGCGTCAATGGCCGTATGCAGAGCCGTTCCAAGTACGGCGCAAAGCGTCCGAAGGCCGGCGCAGCGAAGAAGTAAGACAAGCATACCGAAAATTTCGATCCCCGCAAAGCGTGTGAGCTTTGCCAGGTTTGACCTTACAGATTATTGTGCATAATGAAGTGAGGGGCAGATCCGGCAGGGCACACAACAAGGGCGGAAACGCTCTTGAGTACCTATGAAATCATTCTGTGAAGGAGGGAAGCAAAGTGCCCAGAAGAGGATTTGTTCCCAAGAGGGATGTTCTTCCGGACCCGCTTTACAATTCGAAACTCGTAACTAAGCTGATCAATAACGTGATGTATGACGGCAAGAAGGGTGTAGCCCAGAAGATCGTGTACGATGCTTTCGAAATTGTAAAAGAGAAGACCGGCAAGGACCCTGTAGAAGCATTTAACGAAGCGATGGAAAACGTCATGCCCGCCCTGGAGATCAAGGCCCGCCGTGTGGGCGGCGCCACTTACCAGGTGCCCATGGAAGTCCGCCCGGAAAGACGGCAGACACTGGGGCTGAGATGGATCACGCTGTACTCCCGCAACCGCGGCGAGAAGACGATGAAAGAACGTCTGGCCGGCGAGATCATCGACGCCGTCAACGGCACCGGCGGAGCGGTGAAGAAGCGCGAAGATACCCACAAGATGGCCGAGGCCAACAAGGCGTTCGCGCACTTCAGATGGTAGTCTGCTACCAAACCGTTTCTTGAAAGGAGAGCACAGATGCCAAGGCAGTATCCGCTTGAGTTAACCCGTAACATCGGCATCATGGCGCATATCGATGCCGGTAAGACCACCACCACTGAAAGAATCCTGTATTATACAGGCGTCAACTACAAGATCGGTGAGACCCATGATGGCACCGCCACCATGGACTGGATGGAGCAGGAGCAGGAGAGAGGTATCACCATTACCTCCGCCGCTACCACCTGCGCGTGGAATGGTCATAGAATCAATATCATCGACACCCCGGGCCACGTGGACTTCACCGTGGAAGTGGAACGCTCTCTTCGCGTTCTGGACGGCAGTGTGACGGTGCTGTGCGCCAAGGGAGGCGTGGAGCCGCAGTCTGAGACTGTCTGGCATCAGGCCGACAAATACCATGTTCCCCGCATGGTGTATATCAATAAGATGGACACGATGGGCGCCGATTTCTACCGTGCGGTGGAAATGATGAAAGACCGCCTGAAGTGTAACCCTGTCCCCATCCAGCTGCCCATCGGCTGCGAGGACACATTCAAAGGGATCATCGACCTGGTGGAGATGAAAGCCTATGTCTATTATGACGACCTGGGCAAAGACATCCGCTGCGAAGAGATCCCTGCGGATCTGAAGGAACAGGCCGACGAATACCATGCCCATATGATCGAATCCATCTCGGAGTACGACGACGCCATCATGGAAGCATATCTGGAAGGCGAAGAGATCTCCGTGAAGGACATCAAAGCCGCGCTGCGCAAAGCCGTGCTGGATGTAAAGATCATTCCTGTCACCTGTGGTACCTCTTACCGCAACAAGGGCGTGCAGAAGCTGCTGGACGCTATCGTCGACTATATGCCTTCCCCGCTGGATAAAAAGGCCATCCAGGGCATCAACCCGGATACCGAGGAAGAAGATTGCCGCCATCCTTCCGATGACGAGCCCTTCTCCGCTCTGGCCTTTAAGATCATGACAGACCCCTATGTGGGCAAGTTGTGCTTCTTCCGTGTCTATTCCGGCACGCTGGATGCCGGCTCTACCGTGCTCAATTCCACAAAGCGGAACCGTGAGCGCATCGGCCGCATCCTGCTGATGCATGCCAACCACCGGGAAGACCTGGAGAAGGTGTACGCCGGCGACATCGCCGCTGCGGTGGGCTTGAAGAACACCACCACAGGCGATACGCTGTGCGACGAAAAGCACCCCATCATTCTGGAATCCATGGAATTCCCCGAGCCGGTTATCCGCGTGGCCATTGAGCCCAAGACAAAAGCCGGCCAGGAGAAGATGGGTATCGCGCTGGCAAAGCTGGCCGAAGAAGATCCCACATTCCGCACCTATACCGATGAGGAGACCGGCCAAACCATCATCGCCGGCATGGGCGAGCTCCACCTGGAGATCATCGTGGACCGCCTGCTGCGCGAATTCAAGGTAGAAGCCAATGTGGGCTCTCCCCAGGTTGCTTACAAAGAGACCGTGCGCAAGAGCGCGGATGTGGATATGAAGTACGCCCGTCAGTCCGGCGGTAAGGGCCAGTATGGTCACGTCAAGATCATTCTGGAGCCCAACGAATCCGGCAAGGGCTACGAGTTCATCAACAAGATCGTGGGCGGCGCGATCCCCAAGGAATACATCGCCCCCATTGACCAAGGCATTCAGGGCGCCATGCAGAACGGCGTGCTGGCAGGCTACAACGTGGTGGATGTCAAAGTCACTCTGTACGATGGCTCCTATCACGAAGTGGACTCTTCGGAAATGGCCTTTAAGATTGCGGCATCCATGGCTTTCAAAGAAGCCATGCGCAAAGCGGACCCTGTGCTGATGGAGCCCATCATGAAGGTTTCCGTCATTGTGCCGGAAGAGTATATGGGCGACGTCATCGGCGACCTGAACTCCCGCCGCGGCCAGATCCAGGGCATGGAAGCCAGAAGTGGCGCACAGCAGATCGATGCATTTGTGCCGCTGAGCGAAATGTTCGGCTATGCCACCGACCTGCGTTCCCGCACCCAGGGCAGAGGCCAATACACCATGGAACCCAGCCATTACACAGAGGTGCCGAAGAGCATCCAGGAAAAAATCATCGCCGGCAAATAACTATTTTACGATTTTGTATTGCAATGCGCCTGTTTTTACGATAAAATGGGCTCATTGCAGGGCGAGAAAATTATTTTTTGAAATACTGCACGAACAAGGAGGAGTTAAAAATGGCTAAGGCTAAATTTGAGAGAACGAAGCCCCATGTTAACATCGGTACCATCGGTCACGTTGACCATGGCAAGACAACAACAACTGCTGCGATCACAAAGTATCTGTCCCTGAAGGGCCAGGCTCAGTTCGAAGCATACGACATGATCGATAAGGCTCCCGAAGAGAGAGAGCGCGGCATTACCATCAACACAGCTCACGTGGAATATGAGACCGATGCTCGTCACTATGCCCACGTTGACTGCCCGGGCCATGCTGACTATATCAAGAACATGATCACCGGTGCTGCTCAGATGGACGGCGCTATCCTGGTTATTGCGGCTTCTGACGGCCCCATGGCTCAGACTCGTGAGCACATCCTGCTGGCCCGTCAGGTGGGCGTGCCTGCCATTGTCGTGTTCCTGAACAAGGCCGACCAGGTGGACGATCCCGAGCTGCTGGAGCTGGTGGAAATGGAAGTCCGCGAGCTGCTGAGCACTTACGAGTTCCCCGGTGACGACGTGCCCATCATCAAGGGTTCTGCCCTGCAGGCTCTGGAGAGCACCTCTACCGATCCTGACGCACCTGAATATGCTTGCATCAAAGAGCTGCTGGATGCCGTTGACAACTATATCCCCACACCGGACCGCAAGGCTGACCTGCCGTTCCTGATGCCTGTGGAAGACGTGTTCACCATCACTGGCCGCGGCACCGTTGCCACTGGCCGTGTGGAGCGCGGTATCCTGAAGATGAGCGAAGAAGTGGAGATCGTCGGTCTGATGGAAGCTCCCAGAAAGACTGTCGTTACCGGCATCGAGATGTTCCGCAAGCTGCTGGACTTCGCTGAGGCTGGCGACAACATCGGCTGCCTGCTGCGCGGCATCAACAAAACTGATGTAGAGCGCGGCCAGGTGCTGGCAAAGCCCGGCACGATCCATCCTCACACAAAGTTCCATGGCCAGGTTTACGTTCTGACCAAGGAAGAGGGCGGCCGTCATACTCCCTTCTTTAACAACTATCGTCCTCAGTTCTACTTCCGTACAACTGACGTAACCGGTGTTATCACCCTGCCGGAAGGCACAGAGATGTGCATGCCTGGCGACAACGTCGAGATGGATGTTGAGCTGATCACTCCGATCGCCATTGAAGAGGGCCTGCGTTTTGCTATCCGTGAAGGCGGCAGAACAGTTGGTTCCGGCGTCGTAACAAAAGTGAATGCCTGATTGAATTTAGCATAAAAAGTGCGATGGAATTTCTTCCATCGCACTTTTTCTATGTGCAGCAACAAGATGATACAAATTTTAGTGAACAAAAAGGCCGATGGAAAATCGTCATCATCTAAAATGAAGATGAAGACATGATGGGACAGGGGCCTGCAGTACAGAACAATATTGAAACGTCCTAGAAGTGCTTTCTGCAATTATGATAAAATCATATTATGGTTTGTATCTAGGTTTTATCAATACAAAAATATCATACAATTCGCTGGGCCACGTGAATCTGGCGGACGGCTACACCGTGTGCATCAGCACAAAGGCCCGGATGCTGTTCTGCTGTTCAACCTGACACGGCGTGCCGATGCCGTCATGCCCAAAGGGCTGATCGACAGCAGCAACGACTTCAACACAACCCCATTGGCATCGGCCCCTACAAATTTTAAGTGGGTCTCGCGGCGACCGCTGGAGTTTGAAGATTTCCAAACTCTTACCTGGGCGAACTGCCCATCAGGCACCGGGTCTGAAAGATCATGCCCGAAGGCTCCAGCCGCACCATTCCTCTGGAAGCCGGTGAAGTGGACATGCTGGTAGAAGTGGAAAACATGGATGTGGAACGCATTCAAAGGAACCTGGAACTGACCACATCCCTGATCTTGCGGCAGCAGACAATTTTGCAGCCGCTATCGGTGGTTACGGCATGGATGAACCACTTCTTATCTGATCAAAAAGAGCAAGATATTGCAAAAAAGTTATTTTTTAATAAATTGAGAAATATATGTGAAAAATGATTACAAAAAAGTTTTTAAAATATTAAATAATAATTACAAAAGAGATAATTGAACGGTTTAATGGATAAATAGTACAAAAAAAGAGAAAATAATTTGTACAATAATTTGATTATTTATTGAATTTTACAAAAAGAAAAGGCGATAAAATGTAGGATATTGCCGTGAAAACTTGCAAAAATAGCGGAACAGTCGTTATAATGGAGCCCGAACCAAGGCATTGTGCCTGACAAAATGGAGGATGTAACGCATGAAAAAAAGGACAAGCAGAATCCTGAGCCTGTTGCTGCTGTGCACTATGGCCCTGGGCCTGCTGGCCGGTTGCTCGAAGAGCAGCGGCGGCAGTGGCAGCGGCAGCGCAGACAAAGATACCATTACAGTGGCTACCATGGCGGAGACCCCGTCTCTTGGGCCCTACGACCACAATGCGACAGCTGGCTGGCTGGTCAACCTGTTGACTTACACGAGCCTGCTGCGCCTGGATGACAACCTGAACCCCGTGCCGGATCTGGCGGAATCCTATGAAGCTGTTTCGGACACCTGCTGGGAGTTCAAGCTGCGCCAGGACGTGAAGTTCCACGATGGCACCCAGATGACAGCGGCTGACGTAAAAGCTTCTCTGGAGTACGCCAAGACCTTCGCGGAAGTGTCTCTGTTCAACGATTCCATCGAGTCGGTGGATGTGGTGGATGACTACACCGTGCGCATCAACACCAAGACACCGGACGCTTCTCTGCTGTTCAACCTGACACAGCATGCCAACGCCATCGTGCCCAAGGCGCTGATCGACAGCGGCAACGACTTCAACACCAACCCCATCGGCACCGGCCCCTATGTGTGGAAAGAGTGGAAGCGTGGCGACCAGCTGGAGTTTGAGGCTTTTGCAGACTACTACCTGGGCGAGCCCGCCATCAAGAACGTGATCTGGAAGATCATTCCCGAGGGCTCCAGCCGCACCATTGCCCTGGAAGCCGGCGAAGTGGATATGGTCGTGGATGTGGAGAGCATGGACGTGGACCGCATCAAGGAGAACCCGGATCTGGCCACTGTGGAGTACACACCCACCAATGTCACCTGGCTGATGCTGAACAATGAAAAGCCCGGCCTGGATAACCAAAATTTCCGCCACGCCATCAACAGCGCCATCGATAAAGAGAGCGTTGTCACCGTGGCTCTGAACAACTTGGGCAGTGTCTGCGAAACACAGGTCCCCAACAATCTGCCCGGCACCAGCGATGCCAATACCGACACCTATGACCTGGAGAAAGCCAAAGCGTATTTGGAGGAATCCGGTGTGGATGTCTCCGGCATGTCCTTCCCCATCATCTGTTCGGATGACACCAAAAAGCGCGCCGGCGAAGTGATCCAGGCCAACCTGAAAGAGATCGGCATTGAGGCCAACATCGAGAGCATGGATCTGGCCACTTACCTGAGCACAGTGGCAGAGGGCAACTTTGTGGCCGCTATCGGCGGCTACGGCATGGGTGATACCATCTCTTATCTGAATGGTGTGTACCACAGCAAATCCATCAACGGCTCCAACAAATCCCGCCTGAACAACCCGGAGATCGACGCAATGATCGATCAGGCCAGCGCCACCATCGATCAAGCCCAGCGGGAAGCGCTGACCGAGCAGATCTGCGCCAAGCTGAATGAGATCTGCACACAGGCTCCTCTGTATCAGCCCCTGACTCTGCGTGCCTTTAACGCAGACCTTCAAGGGGTAAAGGTAAATCCCAACGGCGATTGCCGCGTGGAAGACATGAGCTGGAAATAAGAAATCGGAATCACCGCAAAATCCACCTGGAAATTTTCTGGGTGGATTTTTTATGTATTTTAGCAAATATGAGGAATTTTGGCTGCGCAAGATTGAGCATATTTATTATTTTTAACGAAAATAATAAAATTATGTGAAAAATGATTACAAAAAACTAAAAAATAGGCAATATAAAAATATAAATTTAATATATTAAAAAATATATAGAAGATTCCGATAAAATTGATCGAATAAATTTGTTGAATTTATAGGTGAATTATGAACAGAGAAACAAAGGAAATAGGAAAATAGCTGATGTATTTTGCGGAGCAGTGTTGCAAAACACGGCAGCGATGTCTATAATAAACGCGGATTCCGGGGCAAGCCCGAACAATGGGGGCAGGGCCTCAACAAATTGGAGGATGTATTTCATGAAAAAGAGGACAAGCAGAATCCTGAGCCTGACGCTCTTGTGCGCCATGGCGCTGGGCCTGCTGGCCGGCTGTTCCAACAGCGGCGGCAATGGCAGCGATAGCGGCGACAACGGCTCTGGAGAAGTCAAGGACACCATCACGGTGGCCACTATGGCGGAAACACCGTCGGTGAGCCCCTATGACCACAATGCGACTGCAGGCTATCTGGTCAATCTGCTGACGTTCACCAGCTTGGTGCGGTTGGATGAGAACCTGAATGCTCAGCCCGACCTGGCAGAGAGCTTTACCAATATCAGCGACACTTGCTGGGAGTTTAAACTGCGCCAGGATGTGAAATTCCACGACGGCTCTTCCATGACAGCAGAAGATGTCAAAGCTTCGCTGGACTATGCGAAGACCTTTACCGAAGGCGCCCTGTACAACGATTCCATCGAATCGGTGGAAGTGGTAGACGAATACACCGTGCGCATCAACACAAAGGTTCCCGATGCAGCCCTGATGTTCAATCTGGCTCAGCATGCCAATGCCATCGTGCCCAAGGCGCTGATCGACAGTGGCAACAACTTTGGCGAGAACCCCATCGGCGCAGGCCCCTACAAATTTGTCAGCTGGACCCGCGGCGACCAACTGGAGTTTGAAGCCTTTGATGAGTACTATCTGGGCGCCCCCTCCATCAAGCACGTGATCTGGAAGATCATCCCCGAAGGCTCCAGCCGCACCATTGCTCTGGAAGCCGGCGAAGTGGATATGGTCGTGGATGTGGAGACCATGGACGTGGACCGCATCAAGGAGAACCCGGACCTGGCCATGACAGAGTACACACCTGCCAACATGAACTGGCTGATGCTGAACAACGAAGTATCTGGCCTGGATAACAAAGAGTTCCGCCATGCCATCAACTGTGCCATTGACAAAGAAAGCGTTGTCACTGTGGCTCTGAACGGTCTGGGTACAGTGGGTGAGACCCAAGTGCCGACCAACCTGCCTGGCACCAGCAGCGAAGGTGTAGATAGCTACGACCTGGATAAAGCCCAGGAGTATTTGGAGAATTCCGGTGTGGATCCGACAGGCATGTCCTTCCCCATCATCTGCTCTGACGACACCAAAAAGCGCGCCGGCGAAGTGATCCAAGCCAACCTGAAGGAAATTGGCATTGAAGCCAACATCGAGAGCATGGACCTGGCCACTTATATGAGCACAGTGGCAGAAGGCAATTATGTGGCTGCCATCGGCGGTTATACCATGGCCGATACCATCACCTATCTGAATGCTGTGTACCACAGCAAATCCATCAACGCCTCGAACAAGAGCCGTCTGAATGATCCGGAGATCGATGCTTTGATCGATCAGGCAACAGCCACCATGGATCAGGCTGAGCGGGAAGCGCTGACTGAGCAGATCTGTGCCAAGCTGAATGAGATCTGCACACAAGTGCCTCTGTACCAGCCCATCTCCATGCGTGCCTACAATGCTGACTTGAAGAATGTAGTCATTACAGCAGCTGGCGATTGCCGTATTGAGGATATCAGCTGGAACTAAAGAACCAATCGCAATTTTATCCAATTGAATCAAACAGCCTCAGATTTCAGGATCTGAGGCTGTTTTTTTGCCCAAGCGAAAAGTTTTGCCGGCCGAAACTACAACTAGGTTATTTGCATGGCCTGTTGCCGCCGTGCAGGCGCCGCATCAAATAGGAGCGGAGAGCGGAGCAGCCGATCGCCAACAGCGCCATGGCGCTGATCACGGCCAGATCATAGAAAGAAATATCGATGGATAGGAGCCATTGCATAGGACCTGCCCTCCTCTGTGTCCCCTTCAACCAATCAAGTGGCGAGTGGTATGATGTAGTTAGTTTAAACTAACTACATCATACCACTCTTTTTCCCTCACCGCAAGGCCAAGAGCCGGAAAACGATGCAGGCCCAAACTCGAATTTCCCCTGCCGGTGGCGGCGAAAGGCATGCCAGAACCCCACCCTAAATCTCCGGGAGGGAGCTCTAGGGTGGGGAGATACTCAACCCACGTTTCGGTTGCGGCCAAGGGGAATACTGCCGGAACCTGTAGTGTCATTCGTCCCACGGTCTGCTGGAGCAATGCGGGAATTGTAAAATGTGATGAACTGAATGGAGTCCATGGCGCACAGGATATAGCGGTCATCTGCTTCTTGGTACAACGTCACGTAGTCGGCGCCCACTGCATAAAGGATGCCATCCCGGGTGGCCAGGTTGCCGGCGCCGGTCAAAAAATCGATCTCCACATAAAGGCCCAAGTTCTCAGCCAGGGTCTCTTGCAGCTGGGGAACTGCCAGGTCTTCCAACTGGGCCATGGCCGCTAGACTTGGCTCTGCCTGGGGAGAGGAAAGACCCCGGCCATTTGGGTTGGCAGAGGGATAGGGCGTATCATACAGCATAAGATCAAACCTCACTTTTACCGCACATTGTGTTGGGAAGAAAAAGGTGGAAGGGATGCCCAATGAAGCTGCGCCGCCTGTGGCGGCAACCGGGTATGTAGCGGGCGAAGTTTCTTCCCCTGTCAATCTATGTGGGAGAAGGGCAAAGGGTGATGCGCTGGAATCGCTGCAACGGGGAGCCCCTTCGTTCGAAGGGATGGATGGCTGCCTTCCGAGAGATACTTGGACGGACCCGTCTTGTTTTGCAGCCTTATCTACGAAATACAGATGAAAAAGAGAGAATGGGGAAGCAAGATGGAGCAAGAAATGGGATTTCGCGTGGAACAACTCATTTTTTGTGGCTTTTTGGCAGGAGAAGCAGTGGATCGTATGCTAAATGAAGATGGAGATCAAGGATCTGTCGGCAGAAGAGAGACAGCAGCAGGAGGTGGAAACTGTTTTTTGGCAAGGGGTTTTACCCGTACTTTGCGGATGTTGCAAGGCAAGTTTGCCCAGCAAAAGAAGAGAGAGTAAAATAAAAATAGATGATCCCGTTGTACCAGTGCAATGGGAAATGAAAGTACAGGAGGGAAAGAACATGAAAAAAAGTCGCCGTTGGGCCGCTTTGGGCCTGGTTGCAGTGATGTCTTTGGGGCTGCTGGCCGGGTGCGGCGGAAACGAAGGCAGTGACGAAGGTGGAGGCGCGGAGCGCGACACCATCACAGTCGCTACGATGGCAGAACCGCCTACGCTGAGCCATGTGGAACACAACGCCACGGCCGGGTATTATGTGAACTTGCTGAACTTTACCGGACTGATGCGCTTGGGCGATGACTTGGAGCCGGTGCCGGATCTGGCGGAATCTTACGAAGCGGTCAGCGATACGGAATGGGTGTTCAAGCTGCGCCAAGACGTAAAATTCCACGATGGAACGGATATGACCGCAGAAGATGTCAAAGCCTCATTGGATTACGCCAAAAACTTCCCGGAAGTCTCCCTTTACAACGACAACATCCAATCGGTGGAGGTAGTGGATGAATACACCGTCAAGATCACCACACCGACCCCTTCGCCTGTGCTGCTCTTTAATCTGACCCAGCATGCCAATGCTGTGGTACCCAAAAAATTGATCGACGAAGGCCATGATTTCAACACGGACCCTGTGGGCACAGGCCCCTATAAATTCGTCAGCTGGACCCGGGGCGACCAGTTGGAGTTCGAGGCTTTTGAAGACTATTATCTGGGCGAACCGGCCATCAAGCACATCATTTGGAAGATCATCCCCGAAGGTTCCAGCCGCACCATCGCCCTGGAAGCCGGTGAGGTAGACCTGGTCATCGAAGTGGAGAGCATGGATGTGGACCGCATCAAGGGCAATGATGCGCTGGCCACTGTGGAATATTACCCCACCAGCGTCACATGGGTGATGCTGAACAATGAAATAGCCCCCATGGACAACCAGGCCTTCCGCCATGCCATCAATTCCGCCATTGACAAAGAGAGCGTGGTGACAGTGGCGCTCAACGGACTGGGTGCGCCAGCCCTGGCCCAGATGCCGACGAACATTCCGGGCGTGACCGAGGAAAACGCCGACGAATACGATGTGGAGCAGGCCAAGGCCTACTTGCAGGAATCGGGGATAGACCCCAGCACAGTGACTTTCTCCATCATTTGTTCAGACGATACGAAAAAACGTGCCGGCGAGGTGGTGCAGGCCAATTTGAAGGAGATCGGCATTGAGTGCACGCTGGAGAGCATGGACCTGGCCACCTATTTGAGCGCCACGGCCGAAGGCAATTTTGTGGCGGCCATCGGTGGTTATGGCATGAGCGATACCATCTCCTATTTCAACGGTGTGTTCCACAGCAAATCCATCAATGCTTCCAACAAGTCCCGCTTGAACAACCCGGAAGTGGATGCTTTGATCGACGAAGCCAGCCAGACCATTGATAAAGAACAGCGGGAGGCGCTGACCACAGAGTGCGCGGCACTGCTCAACGAATTGTGCTCCCAGGCGCCGCTGTACCAGACCCTGTCTCTGCGGGCGTTCAACGCCGATCTGCAGGGGGTAACGGTCAATGCCAACGGCGACCTGCGCATCGAAGACATCAGCTGGAAGTAGCCGGTGCATTGGTGAAAAGCAGACAGCACATTGCACAAAATACTGTGGACAAACACACAGGAATGGTATACAATAAAGAAAACCGATCCTTGCCCTGGCATGCACGGGGCAAAATATCAACAGAAAGAGGGTAATTCCCATGGCAACAAAAATTGCAACGGATAAGGCGCCCGGCGCCATCGGCCCCTATTCCCAAGGTGTTGTAGCGGGCAATCTGGTGTACACCTCCGGTCAGATCCCTGTAGACCCTGCCACAGGCAAGGTCGAAGAGTGTGTCAAGGCCCAGACCAAGCAGTCTCTGGAAAATGTGAAGGCTGTGCTGGCCGCGGCTGGCTGCACCATGGAAGATGTGTTTAAGACCACTGTATTCATCAAGAATATGGATGATTTCGGCGACATCAACGAAGTGTATGCCACATACTTCACCGGCGATGTGCTGCCTGCCCGCTCTTGCGTGGAAGTAGCCCGCCTGCCCAAAGATGTCAAAGTGGAGATCGAAGTAATCGCCATGAAGAAGTAACTTCCCATTGTGAAGGAAAATGACGCAGCCATGGCTGCGTCATTTTTTATTGGCGATTTTTCAGATAGACAGGTGGGGCTTGACAGTCCGATTCAAAAATCCTCGTTAAAAATTTGTAAACTCCGTCTCTACACAAATACCAAAGGCCGCGGTATAATAAAAGATACAAGGCACGCGCTGGCTGCGTTGGGCGGCTGCAAAGCCAAATGAAAAGGGATGGGAGAGAGGAAACCATGTCGATCGGCAATGCCTTTAATGGCGTATTTGCTTTGATGCTGTTGATGCTGTTGGGCGTTTACATGACCCGGAAGAAGTTCTTGACCCACGAGTATTACCAGTTTCTGACGAATTTCATCATGAAATATACTGTGCCTGCCATGCTGTTTGAAAACGCCATCGAAAATGTGACGGTGGAATTCATAACAGAAAATGGGACCATGTTACTGGCCCCGTTTGTCACCCAGCTGGGCGGGTATTTTGTCGCTTTGGGGATCGCTAAATTGTGCCGGCTCGATAAGTCCATCGAGGGCATTTTTATCTCGATCTTTGCCATGTGCAATACCATGCTCATGGGTTTTCCCATCTGTATGCAGATCTTTGGCGAAGTGAGCGTGCCCTATGTCACCGCATATTATATCGCCAACACAGTGGTATTTTGGGTATTGGTGGCGCCCCGCATTGCGGCGGGCGGCACTGCGGGCGGCGCCATTTCCAAGCTGGATAAGATCAAGCGGATCTTTTCGCCCCCGCTGATGGCCTTTATCATCGGTTCCGCCATCAATCTGGTCCACATCCCGGTACCCACATTCGTGCAGACGGCATTGACAGATTTTGGGGCATTGACTTCCCCCATCGCCATGCTGTTGTGCGGTTACCTGCTGGGCAGCATGGGCAAAGATGTGCTCAAAACACCCAAATGCATTGTGGGTGCGGTGGCAGCCCGGCTCATTTGGGCGCCGATCTTCTGCGCCCTCATCTGCCTGGCCATGAAAGTGCCTGCCCTGCCTGCCTGTGTATTCTGTGTGCAGGCCGCTATGCCCGCCATGAATCAAACGGTCATCCTTTCCGGGCTGTACAAGGGCAACGACCGAGCGGCGGCGCAGGGGTTGGCGCTATCCAATATTTTGTCCGTCTTTGTCATACCCCTGGTGGTAATGGCCCTCAATTACGTATTCCCCATGTAAAATAGCAAATGCGGCTGCCTCGTGGGAGACAGCCGCAGTATGATAAACAGCAGCGAAAGCCGACCAAGATCGATTCTGTGCCGGACAAAGGCGGGAGGACGGCGCCGCTCACTGGGATTTTCGCTGCTGCTATAAGTATATGCCGCCCGGCGGCCCCGGGTACCGAAGCGGGGAACCGGGGCAAAGGGCAGCCGGCCGCGGCAGGCCCTGTGCCAGACCAATTTGCAGGAGGAGACAAGCACAATGATCAAGATCGCCCCTTCCATTTTATCGGCTGATTTTTCTGTGCTCGGCCAGGAGGTCGAGCGGGTACTGCGCGGCGGCGCAGATTGGATCCATGTGGATATCATGGATGGCCACTTTGTTCCCAATATTTCCTTTGGCCCACCGGTGCTCCAGTGTTTGCGCCGGGCCACCGAGGGCTTTTTGGATGTGCATTTGATGATCTCCCAGCCGGAACGCTATGTGGATGCCTTTTTGAAGGCCGGCGCCGACCTGCTCAACTTCCACATCGAAGCGGAAGGGGAGATGGGTGGTTTGATCGACCGTGTGCATCAGGCGGGCAAACAAGCGGCGCTGACCATTAAGCCCGGCACACCGGCCCAAGCGGTGTACCCTTATTTGGACCGGCTGGATATGGTGTTGGTGATGTCGGTAGAACCTGGGTTCGGCGGGCAGAAATTCATGCCCGAATCTTTGGACAAAGTGCGGCAGCTCCGGCAGGAGATCCAGCGCCGCGGCCTGCAGTGCGCCATTGAGATCGACGGTGGCATCAATTTGGAGAACGCGCCTCTGGCAGCCCAGGCGGGCTGTGATATCCTGGTGGCTGGCAGCTCGGTGTACGGGGCGCCGGATCCGGCCCTCCGCATCCAGGAATTCAAACAAGCCTGTCAATAAACAGGCGGTAAACCAAACAAAGGAGGAACGGCCTGAAGGCCTGCAACAGGAAGATATGCAGCAAAAGACAGAGGATGCGCTGATTCGAAAACTGGTGGATATGGTGGATGGCGGCCTGCTGGTCTGCAAAAACGATTCCTACTCCACGATCCTCTACGCCAATGAATCATTTTATACGATGGTGGGGTATACACGGCAGCAGGTGAAAACACTGTTTCAGAATCGCTTTGCCGCTATGATGATGGAAGACATACCCGCCATTTTGCGGAAGGTGGCCCGTGCGGTGGAGAGCACGGGCCGGATGGATTTTGAATACCGGATGCAGCGCGGGGACGGCAGCATCCTTTGGATCCATGATACAGCGGTGTATGACCAGGAAGACGACGTTTTCTATGTGCTTTTGATGGATGTGACCGAAAAGAAATCCATGGAGTACCAAATGGGGAAGCTACAGGCAGTGTTGCAGCACATCCCCAATAAAATCGCCATCAGTGGAGCAGATGGACGAATAGAATACACCAATCTGGAATTTGACCGATGCCCCTATATCGACCATCGGGACATCGGCCAAAAAACATTGGAAGAAGTGGCGGCTGGCCAAGTGGTGGGCCGCTCTTTTGACCAATTGTGGAACGAAGTGCAGCAGGGACAGGTCGTCTCCTATGAGACCTGGGGGCGGCAGGGGGATTCCATACAGGGGCATGACAAAAATTATCTGGTGCCCATTTGCAGCGGGGAAGGGGAGATCGTCAATGTGGTGCTGCTCAGCGAGGACCTGGCCAAATTGAACGACAGCCTGACCCAGCTGCCCAGCCGCTCGATCTTTGAAAACTATTTCAATGCGCAGCGGGAGCTGTTGGGGGATGCTTTTCAGGCCACCCTTGTTGTGCTGGACATCGATGGCTTCAAAGTAGTCAATGACCGCTATGGACATACAGTCGGCGACCGGGCGATCCAGGTCACAGGCCAGCGGCTGATGGCGCTGCTGGAAAACGACAGCTATGTGGCCCGGTACGGCGGGGATGAATTTATCTTTTTTTTGCCCACGGTGGAACCAACACGAGTACAAAGTTGCATACAGCGGCTGATGGAATCGGCCTGGAAGCCCATTTCCACACCGGAAGGCAGTTTTTGCGTCACATATAGCCTGGGGGCTGCCTCTGCCAGGGGGAACATACCCTTTAGCCAGCTTTTTGAACGGGCGGATACTGCTTGTACCAAGCCAAGCGCAAAGGGAAAAACGGCTTTGTATACAGCACCGAGAAAGAGGCGGTGAACACACCGCCCAGAGAGTCCCAGCCGGTGCCGGTGGAGGGGAACGCAGCCTTTGTCCAGCTGCTCCAGCAGAGCCAGGGGCCTGCGCTGTGGAAGATCGTGTGGGAGCAGGCGGACGGCACGGAACGGATGGAAAAGATGCTGCAGGCCATAGAAGAAGGGGCAGAAGAGCCGGCGGACTGGCAGCTCTATCAGCAGACCGTGGAGAAAAGCTGGCAGGCTTTTGCCCGGCAAGAGCTTCCGGGATACCTTTGCATCCCCTTGCCGGCCGCTTTTTTGGCCGATCCATTGGCAGTGGATTCATTGCTGGAGCACATGCGCCGGGCCCGGATGGTACCGGAGCGGATCGTCTGGCAGATCACGGTGGACTGGAGGGGCATTGAGTACGAAAAGTTGGTGATGCCAATGGTCTATATGCGGCAAGCGGGCTGTAAGTTCTGGGTCAGCGGTGTTGGGCGCTCCTGGCGTGGGCTGCACCTGCTGTTGGATTCCAGCGCCGACTTCATCGGCATCGATCACGGGTTTTATGCCGCATGCAATGGCAGCCGGAAGCATTGGGCGGCCAGGGATTTGTTGTTGCAGTTGGCCCAGATCAGCGGCGCCCGGCTGATACTGGAAGGCGGCACACCGTGATATGCTCCCTCTATGAGAGACAGTGAAATAAAACACTGTCAAACATGGAGGGAGCATTGTTATGCCACAAAAGCAAAAACTAAGTTTAGAAGAAA
>CAJFRA010000017.1 GCA_904419295.1 Candidatus Pseudobutyricicoccus lothianensis
AACAGGAATGGCGCCGCTGACACTGCGCCACTCCTGCTAAAACTGTATAATCCTGCACCCGGGGCTTTTTGTGCTGTCTGCACAATCTGGGGCGGTTCATAGTTCTATTTTCCTACATTAGGGGGCCTTTTGTCTATTGTCCGTTTTTACTGGTTCAGTTCAGTGGAGGCTTTGCCTTATTCCTCTTGTTTTTTGGCTTCTTCTTCCGCTTGGCGGGCCTTCTGCCGTTCCAGGGCGGCTTTCCGCGCCTCGCGCTTGCGCTTCATAATGTCCGCCTGCGTCTGGGCGATGGTCAGGTCGTTCTTGATCTTCATGTATTTGTAGATATCCCAGCCACTGATGCCTGCCAGCACCACGGACAACAGGGCCCGGGGCCAGGTGAACCACAGCAGCACCACCACCACGCTGATGAAGAACAGCACATAAAACACGATGCCCAGCACCAGGTAGGGCTTGCCCTCCGGCACAATGACGATGGGCTCTTTTTCCCGCGTTTTCTTCTCTGCCTTCTGCTGTTCGGTCAGCAGCGGGCCGGCCCGCTCTTCTTCCCGGCGCCGCTTCTGCTCTTTTTGCCAGCAGAACATGGCCGCCAAAAGAAACAGCAAGATCTCCGCGCCGAAGCCGATGAAGTTGAAGGGCGCATCCACCGTGACCATCAAATAGATCCCGTGGATCACCTCGCCCACGATCAACAGCACGAACAGCACCGTGGCGATCACCCAAATGCTCAGTTTTTTCATTTCCATTCTTTTTGATCACACCGCCTGATTTGAAAGATTCATTGCAATATTATACACGGTTTCCCCGCCCTTTTCCACCTTTATTTTGTTTCATGTGTGAAATTCTCGCAAAGAGCTACCAAAGTTTTTCCTTTTTTGCTATACTGATGAAATAGCAATGGCACGAACTTTGTCTTTTTTGAGAAGGGAGCGACCCTATGGGTTCCGGCAATTCCTATAAAAAATTGGTCTCTACCACCATGATCTTGGCCATCGGCAGTTTCAGCTCCAAGGTGCTGGTCTTCTTCCTGATGCCTTTTTACACCCGTGTGCTCTCGCCCACGGAGTACGGCACCGTCAACCTGATCGTCCAGGCCTCGAACCTGCTGATCCCCCTGGCGTCGGCAGGCATCATCAATTCCGTCATCCGCTTTGGGTTGGAAAAGGATTCAAACAAATCCGCCGTGTTCACCACGGGCATCTTCACGGTGTTGGGCGGCTTTGCCATCCTGTGCTGTTTCGGCCCTCTTCTGAACTTGCTGGACGCCATCAACGGCTACACGGTGCTGGTGTTGGTCTATGTGCTGATGAGCGCCCTCCACTCGGTGTGCGCCCAGTTCGTCCAGGCCAAAAAATACACCAAGCTGTATGCGCTGGATGGCGTGCTGCGCACCATTATGACCATCGGCCTGAACATATTGTTCCTGGTCACGTTCGATATGGGCATCACCGGCTATGTGCTGGCCACCGTGGTCTCCGATTTCCTCTCCACCATTTTCTTGTGGTTCATCGCCTCGCTGGGCCGCTATTTCCACATCTCCTCCATGAACCGCCACACCACGGCCACCATGCTCAAATACTCCATCCCCCTGATCCCCACCATGGTCTGCACCTGGGTCATCAGCATGAGCGACCAGTTCATGATCGAATATTTCATCGACGAGGCGGCCACGGGCATCTATTCGGTCTCGAATAAAGTGCCCCACATCTTGAGCATCGCCGCCAGTATTTTCGGCGACGCCTGGCAGATCTCCATCGTCTCGGAGGACCGGGAGAAGCAGCGCAAATTCTTTTCCGATGTGTTCGCCACCTACCAGTGCATCGCCCTTTTGGGCGCTTCGGGCCTGATCATGTGCGCCAAGATCATCGTCATGGTGCTGGCCTCCAAGCCCTATTACACCGCCTGGGAATACATCCCCTTCTTGGTGCTGGGCACCATGTTCTCCTGCCTGGGCACTTTTCTGGGCAGCATCTACATGGTGGAAAAGCAGAGCATCTACACGCTGCTCACCATGGCGGCAGGGGCGGTGACCAACGTGGTGCTCAACCTGATCTTCATCCCCATCATCGGCGTCATGGGCGCAGCGGCAGCCACCATGGTCAGCTATTTCCTCATGTTTTTGCTCCGGGGCATCCACACCCGCCGGTTCATCCCGGTGCGGTGGCATCTGCCCAAATTCTTGCTCAGCGCCCTGCTGGTCTGCTGCCAGGCCGCGCTGATCTTGGCCGGCGCCCCCTTCTGGCCCCTGTGGGAGATCCTGCTGTTTTTGGGCGTGCTGGCCCTCAACTGCAAGGAATTGCTGCGCTCCCTCTTCCGCCTGTTTTAAAGGCTTTCCGCCGGGGCGGCCGGGCGGTTTGCAGGAATTTTGCAAAAATCCCTCTTTACAGCCGCCGGTGGATGTGGTACGCTACAAACAGAACAATCACATTGTGCAGGAGAACAAGTAAAATGGCGAACCGTCTTTTTACAGCTGAATATTCTTACTTTTACTTTAGCTTTATCAACTTTTTTGGTAAGGCTTATTTGAATTTTGCTGTAAAAAGAAACTGCCCTTGTTAGATCCCCCGTCATACCGCAAAAACAAGCAGGTTCCGCAGCGAAATTCGCAGCGGGACCTTTTTTGTTGCCCGCACACAAAACTGGAGGTTTGCACCATGATCGTCATACTGAAAAAAAACCCGGACAAAAACCAAATGGATTCGCTGACAAACTGGTTCCGTTCCCTGGGCGTGGAGCCCCACGTCTCCGTGGGTTCCCACCAGACCATCATCGGCCTGGTGGGCGACACCTCCCGGGTGGATATGGACGTCATCCGCGCCATGGACATCGTGGAGGACGTGCGCCGCATCCAGGAGCCCTTTAAAAACGCCAACCGGAAATTCCACCCGGAGGACACGGTGATCGACGTGGGAGGGGTCAAGATCGGCGGCGGCCACTTCGCCGTGATGGCGGGCCCCTGCTCGGTGGAGAGCGAAGAGCAGATCTGCGCGGTGGCCCAGGCGGTCAAAGCCTCGGGCGCCCAGGTGCTGCGGGGCGGCGCCTTCAAGCCCCGCACTTCCCCCTACGCCTTCCAGGGCCTCCACGGCGACGGCATCAAGCTGCTGCTGCGGGCCAAGGAGCTGACGGGCCTGCCCATCGTCAGCGAGATCATGGACGCTTCCCACATCCCCCTGTTTGAAGATGTGGACATCATCCAGGTGGGCGCCCGCAACATGCAGAATTTCGAAC
This sequence comes from Candidatus Pseudobutyricicoccus lothianensis, assembly GCA_904419295.1. Lineage (GTDB taxonomy): Bacteria > Bacillota > Clostridia > Oscillospirales > Butyricicoccaceae > Pseudobutyricicoccus > Pseudobutyricicoccus lothianensis. The sequence goes on from CAJFRA010000017.1 coordinate 3,229, forward strand.
TGCTCAAGCAGCTGGGCCAGCTGCGCAAGCCGGTGCTGCTCAAGCGGGGCCTGGCCAACACTCTGCAGGAGCTGCTGATGAGCGCCGAATACATCATGGCCGGCGGCAACGATCAGGTGATGCTGTGCGAGCGAGGCATCCGCACTTTTGAGACGTACACCCGCAACACGCTGGACCTGTCCGCCATCCCCGTGCTCCACTCTTTGAGCCACCTGCCGGTGATCATCGACCCCAGCCACGCCACCGGTTCTGCCAAGCTGGTGCAGCCCATGGCGCTGGCCGCCACTGCCGCCGGGGCCGACGGCCTGATCATCGAGGTGCACAACGACCCGGCCCACGCCCTGTGCGACGGCCCCCAATCTTTGACACCTGCCGATTTCGACACCCTGATGCACAAAGTGGAGGCGATCCGTCCCTATGCTGAACGATAAGAATCTGACCGTTGGCATCGTTGGCCTGGGGCTCATCGGCGGCTCGATGGCCAAGGCGGCCCACCGCTGTGGGCACCGGGTGCTGGGCTGCGACAAAGCGCCCGAAGTGATGGCCCAGGCGCTGGCCGAAGGGGTCTTGGCCGGCGAACTGACCGAATCTGCCCTGGGGGAATGCGACCTGCTCCTTTTGGCCCTCTACCCCCAAGCGGCGGTGGAACACCTGACCCGCTGGGCCCCGGCCGTGGGCCGCCAGTGTGTGGTCATCGACCTGTGCGGCGTCAAGCGGGCGGTCTGCGGCCCGCTGGAACAGCTGGCCCGGCAGCACGGCTTCCTCTACCTGGGGGGCCACCCCATGGCGGGCATGGAAAAAAGCGGCTACGGCGTATCCCGGGGGGATCTGTTCCAAAAGGCCTCCATGATCCTGACCCCCGCCCCGGATTTCCCCGCCCCGGTGCTGGAGCGGGTGGAGAGCTGGTTCCTCTCCCTGGGCTTTGGCCGGGTGCAGCGCTCCACGCCGGAAGAGCATGACCGGATCATCGCCCTGACCTCCCAGCTGGCCCATGTGATCTCCTGCGCCTACATCGGCAGCCCCACCGCCCTGGGCTTCCTGGGCTTTTCCGCCGGCAGCTTTCAGGATATGACCCGGGTGGCCCGGCTCAACGAGACCATGTGGACCGAGCTGTTTTTGGAAAACCGGGATTACCTGGCCCAGGAGATCGACAGCCTGGCCCAGCGCCTGGCGGAATATGGCCGGGCCGTGGGCCAGGGCGACCGGGAAGCCCTGTACAGCCTGCTGCAGCAGGCCCACCAACGCAAGGAATTTGTGGATGAGCAAAAAGAGAAGGCAATGAGGTGATACCATGAAAAAAGTGACGGTACAGGCATCCAAGACGTATGACATCCTCATCGAGCGGGGGCTGCTGGCCAAATGCGGCGGGCTCATCGCCCAGGTCCACCCCCGGTGCCGGGTGGCGGTGATCACCGATGAAAACGTGGACAAGCTCTACGGCGATCGGGTGTGCAATTCCCTGGAAAACGCCGGCTTTTCCCCTTGCCGCATGGTCATCCCGCCGGGCGAACGCTCCAAAAGCCTGGCCATGCTGGCCAAGATCCTGGATTTTCTGGCCCAGCAGAATCTGACAAAGGCCGACCTGGTGGTGGCCCTGGGCGGCGGCGTGGTGGGGGACGTGGCCGGTTTTGCCGCCTCGGTCTACCTGCGGGAGATCCCCCTGGTGCAGCTGCCCACCACCTTGCTGGCAGCCATCGACAGTTCCGTGGGGGGCAAGACGGCGGTGGACCTGCCTGCGGGCAAAAACCTGGCCGGCACCTTCTGCCAGCCCACCCTGGTGGTGTGCGATTCCGCCGCCCTGGACACCCTGCCCGACCCGGTCTTTGCCGACGGCACTGCCGAAGGCATCAAATACGGCATGCTGGTGGACGAAGAGCTGTTCCACACCTTCCGGGCCGGCCTGAACCGGCGGGATCTGGACGATGTGATCGCCCGCTGCGTGCAGATCAAGGCAGACTTGGTGCACCAAGACGAGCACGACACCGGGTCCCGGCAGCTGTTGAACTTGGGCCATACCGTGGGCCATGCCATCGAGCGGTGCAGCGGCTATGCCACCCCCCACGGCCACGCCGTGGCCATGGGCATGGTGGTGGTGGCCCGGGCCGCCTATGCATTGGGGCTTTCCCACCAAAACTGCACCCCCGCCCTGCTGGAGGCGCTGGACGCCTGCCACCTGCCCACCGCCTGCCCCTATGACGGGGAGCAGCTGGCCCAGGCCGCTTTGCAGGACAAAAAGCGCCGGGGCAGCCAGATCACGCTGGTGGTGCCCAATTCCATCGGCTACTGCTACCGCCACACCATCCCGGTGGAAGAGCTCCGGTCCTTCATCGGGGCAGGCCTGGGGGCGGAATGATGGAACAGACTGTCATGCCCCGCCCTCTGGCGGGCACCCTGCCGGCCATCGCCTCCAAATCCGACGCCCACCGGCTGCTCATCTGCGCCGCTCTGGCCGACGGCCCCACCCAGGTGGGCCTGCGGAGCCTTTCCCAGGATATGGAGTACACCATGGGCTGCCTGAAGGCCCTGGGCGCTTCCATCCAGCCGGCCGGGTCCGGCCTGTGGCAGGTCTCGCCAGGCCCTCTGCCCCCCGCCTGCCTGCTGGATTGCGGTGAGAGCGGTTCCACCCTGCGGTTTTTGCTGCCCGTGGCCGCCGCTTTGGGCGCCGGGGCCCGCTTTGCCGGCCACGGCCGGCTTCCCCAACGCCCCATGGGCCCCTTGGTGGAGCAGCTGGAGGGCCACGGCATCTCCTTTTCCGCCCCCAGCCTGCCCTTTTCCATCCGGGGCCGGCTGGCCGGCGGGGAATTCCAGCTGCCCGGCGACGTGAGCTCCCAGTTCATCACCGGCCTTTTGCTGGCCGCCCCCCTGCTGCCTGGCGGCGCGGTCATCCGGCTGACCTCCCCGATGGAGTCGGCGGATTACATCCGCATCACCCAGGCCGCCATGGCCCGGTTCGGCGTGGCGGTGGAAGTGCTGGAAGACGGCTGGCGGGTGCCGCCCGGCCAGCGCTACCGCAGCCCGGGCGCCGTAGAGGCCGAAGGCGATTGGTCCAACGCCGCATTCTGGCTGTGCGCCGGCGCCCTGGGCAAGCCGGTCACGGTCACCGGCCTGCGCCTGGATTCCCCCCAGGGCGACCGGGCCGTGCTGGATGTGCTGGCCCGCTTTGGCGCCCGGGTGGAGGCGGCGGCCGGCCAAGCCACCGTATCCCCCGGCCCGCTGCGCGGCATCGCCATCGACGCCGGGCCCATCCCCGACCTGATCCCGGTGCTCTCGGTGGTGGCGGCCTGCGCCCAAGGGTGGACGGAGATCTGCCATGCCGGCCGGCTGCGGCTCAAAGAGAGCGACCGCCTGGCTGCCATCGCCGCCATGCTGCGCGCCCTGGGCGCCCAAGTGGAGGAAGGCAGCGACAGCCTGCGCATCTTGGGCGGGCCTTTGGCAGGCGGCCGGGTGGACAGCTGCGCCGACCACCGGATGGTCATGGCCGCCGCCATTGCCGCCATCCGGTGCCAGGGGCCGGTGACCATCGACGGCGCCCAAGCCGCCGCCAAATCCTATCCTACCTTTTGGCAGGATCATCAACGGTTAGGAGGAATCTGCCATGGCATCCCAATTTGGCCATAACATCCGGGTGAGCATCTTCGGCCAATCCCACTCCAGGGCCATCGGCGTGAACATCGACGGCCTGCCCGCCGGCGAAGCCGTCGACCTGGAGGAAGCGGGCCGTTTCCTGGCCCGGCGCGCCCCGGGCAAAGCGCCCTATGCCACTGCCCGGCGGGAGGCGGACGCGCCTGTCGTCCTCTCCGGCCTGGTGGACGGCTACACCTGCGGCGCGCCCCTGTGCGCCATCATTGAAAACAAGGACGCCCGCTCCAAAGACTACGAGCAGCTGCGGGATCTGCCCCGCCCTTCCCACGCCGATTACACGGCCTATGTCAAATACGGCAAGTACCACGACATCCGGGGCGGCGGCCACTTTTCCGGCCGGCTGACGGCGCCTTTGTGCTTTGCCGGCGCCGTGGCGCTGCAGATCCTGGCCCGCCGGGGCATTTGGGTCGGGGCCCACATCGCCGCCATCGCCGGCGTGGAAGACGCCCCCTTCGACCCGGTGGACCTGACGGCGGAACAGCTGCTGGCCCCGGGGCGCAGCCCCTTCCCCGTGGTGGAAGACAGCGCCGGCCAGCGGATGCGGGAGCAGATCGAACAGGCCCGCCTGGACCAGGACAGCGTGGGCGGCATCGTGGAGTGCGCCGCCCTGGGCGTGCCCGCCGGCCTGGGCGAGCCCATGTTCGACGGCTTGGAAAACCGGCTGGCCGCCGCCCTGTTCGGCATACCCGCCGTGCGGGGGGTGGAATTCGGCACCGGGTTTGCCGCCGCCGCCCTGCGGGGCAGCCAGCACAACGACCCCTTTTCCCAGCAGCCCGACGGCACGGTGCGCACCCGCACCAACCACCACGGCGGCATCTTGGGGGGCATCTCCTCGGGCATGCCCATCCTGCTGCGGTGCGCTTTCAAGCCCACCCCCTCCATCTCCCAGCCCCAGCAGACCGTCAGCCTATCCGCTCACCAGGACCGCACGCTGGTCATCGAAGGCCGCCACGACCCCTGCGTCGTGCCCCGGGCCGTGCCCTGCGTGGAGGCCGCCGTGGCCCTGGTGCTGCTGGACCTGATCCTTTGACCACTTTGAATCTGACAAAGGGCCCATGGCCCGGAAAGGGAAGATACCTATGGAACTCAATGAACTGCGAGAACAGATCAACCAGATCGACGATGAGATGGCCCGCCTGTTCGCCAAACGGATGGACACCGTGCTGCAGGTGGCCCAAAGCAAAAAAGAGAGCGGCAAACCGGTGCTGGACCGCAGCCGGGAACGCCAAGTGCTGGCCCGGGTGGCCGAACAGGTGGGCGAGCCTTACGAGCCCTATTCCACCGTGCTGTGGAACGTGCTCTTCGACCTGAGCCGCAGCTACCAGAACCAGATGCTCAGCCAGGGCTCGCCCCTGGCCCAGGCCATCGAATCCGCCTGCCAAAATACGCCGCCCCTGTTCCCCAAAAAGGCCACCGTGGCCGTCCAGGGCGTGGAGGGCGCCTATTCCCAGCAGGCCTGCGACAAGCTGTTCTCCCTGCCCACCGTGCTGTATTTCAACCAGTTTGAAGGGGTGTTCCAGGCAGTGCAGCAAGGCCTGTGCCAATATGGCATCCTGCCCATCGAAAACAGCTCCGCAGGCTCGGTGACCCAGGTCTACGACCTGATGAAGCGGTACCAATTCCACATCGTGCGCAGCATCAAGCTCAAGGTGGACCACACTCTGCTGGCCAACCCCGGCGTGCAGCTGGCCGACATCCGCCAGGTGGTCTCCCACGACCAGGGCATCCGCCAGTGCAGCGAATGGCTGAAACAACACCCGGAGATCCAGGTGACCACCATGGCCAACACGGCGGCTGCCGCCCAATTCGTGGCCCAGAGCGGCCGCCGGGATGTGGCCGCCATCTCCTCCCGCACCTGCGCGGAGCTCTACGGCCTGCAGGTCATCGGGGAGAACTTCCAAAACAGCGACCACAACTACACCCGCTTCATCTGCATCTCCAAGCAGATGGAGATCTTCCCCGGCGCCAACAAGATCAGCTTGATGCTCACCCTGCCCCACAAGCCCGGCTCCCTTTACAGCCTGATCGCCCGGTTCAGCGCCCTGGGCCTCAACCTGACCAAGCTGGAGAGCCGCCCCATGCCCGGCAAAGATTTTGAATTCATGTTCTACTTCGATTTCGATGCCTCCTGCTATGCGCCGGAGACGGTGAACATGCTGGGCGGCCTGGCCCGGGATCTGGAGTCCTTCACCTTTTTGGGCAGCTACAGCGAGGTGTTTTAATTGGCATTGGAATACGGCCTCATCGGCGAAACACTGGGCCACAGCTTTTCCCCCCAGATCCACGCCAAACTGGGGGGGTACGCCTACGATCTGCACCCCCTGCCCCCCGAAGCTTTGGATGATTTTATGCGCCGCCGCCCCTTCCGGGGCATCAATGTGACCATCCCCTACAAAAAAGCGGTGATCCCCTATTGCAGCCAGCTGACCCCGGCAGCCCAGGCCATCGGCAGCGTGAACACCATCGTCCGCCTGGCCGACGGCACCCTGCGGGGGGACAACACCGACCTCTATGGCCTGATGAGCCTGGCCCGGCGGGCCGGGGTCAGCATGGAGGGCAAAAAAGTGGTGATCCTGGGCACCGGCGGCACTTCCCTCACCGCCCAAGCCGCCGCCCGGCAGCTGGGCGCCCGGCAGATCGTGGTGGTATCCCGCCGGGGGCCGGAAACCTATGAGGGGCTGGCCGGGCGGCATGCCGACGCCCAGGTGCTCATCAACACCACCCCGGTGGGCATGTATCCCCAAGGGGGCCCCATGGCCGCCGACCCCCGGCAGTTCCCCCGGCTGGAAGGGGCGCTGGATGTGATCTACAACCCGCTGCGCACCGCCTTCGTCCAGGCGGCCCGCTCCATGGGCATCCCGGCAGCAGGGGGGCTCTTCATGCTGGTGGCCCAGGCCAAGGCGGCGGTCGAGCAGTTTTTGGGCCGCCCCCTGGACGACAGCTCCATCCAGGCCATCCACCGGGATCTGGCGGGGCAGCTGCAGAACATCGTGCTGGTGGGCATGCCCGGCTCGGGCAAAAGCTCGGTGGGCGCCCTGCTGGCCCAGCGGATGGGCCGCCCTTTTCTGGACCTGGACAGCCTGGTCGAGCAGCAGGCGGGCATGGCCATCCCCCAGATCTTTGCCCAGCAGGGCGAAGAGGCCTTCCGCCGGCTGGAGGCCCAGGCCATGGCCCAGGCCGGCGCCCGCACCGGCTGCGTCATCGCCACCGGCGGCGGCACGGTGCTGCGGCCGGAAAACCGCCAGGCCATGGCCCAAAACGGCTTTGTGGTCTGGCTGCAGCGGGATCTGTCCCTGCTGCCCACCGAAGGCCGCCCCCTTTCCGCCGGCGGGCCAGAGGCCCTGGAAGCCCTGCTCCGGCAGCGCTCCCCCCTCTACCGGGCGGCATCCCACTACGCCATCTGCAACAGCGGACCGCTCCAGCAGACGGCAGAACTTATTATGGAGGCATTTTATGAAGCTGCTGGTCATTAACGGCCCCAACATCAACATGCTGGGCATCCGGGAAAAAAACATCTACGGCTCCCAGACCTACGAGAGCCTGCTCCGCTTCATCCGCCAAGTGTGCCAGGAAAACGGCGTGGAGGTGGAGTGTTTCCAATCCAACCACGAAGGCGCCATTGTGGACGCCATCCAGGCCGCCTACCAGAAGTTTGACGGCATCGTCATCAACCCCGCCGCCTACACCCACACCAGCGTGGCCATTTTAGACGCCTTAAAGGCGGTTTCCCTGCCGGCGGTGGAAGTCCATCTTTCCAACATCTACGAGCGGGAGCCCTTCCGCCATGTCTCCTATGCGGGCATGGCCTGCGTCAGATCCTTTTACGGCCACGGCTTTGAAGGGTACCGCCTGGCCATCCTCCACCTGAAAGAGCTGCTGGGGCAATAAAATGGAATACACCGATGTACGGGCCGCCACTTTTTTGGAGCGCCCCAACCGCTTCGTGGCCTATGTGGAGCTGGAGGGCCGGCGGCAGATCTGCCATGTAAAGAACACCGGCCGCTGCAAAGAGCTGCTGGTGCCCGGCTGCCGGGTCTATCTGCAAAAGGCCCAGAACCCGGCCCGGCGCACCCCTTACGACCTGATCGCCGTGGAAAAGGGGGACCGGCTGATCAACATGGACAGCGCCGCCCCCAACCAGATCTTTGCCGAGTGGGCCGCCCAGGGCTATTTTGGCCCGGCCCCCCTGGTGCGCCGGGAGGTGACCCACGGCGACTCCCGCTTTGACTTCTACATCGAGGCAGAGGGCCGCTCCCTGTTTGCCGAAGTCAAGGGCTGTACGCTGGAGATGGACGGCCGCTGCTACTTTCCCGATGCGCCCACCCAGCGGGGCGTCAAGCACTTGAACGGCCTGTGCCGCTGCGTGGAAGAGGGCTATGAGGCCTATGCCGTCTTCATCATCCAGATGGAGGATGTGCTGTCCTTCGCCCCCAACGATGTGACCCATCCGGCCTTTGGCCAGGCCCTGCGCCGCTGCCGCCAGGCGGGCGTGCATATTTTGGCGCTGGATTGCGCCGTCACCCCCAGCACCATCCGGGCCCGCCGCTTCGTGCCCCTGGCCTTTTGACAAAAAGGCTACCGCCCTGCAAAACGGCGCCGGAAAGAGCAGTGCAGACCGCCTGCCTTTTCCGGCGCCGTTTTTTTCGTCTGTCCGCCCCCTCTTCACAGGGACTCCAGCTGGTCTTGCAGTTCCTCCACCAGCCGGCAGACATGGAAACCGTCGCACACCCCGTGGTGCACCTGGATGGCCAGGGGCAGCCAGCACCTGCCTTCTTTCTGCTGGAATCTGCCCATGGTAAAAATGGGAAGCAAGTAATCGAAGCCCTGGGTCTGGAGGTGGAAGCCCTGGAATGCGGCCCAGGGAAGCATGGACACATTGAACACGTTTTCCGGCTGGCCGGGCTTTGCTTCTAGCTTTTGAATGGCGCCAAACTCCTGCTGGTCTTGGGCATACCGGCGGCAAAAGGCCGGATGATCCGGGGTGTACAAAGTCCACAGGCTGGAAAAAGTCTCGCTCTCCCGGTGGAACACGGTGTAGCTGGGGTGCAGCACATCGTAGCACACCAGCTGCCCGCCGGGGCGGATGTTCATGCGGAACTCTTCGTGCCGGTTGACCTGCGTGGCCAGGCAGTACAGCATGGTGGGGTACAGCTTGTACCCCTTCTGCCGGATGTTCGTGATATCCACTTGGACGGTCATGCTGTAAATGCAGGGCACTGCCTGCCGGTAGTGCTCAAAATACTCCCGCCGCTTCCAATGCTCCAGGTCTATGATGCGGTATTCCATCTGCTCTTTCCTCTCTGCAAAAGACAGCCAGGGGTGCCGCCCCTGGCTCAGCGTGTCGAAAAAGTGGCAGGAGCCACTTTTTCGAGGGGGGAAGCGTGCAAGATGGGCCTCGATTCCTGACGGAAAAGTCGGCCCATCTTGCACGAGAAGTGTCATTTCCACGGCGCATGTCCCCGGAAATGACGGATTTTCATTGTATTCCTGCGGCTGCGCCGCAGGAACTCTGCGAGACCTTCCTCCTGCGGAGGTCTTTCGGCAGTCTGATCAGGGGCAGCCTGACCGCCCCTGGCTGTTGTGCGTCTGTCTGTTACCTTTTGGCGGCCCCTCAATCTTCCCACTCTTCTTTGGGCCGGTATTGGGGCACAAATTCATAGAGGCGGCCCAGCACCTGCTGGTCGCACACCACTTCCACTGCAATGCCCTCCTCCTGGTATTCCGCCTTTTTCACATCGGCGTCCCGGTACAGCATATCCAGCACCGAGGCCCGGGCATAGGGCAGCACAAATTCCACCCGGATCTTATCCCGCCCCAGGGTCTGGCGGATGGCCGCCAGCAGCGCCTCCAGCCCTTCCCCGGTCTTGGCCGAGATGTGGACAGCCCCGGTCATGCGCGGCTGGAAATCCAGGGGCATTTTATCGCATTTGTTGAACACCACGATGCGGGGCGTCTGCTGGGCTCCCAGCTCTTCGATCAGCCGTTCCACCACCTGGGCCTGGCTGTCCCAAATGTCGCTGGAAGCGTCGATCACATGGACCAGCACGTCGGCATAGGTCAGCTCTTCCAGCGTGGCTTTAAAAGCGTCCACCAAGTGGTGGGGCAGCTTGCGGATAAAGCCCACCGTGTCGGAGATCAGGATCTCCGTGCCGTCCTCCATCCGGTAGCTTTTCGTGGTGGGGTCCAGCGTGTCGAACAGCCGGTCGTTGGCATGGACGCCGGCGCCCGTCAGCGCGTTGAGCAGGGTGGATTTGCCCGCATTGGTATACCCCACCAGGGCCACCAAGGGCACCTCCCGCTTGCGCCGTTTGCGCCGCTGGGTGGCGCGGATCTGGCGCACGTTTTCCAGCTCCCGCTGGAGCCGGGCGATGCGCTGACGGATGTGGCGCCGGTCGGTCTCCAGCTGGGTCTCGCCGGGGCCGCGGGTGCCGATGGGGCTGCGGCCGCCGCCTGCCGTCTGGCGCACCAGATGGCTCCACATGCCGGAAAGGCGCGGCAGCAGGTACTGGTATTGGGCCAGCTCCACCTGCAGCTTGCCTTCGCTGGTCTTGGCCCGGTCGGCAAAAATATCCAGGATCAAAGCGTTGCGGTCAATGACCCGGCACTGCATGATCTCCTCCAGCGCCCTGGTCTGGGATGGGGAGATCTCGTTGTCGAACACCAGCAGATCCACCTGGTTCTGCCGCACCAGCTCTGCGATCTCCCGGGCTTTGCCCTCGCCGATGAAAGTGCGGGGGTCCGGCGTGGGCCGGTTCTGCATGGCGGTAAAGATGCACTGGCCCCCCGCCGTTTCCAGCAGCTGTTCCAGCTCCGCCATGGTGTCGCTGTCCGAATGGTCAAAATCCGGCAGGCTGCCGCAGCTCAAGCCCACCAGGCCCGCCCGCTCGGGCTGTTTTTCTTGTATTTCCTTTTGTTCTTCTTTCAAGCTGTTGCTCCTTTTTTCTTCTTTTTCTCAATCACCAGCGAATGGTCGCCCTCCCACCGCAGCGTGCGGTAGACAGCCAGGGCAAACAGGGCGGTGACCGTGTTGCTGAACACCGTGGCCCAAGGGATGACCGTATAGTTGATCTGCAATGTATAGTGGAAGATGCCTTCCATGATCCCCTGCAAAAAGATGCGGCTTTCGGCAATGCGGATGAACACATAGCGCAGCAGCCAGACCCGGGCCACATTGATGGCGATGGGCAGCTTGGTGCGGGCAAAGCCGATGAACACGCCGCAATACACGCTGCACACGCCAAAGGTGGGCGCGCCCACCACGGCGATGCGCTGGGTCACCAGGGCCGCATCCAACACCTGGGGGCTGGCCGTGGTAAACAGCTTTGTGATCGGCAGGCCGAACAGGTAGATGATGGCGATGCCCAAGCAGCCGCCCAGCATGCTCATCACCACCGAAGCCCTGGCGGAAGCCTTGGCCCGCTTGTTCTGCCCGGCCCCCAGGTTCAGGCTGACGGCTGTGGTGACACTGGTGCCAAAGCAGCTGGTCAGGTTGTACATCAAGCTGGAGATATTATTGCCCAAATTGATGGAATTGAGCAGCTCTGTGCCAAATTTCATGGCCTCCAGGTTGATGAGCCAAAAGCCCACCGACATGGCCATGTTGTTGATCACCGAGGGGATGCCCACCACCAGCAAAGTCCGCAGGGCCGAGCGGTCGAACCGGAAGCCCCGGAAGCTCAGCCGCATGCCCTTGGGCCGCAGGAACATATCCGTCAGCAGCACCAGGGAGACCACCAGGTGGGAACAGATGGTGGCAAGGCCGATGCCCAGCACGCCCAGCCTCAGGCCGGCCACGAAAATGGAATTGCAGACCACCTTTGTAAACACCATCAAAAAGGTGAAGACAAAGGGGATCTCCGATTTGCCCACCGCGTTCTTCAGCGCGTAATACGCGTTGTTGAAATAGGCGAAGGGGATGGAGATGGCGTATAGCTTCATCACCAGCCGCACGCCGGGCCGCAGGTCTTCCAGCGCCATATCGGCGTAAAAGCCGGAAAGGCCGAAGGTCAGAGTGCCCAGGGCCAGGGAGAGCAGGAACATCAGCATGATGAACTGCTTGGTGTAATGGCGGCTGTTTTCCCAGTCGCCCTGGCCGTTGAACCGGCTCAAAATGGCGGTGCCCGCCACCGAAAGGCCGATGCCCGCGTTGTAAATGACATTGAATGCCTGCATCCCGTAGGATACGGCGCCGCTGGATGACAGATCGGAGTAGTTCAAAATGAACCAGTTGTCAAACGTGGTGGCCAGCGCCTGGGAGATCAACATCAAAAAAGAGGGCACAGCCAGAAACAGCATGGTGCCATACACACTGCCGGTCAGTACCCTCTGCGTCCGTTCTTCTCCACTCTGCCTGAGAAAACTCATCAGCTTCATTTCCATTCCCTCTGCTTTCTTTCCGCCGCCCACCGGATGGGCAGCATTCTCATGGTGCCATTATATAAAAAGGGGGAAGGAAATAACAATAGATTTGGGCAAATTCCGCAATTATTTCTGTGTTCACGGCAACTCTATGAAAATCTGCCTGGCCCAGAGGGTTTTTCAGTAAAGAAAGGCGGCACCTCTTGCGAGATGCCGCCGGATATCCTTGTTTTAGTCTTGGATATTGAACTTCTTCTTGAAGCGATCCACACGTCCGCCCGTATCTACCAGCTTCTGCTTGCCGGTAAAGAAGGGATGGCAATTGCTGCAGATTTCAACATGGATATTTTCTTTTGTAGAACTGGTCTCGATCTCGGCGCCGCAGGCACACTTGATCGTCGTTCTCTTGTACTCAGGATGGATGCCTTCTTTCACTACTTCTCACCTCGCAAAAAGCTAATTACAAGCAAAGATTATATTACCACAACCCAATGGGATATGCAAGCTTTTTTTCCAAAAAGCCCGATGATTTTTCCGCCGTGCCCTGCCGGCATCCCTGCGCCTGGGGCGGCCTGCCCGTTTTCCACTATCGATACCGGGCGGCTCACAGCCCCAAATGCCCCTCCACCCTGCATCCAACATCCCTTGTTTTTTGTTTCCCCGCCTGTTTTGGGCCTCCATCTTGATTTTCTCCCGCTTCCGTTTTATAATTTTAAAGGTTTGTAACAAATTTCACGTCTTTTTCCGGTATAATGGAAAAGCAAAATTTACGATCAAGGATGGTTAGTGCAATGGGAAAAGGTGCAAGAGCACGGAAGGAGCGGGAGGCCCAAGCCGGGCAGATCTCCGCAAAACAACAACAGGAACAAAAGAGCAAACGGCTGCACAAGGTCATCGGCTGGCTGGCCGCCCTGGTGGTTCTGGTGCTGCTGGTGTTCGGCGTTCTATACTCCACCGGTGTGCTGCAGCGCCACATGACGGCTATGACCGTGGGCGACACGGAGATCTCCGGTTCGGAATACAATTATTATTACAACCAGATGCGCAACAACTTCCTATCGCAGAACAGCGACTACCTGACGCAGCTGGGGCTGACCTACAGCACCATCGATGAGGCCATGTATACCGACACCCAGACGTTTGGCGAGATGTTCCGGGAGCAGGCGGAGACCACCCTGCGGGATACGTATGCCCTGTACAACGAGGCCACATCCCAAGGGTATGAGATGAGCGAAGAAGGGCAGCAGAGCTACGACGATTCCATCGCCGCCCTGGAGAGCAGCGCGGAGTCGGCGGACCTGTCCCCCAACGAATACCTGGGCCAGGCCCTGGGCATGAACCTGTCGTTTGACCAATACAAAGAGATCCTCTGGCGGGCTTCCCTGGGCCAGGATTTCTACAACAACACCCAGGCCAAAGAATCCCACACCGATGAAGAGCTGAACACCTATTACGAAGAAAACGCCGACGATTTCGACAAGGCGGATTACCGCGTGTTCCAGGTGTTCTTTGAGACCGGCGAGACCGACGAGGAAACCGAGCAGAACAAAGCGGAGGCCAAGGCCAAAGCCGACGCCTTTTTGGAGCAGGTGACCGATGAGGAATCCTTCATCCGCCTGGCCCGTGAAAACGCCGCTGAAGACCAGCAGGAGCAATATGCAGAAGACGACGGCACGCTGCAGCAGGGCGTGGCCCTCACCTCCTCCGGCACGGTGATGGACTGGGTGAAAGACCCGGCCCGCCAGGAAGGGGATACGGCTGTGCTGGAGATCAGCACCAACTACAGCGTGGTCTACTTCATCGACCGCTACCGGGATGAATCCAACACGGTGAATGTGCGGCACATCCTGCTCAGCAGCGACGAAGACAACGACGAAGAAGTCTCCCAGCAGGCGGAAGAGCTGCTGCAGCAGTGGAAAGACGGCGAGCAGACAGAGGATTCCTTTGCCGCCCTTGCCCGGGAAAATTCCGATGACAGCAACGCAGCCCAAGGCGGCTTGTACGAGGGCGTGACCCCCGGCCAGATGGTCACGGAGTTCAACGACTGGTGCTTCGATGAATCCCGCCAGCCCGGTGACACCGGCATCGTCAAAACAGAGTACGGCTACCACATCATGTATTTCGTGAGCGAAGGCGGCCCCGCTTGGAAAGTCAATGCGGAGAGCGCTTTGGCCACCCAGGATTACAACAACTATATGGATGAGCTGGAGGCCAAATACCCCTCCACCACCAATCAGAAGACCATCGATCTGCTGATCTGACCCTGAATAAAAGAAAAAGCAGCCTGCGGGCTGCTTTTTCTTTTGCCATCCCGGCCCGGAAAGCGCACAGCGCCTATCCGCCGTGGCTTTGCCGCCACGCCCGGGCCGGGGGAGCAAGGCCGGGGCCGGCGGGGGCATACAGGCCGCCCCTTGCCATGCCCGCCGGTTTCCCTTGGCCGGTCCGGTGGGCGGACAGGGCCATGGCGGCCGTGCCCCGCTCCCCTTTTTATTCCTGCCGGGGCGGGCCCACTTCCACCCCGGCGCCGGTGGCCAGGAAGTAGACGGTCCGGCCCCGCACCGGCACCTCCATGATCTTTTCCACCGCCTTGGCGTAGATGTCCAGCTGCTTTTCATAGCGCTTGGCCTGGAAGGGCTCTTTGCCCGGGGCCACGGCGTCGCTTTTGAAATCCACCACCCAGGCGCCGTCCTCTTCCAACAGCAGCAGGTCGATGATGCCGTTCATCAAGATCTCTTCCTCTTCCCCCTGGCCCACCCCCAGCTCTTTGGGGGTGAACAGGGCGGAAAACTGGTATTCCCGCAGGCACTGGGCCTGCTCCGCCCGGCGCCCCAGGGGGGAGGCGGCAAACCGGGCGATGGCCTGGGGGCCGATCTGCAGCGCCTCCTCTTCCACCTGTTTGTCCTCCACCAGCCGCTTCAGTTCGGCGGCAGCCCCTTCTGCCGTCTGGCAGCGGGCGAGGTCTACCAGCTGCATGCACCGGTGGACCAACGTGCCCATCCGGGCCGCCTGGTCCCGGCTCTCCGTCCGGTACATCTGGATGCGGGGCTGGGCCCGCTCCCCCTGCCATTCCAGCTGGGCGCTGTCTGCCGCCAGCTGCTGTACGCCGGTGGGCGTCAGCTTGGAAGGCAGCTTAGTGGCTTCCAGGTGGGGATACACAAAGTCCTGCAGCGCCTGGAAGCGGGGCATATCCATGGTCAGCTGCTCCGGCGGCGCCTGGTCTTGCCCCCCTTCTTCCCCGGCCTGCATCCACTTGCGGTCAAAGGGCACCACCCGGCACACCAGCCCGCCCCGCCGGGCGTCCTGGGCAGGCAGGGCCAAGGGCAGGCCCGCATATTCCCGCAGGGGCTGCCCATCCGGGTGGCGCAGCAGCGGGGCCGCCACCCACATGGCGGCGGATGATTGGTCCGCTGCCGCCCCCGGGGCCAGGCATCCCTCTTCGTCGCAGAGCTCTTCCCACCGGCGCAGGCTGGCCTGCGCATCGGGCAGGGCCATGGTGAGGATCAGCTTTTCCCGCGCCCGCGTCATGGCCACATAGAGCTTCCGCAGCTCCTCCTCCCGGGATTCGGCCCGGTGGCGCAGCTGGATGGCGGCCTGCATCTGGGTCTTCTGTTCGGTGCGGCGCTCCACATCCCGCAGCCGGAAGGCGAGGCCCACTTTTTTGTGCAGCAGCATGGGCTGGCGCAGGTCGTCGGTGTTGAACCGTTTGCTCAGGTCGGGCACCACCACGATGGGGAATTCCAGCCCTTTGGACTTGTGCACGCTCATCAGCCGGACGGCCCCGGGGGCCGGTTCTTCCGCCACATCCCCCTCCTGGGCTTTTTTCTCCAGCATCTGCAAAAACTCAAACAGGCCCCGGCTGCCGCCGCTCTCATATTGCAGGGCCAGCTGGTAGAACCGCTGCAGGTTCCGCTTGCGCTGGGGGCCGTTGTCCAGCGCCTGAAACACGCCCAGAGCGCCGGTGCGGCTGTAGATCAGGGCCACCAGCTGCCCCACGCTCATATCGGGAGCGTGGCTGCGGAACAGGCGGAGGTCCTCCAGGAACTGGCGCACATGGGGGGAATCGCTGCGGAGCAGCCCGTCGTAAAACTGCCCTTTCCGGTCCTGCTGGCGGATCTCCAGCAGTTCATCGGGGGTGAACAGGTAGAGCGGGGAGCGGAGCACCGAGATCAAGGGGATATCCTGCCTGGGGTTGTCGATGACCGCCAGCAGGCTGCGCAGCACCGCCGCTTCGATGGAGGCGAACAGGTCGGCCCCGCCGCCGGCGGTGCAGGGGATGCCCCGCCGCTCCAGCGCCTGCTGGTACAGCGGCGCCTTGTTGGAAAAGGAGCTGAGCAGCACTGCCACATCCTCTGGCCGGGCAGGCCGGGAGCCCGGCTGCCCTTTGTCCGTCACCTGCCCGTTCTGCAGCTGCCATTGGATGGCCTCCGCCACAAATTCCGCTTCATACACCGCCCATTCGGGCGCGTCCTCCTCCCCTTCTTCCCGCTTTTTGTCCAGCAGGTACACCTCTGCCGGGCAGGGGCCCTGGTAGGGGTAGGGTTCGCCGGGCCGCAGCTCTTCCCGCTCATCGTAATCCACGCCGCCAAAGCGCCGCGTCATGGTGCGCCGGCACAAGAAGTTGGTCAGCTCCAGCACTTCCCACCGGGAGCGGAAGTTCTGGTTGAGCATCAGCCGCTTGCGGGGCGCTTCGGGGTCTTGTTCATAATCCTGGTAGGCGTAATACTTTTCCACAAAGATCTCCGGTTCCGCCAGGCGGAAGCGGTAGATGCTCTGCTTCACATCCCCCACCAGGAAAAGGCTGTTGCCCGGCCGGCGCAGGGCCTGGAACAGGCAGTCCTGAATCTCGTTGGTATCCTGGTATTCATCCACTAAGATCTCCTGGATCCCCTCGGCCAGCTGCCGGGCCAGCAAGGTCTGCTCCCCGGTCTTCCGGTCCACCAAAAGGCCGATGGCCAAATGCTCCAGATCGCTGAAATCCAGGGCATTCCGCCGCTTTTTCCCCTGGCCGTAAAAGCGCTCAAAGGCCTGCTCCAGATCCCGCAGTCCCCGCAGGATGGGCAGGGAGGCGGCCAGCTCCCGCCGGACCTGGCTGCCCGGCCGGGAGACCGCTTCGGCGGCCAGCTGCTCAATGCCGGCGCAAAAAGCGTCCCGGGCCTCTTTCATCCGGTCGGTAAAGCCTTTGTCCGCCCCCCGCACAGCGGCCAGCCGCGGTTTGGAAAACTGGCGCAGCGCTTCAAAGCAGGCGTCCCAGCCCTGGCCGGCTGCCTGGCGGATCTGCCGGCCGCCGACCAGGCACTGTTCAAAGGCAGGGCCGTATTTGGCCAGCACCTCGGGTACTTCCTCCAGCTGCCGGTAGGCGGCCAGCAGCCGGCCCTCCAAATAAGCCGTCTGCTCTTCCACATACCGGAGCAGGTCTTGGCACCACTCCAGCTCCTCCGGCTGGCTGTGGGCGCCGTATTCCGCCGTCTGGATGGCCTGCTCCAGCCACCCGGCCGGGTCTACATGGCTGCGCAGCCCTTCGTAGAGCTCCATCACCACCTGCTGCAGCTTCCGGTCCCCCCGCTCCTCGGCGAAATTGTCCAGAGCGGCCAAAAAATCCGGGTCTTGGTCGGCGTACTGCTCTTCCAGCATCTCCTCCATGGCCTGCTCCTTGAGCAGCTGGCTCTCCGCCGTATCCAGCAGCCGGAAACCGGGATTGACACCGCACTGGGTGAAATTCTGCCGCACCAGGTCCAGGCAGAACGCATGGACGGTCTGGATGCGGGCGCCCCCCAGCAGGGCCAGCTGCCGGCGCAAACGGCGGCTGCCCGGTTCTTCCGCCAGCTGGGCCAGCAGCCGGTCGGCGATGCGCTCCCGCATTTCGGCGGCTGCCGCATTGGTGAACGTGACGATCAGCAGCCCGTCGATGTCCACCGGGTCCTGGGGGTCGGTGATCCGCCGGATCACCCGTTCCACCAGCACCGCCGTCTTGCCGCTGCCGGCGGCCGCCGAGACGATCAGCGCGCCGCCCCGGCTGTCAATGGCGTTCTGCTGCTGGGGCGTGAATGTGACGGCCATCTTCTTCCTCCTCCTCTTGCAGGCGGGCGTAGACCTGGCTGTCTGGCAGCACGCGGATCTTCCGCCGGCGGTCTTTCTTCATGGTCTCATCAAAGTGGCAGGCATCCCGGAAAGGGCACCAATCGCAGGCGGACCAATCGGGCCCGGTGCTCACCGGCTGGGCCTCGATATCCCCCTGGGCGATCTGTTGGGCGATGTGCCGCAGCTGCCGGTCCACCCCCCGCACCAGCCGGGCGAACCCTTCGCTGCTGGTGACGGACGACGTGCTGCTCAGGCTGCCGTCTTTTTTCAGGCTGACGGGCAAAAACCGGAATTTGCCCCCTTCCGGCTGCTCCATGGCTTCCAGCAGGGCCGGGTCATCCAGCACGATGCCGATGCGCCGCAGCTCCCGGCTCATCTTCCGCTCCACTTCCCCGTATTCTTCCCCGTATTCCACCGTCACATAGGGCGTTTTGGCCGGGATGTACAGCACCCCCGCCGTGCGGACTTGTTCCGCCACTTGGCCAAAGGCCCGCTCCCCATCCCGCAGCACAGCCTGGCGGCCCCAGCGCACCATCAGCAAGTAGAGGAACATCTGCATATTGATGCCGTACAACAGGTCGGAAAGGTGGAAGCTCTTGGTGCCCGTCTTGTAGTCGGCCACTTTCACATACAGGGTGCCGTCTTGCAGATAGCCGTCCAGCCGGTCGATCTTGCCGCTGAGGGCGATGGTGAACCCATCGTGCTCCAGTTCGATGGCCGGGTTCTCCTGCCCCGGGCCAAACCCCATCTCAAAGGCAATGGGCACGAACCGGGAGTTTTGCAGCTCCTGCCACACATCTTCCACAATGGCCAGCACCATCCGCTGCACCCGGCGGAAGATCCCCTGGAAGCGGGCGCTCTCCCCTTCCATGCCCCGGAGCGTATCCTGCAAAAAGGCCTGGATATAGCTCTGGGCCACGGCCCGCAGCTGCCGGTCGGGGTGCTGCGTCATCTCCCGGATGGTGTTTTCCACCACATAATGGAGGAAAGTGCCCGTCTCCGGCGCGCCGAATTGGGCCCGCTTCCGCTCTTTTGCCCGAAGGCCGTAGGCCATGAAGTAGGAAAACCGGCAGCTGGCGAGCTGCTCGGCCCGGGATGCGGTCATCCGCACTTGGCGGCCATAGGCGGCGGCGATGAGCTCTTTGCTTTGAATGGGCCCCCGGGGCGAGGCGGCATAGCGGCGCAGCCGCTGGAAGTAGGCGTCATGATCCCCCTGGTCCAGCGCCAGCTGCCGGGCGGTCTCTGCCAGCTGCCCGCCCTGGCCGCTCACCGAGGCGCAGGCCAGCTCAAAAGAGGGCCGCCGGGCCGCCAGGCGCCAGCTGTCGTCCGGCACCTCCATCGCCAAGCCGGGCAGCAGGTTCTGCAGCCGGCGCAGCAAGTAGGAGGGCCGGGAAGCCCCTCCCTCCCGGCTCTTTTCCGGGTAGAGCACCACCAGCTGCTCTTCCGGCGCGGCGAACCCCCGGTATACATGGCTCTGGCTCTCATAGGCGTGCTCTTCCGCCGTCTCCGTCAGCTCCACCCCGGCCTGCAGCAGCTTGGCCCGGTCCTGCTCGGTGAGCAGGCCGCTGCCGCCGCCTTCGGGGGGCAGGGCCCCATCCCGGGCGCCCAGCACGATCAGCAGCCGGATCCCGTGGAAAGACATGCGCTCAAAACTGCCTGCCTGCACGTTGTCCAGGGCCACTGGAATGGCCGCCACGCTGTATTGGCCCAGCATCAGCCGCCACAGGCGCAAGAACTCCCCCGCATCCATGGGCAGGCCCTCCATGGCGGCGGCGAACTGCTCCACCGCCCCTTGCAAGATCTGGTACAGCTGGGAGTATTCCGCCGCTTCCCGCCCCCGGCCGGCCTGCTGCAGCTGCTGGACTTTTTCCAAGATCCGCTCTTCCAGGCCGATCTGCTGCAAAAATTCCCCCAGTGCCCGGGCAAAGCCCGCCCCCTCTTTGCAATCTGCCGTCTTTTGCTGCAGCAGCTCCAAGGGGCCGGCCATTTTTTGCCGGATGGCCTCCAGCTCCGGCAGTTGTTCCGCCCCCCATTCCGCCCGGTCGCTCTCGTACCCGGCCGGGTTTTTGACAAAGGGGCGGAAGTATTCCTTGCCCCGGATGTTCCAGGTGAGCACATAGTTTTCCAGCCGGTCCACTTCGTCTTCCTCCAGGGGGGATAGGCCGGAGCGGAGGTAGGCGAACACCGCCTCATACCGCATGCCCTGGGCCACGGCCTGCAAAGCGCCGTTGGCCGCCGCCAGCACGGGCTTTTGCAAAATGTCGCTCTTTTCCGCCAAAAACAGGGGCACTTCAAATTTGGCAAAGGCGTTTTCCAGCAGGGGCTGGTAGGGTTCGATATCGCCGGCCGCCAGGGCGATCTCCCGGCAGCGCATGCCCTGGGCCATGGCCTGCCGGGCCAGGGATGCGGCAAACTCGCATTCCTCTTCGGGGGTGGGCAGGCGGTACAGGCGCACGCTGGCGCAAGGGCCCTGCCAAGGCGAAGCCCCGTAGTCAAACAGCCCTTGTTCCACTTTTTCCAGCGCCCCATCCCGGCGGTCCGCCTGCCGCTCCAGCGCCTCCACCTGGCAGCGGACGCCGCTCCGCTGGGCCATGGCCTGCAAACGGTGCAGCAATTTTTCCTGCTCAAAAAACAGGCTGTCCCCCGGCTGGTACAGCAGGGCAAAGGCCATCTCCTGCCCCCGGCCCAGCCACAGCTCGATCAAATGCCGTTCCTGGGCGGTAAAGCCGGAAAAACCGTCGAAGTAAAAATCCCACCCCTGGCCAAAACCGCAATCCGGCAGGGCCTGGGCGGCGGCGGTCAACAGGTCTTTGTCATCCAGGGCCAGGCCCCCTGCCACGCCGCAATAGGCGGCGTACAGCAGCCCCAGGTCCCGGATCTTGCCGGCGGCGCTGCCCGTCTCCCCGGCGGCCTGCAGCAGCTGTTCCGGCTGGATGCGGCAGGCCTTGAGTTCATCCACCAGGCTCACCAGCCGTTCCACCATCTCGGGCCGGGCACCGGCGGTCTGGTAGTATTCCAGGGAGTTCTCCACCTCCAGGATGGCCCGGTGCATGGCCAGCACCCGGCCGCCGGCATCCAGCCGGGGCCGGCCCCCCTGGCCGGCCTGCTGCAAGATGCGCTGGGCCGCCCGCTGGAAGGTCAGCACCTCGGCCCACCGGGCCACCGGGTTGCCGCACACTTGCAGCAGCCGCCGTTCCATCTCGTGGGAGAGCATTTCCGGCACCACTAAGATCTGCTTGCGCCCCTGCCGGGCGCGCTGCCCGATCTGTTCCAGCAGGCGGCTGGTCTTGCCGCATTGGGCGCGGCCTGTGTATATGGTCATCATGTTCCCGTCTCTCTCCTTTGCGCTGCCGTTCCTGCAGAACTGCCACCTTTTTGCCTCTTCTCTGCCACGGCAAAAAACAAGATCCTCCTGCCGCCCCAGCCGGCGGGAAAAGGACTCGAAAGCCGCTTTGCGGCTATTATACCATTTTTGCGGCCCATACTCAATTTCCCCCTCTTTTTTGCCACAGACAGGCAAAAAGAAAGACGGGCCCGCACCCGTCTTTCCCGCCTTCCGGCTCATCCTTTTAAGCTGTGCACCAGTTCGCCCCACCACTCCACGATCTTAAAGCGGGCGGCATACTGGACCCCATCTTTTGTCATAAACCGGATCTCCCCCGGTTCCAGCCCGCCCTCCCGGGCCGTCTGCTCGAAATCCGCTTCGCAGGAGGGGGCGCACAGCGGCGGCAGCATCACGCACCACCAGTTGCGGCCCTGGGCTTGGCCGATGGTGACCCGCACGGCGTCGTAGTCGCCGGCCGGCAGGGAAAAAGTATCGTATTCCCGGGTGTCGAAATACATCCGGGTCCGCTCCACCTGCACCGGGTAATCGTATCCCTGTTCTTCCACTTCCCGCTGGGCCGCCTGCCGGATGTGTTCCAGAAAAGCGCTGTCGATCCGGCTGCTCTCCAGTGGCTGCCCCTGGGTCTGGGCCCGCGCTTCCTCCAGCACGGCGTCCCGCACCTGCAGCTTGAGGGCCTGGTCCTCTTGGCTGTCGCTGTTGGCGATGACATGGAGGCGGACCAATTTGTCCGCCAGCCTCGATTGGGCCCGGATGGGGGCGGCGCCCCACAGCAGGGTGAACAGCAGGCCGCAGAGCAGAGCCAATTCCCAACGCTTTAATTTCATCATATCCAACACCTGTCCTTCCTGGCGTTTCGATCGTTTGGCATCAGTATGGACAGGTTTTCGTTTCTTTAAACCGGCCTGGGGAAAACCGGGCCTTTTAGCCGATGGGCCGGGCCAGCCAGGCCTGCACAGGCTGCTGGGCCATGGCCTGCCGGGCCCGTTCCGCCGCCCCCTCCTGGGCGAATATGCCGTAGACCGCCGAACCGGAACCGGTCATCCGGGCGCCCAGGGCCCCCAGCTCCAGCAGCCTTTGCCGCAGCTGGCCGATCAGGGGCCGCTCCAGCGCCGCCGCCTCTTCCATCACGTTGGAGAGCAGGCGGGCGGCGGCCGCCAGGTCTTTCGCCTCCAGCGCCCGGAGCATGGCGGCGGTGTCCGGCTTTTCGTGGAGCTCCACGCTGTCAATGGCTTCATACAGTTTTTTGGTGGAGATGGAAAACCGGGGCTTGACCACAACGATCCAGCAAGGGGGCAGGCTGGGGGTCGGGCTCAGCTCTTCGCCGATGCCCCGAGCCAGGCGGCAGCCGGTGGAAAGGCAGAAAGGCACGTCCGCCCCCAGCTCCAGGGCCAGGGCATGGAGGGCTTTTTCCCCCAAGGGCATGCCAAAGGCCCGGTTGAGCAGCCGCAGCACGGCGGCGGCATCGGTGCTCCCCCCGGCCATGCCCGCCCCCACGGGGATGCGCTTGCGCAGGTCGATGAAGATGTTTTCCCGCCTGCCCGCTTTTTGAAAAAACAGCTGGGCCGCCTGGTAGGCGATGTTCCGCTCATCGCAGGGCACATACGGCAGGTTGCACCGCAGGGTGATGCCGGCTTTTCGGGCCGGCTTGACCGTCACCGTGTCGCACAGGGAGATGGTGTGCATCACCGTCTCGATCAAATGGTAGCCGTCCGGCCGGCGGCCGGTGATGTCCAGCGTCAGGTTGATTTTGGCATAGGCCTTGCAGCTTTGGCTCCGCATGGCGGTCCTCCCTTCTCCGTTTGCCGGTTACAAGTCGATGGCCTTGACCGGGCACAGCTCATGGCAGCAATAGCATTTGATGCACTTGTTCTTTTCCAGCGCCGCCCGCCCCTGGCAGATCTCCAGGGCCTTGCCCGGGCAGGCCCGCACACAGGCGCCGCAGCCGATGCACCGGTCGGTAAACACCGGGTAGGGCACCAGCAGCCGTTCCAGGGCCGGTTTCAGGAACTTGGGCATATAGTGGATGAAGCCCCGGTTGTGCCGCGCCCGGATGGCGGGCACGAAGGGCGTGGCCAGCGGTTCCACCCGGTCGCCGCAAAGCTCCAAGCCTTCATAGGCGGCCGGCACCAGCCCCTGCTCTGCCCCATATTGGTGGACCATGGCCCGCTTGGGGTGGAGCCCGCAGTGGTGCATGGCGGCAAGGTCGGCGGCAAAGGGGTTGGGCGAGCCGATGAGGATGCCGCCCTGGCGGGGCCTGCCTCCCGAAGGGCCTTTGCCGTCCATGCCTTCGATCCCATCGATGATGGAAAATTCCGGCGCGACGCACCGGCACAGGTCCACCAACAGGGCGGCAAAATCCCCCCGCCCCGGGTGCTGGGAGTGGTAGGCCGCTTTGGTCAGGCCGGGAATGGTGCCGTAGTTGTTCTTCACAGCGCCTGTAAAATAGGTCATGCCATGGGTCTTCATCTTGGCGATGTTGACGATGACGTCTGCCCCGGCAATGGGTTCGATGATGTCAAAATCCCGCTCCCTTATGCCGGAATAATGGCGCTTGCGGCTGCTGTAATCCCGGTTGAGCCGGGCGCCGGTGGCCTGGGCCACCTGGGCCATGCCGCTGCTTTCGTATACCCGGCGCATCAGCAGGTCGTTGTAGGGGCCGCCGGGGCTGTCGGCAATGGTGACGCTGGCGCCGTGCTCCACCAGCAGCCGGACCACCGCTTCCACCACAGCCGGGTGGGTGGTGGTGGCTGCTTCGGGCTCCCGGGCCATGAGCAAGTTGGGCTTGACTGTCACCCGTTTTCCCTTTTGCAGCAGGGCTTCCACCCCGCCAAAGGCGTTGAACATCCGCCGGATGCAGCTTTCCACCCGTTCTTTGTCATAATCTTGGCACGCGGCCAAATACACTTTGTTGGTCATATCCATCCTCGCATCAGATCTTGTGGAGCCGGGGCTGCCGCCGCTCAAAGGTGGCGATGCAGTCGAACCCGGCGGCGCGGAGCAGGGCTTGGGCCGCCAGCAGGTCCTGCCCGCAGTTTTGGGGCTTGTGGGCATCGCTGCCCGTGGTCACCAGCCGCCCGCCATACTGGCGGAACAGCTCCAGCGCCCATCGCTCCGGCCCCGGCTGGCGGAACCATTCCCGGCAGCCCTTTGTGTTGACTTCCAGCGCCTTCCCCTGGCGGGCCAGCTCCTTTAAAAGGGGGGCGATGCGCTCCCGGTACGGGGCCAGCGTAGGCGCGGGCCACAGGCCGCCCATGACGCGCATGGGGTAATCCAGATGGCCCAGGGTGTCAAAATCGCCAAAGGCCAGCAGGTCTTCCACATCGCTGAAATACCGGTCGAAGACGCTTTCGCACACATCCAGCCCGGTGTATCGGGTGCCATAGATATCCCGGCCGTCGCTCAGGGTGTGGATCGACCCGATCACCATGTCGTAGTCGTGGCGGGCCAGCAGGGCCCGGGCTTCCGCCGGGTTCACCTGGGGCTGGCCCAGCTCCACGCCATAGAGCACTTGGGGCTTTTGCCCGGCGCCCCGCAGGGCCAGCATCTGTTTTTCGCAGGCCTGCTCCCCTTTTTGGTAGTGGAGGCACCGGCCATCGGGCCAAAAATCGCAGTGTTCCGTCAGGCACAGCACATCCACCTGCCGCTGCCGGGCGCCTTGGATCATCTGTTCCACAGAACTGCTGCTGTCAAAGGAATAACTGCTGTGGGTATGGGTATCGGCTAAAAACATAGTCCATGTCTCCTGGGCAGCCGCCGCTGGGCCAAAAAGCCTGCGCCCTCTATAAAACGCGGGGCAAACCATGTTTTTTCATTCTTTTCGCATGGTTGGAACATAACCGGCGGCAAATTGGTTATACTGGGCACATAGCGGTTTCGCTATGCCCCTTGAAACAAATTTGAATATGGAGGATCTTACCATGTTGGATAAAACAGCCCTGACCATCGCCATCATCGGCGCGCTGAACTGGGGCAGCATCGGCATCTTTGGTTTCGACCTGGTGGCCGCCCTGCTGGGCGCTGGCTCCATGGCCAGCCGCATCGTCTACACCATCGTGGGGCTGGCAGGCCTTTGGTGCATCTCCTTGCTGTTCCGCCACGACGAAGTGGTACGGCACAGCCATATATAAACAGGGTTCCCCCCATCTGCTGAAAAATGCCGCCTTTTGCAAGGCGGCATTTTTGGCTTTTTTTACTTGCTTGTCAGCTCCACGGTGTCGCGGGCGATCATCAGTTCTTCGTTGGTGGGCAGCACCCAGGCTTCCACTTTGGAATCGGCCGCCTGGAAGCAAGCCTCTTTGCGGGAAGCGTTGGCGCAGGCCTCGGCGCCCACCTTCAGGCCCAGGTACTCCATATCGGAGCAGATCTTGGCCCGCATCTCGGCGTCGTTCTCACCGATGCCGCCGGTGAAGATCACAGCGTCTACGCCGCCCATGGCAGCCGCATAACCGCCGATGAACTTTTTGATCTGATAGACGAACATATCCAGCGCCAGCTGGGCCCGCTCATTGCCCTGCTCGGCGGCGGCGTTCAGGTCGCGGCAGTCGCTGGAAACGCCGGAAACGCCCAGGAAGCCGGATTTCTTGTTCATCAGGTCGCTCATCTCGTCGGGGCTCAGGTTTTCCTTCTTCATGATGAAGGTGACCACCGAGGGGTCGATGCCGCCGCAGCGGGTGCCCATCAAGAAGCCGTCCAGAGGGGTGAAGCCCATGGAGGTATCCACCACTTTGCCGTCTTGGATGGCGGCCAGGGAGCTGCCGTTGCCCAGGTGGCAGTTGATGATCTTCTTGCCTTCCAGGCTGCCCTTCAGCTCGCCGAAGCGGTGGGCGATGTAGCGGTGGCTGGTGCCGTGGAAGCCGTAGCGGCGGATGCTGTACTTCTCATAATACTCATAGGGAATGCCGAACATATAAGCCTTGGCCGGCATGGTCTGATGGAAGGAGGTGTCGAACACCGCCACCATCGGGGTCTCCTTGCCGAACACTTCCTGGCAAGCGCGCATGGCGATGGCCTGGGGCGGGTTGTGCAGCGGGCCCAGATCGCGGAAAGACATGATATCGTCGATGACGGTATCGGTGACTACGGTGGACACCTTGTACTTTTCGCTGCCGTGGAGCACCCGGTGGCCGATGGCGCCGATCTCGCTGACGTTCTCGATGACTTTGCCTTCGCCTTCGGTCATGACTTTGACCAGCTCCATAAAGGCTTCTTTATGGGTGGGGAAGGCCACGTCATATTCCACTTTGCGGCCGTCGTCTGTCTTGTGGCTGATGCGGCCGTCCACACCGATGCGCTCGCACAGGCCCTTGGCCAGTACATGCTCGTTGGACATATCCATCAGCTGGTACTTCAGGGAAGAGCTCCCCGCATTGATAACCAATACTTTCATTCTCTGCACTCCTTATGATTGTAAATAATCGATTTTTATATTAAAATGGAACCGAATCTATTTTACACTATCTTTTTGCAAAGTACAACCACAAAAATGGAGATTTGCCATGAGAATCTGCGGTATCGTTGCCGAATACAACCCTTTTCACCGGGGCCATGGGCTGCACATCCACAAGACCCGGCAGCTGCTGGGGCCGGATACAGCCATCGTCTGCTGCATGTCGGGCAGCTATGTGCAGCGGGGCGGCCCGGCCCTGGCGGAAAAACATCTGCGGGCCCGGTGGGCTGTGGAAAACGGGGCCGACCTGGTGCTGGAACTGCCCTCTCCCTACGCCCTGTCCTCGGCCGAAGGGTTTGCCCGGGGCGCCCTTTCCCTGCTGGATGCCCTGGGCTGCGTGACAGACCTTTCCTTTGGCAGTGAATGCGGCGACACCGCTGCCTTGGACCGCCTGGCGGCCACCCTGGTGGAACACGACACGGTGGCCGCCACCCTGCTGGAGCTGCGCACCGGCATCCCCTATGCCGCCGCCCGGGAGCGGGCCCTCTACCAGCAGGTGCAGGAGCAGGCCGGCCTGCTGCGCCAGCCCAATGACCTGCTGGGGGTGGAATACTGCAAAGCCATCCGCTGGCTGGGCAGTCCCATCGTGCCCCATGCCATTTTGCGGGAGGGCCCCGGCCACGATGCCCCCTCCCCTGCCCAGGGCCTGTGCTCCGCCTCCTGGCTGCGCCAGCGCCTGCAGGAGGGGGACTGGGCCGCCTGTGCCCCTTACCTGCCCCCCTCTGTCTGCCGCTCTTTGGAGGAGCTCCGCTGCCAGGGCCGGGGGCCCTTGCTGGAGCAAAACGGCCAGCGGGCCGTGCTGGCCCGCCTGTGGACTCTCTCGCCCGAAGAGCTGGCCCGCTTGCCCGGCGCGGCGGAAGGGCTGGAAAACCGCCTGTGGGAAGCCATTCGCCAGGGGAGCACCATAGAGGAGATCTGCCGCATGGCCAAGACCAAGCGCTACGCCTTCTCCCGGCTGCGGCGCATGGTCTGGTGCGCCTTTTTGGACCTGACGGCCCAAGAGGCCGCCGCGCCCCCCGCCTATCTGCGGGTGCTGGCTTTTTCAGACCGGGGCCGGGCCGTGCTGTCCCTGGCCCGCAAACAGGCCCGCCTGCCCCTGGTGACCAAGCCGGCCCATGGCCGGCAGCTGCCCCCCGCCGCCCGGCAGGCCTTTGAAAAAGAGGCGCTGCGCACCCGCCTTTCCCATTTGTTCGCCCCGGACCCCGGCGCCTATGCCCCAGGGGAAGAATGGACCCAGGGCCCTTATTACCACCGGCCGGAAGCGCCGGCTCCTCCTTATAATAAATAAAGGACCGGCCGTTAGCCGGGGGGCGGCAAAATCATCTTGACTTTTGACAAAAAAGATGATATACTGGCAAAGCCGCATTGAACGGGCAGACAAGCGGGCCAAAGCCCCGCCCTTAAAGCGAGACTCTAAACAGAAGAGAGGTGTAACCGCATGTACGCTATTATCGTAGCCGGCGGGAAACAGTACAAAGTCGCAGAAGGCGACACCATTTACATTGAGAAAATGGAAGTCAACGATGGCGACGCCGTGAAGTTCGACAACGTTCTGGTTGTGGAGAAGGACGGCAATGTCACCGTGGGCGCTCCTTATGTGGAAGGCGCCAGTGTTTCCGGCAAAGTCGTGAAGAACGGCAAATCCAAGAAGATCACCGTCTTCAAGTTCAAGGCCAAGAAGAATTACAGACGCCGCCAGGGCCACAGACAGCCCTATACCAAAGTGACCATCGAAAAGATCGAGGCGTAAGCCTTTTCCCTATTTCTCAAAACATCGGAGGTGTAACACATGGCTCATAAGAAAGGTGTCGGCTCCACAAAAAACGGCCGCGATTCCGAATCCAAACGCCTGGGCGTTAAGCGCGCCGACGGCCAGTTCGTCCTGGCGGGCAACATCCTCGTCCGGCAGCGTGGCACAAAGATCCATCCCGGCTTGAATGTAGGCATCGGCAGCGATGATACCCTCTTTGCACTGACCGACGGCAAAGTCAGCTTCGAGCGCTTTGGCCGTGACCGCAAGAAGGTTTCTGTCATCCAGGTCGAGCAATAAGCACCGGTTCCAACATCCCAGGCCCCGCCTGGGATGTTTTTTTGTACAAGGCGCGCCCTCCCCTGCCATTTTGCCTTGCAAAATCCAGCGGGACCGCGCATACTAAAGCTAGACCGATACACACCCACAGACCCTGCCCAGGCAGACGGAGAAGGAAATTATGTTTGTAGATATTGCTAAAATCTTTATCAAAGCCGGCAAGGGCGGCGACGGCGCCGTGGCCTTCCACCGGGAAAAATACGTGGCGGCCGGCGGCCCGGACGGCGGCGACGGCGGCAAGGGCGGCAATGTGGTCTTTCAGGTGGATGACAACCTGGCCACCCTGCTGGATTTCCGCATGAAGCGCAAGTATGTGGCGCCCAACGGCGACAATGGCACCGGCAAGCGCAGCAGCGGCAAAGACGGCGCCGACATCGTCATCAAAGTGCCCCGGGGGACCCTGATCCGGGATGCGGAGACCGGCGAACTGATCCACGACATGTCGGGGGACGAGCCCTTTATCGCAGCCAAAGGGGGCCGGGGCGGCTGGGGCAACGCCCACTTTGCCACCCCCACCCGCCAAGCGCCCCGCTTTGCCAAGCCCGGCCTGCCCGGCCAGGAGCGGATGGTGCTGCTGGAACTGAAGCTGATCGCCGATGTGGGCCTGATCGGCTTCCCCAATGTGGGCAAAAGCACCCTGCTCTCTGTGATCTCCAAGGCCCGGCCCAAGATCGCCAACTACCATTTCACCACCTTGGTGCCCAACCTGGGCGTGGTGTATGTGGGCGAAGGCGAATCCTTTGTGGCGGCGGACATCCCCGGCATCATCGAGGGCGCCGCAGAGGGCGCCGGATTGGGCCACGATTTCTTGCGCCACATCGAGCGCTGCCGCCTGCTGCTCCACCTGGTGGATGTGGCCGGTTCCGAGGGCCGGGACCCGGTGGAAGATCTGGATGCCATCAACCGGGAGCTGCAACATTACAGCCCGGCCCTGGCGCAGCGCCCGCAGATCGTGGTGGCCAACAAGACCGACATCCTCCAGCAGCCGGAAAACGCCCAGCGCCTGCGGGCCCGGGCCCAGGAGCTGGGGTTTGCCTACTATGAGATCTCGGCCGCCGCCCTTTTGGGCGTGCGGGAACTGGTGTTCGCCGTGTGGGAAGAGCTGAAAAAGCTGCCGCCCATCGCCGTGTACGAGAGCACCTTTGTGCCCCAGGAGGTCACCGACGAGGACGATCCCATTACCATCACCGTGAAAGACGGCATCTATTATGTGACAGGCCGCCAGGTGGAACGCATTTTCAACTCGGTGAACTTCGACGATTACGAATCCCGCATGTATTTCGAGCGGACGCTGCGCAAGGCGGGCGTCTTCGATCTGCTGGAAAAAGAGGGGATCCAGGAGCACGATACCGTCGATGTGTGCGGCTTTGAATTTGAATACGT
Organism: Candidatus Pseudobutyricicoccus lothianensis; assembly: GCA_904419295.1. GTDB lineage: Bacteria > Bacillota > Clostridia > Oscillospirales > Butyricicoccaceae > Pseudobutyricicoccus > Pseudobutyricicoccus lothianensis. The sequence goes on from CAJFRA010000017.1 coordinate 33,571, forward strand.
CTATTGATGCGCCAAGGCAAAGGGGCCCTTTCCACAGGGGGCGCCCCATCATACAGCCGCGATAAGCAGCAAGGGCATCGCCTCAAAATGGAGGCGATGCCCTTTTTCAACCATATGGACCCAGAGCCCACAGCGGATGCAGAGGGTGCGATCCATGAGAAGCCCTAGGCGCCTTTGCCGGCAATGCCGGCCATGTGGTGCAGTGCCCGGCCAATGTCGCCGCCGATGGGAATGGCCTTGTCCCGGATCTTTTCCGGCACAGAGGGGTAATCCCGGTTCATGCGGATGAGCTTGGCTTTGGGCCACAGCCACGTCAGGCGCTGGAAGGGATGGCGGATCATGCCCGGCGTGTTGAACCCCACGCCCAGCTCCAAAAACACCGTCCGCCTTTCCGAAGCTTTTTTCAGGAAATCCTCAAAAGGCCCTTTGTTGGCCATGGTCTCCTCTGGCACAAAACAATCCGGCCCGCGCACGTTCTGCACAGCCGGGGCGCCGCAGTAGGGGCACCGGGGCAGGTCCTCGGGGCGGCAGGCAAAGGTCTCCGGGTCTGTGTGGGCCGCGATCTGCCGGAAAACGGCTTCCCCATCCCAGGTCTGGTGGCAGCAGGGCACGCTGCATTGCAGCTTGGTCACATCCCCCTGGGGCGCGAAGATCCGGCAGGGGTCAAAGCCGGCCTTCCAAAACTGCCGGTCGATGTTGCTGGTGAGGATGAAATAGTCCCGGCCCTCCACCAGCTCCCGCAAGTCATCATAGCAGGGCACCACCGGGTAATCGATGCAGGCCCACAGCACTTCGGCCGCTGTCATGGCCCAGCGCTGGGTCTCGGTCCGCGCCGGGTCCCACAGGGCCTGCCACAGGTGATCGTATCCTTTGGCCGCCAAGGCGGGGAACTGTTCTTCCAGCACCTGGCGGCTCATATAGTCCATGCCGCCGGCAGCCGAAAGGCCGGCCGCACCGCCGATGACGATGCACTCCGCCTGCCGGAGCCACCGGACGGCCCGTTCCAGATCGGCTGTGTTGTCGCAGGCGGCCAGCCGCGCCGCTTCTTCTGCATAGGCAGCCATCCGCTTTTGATAATTGGTCATAGGACACCGCTCCTCTCCCTTTGTATTGTACTATGGCGGGCAAAAGGGCGCAAGCGGTGCCCGGGGGAAAAGAAAAATGCCGCATCCATAGATGCCGCATCCGAAAAAGCCACTTTTGTGGCAGTGGTTTGGTTGGCGGTGCCCGCTTACTTCTCGCTGACGCGGGGCGGCTCGTTGCCAAAGATGAAATCATCCAGGTCCTCTGTGCCGCATGTCCGTACCGCAATTTGCAACTTGTTCATGATTGCCTCCTTTCTCCCATGTTCCGGGGTTCAGTATAACCATGTCTATGCACAATAACAACAAAATCTGTGTAAATTATCTGTGAAGTTTCTCGCCTCCGCATCATTGACAGTCTCCCCACCGGATACTACAATATATAGCGAATCTATCCGATATGATACACAAGTTACGGTAGAGATAAACAAGGCGGCGGCTCGGCCGGGCGCCGGAAGGAAACCGATGAGGAAGAGGAGCGACGATGAAAATAACAAAAAACGCCCAGACTGTGCTGGAAAAACGCTATTTGATCCGCGATGCGGAAAACAAACCGGTGGAAACAGTGCCCCAGCTCTTTGAGCGTGTGGCCAATGCCATTGCCCAGGCCGACCGGCAATACGACCCCAAAGCCGACGTGGACCAGACGGCCCGGGCCTTTTACCAGGCCATGACCAACCTGGAGTTCCTGCCCAACTCCCCCACCCTGATGAACGCAGGCCGCCCCCTGGGCCAGCTTTCCGCCTGCTTTGTGCTGCCGGTGGAAGATTCGATGGAAGAGATCTTTGAAGCGGTGAAGCAAGCGGCCCTGATCCACAAATCCGGCGGCGGCACCGGCTTCTCCTTTTCCCGCCTGCGCCCCAAGGGAAGCGTGGTCAATTCCACCGGCGGCGTGGCGTCGGGCCCCATCAGCTTTATGAAAGTGTTCAACACCGCCACCGAAGCCGTCAAGCAGGGCGGCACCCGGCGGGGCGCCAACATGGGCATTTTGCAAGTGGACCACCCGGATATTCTGGAGTTCATCGATTGCAAAAGCGACAACGGCGAGATCAACAACTTTAACATTTCCGTGGCCATCACCGAAGCTTTTATGGAGGCGGCCCTGAAGGGTGAAGATTACGACCTGGTGGAGCCCCACACCGGCCGGGTGGCCGGCCAGCTCAACGCCCGGGAAGTGTTCGACAAGATCGTGGACGCGGCCTGGCGCAACGGCGAGCCCGGCATCGTGTTCATCGACCGGCTGAACCGGGATAACGTGGTGCCCTCCCAGGGCCGCATCGAATCCACAAACCCCTGCGGCGAACAGCCCCTGCTGCCCTATGAATCCTGCAACCTGGGCTCCATCAACCTGGTGGAGATGGTGCAGCAGTCCGGCGGCAAATACCAGGTGGATTGGGACAAGCTGGCCCGCACGGTGGACCTGGCCGTGCATTTTCTGGACAATGTGATCGAGGTGAACAAATACCCCATCCCCCAGATCGACCAGGTGACGAAAAAGACCCGCAAAGTGGGCCTTGGCGTCATGGGCTTTGCCGACATGCTGATGCTGCTGGGCATTGCCTACAATTCCCCGGAAGGCGTGGAGATGGGCCAGCGGCTGATGGCCTTCATCCAGCAGCACGCCAAAGCGGCCTCCCGCAAACTGGCGGCGGAGCGCGGCGCTTTCCCCCTGTTCGGCGAGAGCATCTACCGGGAAGAAGAGCCCATCCGCAACGCCACGGTCACCACCATTGCCCCCACGGGCACCCTGTCCATCATCGCCGGCGTCTCCGGCGGCGTGGAGCCCCTGTTCGCCTTTGCTTTCATCCGCAACGTGATGGATGGAGACGAACTGATCGAAGTGCATCCCATCCTGCGGGCCGAGCTGGAGCGCCGCGGCTTGTACAGCGATGAATTGATGAAAAAGATCATCGCCGAAGGCTCTTTGCAGCACATCCCCGAGATCCCGGAGGACATCAAGCGGGTGTTCGTCTGCGCCCACGACGTGTCGCCCGAATGGCACATCCGCATGCAGGCGGCCTTCCAGCAGAATACGGACAACGCCGTCTCCAAGACCGTCAACTTCCCCAACGCCGCCACCCGGGAGGAAGTGCGCCAGGTCTATGAGCTGGCCTACCGCCTGGGCTGCAAAGGCGTGACCATCTACCGGGATGGCAGCCGGGAATCCCAGGTGCTCAACATCGGCAAAGTGAACAACAAAGAGGAAAAGCCTGCCGCCTGTGAAGCCTGCGAATACCAGGAGGAGCTGCGGCGCCGCACCGAGGAGAGCCGCAAGGCCCTGGAGCCCCGGCCCCGGCCCGAAGTGACCATGGGGCTGACGGAAAAGGTGAAGATCGGCTGCGGCAACTTGTATGTGACGGTCAATTACGATGAAAACGGCATCTGCGAGGTGTTCACCAACACGGGCCGCCACGGCGGCTGCCCCTCCCAGAGCGAGGCCACGGCCCGGCTGGTCTCCATCGCCCTGCGCAGCGGCATGGACGTGCAGACCATCATCGACCAGCTGAAAGGCATCCGCTGCCCCTCCACCATCCGGCAGCCGGGCATGAAGGTGACATCCTGCCCCGACGCCATCGCCCGCACCATCGAAAAGGTGATGCGCAGCCAAAACGGCAGCCCGGTGCCCCAGGCGGTGCGCCAAATGGAACAGGAGCTGAACGCCGCCCAGCCCCCGGTGAAGGAGACCGACACCATGCGCTATTGCCCGGAATGCGGCGCGCCGGTCCTCCACGAAGGCGGCTGCGTCATCTGCCGCCAATGCGGCTACTCCAAGTGCGGCTGATCCCGGCGCCGGCCGGCTGTACTGTAAAATAAACCAAGGAAAAAGCAATGCCCAGGACACGTGTCCTGGGCATTTTTCTGCTGTAAAGCTGCCTCAAAACCAGCTGCGGTGGAAGTGCCCTTCCCGGTCCACCCGTTCAAAGGTGTGGGCCCCAAAATAATCCCGCTGCGCCTGGAGCAGCGCCGCTGTGCCCACCGGGTCCCGCAGGCCGTCGTAGTAGCTCAGGGCGCTGAACAGGGCCGGGCAGGCCACGCCGCCCTGGGCGGCGGCAGCCGCCACCCGCCGCCAGGCGGGCAGATACCGGGCCAGCGCCTGTGCAAAGTAGGGGGCCAGCAGCAGATTGGGCAGATCCGGCTGCTCTTGGTATGCCTGCCGGATCTTGTTGAGGAATTGGGCCCGGATGATGCAGCCGCCCCGGAACAGGCCGGCAATGGAGGCATAATCCAGCTGCCAACCGTATTCCGCCGCCCCTTGCTTCAAGATGGCAAAACCCTGGGCATAGGCGCACAGCTTGCCGCAATACAGCGCCCGGCGCACATCTTCCGCCAGCGTCTCCCAGCCCTCCCGCACCGGCTGGGCCGCCCCTTCCAGCGCCCGGGCAGCCTGCTGCCGCTGCTCCTCCAGGCCGGAGAGGTAACGGGCGCTGACCGCCTCCTGGATGGTGGGGGCCGGCACCCCCAGATCCAGGCTCTGCTGGGCCGTCCATTTGCCGGTGCCCTTGCTGCCCGCTTTGCCCCGGATCACATCCACCATGGGCAGGCCCGTCTGCTCATCCTGCTGGCACAGGATGTCCGCCGTGATCTCCACCAGGTAGCTTTTCAGCTCGCCTTGGTCCCACTGTGCAAACAGCCGGCCAATGGCCGCGGGGGAAAGGCCGCCCAGGCGGCGCAGCAGGCCGTAGGCTTCGCCGATCAGCTGCATATCGGCGTATTCAATGCCATTGTGCACCATTTTGACAAAATGGCCCGCCCCGTTTTCGCCGATGTAGGCACAGCAGGGTTCCCCTTCGGCTACGGCGGCAGCCTGGGTCAGGAGCGGGCCGATCTGCTGCCAGGCATCCCGGGCGCAGCCCGGCAGGATGGCGGCCCCGTGGCGGGCCCCTTCCTCGCCGCCGGAGATGCCCACCCCGGCAAACCGGATGCCCCTGGCCCGGCATTCTTCCGCCCGCCGCATGGTGTCTTTGAAAAAAGAGTTGCCGCCGTCCATCACGATATCCCCCGGTTCCAGGTAGGGCAGCAAGCTGTGCAGCGTGTCATCCACCGGCTGTCCTGCTTTGACCATCAGCAGGATCTTCCGCGGCTTTTCCAGCAGGCCGCACAGCTCCTCCAGGCTCTGGGCGCCCTGCAGCCGTTTGCCCGGGTTCTCCGCCAAAAAATCGGCGGTGACTTGCCACGTCCGGTTGTACACCGCCACCCGGCGGCCTTTTTCCTCCCAATTCAGCGCCAAGTTCCGGCCCATGACGGCCAGCCCCACCACTGCGATCTCACACATTGTCTTCTCCTCCATTCGCGTTGCCATACAAACGGCTGTATATGGTCTGGTACCGGCCATAGGCCTGCTGCCAGGCATCGGCCTGGCCCGGCGCCGGCTCATAGGTCTGGCCGGCCTCCATGGAGGGCAGCCGTTCCCCCAGCCGGATGCGCCCCAGGGCGCACATGGCCAGGTAAGCCGCCCCCAGCACCGTGGCCTCCTTTTCCCGGGGCACATCCACCGGCAGGCCGAACAGGTCCGCCTGCATCTGGAGCCACACCGGGGAGTTGGCATAGCCGCCGCTGGCCAGCAGCCTGGGGGGCGCAAAGCCCCGCTGCCGCAGCAGTTCATACAAGCTGTACAGGCGGAAGAGCACGCCCTCCATGGCGGCGCGGACCACGTGGGGAGCGCCATGGGACACCCGCAGCCCATGGAGCGTGCCGCTGGCCCCGCTGTTCCAATCCGGGGAGCGCTCGCCGGTGAGGGCGGGCACAAAAGTCAGCCCCTGGCACCCCACAGGCACCCCGGCCGCCCACTGGTCAAACAAAGGGTATGCTTCCCCCCGGCCGCCCATGGGCCGCCAAAAGGCATCCCGCAGCCACTTGAGCACCAGCCCGCCGTTGTTGATGGCGCCGCCCACCGCCCACAGGCCGCCGGCGAAACAGTAGCTCCACAGCCGCAGCTCCTCGTCTTCATAGGGGGTGGGCAGCATGGTGCGCAGGGCGCCGCTGGTGCCGATGGTGGAAGTCATGGCGCTTCCGTCGAACACCCCGCTGCCCACATTGGCCAGCACCCCGTCGGTGGAGCCCAGGCAGAAGGGGGTATCTGCCGGCAGCCCCAAAGCCTCCGCCGCCCCGGGCGCCATCCCCCGCAGCACCAGGGTGCAGGGGGCCGGCCGGCCCAGCCGGTCCGCCTCCACCCCCACGGCGGCCAGCACCTCCGGTTCCCATTGGAAGGTGTGCATATCCAGCAGCCCCATGGAGGATGCGTCGGAATAATCCACCAGATCTTCGCCAAAGAGGCGGTGTACCAAAAACTCCTTCAGCGTCACGAACCGGCGGGCTTTTTCAAAGACCTCCGGCCGGCACTCCCGGAGCCACAGCAGCTTGGCCGCCGGGCTCATGGGGTGGGCCAGCCGGCAGCCGGTGCGGCGGTAGAACCGGCGGATCTGGGGGTGGTTCCCCAATGTTTCCGCCTGTTTGGCCGCCCGGGTATCTGCCCAGGTGATGGCTTGGGTCAGCGGCCGCCACTGCCCGTCCACCGCCAGCAGGGAGTGCATGAACACGCTGAGCCCGCAGCCCTCCACCTGCCGGCCGGCACAGCAATTTTTCACCACTTGGCAAAAGGCCTGCCACAGGTCTTCCACATCCAGTTCCGCCTGGCCGGGGGCTTGGGCGGCCAAGGTGTATTCCCGGCTTTCCACAGCCTGGCGGCGGCCTTTTTCGTCATACAGCGCGCAGCGGACGCTGGAAGTCCCCACGTCGATCCCCAAAAACAAACTCATGTTCCGCTTCCTCATCTCTTTGCATATTTTGCTTTTTTGTCCCAGATCTCTTGACAAAAAAGGTCTTTTGTAAAGGTTTTATTACTTTTTGTTGAAGATTCGCACCTTTGCATAGGCCTGTTCTCTCCCTGCAACTGTTATCCACAGCGCGGGGTTTTCCCTTCTATCAACAAGTTGTCCACAGTATCCACAGAGTTATCCACATCCCGGTTTCTCGTTTTATGTCAACCAACCATCCATTCCATGCATAAACAGACCGTTATCGGCTTTTACCCTATGGGCTGGTCCAGTGAACGGAACTGCACCGCCTCGGCGATGTGCTCTGCCCGGATGGGGCCGCCGCCTGCCAGGTCGGCGATGGTGCGGGCCACTTTCAGCACCCGGTCATAGGAGCGGGCCGTCAGCCCCAAACTGCGGAAGGCGGCTTCCATCAGCTGTTCTCCCTGGGGGTCCGGCCGGCAGTAGCGAGCCATCATCGCCGGGGTCAGCTGGGCGTTGCAGAAAATGCCCGCGCCCCGGTAGCGCTCCGCCTGGAGCTGCCGGGCGGCGTTGACCCGCTGGCGGATGGCGGCGGAAGGTTCGGCCGGCCGGCGGTCCCGCAGGGCCTCATAGCCCACGGCGGGCACTTGGACGTGGATGTCGATGCGGTCCAGCAGCGGGCCGGAGATCTTCTGCCGATATTGGCGCACCGCCTGGTCCGAGCAGGTGCAGCGGCCCGAAGGATGGCCGTAATAGCCGCATTTGCAGGGGTTCATGGCACACACCAGCATGAACCGGCTGGGGTAGGAGCAGCTGCCCGCCACCCGGGAGATGGTGACCACCCCTTCTTCCAGCGGCTGGCGCAGCACTTCCAAGGCATCCCGGCGGAATTCGGGCAGTTCGTCCAAGAACAACACGCCGTTGTGGGCCAGGGAGATCTCGCCGGGCCGGGGCGACCGCCCGCCCCCGGAAAGGCCGGCGGCGGACACGGTGTGGTGGGGCGCCCGGAAAGGCCGGCTGGTCACCATGGGCTCCCCTTTTTCCAGCAGCCCGGCCACCGAGTAGATCTTCGTGGTCTCCAGCGCTTCGCCGTAGGCCATGTCGGGCAAAATGGAGGGCAGGCGGCGGGCCAGCATGCTCTTGCCCGCCCCCGGCGGCCCGATGAGCAAGACATGGTGGGAACCGGCCGCCGCCACTTCCAGCGCCCGCTTCACGTTCTCCTGGCCCATCACATCGGCAAAATCCGGCCCTTGGGGAGGGGCTCCCACATATTGATAGGGCTGGGCCTGGGCCAGCTCCCCTTCCCCCCGCAAAAACTCCACCAGCTGCCGCACATGGCTGCAGGGCATCACCTGGAGCCCGTGGGCCACCGACGCCTCGGGCCCGTTGCCCGCGGGCAAGAAGACCCGGCGGGCCCCCTGGGCCTGGGCCGCCAACGCCATGGGCAGCATGCCTGTGCCGGGCCGCAATGCGCCATCCAGGCTCAGCTCGCCCAAAAAGCAATCGGTGGGCTGGGTGGGCGGGATCTGCCCCGAAGCCGCCAAAATGCCCAGCAAGATGGGCAGGTCGTACACAGGCCCCTCTTTTTTCAGATCGGCCGGGGCCAGGTTTACCGTGATGCGGCGCAGCGGGAAATCGAAACCGCAGTTGCGGGCCGCCGCCCGCACCCGGTCCCTGGATTCTTTCACCGAAGCGTCGGGCAGCCCCACGATCTCAAAGGCGGGCAGCCCGTTGGACAGATCGCACTCACACAACACCGGCACGCCCTCAATGCCCCGCAGCCCTGCGGCCAACACTTTTGCCACCATACCATCCACCCCTTTTCTCCCCCGGTGGGGAGCTGTCTTTCTCTGTTCCCATGATACAATAAAACGGAAGCCTTGGCAATTTGAAACCGCCTTGCGCCGCGGTTTCCCCCGTGGTATCATGAAGACAAAGCATCCCCACCATCCACGCCGCCCGCTGCGGGGCGTGCCAGCAAACGGAGGTGACCGGCCATGACACAAGAATTGGAACATGCGCTGACCAGCCTGATCTGCCGGGCGGATATGACCCTGGTCAGTTCGGTGGACCCAGAGGGCTTCCCCATCACAAAGGCGATGCTGCCGCCCCGGGAGCGGGAAGGCGTCCGGGTGTTCTGGTTTTCCACCAACACTTCTTCTCAAAAAGTCCAGGCTTTCCGCCAAAACCCAAAGGCCAGCCTGTATTTCGTAGACCGGGCCGCCTTCTGCGGCGCCAGCTTTACAGGCACCATGGAAGTGCTGGAAAACCCGGCCGCCAAAGAGCGGCTCTGGCAGCAGGGGGACACGCTGTTTTACCCCAAAGGGGTGACGGACCCGGATTACTGCGTGCTGCGCTTTACGGCCATCCGGGGCCGCTATTACAGCGACCTGCATTCCCAGGATTTCTCCCTGTAAGGCAGCGGTCTGAAAATTCCGCAACCCCCGGGCTTTCCCCGGGGCTGCCTGCCGGACGGGCGCTTTTTGCCCGCCAAAAAATCCACCGGCCGGATGGACTTCTTCCCCATTTTTTTGCGCCTTCTCCTGGTTTTTACCTTCTCTTGACGGACTCCCTTTGGCCATAAGGGTTTTTTGCCGAAAAATTTTCACTATTTATCCATTCTGTTTCCATTCAATGAATTTTTTATTTTTTTGTGCCCGTTTTCTGGACACTGGACTTCTTATCTGATAGAATAGATGCGGTTATTTATGTAACTTTATATACTAATGAAGGAGGATACAATCCCATGGCAAGAAAAACAAAATCCATGGACGGTAATACCGCTGCGGCACACGTATCGTATGCCTTTACCGACGTCGCGGCGATTTACCCCATCACTCCCTCGTCCGTAATGGCTGACTTGGCCGACCAGTGGTCTGCCAATGGTCAGAAGAACATTTTCGGGCAGGAAGTCCGCGTTGTAGAGATGCAGTCCGAAGCCGGCGCCGCCGGTGCTGTGCACGGCTCTCTGGCGGCGGGCGCGCTCACCACAACGTACACCGCCTCCCAGGGTCTGCTGCTGATGATCCCCAACATGTACAAGATCGCAGGTGAGCTGCTGCCGGGCGTCATCCATTGTTCTGCCCGCGCCCTGGCTTCCCACGCCCTGTCTATCTTCGGCGATCATCAGGACGTCATGGCTTGCCGCCAGACCGGCTTTGCCATGCTGGCCAGCACCAACCCGCAGGAAGTGATGGACCTGGGCGCCGTTGCCCACCTGGCCGCCATCAAAGGCCGCGTTCCCTTCCTGCATTTCTTCGATGGTTTCCGCACCTCTCACGAGATCCAGAAAGTGGAGCAGTGGGACTATGAAGACCTGAAGGAAATGGTGGACATGGACGCGGTGCAGGAGTTCCGCGCCAGAGCTCTGAACCCCGAACACCCCGTTCTGCGCGGCAGCGCCCAGAACCCGGACATCTTCTTCCAGGCCAGAGAGGCCAGCAACCCCTACTATGAAGCCGTTCCCGGCATCGTAGAGGAGTACATGGACAAAGTCAACAAGAAGATCGGCACCAACTACCAGCTCTTCAACTACTACGGCGCCCCCGATGCCGAACATGTCATCGTGGCCATGGGTTCCGTGTGCGACACCATTGAAGAAGTCATCGACTACAAGCTGGCCCAGGGTGAAAAAGTGGGCTTGGTGAAAGTCCGCCTGTACCGCCCCTTCGTGGCGCAGAAATTTGCCGACGCCATCCCTCAGAGCGTCAAGACCATCTCCGTGCTGGACCGCACCAAGGAACCCGGCGCGCTGGGCGAGCCTCTGTATCTGGATGTCGTCTCCGCGCTGGCTGAGACCGGCCGTCACATCGACGTGCTGGGCGGCCGCTATGGCCTGGGCAGCAAAGATACCCCCAACAGCAACATCTTTGCCGTGTTCGCCAACATGGACAGCCAGGATATGAAGCGCAAGTTCACCATCGGCATCACCGACGACGTGACCAATCTGTCGCTGAAAGATCCGGAAAACGTGCCCGACACCACACCGGCCGGCACCATCTCCTGCAAGTTCTGGGGCCTGGGCGGCGACGGCACTGTGGGCGCCAACAAAAACTCCATCAAGATCATCGGCGACCACACCGATATGTATGCCCAAGCTTACTTTGATTACGACTCCAAGAAGACTGGCGGCCTGACGGTCTCCCATCTGCGCTTCGGCAAAGAGAAGATCCGTTCCCCCTATCTGGTCAGCCGTGCTGACTTCGTGGCCTGCCACAACCCCTCTTATGTGGATAAGTACGACATCGTGCAGGATGTCAAGCCGGGCGGCACTTTCCTGCTGAACTGCCAGTGGTCCCCCGAAGAGCTGGACGCCCATCTGCCCGCTTCCATGAAGCGCTACATCGCCAAGAACAACATCAAGTTCTACACCGTGGACGCCATCGACAAGGCCCGCGAGATCGGCATGGGCAAGCGCACCAACACCATCCTGCAATCCGCTTTCTTCAAGCTGGCCAACATCATCCCCATCGACGATGCGGTGCAGTACATGAAGGAAGCTGCTAAGAAATCCTATGGCCGCAAGGGCGAAGACATCGTCCAGATGAACTACAAGGCCATCGATGCCGGCGTAGACGCCATCAACGAGATCCAGGTGCCCGCCGCTTGGGCCGACGCCGTGGATGCCCCTGTTGAAAAGCACTACGAAGGCCGCCCCGAAGTGGTCAGCTTCGTCAAGAACGTGCTGAACCCCATCGCGGAGCAAAAGGGCAACCAGCTGCCTGTTTCCACCTTTGAAAACGCAGCCGACGGCACATTCCCCCTGGGCGTTTCCGCCTATGAGAAGCGCGGCGTAGCCGTGGACGTGCCCGAATGGATCCCGGAAAACTGCATCCAGTGCAACCAGTGCTCCTTTGTGTGCCCCCATGCCACCATCCGCCCCTATGCCATGGACGCCGAGGAAGTGAAGAACGCCCCCGCTGCCATGAAGGGCAAGAAGATGCTGGGCAAGGGCTGCGAAGAGTTCACCTTTGTGCAGCAAGTCGACCCGCTGGACTGCATGGGCTGCGGCCTGTGCGCCAACATCTGCCCGGCGCCCAACAAGGCCCTGGTGATGAAGCCTCTGGCCAGCCAGATGGATCAGCAGGAGTGCTTCGACTATGCTGTGAAGCATGTCACCGAAAAGCAGACCGGCTTTGCTCCTGAGACTGTCAAGGGCAGCCAGTTCAAGCAGCCCCTGCTGGAGTTCTCCGGCGCCTGCGCAGGCTGCGTGGAGACCGCTTATGCCCGCCTGATCACTCAGCTGTTCGGCGACCGCATGAGCATTGCCAACGCCACCGGCTGTTCCTCCATCTGGGGCGGCAGCGCACCGGCGGCTCCTTACACCATCAACAAGGATGGCCGCGGACCTTCCTGGGCCAACTCCCTGTTTGAAGACAACGCCGAATTCGGCCTGGGCATTGCCATTGCCACCCGCCAGCTGCGGGAGAGACTGGCTGCCAAGGTGCAGAAGGTGATGGAAGGCGCTTCCGGCTCTTTGAAGGAAGCTTGCCAGAACTATCTGGATACCCTGACCAACAGCGCCGCTTCCCGCAAGGCCACCGACGCTCTGGTGCCTGAGCTGGAGAAGGCTGCTGCCAACGGCTGCGAGCTGTCCAAGGAGATCCTGAAGGACAAGGACTTCCTGGCCAAGAGATCCGTCTGGATCTTCGGCGGCGACGGCTGGGCCTATGACATCGGTTACGGCGGTGTGGACCATGTGCTGGCCTCTGGCGAAGATGTGAACATCATGGTCTTCGACACCGAGGTATATTCCAACACCGGCGGCCAGGCCTCCAAGGCTTCTCAGATCGGCCAGGTGGCGCAGTTCGCCGCAGCCGGCAAGAAGATCAAGAAGAAGGATCTGGCAGCCATCTCCATGACCTATGGCTACATCTATGTGGCTCAGATCGGTATGGGCGCCAACTACCAGCAGACTGTCCGCGCCCTGGTGGAAGCGGAGAGCTACAACGGTCCTTCCCTGGTCATCGGCTATGCTCCCTGCGAGATGCACGGCATCAAGGGCGGCATGGGCAACAGCCAGCTGGAGATCAAGGCCGCTGTGGAAGCCGGTTACTGGCATCTGTTCCGCTACGATCCTCGCCTGAAGGAAGAGGGCAAGAACCCCTTCCAGCTGGACAGCAAGGCTCCGAAGGCCGACTACGAAGACTTCATCAAGAGAGAAGTCCGTTACACTGCCCTGGCCCGCTCCTTCCCGGAGAAGGCGGAAGGCATGTATCAGCTGGCTGCTGAGGAAGCTAAGAAGAAGTACGACCGTCTGGTCAAGCGTGCCGAGGAAAACTGGGACTGATCCCAAGCCTTTGGCGCTGAACGGTTTGAAAAAGGAGCGGACGCATGGGGAACCGGTGCATAGGGACAATTTATGAACCTACCCATATAACATAATATTTGTTCCTGTGGAGGGAGGCTGTGTTTCGGCACAGCCTCCTTTTTCTGCTCATGCGACTTCGTTTGGGATTTCTTCTTTCAAGGATTCAGCTACATTCTCAGGCAGTTCATCCACCAGGCCAATGTCACGATAGTAGATGCGTACCTCCTGCGGTGCTGTGCGGGAGTATTTCTCCGCACGCTCACCGACCTCCACTCGCTTGATGAAGATGCGCAGGATCTCAGCAGTCAGCTCCGGGATCTCGCTGTATCGCTTGGCATTCTCAATGAACCGGGCAATATTGACCGGGCAATATTGGAGCTGGAGTCTTTCAGTTCCTGAAGCCTTCCTTCCATGGCAGGGAGCTGTTCCTGGATCTCTTTCTGCTCGGCGGTGTACTCCTGAGACAGGATGCGATACTGCTCGTCCGGGATGCGGCCAAGTACACTGTCCTCGTAGAGCCGTTTGAACAGCTTCGTCAGCTCGGCCTGGCGCTTCTGCATGGTGTCGATCTTCTTTTGGAGCATAGCGATCTCCTGCTGTGCCTCCTTGCCCTGCTTCTTGCGGATATGCTCTGCAAACCGCAGCTCATTCTGACGAGCGAAGTGTGTGACACGGCGGATGTCATCCAACAGGATAGCATTGAGTTCCTGTTCCCGGATGTAATGAGCGGAGCAGATGTCTTTGCCTTTCTTCTTGTAGGTGGAGCACATAAAGTTGTTTTTCACCGCTTCCATGGTGTGCGCCCGGTGCAGTACCATGGTGCCTCCACAGTCCAGGCAGTAGACCAGTCCAGAAAAGATATTCTGCTCAGCCATATTGGCTCTGCGCCGTTTGTGCTTGCGGATATCCTGTACGATCTCC
>CAJFRA010000018.1 GCA_904419295.1 Candidatus Pseudobutyricicoccus lothianensis
TGTCGTTTCTATAACATTCGATTCATATATCCCCAAATTACAAAATTGCTCCCACATTGTTTCTACTAATTCAACATTTGTTTTTCTGTCTAATTTTGAGCGTTCCACAGCTCGTTTCATAGTTTCTTCTTTACTGGCTCTTAAAACAATATAGTGTACTTCATAATCTTCTCGAACAAGGGCTCTCCATGCTTCCAAAAACCACGGCCCGATAATTCCATCTACAATTACATCATATCCGCCACGAGCATATCTCTTTGCAGCTTCTAAAAAGGCTTCAATGACAACTAAATTTTATTCGTTGGACTCTGGTAAATGTGGTGATATTGCGCCTTTGCTTAAATAATGAAAAAAGTCGTCTGTATGCATATGCACTGATTTATCCATGTCTGATTCTTTTGCGACAATCGACGCAATTGTTGTCTTTCCTGTCCCCGGCGAACCTGTAATCACAATAATTCTTCCTTGATTCATCTACATTCTCCCTAGCAATTCAGATTTATCACTCTGTTCCTCCCTGCTCAATCATCTTTTTCGCCAACTGTTGGAACAGGACGGCAGTTTCTTTATCCATCGGCGCAAGCTGTCCGATCTGTCCGGCAACCATCGCCGCTACATCGTCAATGGAAAGCGGGTTTTGCTTCTGTTCCGCCAGTGCGTCCCGCATGGCTTGGAACATCGCAGCGGTCACAGCTTCTCCCGGCTGTTCCCCGTTGTCCATGTCTTTCTTGATATCTGCAGGATAGTGAGGAACACATTTTTGATTTTCTCAATCTCAGCTTCATGTTCCCCCGGCTTCTGAGCGTTCATAAACTGTATATCCTGCCTTGCCTCCACCCGGCATTTCGGAAAAAAGCAAACCCGAAGATCGCCACCCTGCAAGTGGAGCTTGCCCATGTGGACGGCGAGATTCATAAGCTGGTAGACAGTGTAAACTGTACTTTGCCTGACTAAAAAACGGCACAGTAGTCCCTGCTCGTCGCTCCATGTCCGCTTTCTATTGAGCGCCTTGGGGTGCCGGTTCCATCCCATCTGTCCGCCGCGGCACATAGCGCAGCAGGACCATCCCGTTTTCTGTGCGGCATTCCGTCAGGTCCAGCAGTGCAGTTGGCCGGCCCGGCCCAAAGAGGGGGACGCCTTCCCCCAGCAAGACCGGGCAAACGGTCAGGGCGTATTCGTCGATGAGCCCCTGCTCCATCAGCTGCCCGGCCAGAGATGCGCCGCCGCAGATCCAAACATCCCCCTGCACCCGTTCTTTCCAAGCTGGCAGCCATTGTTCCGGCGGCCCAGATACTGTTTCCACCCCAGGGTCTTGCAAGGGCCGGTGGGTGCAGACCAAACAAGGTACCCCATCATAGGGCCACGCCCCTGGCGACAGCTCTTCTTTCACTTGCCGGTAGGTGTTGTACCCCATGACCACCAAACCCACCCGGCTGTAAAAATCCTGGTAGCCATAGTCGCTGCCGCTGGGCCGCTGGCCTTCCAGCCAGCCCACGCCGCCTTGCCGGTCTGCCAAATATCCATCCAGGCTGATGCCCAGGTATAAAACGGTCTTTCCCATCCATTGCCTCCTTTTATGCAAAACACCCCTGTGCTGCCAAACAGCCAGGGGTGTTTCGGCCCAACGGGCCGCTATGGTTCTTCGTGTGTGCTCGGTTCTTCAGGCGGTGTCTGCTGCCGTTTTCCTTCCGGCGTCAATTCACCGCTGTTTTCCGGCTGTTCCGCCGCAACCGGGTGGGTGGGCTCGTTGTAATTCTTCTCCACCACATGTTCCGGTGCATCGGGCTCTTGGCCATTGAACACTTGTTCAAAGGCTTCGCCGCTCATAGTCTCATATTCCATCAGGTAATCGGCTACCCGGTCCAAGATCTCCCGGTGTTCTTTCAGCATCTGCTCACAGCGCTGATAGGCCTTGTCGATGATGGCTTTCACTTCTTCGTCGATCTCAGCCGCCACTTCCTCCGAATAGTTTTTCGAAGCGGCGAAGTCCCTGCCCAGGAACACTTCGTCGTGGCTGCTGCCATAGGTGATGGGGCCCAGCTTATCGCTCATGCCGTAGCGGGTCACCATGTGGCGGGCGATTTCAGAAGCCCGCTCGATGTCGTTGGAAGCGCCGGTGGAAATATCGTCCAGCACCAGCTTTTCCGCCACGCGGCCGCCCAGCAAAGTCACCAGCTCATCCTGCATCTCGCTCTTGGAGGAATAGTATTTGTCCTCTTTTGGCAAGCTGAGGGTAAATCCGCCGGCCCGGCCACGGGGCACGATGGAGATCTGGTGCACCGGGTCTTGGGTTGGCATCAGGCGGGTGACCACCGCATGGCCCGCTTCGTGATAGGCGGTGAGCTTCCGCTCTTTTTCCGAGATCACCCGGCTCTTCTTTTCATTGCCCATGATGACTTTCAAAAAGGCGTCGTCGATCTCCCGGTTGCCGATTTTTGTTTTGGAACGGCGTGCCGCCAGCAGCGCCGCCTCGTTCAACAGGTTCTCCAGGTCGGCGCCGGTGAAGCCCGCTGTCGTTTTGGCGATGGCGTCAAAGTTTACGTCGTCTTCAAAGGGTTTCTTTTTGGAATGGACTTGCATGATCGCCTTGCGCCCTTTGACATCGGGCACACCAATGTAGATCTGCCGGTCGAAACGGCCGGGCCGCAGCAATGCACTGTCCAAAATATCCGGCCGGTTGGTGGCGGCGATGATGATGACCCCTTCATTGGCGCCAAAACCATCCATTTCCACCAGCAGCTGGTTCAACGTCTGCTCCCGTTCATCGTGACCGCCGCCCAGGCCCGCGCCGCGCTGGCGGCCCACTGCATCGATCTCATCGATGAAGACGATGGCCGGCGCGTGCTTTTTCGCCTGCTCAAACAGGTCGCGCACACGGGAGGCGCCCACGCCCACATACAGCTCCACAAAATCCGAACCGGAGATGGAAAAGAAGGGCACGCCGGCTTCACCGGCCACTGCCTTGGCGATCAGGGTCTTGCCGGTACCCGGAGGGCCCACCAGCAGCACGCCCTTGGGAATGCGGGCGCCCAGCTGCAGGAATTTCTTCGGCGCTTTTAAAAACTCCACCACTTCCTGCAGATCGCTCTTTTCTTCATCGGCCCCAGCCACATCGGCAAAAGTGACTTTTTTGTTGTCATCGGTGGCCAATTTGGCCCGGGATTTGCCAAAGCTCATGGCGCTTTTGGCGCCGCCGTCCTGCTTGTTCATCATATAATACCAGAACAAGCCGAACAGCACGATGATGATCAGATAGGGCAAGAAAGCCGTCCACCAAGGCATACTGGCCTGCTCCACGAAATCCTGGGTCAATGTGCCGGCTTCTCTCTGTTCTTTGATGGTCTCCCCCACATCGGCGTAGAAGATCTCCACCGAAGGCAGCTGATAGGTGAACTGGCTGCCATTTTTCAGGGTCATCGTCAACTTGTTCTCGTCGATCACAAAGTCGGTGACCTGCCCAGCCTCAAAGGCATTGGTCACATCTGAATAGGTAATCCTGGATTCCTGTTGGGGCTCCATCAAAATGCCGATGACGCCCACCAGCACCACCAACAGGAGAAGATAGAGACCGACGCCCCTCATTTTTCCTCTGTTCAATGAATTGCTCACACCTTTCGCGATGCTCTTCTTTTACTTTTGATACATCGACCGTTTTAATATACAAACATCCGGTAAATTCCTGTATTTTTCCCCGTAATCCAGCCCATAGCCCACCAAAAAGGCGTCTGGCACTTGAAAACCGCAGTAGTCCACATCCACCTGGGCGCGGCGGCGGGCTGGTTTGTCCAGCAGCGTGACCAGGCGCAAAGAGGCTGGCTGCCTTTGGCGCAGCAGCTGGATCAGATAATGCAGCGTGATGCCGCTGTCTAAAACATCTTCCACTAATATAACATGCTTGTTCTGGATAATTGTGTCTAAATCTTTAATTATTCGCACGCGGCCGGAGCTTTCTGTTCCAGCCCCATAGCTGGATACGGCCATAAAGTCCATGGAACAGGGGATGGTGATGGCCCGGCACAGATCGGCCATAAAGATGAACGCGCCCTTGAGCACACTGACCAGCACCGGCTCTTTGCCCGCATAATCCTGGGAGATCTGCACCCCCAATTCTTCTACTTTTTCTCTGATCTGCTGTTGGGACAGCAGCACCTGCTCCATATCATCGTACAATCCCATCGTCTCGCTCCCTCACGACCAATTCCCACTGTCTGCCCTGGGCTCCATCCCGCAGCAGGCCGCCCCGGCAGACCAACAAGACGCCAGCTTCGTCGCACACCAACGGAATGCCTGCCCGCTCTGTCTGGGGGATCTTTTGGTCGATCATCCATTTTTTTATGTTACGGTGATGCCCGTGCCACAGAATGGTATCTCCCGGCTGCCGGGCCCGGACCACTAACTGCCCCGCTGGCGGGGCCAGATGGTACCCTCGCTCTTCCCCCGGCCGGCCATTTGGCTGGAGGAGCAGCTGGTACCGGCCAAATTCCACCGTCTTTCCAGGCTCCAGCACCTTTGGCTCCGGCGGCGTTTGCTGCTGCCTTTGTTGCCAGGCCAGTTTTCCATACTGCCGCTGTACCACGATGTTGTCCGGCAGATCCACCCGGGCCGAAGGCCCTGCCATACACAGGTCCAAAACCGCTTGGCGTTGCTGCCGGGTAAGAACCGCTGTACCGCCCGCCTGTTCATAAGCCAGCTGCACCACCCGCCCGGCTACCGCCGGATGGGCGCTTTGCAGCGCGTCGACCGTCATTGCCGCGCCCTGCCGGTGCTGCTGCCAAAAAGCTTGGGCCGCCTGCTCCAAAAAATCCAGATCCTGCCTGACCCCTGCCGCCAATGCAGCAATGTGGCGGGGCGCCTGGCCGTTGATCTGCTCCAGCAAGGGCAGCACTTTGTGCCGCACCCGGTTCCTGGCATAACCATCCCATTGGTTGCTTGGGTCCTCTGCATAGGGTATGTGGTTTTCTGCCAGATATTTTTCAATTTGTCCCCGGGTCACCAGCAGCAACGGCCGGATAAAGGGCCCCCGCACCGGCGGGATCCCTGCCAGCCCCCGCAGCCCTGTGCCGCGGCACATCTGCAGCAGCACAGTCTCCGCGTTGTCTTCCATGTGGTGGGCGGTGGCGATCTTGCCGCAGCCCCGCTGGGCCGCACACCGGGACAGGAACCCATAGCGCAGTGCTCTGGCCCCTTCTTCCAATCCGCAGCCCTGTTGCCGGCAGTAGGCCCGGGTATCCCCTTCTTCCACGGTCAGAGGGATGTCCCTGCTCTGGCAAAACGCTTCCACCAGCGCCCGTTCCCTGGGCCCATCCGCTGGCCGGAGACCATGGATAAAATGGGCCGCTTCCACCTGGATGCCCAAGCGCTCCCTTTGGCTGTGCAGCCAATGGGTCATGGCCATGGAATCCGCCCCGCCGGACAGGGCGCACAGCACCCGGTCGCCAGGCTCTACCATCTGATACCCTTGCAGGGCACGTTCGATATCACGGTTCATAATGGGTGGTATCCCGGGCGGAAAACCGGGTGTATTGGCCCAGCCACTGCAATTCGATGGTCCGCACTTCGCCGTGGCGGTTTTTGGCGATGATGCATTCCACCACGTTTTTCTTTTCGCTGTCTGGGTTGTAGTAGTCGTCCCGGTATAAAAAGATAACGATGTCTGCATCCTGTTCGATGGCGCCGGATTCCCGAAGGTCCGACAGCATCGGCCGTTTGTTGGGCCGCTGCTCCGGCCCGCGGGAAAGCTGGGACAGGCAGACCACCGGCACGTTCAGCTCTCTTGCCATCACTTTCATGGAGCGGGAGATCTCGGAGATCTGCTGCACCCGGTTTTCCGAGCTTTTGGACCCCTGCATCAGCTGGAGGTAATCGATGACCACCAGCCCTAGGCGGCTGCCCAGGCGCCTGCATTTGGCCTTGATCTCGGAGACCGTGATGGCCGAGCTGTCTTCAATGTAAATATTCGTCTTGGATAAGATGGCCGAAGCGTGGGCGATCTTGTCCCAATCGTCGTCGTCCAGCGTGCCCATGCGCAGCTTGTGGCTGTCCACCAGGGCCTCGCTGGAGATCATGCGGGTGGTCAGCTGCATGTCGCTCATCTCCAGCTGGAAGATCGCCACATCTTTGCCCGATTTCTGGGCCGCGGCCAGCACCAAATTCAAAGCGAAGCTGGTCTTGCCCATGCCGGGCCGGGCCGCGATCAGGATCAGGTCCGATTTGTTCAAGCCGCCCAGGGCGTTGTCCAGTTCGGAAAACCCGGTGGGGATGCCGGGCAGCTTGCCCGGATGGGCCGCCAGCTCATCCAGCTGGTCATACACATCTTTGATGACCGACTTGATGTGGCGCAGACCGCTGATCTCCCGGCCTTGGCGGATGGCGTAGATCTTCTGTTCTGCCAGCTCGGCAATGGCCCCGGCGCTCTCCTGTTCGTTCCGCGTCAGCTCAAATATCTCGTTGCACACCTGCTGCAGCTCCCGCAGCATCCGTTTTTCCCGCACGATGCGGGCGTACTCCACCACGTTGGAGGATGTGGGCGTCACATCGATGAGCTGCAAAAAATAAGACCTATCCGCCTTATCTTTATAGCCCAGCGCCTTCATCTCATCCAGCACAGTCACCGGGTCGATCTTCTGCCCCGCCGTAAACATGCTGCTGATGGTGTCGAAGATCGCCCGGTTGGTCTCAATGTAAAAATCGTCGGGCTGCAAAAGCTCGATGACCTTGGGCACACAGGTGGGGTCGAACAATATCGCGCCGATCACCGCCTGCTCCGCCTCCACACTGTGGGGCGTCTGCCTGGCCAAAAGTTCGTCCATAAAGGTTCCTCTGTATCAATCCAATTTCAAAACCGGCCGGGCCGGCCTTTTCTCACTGTTCCTCCACGACCACTCTCAGCGTGCCGGTGACTTCGGGGTACAGTTTGACTTTCACTTCATAGGTGCCGAAATTCTTGATGGTCTCTTCCAGCACGATCTTATTCTTCTGCACATCCACCTGGTGCTGCTTTTTCATCTCTTCGGCGATCTCTTTGGCGGTGACACTGCCAAACAGCTTGCCGCCGCTGCCCGCTTTCGCCTTGATGTGCACCGGCAGATCTTTGAGCTCTTTGGCCAGCTTTTCCGCCGCTTCTTTTTCCAGCCGCATCCGGCGCTGTGTGGCCTCGTCGGCGATCTTTTTGGCGTTGAGCACATCGGCCGTAGCCGGCGCAGCCAATTTGCGGGGCATCAAAAAGTTCCGGGCATAGCCGTCGCTGGCCTCGATGATCTCGCCCTTTTTCCCCTGCCCTTTCACATCCTGCAACAGTATCAGTTTCATGTTTTACTCACTCCTATTTCTCCGCGCGGACGATCTGCTGGTATGAGCTGCGGCGCGCGGACCGCCTGCCCTGCAAAGGGAATTGTTGTTATCCTGCATTGTTGTTTTGGCCATCTGCCTCGCTGTGGTCGGCCGCCAAGTATTGCTCAATGGCCTCCCGCAGCTTCCGGGCCACATCTTCCACATTGGCGTTGGCGAACTGGGCGCCGGCCATGGTCAGGCTGCCGCCTCCCCCCAATTTTTCCAGCACCACTTGCACGTTCATCTTGCCATAGGAGCGGGCGGAAATGGCCACATCTTTGTCGTGCTCTTTGAAGACCACGAAAGAAGCCTTGATGTCGTTGATATTGATCAGCTCATCCGCCGCCTGAGAGGCCACGGCCCGCTCGGTATTTTCATTGAACACAGAGATGGAAACACCGGGGAACGTCTGCTCCGCGTTGCTGATGATCTGGTATTTTTTGATATAGGAATCGAAGTTGTTGTTAAAGAGCTTGCGCACTTCCACCGTGTCGGCGCCGCACTGCTTCAAATAGGCGGCGGCCTCAAAGGTGCGCACGCCTGTTTTGACGGTAAAGCTCTTGGTATCCAAGAAGATGCCGGCCAACAGGGCTTCCGCCTCCTCTTTGCGCAGCTCCTGGGAGCTGGAGAGGATGTATTGCAGCAGCTCTGTCACCAGTTCACTGGCCGAACTGGCATAGGGTTCGTGCAGGCTGATGACATAGTTTTCGATGTAGCTGGCCGCCCGCCGGTGGTGGTCGATCACCGCCACCCGCTGGATGGTCTGCAGCACTTCTGGGTAATCCACAAAGTCCGGCCGGTTGGTATCCACCACGATCAGCAGCGAATTGGAATCCGCGATGAAAATGGCGTCATCCGGGTTGATAAACGATTCTTTGTATTCTTCCAGCGCCGCCAGCTTGTTGATCAGTTCCTTGGCCGATGTGCGCTCTTGGTTGACGATGAAATAGGGCTTTTTGCCACACTTGCGCACCGCGGCGCAAATGCCGGCCGCAGCGCCCACTGCGTCCAAGTCAGAGAGCTGGTGGCCCATGACAAAGACATAGGAAGAATCTTTGATATACTGTTTGAGGGAATTGGCCACCACGCGGGATTTGACTTTGGTCCGCTTTTCCACTTCTTTGGCGTGGCCGCCATAGAATTCAAAGGCATATTTCGACTTGATGACCACCTGGTCGCCGCCTCGGGCCAGCGCGGTATCCGCTGCCAGGCGGGCATATTGGTACAGCTCGCTCAAGTCGGTATCCCCTTTGCCGATGCCCATGGATATGGTGGCGCTGATGCCGGCGCTGTTTTTGATCTCCCGCACTTTGTCCAGCAGGTCGAATTTCTTTTCGATGTACTCCACCAGATCTTTCTGCTCCATCAGGAACAGGTATTTGTCCCGGTCCAACCGGCGCAGCACACCGTGGACCGGCTCCGCCCAATTGGCGATCTCCTCATCGACCTGGGCCGTCAGTTTGGATTTTTCCGATTCGGAGGTGTTTTTAATCAGCTCTTCATAGCTGTCCAGCACCAAAATCGCCACCACGGGTCTCGTGCGCTCGTATTTGGTGCGCAGCTGGCTGTAATCAGTCACATCCACCCAGTACATGGTCATCAGCAGTGCCCCGGCTGCATCGTTGCCCGAACGCACGATGTTGCCATACACATCGAATTGGCGGCCGTTCACAGCCACTTCATAGGGGCACTTGGTCCGCCCCTCCATGATCCAGCGGGTGTCAAAGCCATCCATCACATCGGTGATGTGCATGTTGAACATCCGCTCATGGGCGCCAGTGATCTCAAAAAAGGAATCGTTGCACCAGACGACCTCGCCGGTATCGATGCGCAAAATGGCTGTGGGCAGCGGAAAATTCATCAGGGAATTCTTCGATGCATCGTCCACTTGGAACATCAATGTCTCCACCGTACGGCGGATATCGGCGCGGCGCCGCTTGGCCCGAGCGCGGTAATAAATGTAAACAATGGCCACTAAGAGCAGTTCGCCCAAAGCGACCCACGGTTGAAAGGTGGCCATGACGACCACGAACAACAGCAACAGGACAAATGCCAAGCGCGTGCCGGATTCCATAATGCGGGCAATCATTTTTTCCACGCGGCAAACCCCTCTCTTTTCCCTCGGGCCCAAGGCCTGCCGCCTTTTGCCCAAAGGAATACAATAATAAAATAAGTATAACAAAAAAAGGGCGCTATGGCAAGGAAGTTGTGCTTCCAACCCCTGGATGATTCCAGGTGCCCTCGCTTGTGCCGCTCATCGCTCCCCGCCGCAGGCAAAGCAGCCGCCGGCGGGCGGGCTCTATCCCCTTCCCTTTGCCGCACCACGCCCGCCTGATAGAAGAAAACTGGACCCGAAGTACACCAAAGTACTCCGGGTCCAGCTGTGGTCTCGGTTTGGAAAACAAAAAGCTTACTTCAGCTCGACCTTTGCGCCGGCATCTTCCAGCTTCTTCTTGATCTCTTCGGCCTCGTCCTTGCCAACGTTCTCTTTGATGGCCTTGGGAGCGTTGTCGACCAGCTCTTTGGCCTCTTTCAGGCCCAGGCCGGTGATCTCCTTGACCAGCTTGATCACGCCCATCTTAGAAGCGCCGACTTCGGCCAGCACAACGTTGAACTCGGTCTGCTCATCGGCAGCACCGGCAGCAGCGCCGGCAGCAGGGGCAGCAGCCACAGCAGCGGCGGCGGAAACGCCAAACTCCTCTTCCAGAGCATGAACCAGCTCGCTCAGCTCCAGCACGGAAAGAACTTTTACTTCTTCGATCAGCTTTTCAATTTTTTCGCTTGCCATTCTAGTTTACCTCCAATGTGTTATGTCTTATTCAGCCTGAGGCGCCGCTTCGGCGGGAGCCTCAGCAGGAGCGGCTTCTTCGCCGCCTTCGCTCTTCTTGTCAGCGATGGCCTGCAGCACGCGGGCCAGGGCAGATACGGGAGCCATCATGGTGCCCAGCACAGTGGACAGCAGCATATCCTTCGGCGGGATAGCAGCCAGGGATTCCACAGTGGCCAGGTCGACGACCTTGCCCTCCAGGAAACCGGCTTTGATGTTGAAATACTTGTCATGGCTCTTGGCAAACTCCGCCAGCATACGGGCCGGAGCAGTGGGGTCATCCATGCTCAGCGCCATGGCTGTGGTGCCATGCAGCACGCCGTCCAGCTCTTCAAAGCCGATCTGGTTCGCGGCAAAGCGCACCAGCGTGTTTTTCACAACGGTGTATTCCACGTTGGCTTTTCTCAGCTCGCTGCGCAGCTTGGTGTCTTCTTCTACTGTGATGCCCTTATAATCGACCAGAACACCGGCAGTGGCATTCTTCATCTTTTCAGCGAGTTCGGCCACCATGGCCTGCTTCTCGCTCAGAACCTTTGCATTCGGCACTGTTTTCACCTCCAGTTAGCATAAGTGCCCTCATGTCGCAAAGACACAAGGGCACAGAACAAGCGTATAACAAGGCCACAAGGGCCTATCCAACCTTGTCAGCTTCCTCGGCAGGCGGCAAACCGTTAGGAACAGAAGACCTGTTCACCTGCTGTCTTTGGAATGAGCGCTATTATTCTACCAACAAACACAAAGTTTGTCAACAGATATTTTGAAATACAGGGTCTTAGTCTGTCAGGCGGGCCTGATTGATCTTTACGCCAGGGCCCATGGTGGCAGCCACCACGCAGGAGCGGATGTACTGGCCCTTGGCAGCGGCGGGCTTCGCCTTGATGATGGCGCCCAGCAGCGCGTTGAAGTTCTCCGTCAGCTTCTCTGTGCCAAAGGAGACTTTGCCCAGCGGGCAGTGGATGATGTTGGTCTTATCCAGGCGGTACTCGATACGGCCGGCCTTGGATTCGTTGATGGCCTTTGTCACATCCATAGTGACAGTGCCGGCCTTGGGGTTGGGCATCAGGCCCTTGGGGCCCAGCACTCTACCCAGGCGGCCCACCACGCCCATCATGTCAGGGGTGGCGATGACCACGTCGAAATCAAAGAAATTCTCGCCGGTGATGCGGGCTACCATATCCTCAGCGCCCACGTAATCGGCTCCGGCAGCCTCGGCCTCTTTGGCCTTGTCGCCCTTGGCGAACACCAGCACACGCACTTTTTTGCCTGTGCCGTGAGGCAGCACGATGGCGCCTCTGACCTGCTGGTCGGCATGGCGGGAATCCACGCCCAGCTTGACATGGACTTCTACAGTCTCGTCAAACTTGGCCTTGGCAGTTTTTATTACGGTATCCAGCGCTTCAGCGGGATCGTACAGCTTGGCACGGTCCACCAGCTTGGCGCTTTCCATATATTTCTTACCTCTGCGCACTTTAAAATCCTCCTAATTGTGGTATTTCGGAATAATCCTCCCACGTTGCGGCATATGCCGCACAGGCATCCCTTATTCTTCGATTGTGACGCCCATCGAACGCGCTGTACCGGCGATCATGCTCATGGCGCTTTCCACGCTGGAAGCATTCAGGTCGGGCATTTTCAGCTCGGCGATCTTGCGCAGTTCTTCTTTCGGCAGCTTGGCCACCTTGTTCTTATTGGGTTCGCCGCTGCCGCTTTCGATCTTGCAAGCCTTCTTGATCAGGACAGCCGCAGGCGGTGTTTTTGTAATAAACGAGAAGGAACGGTCGGCATACACAGTGATGACTACCGGGATCACCAGATCGCCATCGTTCTTTGTCCGCTCGTTGAACTCCTTGGTAAACGCCATGATGTTGACGCCGTGCTGACCCAGGGCAGGACCTACCGGGGGAGCCGGTGTCGCCTTGCCGGCGGGAATTTGAAGTTTGATCAATCCTACTACTTTCTGTGCCACTTTCGTTGCACCTCCTTAGAAAAAATGTGGTAAAATTGGATGCTCTGGGCATCCTCCCACCCGGGTGCCGCGCAGGCAGGACCCGGTATCAAAAACCCTTGCAGGGCTTTCGGAGCTATTTTTCCAGAGACGCCACCTGGTTGAACTTGAGTTCCACCGGTGTCTCGCGTCCCAGCATCGAGACCGTAACGGTAACGAGCTGCTGCTGCATCGAGATCTCTTTGACGATGCCCACAAAACCTTCCAGCGGGCCGTCGATGATCTTCACGCTGTCGCCCACTTCGTAAGAGAGCTTGATCTCGCGCTTTTCCACGCCCAAGGCGGCCACTTCGTCGTCGGTCAAAGGCACGGGCTTGGAACCAGGCCCCACAAAGCTCGTCACGCCGCGGGTGTTGCGCACCACATACCAGCTCTCGTCGGTCATGAGCATCTTGATGAGAACATAGCCGGGGAACATCTTGCGCTCGACTTCTTTTTTGCCCGTATCCCGAATCTCTGTCACCGTCTCCATTGGCACGCGGATATCAAAGATCAGATCGCCTAGCTTGCGGTTTTCCACTGTTTTTTGAATTGTTGCGGCCACTTTGTTTTCGTAGCCCGAGTATGTGTGGATCACATACCATTTGGCATTATCAGACATAAGACGCTCCCACTGGTTCGACAATCATCAGAGAATGCTGACAAACAGGTCCCGGATGGTCGCAAAGGCGATGTCCAGCACCCATACGAAAACGCCCACCACCAAGATGCAGACAATGACGATCAGCGTATTGTTGAGCACTTGTTTCCATGTGGGCCAAACCACTTTTTTCGATTCGCTCACCAGTTCGCGGAACCATTTTTTGATCCATCTGCCAGCGCGCACGAAAATGTTGGCTTTTTTCTGCTTCTTCTGAGGTTTGTCGGCCGATTTTTTCTGTGGATCCAGATTCTTGTTTTCTTCAGCCATGAAGCTAACCCTCCATCCTTTCGCAGCCTATCTGGTTTCGCGGTGCAGGGTATGCTTCCGGCAGAACGGACAATACTTGTTCATCTCCAAGCGATCCGGATCGTTCTTTTTGTTCTTTTTGGTATCGTAGTTCCTCTGCTTGCATTCCGTACACGCTAATGTTACCTTAACGCGCATATTGCGGCACCTCCTTAAATAAATTGCCTCCCTTTTCGGGTTTTACGCCAACGGGCATAAAAAAAAGACCCCGACAGGTGTAGTTATCATATCATGCCCCTGCCCAAAGGTCAAGCCTTTTTTGTGTGATCCTCCCATTTTCCTCCCCAGTCGCACAGGCAAGACAAAAGCGCACAGGCCGATCCCATGCGCTTTCGTCTGAAAAGGGAAGATGTTGGTAATGATAAAACCGTGAACCAGCGGAGGCACGCCAGCACGATTTATACGCTATCTAGTATACGGAGGAACCCCCGGGGTGTCAAGTAGTATTTTTAAAAAAACATATTTTATTTAACATTTTAAATATTTCTTCACCTTTCCCCATCTAGCATCTCCACCGGGCTTGTGCTATAATAAATGCCAGAGTGTCTCTTTGTTGGGGCAAAATGCCGTTCCGGCCAATGGGCCAGGGCCGGCAGTGCAAAAACGCAAGGCCGCTGGGCGCGGCGGAGGAACAGCTCATGATCATGGCATTGGATTTGGGAGACGCCCGCACCGGCGTTGCTTTTTCAGACCCTATGGAGTTGTTGCCTGGCCGTGCATACACGGTGGCTGAACATAACAAAGAGCGGCTGTTGGCCACTTTGTGCCAGACCATCCGGCAGGAAGGTCCCCGCCGGGTGGTGGTGGGCTTGCCCACCAATATGGATGGGACCGAAGGCCCCAAGGCCGTTGCCGCCCGGGAATTTGCCGATGCCCTGGCCCGGCAGAGCGGCGCCTCTGTTGAGCTGTGGGATGAGCGTATGACCTCCGTCATGGCCAACCGCATTTTGAGCGATGCGGGCAAAAAGCGGCAAAAGCAGCGCCAGCGCGTAGATGCGGTGGCCGCTACCCTGATCTTGCAAAGTTATTTGGACAGCGGCCGCGCCAAACGTTCTTAAGCGGCCGTGTTCTCGTTTGCCGCCTGCTTTTCCTTGGCAAGCAGTTCTTTGCAGCCTATGAACAGCAGCACGGTGCCCAATCCTTTTTGCAGCCAAGCGGCATCTATGGCACCGGCGGCCCAACAGCCTGCCAGGCAGGTGGCCGCGCCGCACAGCGCCGCGATCGCCGCCCCTTTTGTTTCCACCCGGTGTGCCCGGATGTGGAAGTAAAGAGACGGGGGCGTCGCCGCCAAAAAATACAATAAATTGATGCCTTGTGCCTCTAATTGAGGCACTTTTTGGAACACCGTCATATATAATAACAGCAAAGAGCCGCCGCCGATCCCCGCGCCTGTGAGCAGGCCCGTCAGGGCGCCGGCCAACATGGAAAGCAGCATCCCTTTCCCCTCCTTTTTTAGGATGCGAACAGGCTGCGCAGGCCGCCGTAAAGCAGCAGCAGGCCGAACAGGCGCCGCAGCCAAAGGGGCGATATGCGGCCATAGACTTTGCCGCAGACGATCCCGCCCACACATCCGCCTGCCATATAAGGCCAAGCGGGCGCCAGCGTCATGCGCCCTTGCCACAGGTAGACGCCGGCGGATACGGCACAGATGGGCAGCATGATGCACACCGAAGTGGCAAAAGCCCGCTTGGGTTCCAAGTGGATGGGCCCCAGCAGCATAGGCACCACCACCAGGCCGCCCCCCGTGCCCAAAAGGCCGCTGAGCAGGCCGGCCAAAGCGCCGGTCAACGCATAAAACAGCCTTTGCTTTTTTTCCACAGCTTCCCCTCCATTTCTGTGGTATTATTGTGGGTTGCAGAGCAAAAAATATGCAATGTGCTGAATTTGCAAAAACAAAACTAGTAATATTGATAAAATCGTGGTATACTATGGTATCCTTTTAACCGGTCCTCTGGCCGTTTTGAGATGATGCCTTTTACATAGCAGCCCAGGCCAACGGCTGGCGGGCCGCATGTTTTGAACTGAATTTTTTGCAGGCCCTTGCGGTGTTGCAGGCCTTGCACAATGGAATAAAACAAAAAATCTGACAAAGCAATGGAGACGTGATCAAATGCCTGAACAACTGAAGAAAGAAGCCGGCGTTTCGCAGCCTGCGGGCAGCGAAGGGCCTAAGAAGTCTGCGCCGAAAAAATCTTTGTTCCGCGGCAAAGGCGGCACAAAGAAAAAAACAGAGGAGAGCGGCAAAAAAGCTGCTTCCACTTCTGCCAAACGGCAGACATCCAAAAGCCGGACGAAAAAAGCGGCGGAGACCGCCCTGCCGGAAACCGCCAAAAAGACCACCCGCAAGACCGGGGAAGGCAGCCGCGGCGGCCGTTCCAAGACCAAGCTGCGGGTCATCCCCCTGGGAGGCTTGGGCGAGATTGGCAAGAACTTGACCGTATTTGAATACGGCAACGACATCGTGGTCATCGACTGCGGCATGACATTCCCCGACGACGAGATGCTGGGCGTGGACCTGGTGATCCCCGATGTCACTTATCTGGTGAAAAACGCCGACCGGGTGCGGGCCATTTTGCTGACCCATGCCCACGAAGACCACATCGGCGCTTTGCCCTATGTGCTGCGCCAGCTGAACGTGCCCATTTACTGCACCAAGCTGACGGCCGGCATCGTCAAGCTGCGCCTTTCCGAGCACCGGAACCTGAAAAAAGTAAAGATCATCGAAAAAAAGGCGGGCGACACCTTCCAGGTGGGTGCATTCGGTGTGGAATTCATCCGCATCAACCACTCGGTGCCCGACGCAGTGGCCATCGCCTTGAAGACACCGGTGGGCACTGTGGTGGATACGGGCGACTTCAAGATCGATACCACGCCCATCAGCGGCGAAATGCTGGACCTGACCCGGTTTGGCGAATTGGGCAAGGAAGGCGTGCTGCTTTTGATGGCCGATTCCACCAACGCCGAGCGCCCCGGTTTTGCCATGAGCGAACAGAAGGTAGGCCGCTCGCTGGACGCCCAATTCAAAGGGACGGACAAACGCATCATTGTGGCCACTTTCGCCTCCAACGTCCACCGTGTCCAACAGATCATCAACGCGGCGGCCCGCTATGGCCGCAAAGTGGCGGTCTCTGGCCGCAGCATGGACAATATTTTGAAAGTGACCACCGAACTGGGGTATATGGATGTGCCCCCCAACACCCTGATCGACATCAATTTGGTGAAAAAATACCCCGACGACCAGCTGTGCATCATCACCACCGGCAGCCAGGGCGAGCCCATGAGCGCCATGTACCGCATGGCCTACGGCTCCCACAAGCAGGTGGAAGTGGGACCCAACGACAAGATCATCCTATCGGCCAGCCCCATCCCGGGCAATGAGGAATCGGTGTATTCCCTCATCAATGAACTGATGCGCCGGGGCGCAGAAGTGGTCTACGACCGGCAGGCAGAACTCCATGTCTCCGGCCACGCCTGCCAAGAGGAATTGAAGATCATCATGGCGCTGACCAAGCCCAAGTTCTTTATGCCGGCCCACGGTGAATTCCGTCACTTGAAGATCAACGCCGGGTTGGCAAAAGCCACCGGTGTACACCCCAACAACATCTTCATCTCGGAGATCGGCAAAGTGCTGGAGCTGACCCAGGATTCCGCCCGGTTCAACGGCAGCGTGCCCTGCGGCAAAGTGCTGGTGGACGGTCTGGGCGTGGGCGATGTGGGCGCCGCCGTGCTGCGGGACCGCAAACATCTGTCCCAAGACGGGCTGATCGTGGCGGTGGTCACCATCGACAGCAGCAGCCATACCGTGGTGGCCGGGCCCGACATCGTCTCCCGTGGATTCGTCTTCGTGCGGGATTCCGAAGAGCTCACCGAAGGCATGCGTCGGGCTGCCACAGCAGCTGTGGCGGAATGCTCCCGCCATGGCATACGGGATTGGAACGGCCTGAAGACCACCATTAAGGATAC
The DNA here is from genome assembly GCA_904419295.1 of Candidatus Pseudobutyricicoccus lothianensis. Lineage (GTDB taxonomy): Bacteria > Bacillota > Clostridia > Oscillospirales > Butyricicoccaceae > Pseudobutyricicoccus > Pseudobutyricicoccus lothianensis. The sequence goes on from CAJFRA010000018.1 coordinate 17,074, forward strand.
ATTGGCCGATTATATCTTCAAAAAGACCAAGCGGAACCCCATGATCGTCCCCATCATCATGGAAGTCTGATCCATTGGCACGCGGATCCGTTCTGCCTGGCCCTGACACAGGAGCTTGCCATGAATTTCAACGAAACTGCCTATTACTGGGCGCAGCAGGTGCCCCGCGGCCGGGTGACGACCTATGGCGCCATCGCCCGCCTGTGCGGCAACCCCAGGGCCAGCCGGGCCGTGGGCTGGGCTATGGGGCAAAACCATTCGCCCGATGTGCCCTGCCACCGGGTGGTGAACCGGTCAGGCACTTTGGCGCCCAGCCATGTATTTGGCGGCATGCAGCGCGCTATGCTGGAGGCAGAAGGCGTCCCCTTTTTGGCAGATGGCCGGGTGGACCTGGCAAAATGCCTGTGGCTGGGGCCAGAAGTCTGAAGCATATTTTTCGCCTTTCCGGGCACCCTATCAAAGGGGAAGCCAGAGGAAAGGTGGAGAATGCGATGAAAGCGACTTCGTTTGCGATCGGCGTGGCAGCGGGCGCCCTGTTGGGCGCTGCGGCGTCGGTGGCGGCTGAGACCTATATGCCGGCCAGCGTGCGCCGGGATCTGCGCCGTTATACCCATAAAGGCATGCGCGCCATGGGCCACATTGTGGAAGGCGTGGGCACGCTGATGCACGGTTAAAGAAAACACAAAGCGGGAATGTGCATGCATTCCCGCTTTTCCATTGCCTTTCGCCCTGTTTCTTTGTTCGCCCTGCCACCTCCATCCTTGGTGGCTTTGGTTCTGCGGCCGGGCCTGCGCTTGCGCCTTTGCCCCATACCCAGTATAATAAATGGCAGAGCAGCCCTGCTGCTTGATCTTTGCGGGTCCGTCCCTTTGCAGACGGCCCCAGAATGGAGGTCCCTATGTTTCGTCCCATGCGCCGGGGCAAGCAGCTGCTGCCGCCGGAAGAGAGCATCCAGATACTGGAGCAGGGCACATCCGGCGTCCTGGCCGTGGCCGGGGATGCAGGCTACCCCTATGCCGTGCCCCTCAGCTATGTGTACACGGAGGGAAAGCTGTATTTCCACTGTGCCAAAAGCGGCCATAAGCTGGATGCCATCCGCCGCAACAGCAAGGCTTCTTTTTGCGTCATTGGCCAAGATGCGGTCGTCCCTTTGGAATACACCACCTATTTCCGCAGTGTGATCGCCTTTGGCCAGATCCGCATCGTAGAAGACCCTGCCTGTGTGCAGCGGGCCATTCAGCAGCTGGCCTGCAAATACGCGCCTGCCGACAGCCCGGAGCACCGGCAGCAGGCCATTGACCGGGAGCTTGCCGCCCTGTGCATGCTCGAAATGGAGATCGAACACATAACAGGCAAAGAGGCCATCGAGCTGGTGGGCCGGTCCGCACCGGTTCCCGGCCCTTTGCCCCCACGGAAAAAGGAGTGACGCAACATGTCTACATTGACTTATCAGGGCCACGGCAGCTACCGCCTGCAGACCAACGGAGGCCAAGTGATCTACATCGACCCCTATGCCGGCGAGGGCTATGATGTGCCCGCTGATCTGATCTTGGTGACCCACGACCACTACGACCACAATGAGATCGACAAACCGGCCCGCAAGCCGGGCTGTGCCGTCATCACCTGGAAAGAGGCCCTGGACCAGGGCCGGTACGGCACTTTCGCCCTGGGTGATATCCAGATCGAAACCGTACCCGCCAGCAACCAAAACCACGACCCCGCCGTCTGCGTCGGCTTTGTGCTCCGGTTCGATGGCCTTTCCCTGTATGCGGCAGGCGATACCTCCGAAACCGAGGCCATGCACACGCTGCTGCCCGGCTACCATCTGGATTACGCCTTGCTGCCCACCGATGGTGTCTACAACATGGGGCCCGAAGAGGCTTCCCGCTGTGCGGCCCTCATCGGCGCGCGGCACAGCATCCCCATCCACTGTAAGCCCGAAGCCCTGTTCGACCGGGAGCAGGCCCTCCAGTTCCATGCAGATGGGCGGCTGATCGTGGAGCCGGGCGAGACGATACAGCTGACCTGCGGAAAATAGGCGCTGCCTTCACTTTTTCCGCCTTTGCCGCCGCTCGTGCCATTCGATCACCAGCAGAAAAGCGCCCAGCGGCAGCAAATACACCGCCAGCATGGCCGCGCCGAAATACAGCACCTGCCACAGGTGGTCGAAGGGCGGAAAGATCACCCGTTCCTGCATGTTGTAAAAGACCATGTGGCCGGCGCTCATGGCGCGGCCGATCTGCCCGGCGGCAAACAGGGCCAGCCCACCCAAGGCCAGGCATCCCACAGCCAACGGCAGCCGGTGTCTCCGGCGCCGCCTCTCCCCTTTTCCAGACAGCCAGACCAGGCCAAGCCCGGCGCCAAAACACACCAGGCACAAAGCGGCAAATATCTGCCCCATCCTGCATCCCTCCTGCTCCATCATACGCAGGCGGCGGGGATCCTATCCCTCTGCCAGGCCAAATTGGCGGCTCTTTTTTGCCCAGCAATGAAAAAAACGCCCAGTTGGGCGTTTTTTCATTGCTCCCGATTCCCTTTTGTCTTCCCATAGCATAGGTTAGGGTGGACTGATGTAGATTGATTCATTCGGCAACAGCAAGAGGGTCTATCCACATCTTATCGGTTGACTTCTCAAGCTTGGATTTTACCTATCCCTTTATCTTTTTGGTATCTTCAAGATAGAATTCAAGGTACCCACATTCAGGACATACAGCAGCATGAACCTTGCCAAGATTCTCTTTGAAAATTCCTAGCTTTGTTATCTTTAAGCCGTACGCACCTCCCTCAACTTTTACATCATAATTTTCAATCATATTACGATTACAGCGAATACACTTCCTCATATATACCCCCAAATGCTATTCATAGTTTGCAGCCGGGGACACAAAGTCGAATCGGGAGTTCTATTGCATGCTCCAAGGAGGTCCCACAGCTTCCGGGATGCAGTCTGCCCCCCGTGCGTAGGGCTTGATGTCCATGACAGGGGTCCCATCCCGGGCATCGGTGCGGCTGATGCAGATGCGCCCCCTCCGGTGATCGACCCACAGGATCGCCGCCGTATCCAGGGCGATGGGGTTGGGCCGGTGGGGCGTGCGGGTGGCAAACACCCCCAAGTTCTCCGGCGAACCGGGGTGGGGCGTATTCACTTGCAGCGTGGCCCGGGAATCCGGGGTGTCACAGCCATCGAACCACCACAGCAGGTGGAGATGGCTGTATTCTTCCAGCTCGCGCAGCGCCGGGAGATATTGGGGCAGCACATCCACATAGGCCCGCTGCCCTTCCAGGCGGATGGCGCCGATGGGTCTCATGATCGCTTCCATATGGTCCCTCCCTTTATCCTTTGGTTTGGCGGCCGCCTGCCGGCTTATGGGCTGCCACCAGCAGCATCATGGGCCGCCGCATCTCATCTGCCATGCCCGGGATCTGTTCCACTGCCTCCGGCGTGGGCTGCGGCTCCACCAGCCCCGTGATGACAAAGCCCAGCTGCAGCAGCGTCTGCACATAAGTGGTCACTGTCCGGTGGTATTTTGTCACCGGCTCCCCCAGGAACACCGCCTGCCGGCGCCCTTCTTCGTAGTAGTGGTCCACCGGCCAGTGGAGGATCTCTCCCTGGCTGCCGTAATACCAATCCTGGTTCCCATAGGCCGTAAAGACCGGATGCTCCACGGAAAAGACGAAATCGCCGCCAGGCGCCAGACATTGCTCCACCTTGCGGCACAATGCCGGGTAATCGGCAATGTAATGGAAGGCCAAGGAACTCAATACTAGATCAAAGGATGCCGGTGGGAAATCGATGTCTTCGATGGCCCGGCGGCAGTAATGGATGTTGGGTTCCTGGGTCATCTGCCGGGCCCGCTCCAACATTTTTTCCGAAAGGTCCAGCCCCAGGACCCGAGCCGCCCCCTGCCGGGCGGCATACCGGCAATGCCACCCGTAGCCGCAGCCCAGATCCAGCACCCGCTTGCCGGAAAAGTCCGGCAGCATCTTTTGCAAAGCGTACCATTCGCCGGCTCCTTCCAGCCCCTGTTCTGAACGGGCCATGTGGCTGTATTTCTCGAAAAATTGGGGGTCGTCGTATTTGTTTTCTTTCATCTCGCTCTTCCCTTCTGCTCTTTGCTAGCTTTCCCGTGGGGTGACCACCCATTTCAGGCAGCTGTCCTCTTTTTGTGAAAACACCCGATACCCTTCCAAAATGCGGTCCAGCGGGCCCCGGTGGGTGATGAGGAAATCGGTGCGCAGCCGCCCCTTTTCCAATAATTCCACCAGCTTGGCACAATGCCTGGCATCCACACCGCCTGTTTTGAAGACCAGGTTTTTGCCATACATGGAGGGCAGGGGAAGAATTTGGTCCGCTTCATACATGGCCACTACAGCCACCACCCCATTGGGCCGGGCGATCTGCCAGGCCATCTGGAAAGTCTGTTCTCCCCCTGCCGCTTCGATGACACTGTCCGCGCCGCGGCCGTGAGTCAGCTGCTTGACGGCCTGTTCCACATCCTTCTGCCCCGGGTCTACCGTCACGTCGGCCAGCTTTTCCCGGCGGGCCAGGGCCAGCCGCCATGGGTCGATGTCCGCCACGATCACCTGGCCTGCTCCAAACAGGCGGGCGCACTGGGCGGCACACAGGCCCACCGGGCCGGCCCCCAGCACCGCCACGGTGTCGCCCGGCTGTATCTCACAAAGCTCTGCCCCAAAATAGCCGCTGGAAAGGATATCCCCTACGAACAGGGCCTGTTCGTCTGTCAAGGTGTCCGGCAGCTTTGTCAATCCTTGGTCTGCAAAGGGCACCCGCACATATTCCGCCTGGCATCCGTCGATGCGGCATCCCAGCTCCCAGCCCCCTTGCACACAGTTGTTGACATACCCCGGCGGCAGAACCAGCAATCGCCACAGAACGTCTCGCAGCAGGCAGCCACCCGGTCGCCGGGCTCCAGGCCGGTCAGGCCGGGCCCGGTCTCCACGATCTGCCCTACAAACTCATGGCCCAGCACCACTCCCGGCCGGGCACGGGGCACCGCACCCCGCAGGATGTGCAGGTCGCTGGTGCATATGGTGGAGCGGGTCACCCGCACGATCGCATCCCGGGGGTGCTGTATCTGGGGAACAGGCCTCTCTTCCAGCCGCAGATCGTTTTGGCCGTGGTAGACGGCAGCCAACATGGTTTGCATCCCAAACGCCTCTCTTCCTTTTGGATCGGAATGACCCTATTCTACCATTTTTCCACAGCAAAACGCAAGCGCGGCAGTTCCCCCTATGGCTTGCCATAGGGGGAACTCTTCTTCTGGGGGCATTTGCTGCCCTTTTTCGGGTGGAATGGCTTGCCGCTGTGCTTCTGCCTTTCAGTCGGCCCGTATGCGCTCTACGATGCTCTGGTTGGCTGTGGCCTGATAGGTCATGAGGGGTATCGCCAAGCCAAAGAGCACAAAGAAGGGCAGCACGGCCAGAATGGGCAGCAAAGTGAAGTGGAATGTGAAGAACCACAGCAGCTTGCCCAGGCTGGCGCCCAACAGCGGCGCAATGCAGCAGCTGAGTGCCAGGGACACCAACAGGGAACCGCCTGCATAGTAGATGCCTTCCGTCATCAGCATTTGTTTCAGCTGGCGTCCTGTCATGCCAATAGCTTGGAGCACGGCAAATTCATGCCGCCGGCTGATGATGCTGGTCAGCACCGCGTTGATGAAATTCAGCAGGCCCACCAGGCCCACAATGATGCTCAGAGCCGTTCCCAAGGTGGTGAAGATCCCGCGGAACCCCTGGAATTCCTCCACATAGTCCTGTTTGGATTCATAGTCGTACTGGGTCTCCACCTGCGTGGTGTAGTCTTCTAAGAAAGCGGTCATGGCCCCGCTGTTTTCCGGCGCCACGTCAAACAGATAGGTCATGATATCCGCTGTGCCGGTGGCCTGCCGAAACTGCTGGTCGTTGAGCACGAATTGAGCTGTGCCGTAATACCGGTACCCCATGGAATTGCGCATGGTCACCAGGGCACAGACCTCATATTCTTCTGTATGGCTTTCCACCACTTGGGTCTTCACATAAGCAGCAGGCGTCTGCTCTGTGGCCGGCTGGCCGGTGCGCATGTCGATATTTTCCACTTTGTCCTGGTAGCGGATGGCCATGGCATCCCCTACCTGCATGGGGTTGGAATCCATTTCAGGAACGTCATAATCGTCCGTTTCCAACACGGCGGCGATGTATTTGCCATCGGGGTCGCGCAGTTTGGAAAGATCCCCTTCCACCACAGTCAAATGGTCCAGAGGCAGCTCCTCCATACCGTAGAGCAGCAAGTCGTCGGCCAACCGCCCCTTCTCATCCCGGTCTGCATTTTGCACCAGCAGATCCATGCCCTGCTGGTCGTAAAACCGGCTGTGGCTCTGGCGGAAGTACTCTTCATCCACCCAAAAGTTGGCCAAGGAGGTCTGGCCGTAGATGCGGCCGCCTTCTGTGATGAGCCCTTGGGCCTGCAGATCGGCAATGGCTTGCTCATCCACCGCTCTGTCTTCATTGAATCCCCCGCTGCCCGTCTGGAAATAGGCGGCGTCGCCAAAGATAAAGTCGGTGACCACCCATTTGTTCAAATACTTGTCCATATCGAACCCGTTGGCGAACGTATAGGTGGCATTGAGCAGCACCACCGAAAGGGAAAGGGACAAAACGGTCAGCAAAGTCTTGCGTTTGCTGCGTCCCAGGTTGGCCAAAGCCATCTGGGAGATCGACGCCCGGCGCACCCTGCCTGCGGCGCGGCGCCCTTTGCTTTTCCCCTTGCCGGGCGGATCTGCCTCGGTGTAGCGCACCGCTTCCACCGGCGATACTCTGGCCGCCATGCGCCCCGGCTTGTGGCAGGAGATGTGTACGGTAAACAGGGCGAACAGGGCCGCGCCGATGAAAATGAGAGGGCTGATGGAAATGGTGTTGTGCACCCCATCCAGCTGGTCCAAGATCCGGGGCGCCAGCCAGGCGCCCAGCAAATAGCCCAGCAGCAGCCCGATGGGGATGCCCGCCAGCGACAGCAGATAGGCTTGGCGGCGGATGATCTGGCGCAGCTGCTTGCCTGTGGTGCCGATGGTCTTGAGCAGGCCGTAGAACCGGATGTCATTGGTCACCGAGATCTGGAACACATTGTAGATGATCAGATAGCCGGTGAAAATGATGAGCAGCAGCAGGGCTGCGATGGCCAGCACCATCATGGGGTCTGCATTGCTGGCAGCCTGGGCGCCGGTGTAGCCCCAGTTCACACCGATGTCAATATAGCCCTCCCCTTGCGGCGCTGTATTCTGGTAGCCGTTGTCTGCCAGCACTTGTTCCAGATCCCTCTGGATGTGGAGTGCGTTGGCAAACATCACATCCAGCGTCCAGGTGCCGGTGATGTCCCCTTCCCGGCGCTGGTATCCCTCCAGCACCTGCTCGGCGTAGCTGCGGGGCACCAACACATGGCTGGCCACTATCCCTTCGTCGTATTCCCACCAGCCGCTCAGGGTGAATGTGGCCGTCACCGGCTTGTTCCCCAGGTTGTAGGTGATGGTAAACTGCTCCCCCACCTTGGGCTCCACCCCCAGCAGGTTCAGCACCCGGGTATCGGTGGCTGCCTGGTCCGTCCCCTCTTCCGGCAGGCTGCCTTCTTCCAGATAGACAAAGCTGTGGGCCGCCTCGGCTTCTTCCATATAGCTCACTTCCACATGGGCTTTGTTGAAGGGCGCTTCGCTGGGCATGCCCAGCGTCAGCCGGGCGCCGGACTCTTTGATCTTGGGGTGTTGCCGCAGCTGCTCCACCTGATCCCAGGTCAGATATTTGAAGGTGCCGTGGGCATCGCCTCCGGCCTGGCGGAAATTGGCCTGCTGCATGGAGGCGTTGAGGGAGAGCACGATGGTGAACAGCGGGGTGAACAACACCGTTGTCAAGGCGATGGCGATGACCGCCACGATGTTCCGCGTCTTGGCCGCCCGCAGGCTCTTATCCGAAAGGCGGCGCACACACTTGTGATTGGATACCTTCAGCATACCAGCCCCTCCTTACCGGTTGACGATGCGGCCGTCTTCGATGCGGATGATCCGGTGGGCCAGCTGGGCGATCTCCTCGTTGTGGGTGATCATGACGATGGTCTGGCCGAACTGTTCGCTGGTGACACGCATCAGCGCCAGCACATCTTGGGATGTTCGGGAATCCAAGTTGCCCGTGGGCTCATCTGCCAGCAAGATGGCGGGCTTCGTGGCCAGGGCCCGGGCGATGGCCACCCGCTGCTGCTGGCCGCCGGAAAGCTGGTTCGGCAGGTTTTGCAGCTTGCTTTCCAGCCCCAGGGTGTGGACGATCTGATCCACATACCCTTCGTCGATCTGCCGCCCATCCAGCTCGATGGGCAGCACGATATTTTGATAGACGTTGAGCACCGGCACCAGGTTGTAGGCCTGAAAGACGAACCCGATGTTCCGGCGGCGGAAGATGGTCAGTTCATCGTCTTTCAGCGCGAAAATATCCTTGTCCTCCACATACACCTTGCCGCCGGTGGGCCGGTCCAGCCCGCCCAGCATGTGCAGCATGGTGGATTTGCCCGAGCCCGAAGTGCCTACGATGGAGACGAACTCCCCTCTTTCCACCGCCAAGTCCACGCCGGCCAGGGCGTCTACCGCAGCCTCCCCCTGCCCGTAGCGCTTGCGCAGGTCTTCTGTGTGCAAAACCGTCATACTGGAACCTCCTCATCTGGCCCATGGGCCCGGGCCGCTGTTTGGAATGGGCCCGGCGCCTGCCCCATCCCGGGGAGGGCTGTCCACAAAAAAATCTGTACCGCACCTTGGGTACAGTACAGATGATACAGCAGGAACCTTTCCAGACCCTTTCACAAATCTTTCAGTTTGGAAAGATTCCGCCCTTCTGTTGGCAAAAAGATGGAGAATGTGCTGCCCTCCCCCACGGTGGAGCGGACTTTGATGTAGCCCCCCTGGCCGGCGATGATCTCCCGCGCCAAAGGCAGGCCCAGCCCGACGCCCGGGGCATCCGCCACGGCAGGAGAGCGGTAGAACCGCTGGAAGACCTGGCTCTGCTCTTCTTCCGCCAAGCCGATGCCCGTGTCTTCCACATCGATGCGGCAGAACAGTTCAAAAGCGGCGGCCCGCAGGGTCACCTTCCCGCCCGCCGGCGTGTATTTGATGGCGTTGTCCACCAGGTTATACAGGGCCTCCCCCGTCCATTTGGCGTCATAGCAGGCCCGCTCCCCGGTGGACTCCACCACAAAGGCCAGCCCTTTTTGCTCTGCCCGGGGGATGGCCTGTTCCGCCACCTGCCGCAGCAGGGGCTGGAGGTCCTGCTGCCGGGGCTTCTGCTGGATGATGCCGCTTTCCAGCCGGCCCGCCTTGACCAGCGCGTCGATGAGGAAGCGGAGCTTTTCCGCCTGTCCGGCCAGCGTTTCCACATAATCCCGGCACAAAGGCGGCAACTCCTGCTCTTGCAACAGGCCGGCATAGAGCAGCAGGTTGGCAATGGGCGTCTTCGTCTGGTGGGAGATATCCGCCACCATCTGTTCCACCCGTTCCCTGGCCCGGCGCAGGTTCCGGTTCGACAGATCGCTGGTGGCCAAATACCGGGCCATCTGGTGCTCCAGGGCGGAAAGGCGGCTCTCATCGTAATGGGAGGCGTCGAAGTGGCCGGCCAGCGCTTCTTCCAGCATGGCGGACAGCGCATCCATGGTGCGGCGCAGGCGCAGCCGGTCCCACAGGATCGCTCCGCCGCAGGCCAAAACTGCCAGCCCCGCCAGCCCATAGGGCAGCCAGGCTCTCATGGCTCCACCGCCCAGCTGTATCCCACGCCATATACGGTCTTGATGTAGCCCGGGTCCTCCAGCTTGTCCCGCAGCCGTTTGACCGTGACCGACAAGGCGTTGGGCTCCACAAAAGCAGCATCGGCCCAAATGCGGTCCAGCAGCCGTTCCCGCGGCAGGGTGCGTCCCCGGTTTTCCACCAGCAGGCGCAGCAGTTTTTGCTCGGTGGGCGATAGGGCAATGGGCCGGCCTTCCCGGCTGAACTCCATGGCTTCAAAATCAAACCGGTACGGGCCGATCTGCCAAAGAGAAGCCGCCGGCCGGCTGCGGCGCAGCTGGTTCGCCACCCGGGCCCGGAGCACCGCCAGGCTGAATGGCTTTGTGATGTAATCGTCTGCCCCCAGGGTCAGGCCGGTGACGATGTCCGTTTCCATATCGTTGGCCGTCACCAAGATCACGGGCATCTGGCTGCCCTGCCGCACCAACTGCAGCAGATCCAGGCCGGAACCATCGGGCAGGCCCACATCGAACAGCGCCAGATCAAAGGGGTGTGCCGCCAGCTGCTCCCGGGCTTCCCGGCAGGTGGCCACCAAAGTGGCCTGGGTCTGGCCGTCGGTCAGAGATAAAGCCAGCCCCCGCCCCAAAGACGGGTCGTCTTCCACGATCAAAATACGGTTCATCAGCTGCCTCCTTTGGCCCCGGACAGGGCAAGGCAACCCGCCGGCAGGATGCCGGCGGACCGCCTTTTTCTTGCTTTACCCCGGCCCTTTCGTGCACGGCCCAAGGCTTTGCAACTATTGTACCCCATTGGGGCGGGGCGATGCAAGGGCGTCTATTTTCCCGCTGCCAGCCGACGGCCGTCCCGCTTGCGGCTGGCCGGGTCCACCCCCACCATGCGGCACACATGCCCCAGGGTGAACCGGTAAAAGCCATAGAGCAGCAGGCTCAATGCCGCCACCAGCAGCAGGCAATTCCCCATGCCGGCCAATTCGCCGGCCGAGAACCCGAGGGGATCCCCATTGAAATACAGAATGAGCATATAAAAAGCGTAGATCAGCGTGGTCCCTGTCAGGCCGGGGACAAAAAACACCCGGGAGACCTGCCCCCGCACCACCTGATACAGGTAGTGGGGCGTGGCGCCCAGCCGCCGCAGGTCTTCGAAGACCTGCCGGTTGTTCAGCGCTATGGTCAGGCAGCGGGTGTAGCCGATGACCAGCACTGCCGCAAAGCACACGATGGCAATGAACAAAAACAGCATGAGGAAGACTGCCATGGTGGTGACGAAATCCGCCCGGTCCAGCACCCGGAAAGAGGGCATGTACTTCCAGTGCACCCGGAATGCACTGGAATCCCGCTGGTCATAGCGGATGGGCTCCATGCCGTGTTCTTCGACAAACTGGGGGTCGTAGGCATAGGGCTCGCCGGCCGCTTCCGCCTGGGCCTTTTCCACCAGGTCATAATAGTCGCCCACTTCCACCTCCGGGCCAGAGCGGTCCACGATGGCGTTGAACAGCGCTTTGGCAAAATCGTATGTGCCGTCCACATCCTCTACGTTGAAGAACACCTGCTGCTCCTGCCACTGGGGCGTCAGGCCTTGGGTGATGTTGGCATAATCCCCATCGTCCAGCACCCGGCAGCCAAAGAGCAGGTCGTAGCACAGCACCGGCTCCACCGGCGTCACCTCCAGCTGTGCCCCTGTCACCATGTTTGTCACCAGGGAGATCTCGTTGCCCATCATCCCATTGCTGCTGCCTTCGTCGTCAAAGACGCCCACCACCGTGCCCGGCTCCAGCTGGATGTCCTGGCCGGTGAGGGTCCGATATGCGCTTTCCGAAAGGAAGGTGTCCCCATGCAGCTGCTCCCGGTATACCGCTTCCCAAGTGGCGCCCATGGGCCCCTCCTTTTCCACATGCTCTTCGCCGTCCACCGCCAAAACGGCCATGGGCTGCTGCTTCCAGCCGGTGATGGTGACGCCGTATTCCTCTGCCAGCTGCTCCACCTCCCCTTGGCCGGGCAGCTCTTGGTCCGCCCGGTAGTGGTAAGCGTAGTCATAGGGCCGGCGCTCCACCTGCAAGGTGTTGCCGGCGCTCAGCATGGGGGTATAGAAACTGGCGAAATAGGCGCCGGCCAGCAGCACGGTGATCACCAGCATGTTGCGCACCGTCTGCCGCCCCTGGAAACGCATCATCGAAGTGGAGATCAGGTGTTTATACCGGTTCTTCCCCTGGTGCCACCCGTTGACCACGGTGTGCAGCAAGATCATGTAGAGGCCCACCAGGGCGGGCAAATAGAATATGGCGGTAAAGCCTTCCGGCGGGTACCATTGGAGCTGCAAGATGAAAAAACCGGGCGCCTGATACCCCAGCAGGCCGCCTATGGCCAGCAGCAGGATGCCCACCGGGCCATACCAGCGCTTCACATCCCGAATGGGTTCCGAGCGCCGCGCCTCGTTGACGATGTCGATGATATTGGTGCGGCGCAGGGACCGGCGGCCCAGCCAAAAAAGCATGGCCAGTGTGAAGAGGGAAAAGGCCAGGGCAAACAGGCAGGCTTGCGGGTCGAAAGCAAAGGCCATTTCCTGGCTGTCTACCAGCAGCAGCCGGAAGCCCTGCCACAGCAGCCAGGCCAGCGGCGTGCCCAGCAGGGCCCCCAGGGCGCAGGAGCCGATGCCCAGCTGGGCCAGTTCCCGAAACATCTGCCGGGACAAAGTCTGACGGGTGGCCCCCAGGGCCAAGAAAATGCCGGTCTCCCTGGCTTTGCTGCGAAAGAACAGGGAGGCTGCGTAGGTGGTGAACACACCGCAGCCGATGACGGCCAGCACAAAGATCATCATCACCTGCTTGCGGGAATCGCCCCCTTCGGGCAGCACCTGCAGCACGGTGGGCGAACGCATCATGGTCACATAGGCGGTGATGAGCAGCACGGAAATGAAATTGCACAGCACCAACAGCAGATAATTCTTGCGGTTCTGCCGCCGCAGGGCAGCATTGACTTGGGATAGGGCGATCATTGCTCGTTCACCTCGCTCATTTCTTTGATGGCCGCCAGCAATTCATCCTGGAACCGGCTGCGGCTGCCCGGGTTGTCCAGCGTCTTCCACACCAGCCCATCCCGCAGCAAGATCACCCGGTCGCAAAAGGAGGCGGCAAAGGAATCGTGGGTCACCATAAAGATGGTGGCGGCCAGCTCCTGTTTGGCCTGCTGGAACGAGCGAATGACCGCCCGGGAGCTTTTGGAATCCAGATTTCCGGTGGGCTCATCGGCCAAGATCATCAGCGGCTCATTGATGAGGGCCCGGGCCACGGCGGTGCGCTGCTTTTCGCCGCCGGAGATCTCCGCCGGGTATTTTTCCTGGATGGGCGCGATGCCGAAAAGCTGGCACAGCTGGTCGGCCCGCCGCTCGGTCTCCTCCTCCAGGTGGCCGCCGATGATGGCGGGCAGCAAGATGTTGTCCCGCACATTCAGGCCGTCCAGCAGCATGAAATCCTGAAAGACAAAGCCCAGCTTTTGGTTGCGCACCTGGGCCAGGGCCGTCTCGTCCAGCGCAGCCAGCTGCTGTCCCCCCAGGGTGATCTGGCCTTTGTCCACCGGGATATAGCAGGAGATGCAGTTGAGCAGTGTGGTCTTGCCCGAGCCGCTGGGGCCCATCACGGCGACGAATTCCCCTTGGGCCACCGAAAGGCTGACGCCTTTGAGCACTTCATAGGTCTTGCGGCCCACTTGATAGGATTTGTGCAGGTTTTGTACCGATAGCATTGTATTTTCTTCCTTTCTTTCCACAGGGTATCGCCCGGTTTAAACGTGCAGGCACAGCCGCAGGATGGCGATGAGAGCCAAATGGGCCGGGTAAAAGCCATAGAAAAACCATTTGGGGATCTTGAGGTCCACATGGGTGCGCACAAAGATCAGCGGCAGGGCCAGCAGGGCAAAAATGGTCCAATCCACAGCGTGGCCGCCCACCATCAGGGCCAAGGGGTCTTCCGGGTAACCGCTCCACAGGGCGCCCATGTAAAAAGCGGTGAACAAAGCGGCGCCTACCCCAGGCTTGTTGCGGCACAGATAGAAAATCAGCATCAGCAGGATGCCGTTGCCGGAGTAATCGAAATTCCACCAGCTGACAACGAAAAAGGCCAGGGCAAACAGCCAATACTTCCGCTCTACAAAAGCCCACATGGCCAGCAGGCTGAGAAACAGGGTGAAGAAGATATTCCAGTTGGTAAACTGTCCCCAGAAATCATAGGGATGGAAGGCCAGCACATACAAGGGCTGGGAGATCAGGGCGAACAGGCCCAGCCGGGTCAGGTAGCCCTTGATGTCATGGGTGTACAGCAGGCCCACCGTCATGCAGTAGCAGAACAGGGGGAACGCCAGCCGCCCCACCCACCGGAACAGGGGGATCTGGGGGAAAAAGACGCTGCCCACATGGTCCAGCAGCATGGAACAGATGGCGATGAGTTTGAGGAAATTGGTATCCAGATTGGTCTTCAGTTTTGCTTGCGTCATGTTGCATACTCCCTCTCTTGTTTTCTGGCTCCAGCATAACGCGCATCCGGCCCCGCCGCAAACCGCCCTGCCAAGCTTGGCAGCTTTGGTGTCAAGTTTGGCATCCCGGGCTTCTTCCCTGTCAAATTTGGCATGTCTGACGTCAAGTTTTGCAAAGGGACTCTTTTGCAAAGCGGGCGGCTGTGGTAAAATAGCCCCGGATGGGGCGGTCCTTTTGCCGCCCATTTTGCGGCCCCTTTCCCCCTGCCGCCGGCGGCAAGCGAAAGGCGGGCCACCCCACTGAACGAATGAAAAGGAGGCGCTGCCCATGATCCGCATCGGCATCTGCGACGATGAGAGCCGGGCCCGGGAAGCACTGAAAATACAGTTGGAACAATTGCTGCGGGAAGAAGATGCCAAAGTGATCTACGAATTTTCTTCCGGCGAGGGCCTGTGCGCTTGGCTGCCCAAGCATGCCGGCGAACTGGACCTGTTGTTTTTGGATGTGGAGATGGGCGGGATGAACGGCATGGAGACGGCTCGCCGCATCCGCCAGAGCGACAACGGCTTGCTCATCGTCTTTGTCACCGGCTATGCCGATTTTGTGTTTGACGGTTATTCCGTGCAGGCGCTGGACTATGTGATGAAACCGGTGAAGCGGGAACGGCTGGCCCAGCTGATGGAACGGGTGGAAGATCAGCTGCGCCGCCGCTCGCCCCAGACATTGACCATTCAAAACACCGAGGGGCTGTTTCGGGTGGCCTATGAGGATATCCTCTATTGTTACAGCGACCGGCGCCAAGTCACCGTTGTGACCCAGGGCCGGGAATATCCCTTTTATGCCAAGCTGGACGACGTGGCCCAGACCCTGGGGGGCGGCTTCGTTCGCATCCATCAGCGGTATCTGGTGCGTGCAAAAGCCGTGTCTTCCATCCAAGGCAGCGAGGTGTGCGTCGGGCCAGACCGGCTGCCCATCAGCCGCGGCCTGCGGCAGCAAGCTATGGCGGAGCTGACCCTCTCCATGCTGGAGGATTGAAGCCGTGGAGTACATTCTCTTTTCCATCGCCTCTTATGTGGTCTACGGCGGCTTTTTGGGCTTTTGCCACCTGGGCGTGCTGCGGCGTTTCCTCTGCCTGCGCCCCTTTTGGCCCTGCCGCATCGCCGCTTTCTGCATGTGCAGCGTCGCCTCTTCCATGATCGTCTGGGTGGGGGACAACAACCTGCTGCTGACGCTGCCTTTTTATTTTGTCCTCCTGTTTTTCTGCACCCAGGGCGATTGGCAGGCCCGGCTGGTGGTGCCCGCCTGCCTTTTCTGCATCGCCATGTCCCTCAATGCGCTGATCGACTCTGCCTCCCGGCTCTATTCGCCCCATGACTTTGTGTCGACCCTCCTGCGGTGCCTGGCCTGGCTGCTGCTGTACCTGGTGGCCCGGCGCTTTTTCGGCCGCCCCGCCTCTTCCCTTTCGCTGAGCCCCCGGCTGTGGTGGATCGCCTTGGGCCTGACAGTGGCGCCGCTCAGCGCCCTGATCACCGTGGTGCTGGTCAACGGCTACAACGACACCCAGGTGGGCCTGGTGCAGGCGGCGCTGATCCTCCCCTTCGTGCTGCTCAGCGCGCTGGCCATCCTGTTTTCCCTGGTCCAGCTTTCCCGCCAGTGGGCCCTGGAGCAGGAGCACCAGCTGGCCAGCATGCGGGAGGTCTATTACCAGGGCATCCAGCGGGAACAGCAGCAGGTGCGGCGCCTGCGCCACGATATGGCCAACCACTGGACAGCCCTCTGCGGTTTTTTGGAGACCGGGCAGACAGCGCGGGCCCTGGATTATCTGCAAAGCCTGCAATCCGCCTCCCACAGCACCCAGCACTTCTGTGCCAACCAGGCGGCAGACATCGTGCTTTCGGCCAAGGCGGCCGCCGCCGGGCAGGCGGGGGTCTGTGTGGATTGGCAGGTGGAGCTGCCGGAAGACCTGCCTGTTGCCGATCTGGACCTGTGCGCCCTGCTGGGCAATGCGCTGGACAACGCCATTGAGGCCGCAGCAGCGGCAGCGGATAAAAAAGTCGTCGTCCGCGCCCGGGCAGACAAAGGCGTTTTGATGCTGCGGGTGGAAAACAGTGTGGCGGGCCCGCTGCGCCCTCAAAAAGACGGCCTGTTCGCCACCACCAAGGCGGACAGCGCTTCCCACGGCTTTGGCCTGAAAAACATGGAGCAGATCGCCCAGCGGTACGGCGGCACGCTCCAAGCTTCTGCCGAGCAGGGCCGTTTTGAGCTGTTGGCCTGGCTGCCTTTGGGCCAAACGCCTGCCGCCCACGACAAAAAAAGCCCATCCCGTCTGGGATGAGCCTTGCAGCCCGGCCGGCAAAAGGCCGGGTCTGTTCTTCTTGTGCTGGAACGAAAATGGATGGGCGTGGGACCCATCCGTTTTTTTAGCGCCTTCTCAGTCGCCGTAGCGCCCGTGGTAATCCGATCCCCCGGTGGTCAGCAGGCCATATTGCCGCGCCAACTGCCGGCACCGCTCCACATCTGCCGGGCCGTGTTTGGGGTGGCGCACTTCAATGCCCTGCAGCCCTTCCCGCACCAGGGTGGGCACAAAATCGTAATTGCCGTATTGGCCCGGGTGGGCCAGCACCGGCACCCCGCCGGCCTCTAAAATGCAGTGCAGCGCTTCCACCGGGTCAGCCAGCGGAAAATCCAAGTAGGCTATGCCCCGTTTGCCGTCGGGCCCCACTTTGAACAGCCGCTTGTACAGCGGACCGTACATGGTGTCGCACACGCCCTGCTCCACCAGCTGGATCAGGATGTATTGTTTGCACAGCTGGCCGCCAGGGCCGGCACAGGCTTGGACCTGTTCCCAATCCACCGGGTACCCGGCTTGCCGCAGGGCCAGGGCCGCGCGGCGCACCGCTTCGTTGCGTCCCCGGCAGGTGGGGTAGCAGAATGCCTCCACCTGTTCCCAGCCCTTTTCCGGTATTCCATACCCCAGCAGATGGAGCTGCCGGCCGGACTCCGGCTCTTGGCAGCTGATCTCGATGCCGGCCAGCACCTGCAGGCCCTGTGCCCTGCCGGCCCGCTCCATCTCCGGCACGCCTGCCAGCGTGTCGTGGTCCGTCAGGGCGATCCCCTCCAGGCCTTGCCGCCGGGCCCAGGCTGCCAACTGTTCCGGGCTGTCGCTGCCATCGGACCAGTGGGAATGGACGTGCAGATCCCACCGGTCCTGCCAGCCCTCATCCGTTGGCATAGACTTCAAACCATTCTTCATCCACATAGTCCTTTTCCTGATCCACCGGCACCATCTGTTTGCTCTGCATTTCAAACCGGTGGTCGGCCAAAGTGCGGATGGCGATCTCATCGTGGAACACCCCTACCATGGCTGTCCCTTCGGCCTTCAAGGCCAAGATCAGGTCCATCACCCATTCTTTGCTCCGGGCGTCCAGCGACGCCGTGGGTTCATCCAGCAGCAGCATACGGGGTTTTGTGATCAGCGCATTGGCAATGTTGAGCCGCTGTTTCTCGCCGCCGCTGAATGTGGCGGGGTACATATCCCACAGTGAGGGGGAGATCCCCACTTTTTCCAGATATTCCGCCGCCCGCTCCCGGGCTTCCCCCTGGGCTACGCCGCGGGCCGTCTGGGTGCTGGTCAAAATGTCCAGGGCAGATACCCGGGGGATCACGCTGAAAAACTGGGATACATAGCCGATCTCTTTGTTGCGCAGCCGGATGATCTCCCAAGGCTCCACTTTGGCCAGGTTCACCGTTTGCCCCTGGCTGTCGGTGTAATACACATCGCCTCCCGTGGGGGTATAGGTCCGGTAAATGCACTTGAGCAAAGACGATTTGCCCGAGCCGCTGGGCCCGGTGATGGCCACCAGTTCCCCGGCCTGGACGGCAAAGGAGATTCCATCAAACCCTTCGATTTTGGCGTCGTTGCGGATGTGCATGATAAAGTGTTTGGAAAGCTGGTCAATTTTCAACATGGAATTCTTCTCCTTTCCCTTGCTCCAGCTGGCGCCGCACCGTGGGCGGCAGCCATGGCAGGCAGGCCTGCCCCAATCCCGCGGCCGAATAAGCGCACACAAAATAGTGGCCGCCGCCCATGGGCAGGGCCCGCAAGGAGCAGCCCGCCCTCTGGAGCACCGGCAGCGCACCGGCAAAATCCCACAGCCTCAGATGGCTGTTGACATAGGCGCCCGGTTCCCCTTGGGCCAGGCGGCACAGCTCCAGGGAGGCGCAGCCCAGATACCGCACGGCGCTGAAAGCCCCGCACAGCCCCCAGGGGTCGCCCCCTTGGTCCGCGATCTCTTGCAGCGTCTGAAAGCCCACATGAAGCACTCCGTGCCGGGCATCGCCGCCCGGCACGGGCGGCTGAGGGGCAGCCGGGCTCTCATGGAGCTCCATGGACTCCACATCCAGCACGGCCCCGTACCAGGGCTTGCCCTGGAAAAACAGGCCCAGGGAGATGGCGTATTCCCGCCCCCAGTAGATGTAGTTGGAGGTGCCGTCAATGGGGTCGATGACCCACAGCCAGGGGCTGTTTCCCCTGCGGTCCAGCCCTTCTTCGCCCAACAGGCCGTGGGAGGGGTACTGCTTTGCGATCCGGCTGGCCAAAAAATCCTGGGCCCACCGGTCGTGCTGGGTGACCAAGTCGGTGTATCCCCGCTTCTGCCGGGGCTCCATCTGCTGTTCTTGCCGCAGCCGCCGCAGCTGGCCGCCGCACTCCAGCAGCAGCTGCCGGATAAAACCGGCCTCCGGCTCCCTGTCAATCATACCGGGTACCATCCTTGCCTACAAAGTCGTTGCGGTACTGCACCGCCGCCACCGGTTCGCCGTTGATATACGTCTGCCGCACCACGGGGATGTTGTTCTTTCGGGTGACGATCAGCAGATCGCCACACTTGCCGGGCTCGATGCTGCCCACCCAGCTGTCGATGCCCACGGCCTTGGCCGGGTTTCGAGAGGCCATGGCCGCAGCTTGGGGCAGCGTCAGCAGCCCTTGCTCCACCAGGCGGAAAACGGCATGGAGGATGGCCGGCGGGAAATAGTCGGAGACCAGGATGTCGGCACAGCCCCCGCGGATGGCCTCCAGGGCCGACAAGTTGCCCGAATGGGAACGGCCCATCAGCACGTTGGTGGCGCCTACCACCACCTGCATCCCCCGTTTTCTGGCCTCCTGCGCCACCGAGAGCTCCACGGGGAATTCGCAGATGCCCGCATGGAGCTGGCCTGTCACATAGTCCAGTTTTTCCACGCTGTCATCGTCATGGGAGGCGATGGGGATCCCCTTTTCCCAGGCCAGGTCTGCCGCCTGCTTCAGCTGCTCTTCCGTCACCTTGGCCCGCTCCATCCGCTGCTTTAAGATGCGGTCTTTTTCCTCATCGCTCTCGCTGCCGCCCATCACCTGGTTTTTGAAAAACTCCAGGTCCCGGTATTGCCCCTGGCCCGGCGTGTGGTCCATAAACGA
Source organism: Candidatus Pseudobutyricicoccus lothianensis (assembly GCA_904419295.1). GTDB lineage: Bacteria > Bacillota > Clostridia > Oscillospirales > Butyricicoccaceae > Pseudobutyricicoccus > Pseudobutyricicoccus lothianensis. Next base: position 36,757 of record CAJFRA010000018.1, read on the forward strand.
GAGCAGCTGCATCTTTTCCTGCCGGATAAATTCCAGCAGCAGGGGGTAGCACTGCACATTGGTGATGTCGTACCGGCAGTGGAACCGGTGGCGGATCAAGTGGTCCCCCTCGTGGAACTGGCGGATGAGCTCTGCCAGCTTTTTCAGGTTTTCCGGCGTGCGCAGCTTGCGGGTGGCGGCGTCCACGATGCTCAGCGAATGGTACATCGTGGTGATCCCCTGAGAGGCCAGCTGCTTTTCCTGCTCCCGCATGGCCAGCTCAAAATCGATCATGCTCTGGGGCCTGGGCTGGATCACGGTCTCGATGTTATCCGAATGGATGTCGATGAAGCCGGGCAGCAAATAATCCCCTGCGGCATCCACCCGCTGGGCGTGGGGATACCGGTCCTCCACCTGCCGGGAATCGGTCACTTCCTCGATCATGTGGTCCCGCAGCACCACGGCCCCCTGGGGGATCACCCGGTCCGGCGTGACCACATTGGCGTTATAGATGATAATATCCTGCATGGTTTCCTCCTACAGCAGCGAACTGACCAGCGTCTGGGTATAGGCGTGGAGCGGGTCTTCCAAGATCTGATCGGTGAGCCCTTCTTCCACCACCCGGCCGCCCAGCATCACCATCGTCCGGTCCGCCATCATGCGGATCACGCCCAAGTCGTGGCTGACGATCATCATGGCAATGCCCAGCTCTTTTTGAATGGACCGGATCAGGTCCAATACTTTGGCCTGGACGCTCAGGTCCAGCCCTGTGGTCACCTCATCCAGCAGCAAGATCGGCGGGTTGTTGGCCGTGGCTTTGGAGATCTGGACCCGCTGCTGCATGCCGCCGGAAAACACACAGGGTGGGTCTTTCATACGCTCCACCGGGATCTCCACATGGCGCAGCAGCTGTTGGCTGCGCCCGATCATCTGCCCGGCGTTCCGGTTGCCGGCGGCAATGAGCTTTTCCGCCACATTGGCCCCCGAGGACAGCCGCATCCGCAGCCCCATGGTGGGGTTTTGGTAGACCATGCCCATCAAGTGGTTGCGCAAATAGCGCTTCTGCTGGCTGCTGGCTTCCAAAATGTTGGCTTGGCCCTGGTGATACAGCGAGAGGTAAGCTTCCCCCTGGGTGGCAGGGCGGTCGAAGTAGAGCGTGCGTAGCAGCGTGCTCTTGCCCGAGCCCGATTCGCCCACAATGCCCAGGATCTCACCGGGATACAGCTGGAAATCCACATCGCGCACCGCCCAGATGGTGTGGCAATGGGGGCAGCGGCCCTTTTCGATCTCCGGGTGGCTGCGGCAGTAGTCGCAGCCGGGGCCAAAACGCACTGTGATCTTGCGCCCCTCTAAAATCGGCTGTCTGGTCTGTGTCATTGCTGTTCTCCTCTCTGCTGGGCTTGCTGGCGGCGGCGTTTTTGGCAATAGCCCGTATCCGAGCACTGGTAGTACCGCTGTCCGGTGGCTTCATCGAACAGTTCATCAAAAAAGACGTTTTCTGCGCCGCACAGCCGGCATTTGCGGCCGGACAGATCCTCCTGCCGGAAGGGATGGTCTTCAAAGGCCAGGGACACCACATCCGTATGGGGCGGGATGGCGTAGATCTTCTTTTCCCGGCCGGCGCCGAACAAATAGAGGCATTGGGCCTGGTGGAGCTTGGGGTTGTCATACCGGGGGATGGGGCTGGGGTTCATCACATAGCGGCCGTCGGCCATCACCGGGTGGTCGGCCCCCCGGAACGGGCTGCCCTTGGTCAGCAGCAGTTCAAACAGGTTGACCCAAATACCGGTGTACTCGCCATCGGCATGGAGCTGCCGCGTCACTTCCTCATGGGGGTCCACGCCCCGCAGGGGTTCGGGCTGCGGCACTTGGAGCACCAGCACCTGGTCTTCCCGCAGGGGCTCTTCGGGCACCCGGTGGCGGGATTGGATGATGTCGGCTTCCGCCGTATCGGTGGTGGTCTCCACACCGGTGGTGCGGCAGATCAGGTTTTTGATGCTCACTGCGTTGACGCTGTCGTCGTTGCCCTGGTCGATGACCTTCAGTTTGTCATGAGGCCCGATGAGGGACATGGTCAGCTGAATGCCGCCGGTGCCCCATCCCCGGCCAATGGGCAGCTCCCGGGAGCCGAAAGGCACCTGGTAGCCGGGTACGGCGATGGCATGGAGGATGCTGCGGCGGATCTCCCGCTTGGAGCCTTCATCCAAAAATGCAAAATTGTAATCGGTCTGGTTGGTTTTCTTCGTCATGGGTTCTGCTCCTTTTTTTGGCTGCGCAGGCCGTCCAGCTTGGATTGGAATGTGACATAGTGGGGCAGTTTCAAATGGGAGATAAAGCCGTTCATCTCCAGGCAATCGCCGTGGAGGAGCACGAATTCCGCATCGCTGGTGGGGCCGGTGTCCTCCAGCGTCAAGGCGTGGTCCAGCACGGCCATGGCGATGGCCTTGGTGTCGTTGCGGCCGAATACGCAGCCGTAGCCCACGCCGATGCCGTTGCTGCCCGGCCGGCTGCCCATCAGCCCTTCCACCTCAGTGATCTCAATTTCGCCCACATACCAGGGCTGCCCTTCCAGCAAGGGGTGGTCCACCAAGACCTCTACCGTGCCATACCGCAGCTCGCCAATGGTGGGGTGCGACATGCCAAACCCCCGGATGTCGCTGTATGCCAGGCCGCTGATAAAGCCGGTATCCGCTCGGGTGAGGGTCTGCAGCACGGCGCTGCGCGGCGCGGGGATGGGCAGCTTTTCCATGGTCACATCACAGGGCTCCGACCGGTCTTCCGGCACTTCTTCCAACAGGCCTTCCTGGCGCAGCAGATCCAGCACCCGCGGGGCCGTATCCGCCAGTTCCTGCTGGCCGTTTTCCTCTTCGGCCTGGCTGCGGAACTGTTTTTTCCACTGCTGCAGCTCTTGCTCGTCTTCCTGGGCCAAGCTGAAATCCAGCAGGCGGTGGACATAGTCATAGGTAGGGCCCAGCACCTGCCCGCCCGGGATGTCTTTGAAAGCGGAGCTGATCCGGCGGCGGATGTGCATCTGCTCGCCCGATACGGTGCGGGATGTATAATTCCGGGGCAAGGTGCTGCGGTATGCCCGCAGCAGGAAGACCGCTTCTTCCGGGCTGCCCTCGCACTGTTTCAGCGCCAGTGCCGCATAGTCCGGCGCATACAGCCCGGCTTCCGACATGATCCGGTCGATGAGCAGGCGCATCCGCTGCTGGATCACCTCGATGGACAGGGCTTCTTCCCCGCCGGAACGGTAATCTTTGAGCAGTTGGATGGAAGCTTCTATGGCCTCCTGCCCGCCTGTCACTGCCACATATCCCATTACACGCAACCTCCCATCCGTATTTTGCGGGGCACGCCCATCAGCTCGCCGTCCGGCGTGACGAAGTACAGTTCCAGCCCCTGGGGAAATTCCAGCTCCATCTGCTGCCGCTCTTCGATCCAGCGCTGCCCGGCCTGGGGCAAGCGGATGGCGATGCTCCCATCCACACCAGGCCCCTGGAGAAGGGCTTCGGGCCCGCCTTCCAGGCTGTCCAGCTGGATGAAAATCGCAGCGCTTTTGTGGGGTTCTGCCAGCGTCCCCTTTTTGGCCCGTTCCAAAATGGCCGGGCGGGCGCTGTCCATATCCTGTGCCTGGGGCACAAAGATGTAATCCGCCTCTTCCACCCCGGTGGGCACGCCCAGCGTCACCTCATGCATGGCCTGGGCCAGCTCGTCGTCGCCCGCCACAGAAAAGCGGCACCGGCTATCCACCAATGTCATGGCGATGGCCAGCAGGCTGCCCGCCGGCTGGTGGAGCTTTGCGCTGTTTTGCCCGATGGAAAAGACTTTCCCCGGGTTGGCCATGGCCTGCATCAGCTGTTTGAACACCTGCTGGCAATCAAACACCAAATCAAATTCGTTGGCTGTGATCATGTTGCCCTCGCCCCTTTCAATCGAATTCATCCAAGGTCTCAAAATGTACCCGGGTGCCGGCATGGCGGGCCCTGGCCCGCTCCTCGGCTTCTTGCAGGGCGCGCCCCTGCTCGGCCAGCGCCTGTTCCACTGCCTGCCGTTCGGGCAGCTCTGTTTGGCACACGGCGTCCACCACGGCGGCGGCCAGCGCCTTTTCCGTGTCGTCCCCCATCTGCAGGGCGAACCCCCGCTGCCCTTCCAGCTCCACCAGCGCTTCCACCGCCAGCATCTCGCCCAGGTAAAAATCCGCTTTGGCCACGGTCTCCCGCATGCGGATCATCACCAGGGTCTTCGCCGGTTGGCGCAGCACATGGACGCCGTATTTTTCCATCACCGGCCGGGCCAAGCGGGTGACGAATCCCGCTGGGCTTTTCGCCAATATCTTCGATCGTTCGATTGCTTCCATATCGGTTCCTTTCTTATGCAGGCGCCTGTTCAGCGCACCGCTTTTTTCTCTTTGATCCGGGTAAAGGCCAATTCCATGGCATAGGTGAACAGCAGCACCACGCCGATCGCCACGATGGCTTGGCCGTAGGCGTACCGGCTGAAACAGTTGGAGATCACATAGCCGATGCCGCCGGCGCCCACCGTGCCCAGCACGGAGGAAGCCCCAAAATTGTTTTCAAAGCTGATGGAGGTCCAGGCAATCAAGCTGGTCAGGGCCGAAGGCAGCACGGCTGCAAAAAACACCTTGACCCGCCCGGCGCCCATGGCTTGCAGCGCCTCCAGCGTCTCTTGCGGCACCTCTTCAAAGCACTGGGCAAAGGCTCTGGCAAAAAAGGACGTGCTGAAAATACAGATGCCGATGATCCCCGCTTCGGGCCCGAAGCCCACGCAGACCAGCACCAGCAGCACCCAGATGATGGAGGGGATGGCCCGCAGGAATGTCATCACCGCCGACAGGCACAGGGAAAGGCCGCGAAACGGCGTCAGGTTTTTGGCCAGCAGCACGGCCAGCGCCATGCCGCCCAACAAGCTGTACACCGTGGCCAGGATAGCGACGCTGATGGATTCCAGCAGCGAAGTGAATGTAACGCCCAACTGGCTGAAATCCAGCTTGGCCAGTTTGCCTACGGCTTCGGGGATCTTGCCCACCCCTTCAATGAGCTGGGCGCCATCCAGCCGGAGCAGCCACAGCGCCCCCAGGCCCAGCAAACCAAAAGCGATCAAAAACCAATGGAGCGCCCGGTCTCTGGCCGGGTCCTTCACCCGGATGCGCCCCCGGTGGTCGTAAAGCAGCCCTGTCTCTTGGGCATCCGGCGCCTGTGGCACATAGACCCTAGCCGGGGCGGTGCTTGCCGCTTGGTTCATACAGACAATACCTTCTTTCTCAAATAGTTGGTCAACAGATCCACCAAGATCACCAAAAAGGCGATGAGTAAGATGACTCCCATGGCGGATTGATAGCGGAACTGTTTGATATATCCCATCATGATCAGGCCGATACCGCCGCCGCCCACTGCGCCCACCAATGTGGAAGAACGGATGTTCACTTCCAGCGAATACAGCAGCCAAGAGAGAAAACCGGGCAGGCAGGCTGGCAAGATCACTTGAGAAATGGTGGTCAGCCGTCCGGCTCCCACTGCCTGCATGGCTTCCAGGCTCTCGCCTCCCACTTCATCGATGGTCTCGATAAAAGAGCGGATCAAAAAGCCGCAGGTGGTGATCAGCAGCGCCAGCACGCCTACCAGGTTGCCGATGCCAAAGGACATGATCAGCAAAAAAGTCCAGATCATGCTGGGGATGTTGCGCTGGACCGAGGCGAAAAGCCGCACCACTTTTTTCAGCGGTTTCCAGGGGGCGGTGGTATTGGCCCCCAGAAAGGCCAGCAGCAGGGAGATCACCGCCGAGACCAGGCTGGCTGCCACCGCCATGCACAGCGTTTGCAGGATCCCTTCCAGCGTAGCCTGCCAATCGCTGATCTTGGGCGGCAGCAGGTCTTCCCAGATGAACATCCAAAAGTTCTCCATATTCATCAGGAAGTGGAAGGGCTGATATTGGGTGGAGATGGTGGCCACTGTAAACAGCAGGGCCACGGCCAAGAACACCAGGGTGCGGGCCCGCTTTTCCTTTTGGGGCACCAGCGGGATCTTTTTTTCCCTAACCATTGCCTTTTCCTCCTTCCATGTGCACCGTCAGCTGGTCCAGGGGCGTATCGTAAATGCGCTCGATCATGCTGTCCGTCAATTCCTCCGGCGGGCCGTCGAAGACCACGCGGCCTTGGTGGATGCCCACGATGCGGTCGGCATAGGCTTTTGCTACATCCACCTGGTGCAGGTTGACCACACAGGCGATCTGCCGCTGTTTGGCCATCTGCTGGATCTGGTCCATGATCACTTTGGAAGAGCTGGGGTCCAGCGAGGCGATGGGTTCATCGCACAGCAGCAGGGAGGGGTCCTGCATCAGGGCCCGTGCAATGCCCACCCGCTGCTTCTGGCCGCCGGAGAGCTCCCCTGCCCGCTTGTAGGCCATGCCGTCCAGCCCTACCACTTTGAGCAGTTCCAGGGCTTTCGCCTTGTCCTGTTCGCTGTACCTGCCCAAAATGGCATCGGGCGTGGACAAATACCCCAGCCGGCCGTGCAGCACATTTTGGAACACAGACAGGCGGTAGACCAGGTTGAAGGATTGGAAGATCATGCCGATGCGGCGGCGCAGCGGCTTGAGCTCGCTTTCCCGCTGGATCTTCGCCATATCCCGACCTTCGAACAAAATGCTGCCTTCGGTGGGCTCGATCATCCGGTTGATGCAGCGCAGCACCGTGGATTTGCCCGCACCGGAGGGGCCGATGATGACCACCAGTTCCCCCCGGTCTACGTCAAAGCTCACATCTTCCACCGCCTTGGTGGGGCCATAGTACTTTTTCAGGTGTGTAATCGCCAGCAGCGGGCCGGCCTGTGCCCCGGCGGCGTGGTTCTGGGAATCAGTCAGTGAGGCCATATTTGTCTTTGAGCTCCTCCAGATAATCGTAATCTTCGTCGTTGGCTTCGATGTAGCGGCTGTTGGGGTCTCCGAAATACTCTGCATCGTCATAGGCCAGCAGGAATTCTTTGACTTTGTCCTTCAGCTCCTGGGGCAGGTCTTTCTGAATGGCCAGCGGGCTGCCGGGGATGACCGGCGATTCCCAAATGACTTTCAGATCTTCTTCGTTCACATTGCCCGCTTCGATCTGATTTTCGTAGGTGGTATTGGTCACGGCGCCGGCGTCCACATTGCCCTGGACCACCGCCTGGATGGAAGCCGGATGGCTGCCGGCATACATGGCTGAAGCGAAAAATTTGCCTTCGGCGTGCACATCGTCGAATGTCAGCTCTTTTTCAGGGAACTCGTTGATGATCTCATCGGTGGGGATCACATTGCCGCTGGTGGATTCCGGGTCTACAAAGGCGAATGTCTTGCCCTCCAGGTCGGCCAGGCTCTCAATGTCGCTGTCCGACCGGGCCACGATATAAGACTGGTACCCCGATTCCCCACTGGTGGCCTGCACCACCAGGCATTCTGCCCCGGCCCGTTCCCGGGCTGTCACATAGGAGAAGGGCCCTAACAAAGCCAAATGGGCTTGGCCGGTGCGCATGGCCTCCACGGCGGCGCTGTAATCGGTGGCCCGGTATGTGGTCACGGGGATGCCGATGGCCTCGCTCATCTCTTCTGCCATGTTGTCCCGCAGCTGCACGGATTTTTCCGTTTCTTCCCCGGGGATCAGCACCATCACGAATTCATCGATGCCGTAGGGGTTGTCTTCTTGTCCGGCGGCCTGCCCCTGGGAGCACCCGGCCAAGGTTCCCACCGTCATGGCGGCGGCCATCAAAATCGCGGCCAGTCGTCTGCATTTCATCCTGTTGTTCCTCCTTCGAATTCTCCGTTGTTCGTCCGTTTGCGGTTTACGAGCCCATCCTAAAAGGGGTTTGTAAAGGCGCCAAGTGAATTCCGTTAAATTTCGTTAAAAGCAAATCCAAGCCAATTTTCATCTGCTATAATGGTGTCAAACCAATGAAAATGGAGCGTTTTCCTATGAAATCACAGCAAAATCAATGGGAACTTGTGGCCGAACAGCTGATCCGTGACATCCGCCGGGGCACATACAAAAGCGGTGAAAAAGTCCCCAGCGAAAACGAAATGGCCGGCCGTTTCGGCGTGCCCCGCTCAGATATCCGCAAGGCTTACAGCTGCTTGAAAGAGTTGGGCTACCTCCGGTCCTCCCGGGGATGCGGCAGCTTTGTGGCACCCCAGCGGGATAAGATCCCCTTGAGCATGAACTCCACCAGTTTTTCTCATAAAATGTTGTCTCTCGGCCTGCCCTATGAATCCAAAGTCATCCAGCGGGATTGGCTGGCCGAAGCCCCTGCCATCCGCCAGGCTTTAGCCCTGCCAGCAGGGGGAGCGGTGTTGAAGATCGCCCGCCTGCGCCTGCTGGATGGCCGCCCGGCTGCCCTGCACACCAGCTATTTGCCCGGCTGCCGATTCCCCCATTTGCAGCAAGACCTGCCCACCCTCACTTCGGTGAGCACTTACATCCGGCAAGCCGGCTACACCTGCATACGGGATGGCAGCTGCACCCTCCAGGTGGAGGTCCCCTCCCCCTGCGAAAGGGAGTGGCTGGAAATACCCGGTTTTGGCACTGCCGTCATCCTGACTGCAAAACAAATGGATGAAAAAAGCCATACCCCCATTGAGCTGATGCGGATCGTCTATCGGGCAGACCGGTTCACCTTCTTGTTTTGACCCATCCCGGCTATGGCTTGTCCGGCAAGTGGATGTGACGGTCAAGACAAAGGGAGGACGGTTGTCTTCCCTTGTTTGCGGCAGGGCGTACCGATGCCCCTACTGCCAATTTGGGAACGATTGCAAGGATACCGAAAAACGAAAGCCCCGGGTCTGTTGCCAAGGGCAAACAGATCCGGGGCTTACACGCTGGAAGACGGTTGCAATGGTCATTTCTGCTTTCGCCTGGCTGGCGGCCGGGGATTGCGCACTGCGTCCGCAATCGCGTTACGGAGCGCAACCACCGCAAAGCAGCGGCACTTAGTGCGGGGGTAGGACGGCTTTGCCGGCTCCGCACATTGAAATCCCGAAGGGTGGAGCCGCCCTTCGGGCGGCGAAACCCATAACAAAAGGACATCCGAAGCATGTCCTTTTGTTATGGTAGGGACGGTTAAAATCGATATTTTGGATTGACGAAACCGTTGCAGAAAAACCGACAAACGGCCCTTCTGGGCCGCGGCGCGGGTGCGCCGTACGAGCGTTTTGCCGCAGGCAAAACCTCGGCGCAGGTGGAATTCATTTCCGCCGAGCATTTTAAATCAAAGGGTGGAAGCCGCCTTTGACGGCTGGAACCCAAAAAGAAAGACATGACCAAAGGTCATGTCTTTCTTTTTGGAAGGGACGGTTAAAATCGATATTTTTGAAAGACTAACTTCACATCAATATTCTACTATAATCTTTTTGCTCCTATAGTAGCTCTGGTCACCATT
>CAJFRA010000019.1:0-45040 GCA_904419295.1 Candidatus Pseudobutyricicoccus lothianensis
CTGGAGAGGCACCGCTGGCGCGCCGCCTCTCCGCTTAAAACTTCATATTTTTCTACATAGGTGCCTTTTTGTGCTGTCCGTACAATCTGGGGCGGTTCACCACCCAGGTGGGGGCTTTTTTGCTGCCATCCTGTTTTTAGCTTGTCCCGTTTTGCACAGGGTACCCCTGGGCCGCATTTATTGAAATAACGGCAAAAAAAAGGAGGGAACGCCGGATGGGGCGGCAAAGGGAGGAGCAGACGCCGGTCTACGGCCCGGAGGGCATCCATGCCCAAGTGGCGGCCCTGGCGGCCACCCTGGTCTCCACCCTGCTGTCCATTGGGGTGCTGCTGGGCATCGAGGCACAGCAGCAAGGCCGCCTGCCCCGGGAGGCGGGCAGCCGGCTGACGGCGCTGACCCGGCTGGGCGTTGTCCTCACAGCGGCGGCCACTTTTTATTTTTTCTGCCTGGCCTGGCGGCAAAAGCAGGAACACCCGGGCAGCAGGGCCCACCGGTGGCTGCTCTTTGCCAACCTGCTGTCCCTGGGGGCGGTGCTCATCAAGCTGGGGGTCACATACAGCAGCCAGGGCCAGACGGCAGAAGACATCGAAGAAGCGGTGGAATGACAGTGGAAACCGGTTGAAAAACTGGAAATATTTTGTTATTTTTTAAAAAAGTGTCACTTTTGGGCCCCACAGCCGTTATAGTTATGCCCGGCAAATGAAGAGGGAGGTATGAAGGTGATGAGCGATCAGACATACAAGACCTTGCAGCAGACATTTCAACACGAGGAGGTGGGAGAGTATATCGGGTACGGGTTGCAGGCCCTGGATGCAGACGGAAAGGTGCTGCACCGGGCAGAGGACCTGTCTACCGATGAAGAATTGGTGCGGCAATGGGCCCGGCTGCTGAATGAAGAGCAGTTGGAGTTTGTGCATTTCTTCGAGGTCGTAGAAGACCTGCTGCTGGCCCGCTGACCCTTTGCAAGCTCCCCGAAATGTGATATAATATGCCCGGAATTTTACAATATTTCAAAATATTTCCGAATGTTTAGGCATTTATGACACAGCAGGGGGCTGAGGGACTAGGTGAAAAGGCTGGACGAAGAACGCCGTGCACTGCTTGCGGAGAGTTTCAAACGCTACCGCGCGGGCATGTTGCATATCGCACGAAAAATTGTCAGAGACCAAGCGACAGCCGAAGATTGTGTAGAAACCGTCTTTCACAGGCTCATGGAATCCAAAAAGGAACGGCTGCGTTCCATTGAAAACATGCGGGCGTATCTGTATGACGCCGCCCGCAATGCGGCTTTGGATTACGTGGAGCTCCATGCATATAAAAATTGGACAGATCTGGATCTGGACTTGTTCGATTCCTCCTATTGCGACCCGCTGCAAACCTTGGAGCAGCGGGAGAGAAACGCAATGATCGTGGAAATGCTGAACAAGTTGAAGCCCAAACACTTGGAAGTTTTGATGCTGAGCGCAGAGGGGAAGAGCAACAAAGAGATCGCAGCGATGTTGCAGATTACCGAAGACAATGTCAAAACCATAAAGTCACGAGGCCGGAAGCAATTGCATGATCTGCTGGAAAAGGAGCGTAACTAGCGTGAGAAATGACGACAAGCTGTGGCGGGAATGGGAAGCGGACGTGGATCGAGTGCTGCGCTCACAAATCGAGGGTTTGTATCGGGAGGCAGACGAGGCGGAAGATACGAGTTCTCCGGAGTTCCTGGAAAGAATGAATGAACTGCTGGGCATGGAAGAGCAGGAACGGCCAAAGAGAACACACCGCCGGAAACACGCCAAAGTGGCAAAAGTGGCAGGCGTCGCCGCACTGTTTGCCCTGTTGATCGGGGTCAGCCAGATGAATCCCAATGCCGATTGGAGCTTCGGCAAGCTGTTTGAAAAGGTCTATGACGAATTTACATTGAGCGCATCAGATGAAACGGTCCTAACAAAAGTTGGACCGGATGTAAATAACCAAATTGCTAAGCAATTTCCAGATGTGTATGTGCTTACCGTGCTGCCGGAAGGATATGAGCTTGTTTCAAAAGAAGGAGACACATTTAGACGAATATTATTGGTATATTCTGATGGAGATGGAACCATTACTTTTGAACAAAGACAAGCAAATGATATCGTAGGGCAAGACAACGAAAATAGTAGTGCGGATACTATTTCTGTAAATGGTGTTACATACCAAATCGTGAATGGGCAGGACGGCAACAGAAGTAGTGGCCTAATCTGGAAAGTTGCGGATATGGAGTTTACTATTTTAGGTCCTTTCGCGCAAGAAGACCTAATAACCATGGCTGAAAGTGTGGAAAGAGCAGGAAAGTAGCTAGGAGTACAGGATGAAAAAAACTAGAAAACTGATTGGTAGTTTGTTGTTAGTCAGCATGTTTATGGCTGGGGCAGCCTTTGCAGTAGATGTAGCCGGTATGGATGTCGTACAGACTTATTCTGCTACAGATATAGACCCCCGGTGGACGTATATTTTTCAAATTAGCAATGGGTTGGACATCAATCAATATGAGGTGACAGTAGGGGCCTCAACAATTGCATATGGGAATAACCATGCCTATGTGACAGCCGTTTTGCAGCAAAAGCAGGCAAACGGCAGCTATGAGGATTACGCGGAGTTTTCTTCTGATAGTATTGGTGGAGCTGCAGTTTCACCTACATTGACCGTACCTTACGGCACCTACCGTATTGTTTCTTACCATTCGGCTGGCAACGGCACGAACATGGAATACAAAACTTTGACGGGCCCCGATAAGCGGGTGCCCCACGACACGGGTAAATAAGTTTTCCCTTACTCACACGCTCGTGTGAGCCTTCTATAAATTTCCGGGAGAGGCGGCCTTCGGGCCGCCTCTTTCGGTTGTCAAACGGCGAATTTTCTGGTATGGTATTAAACATATGTAAAGATGCTTTCCCGGGAAAGGATGGTTCTTGTGAGCATGCTCCATTATAAAGTGCCCTATTCCGAGGCCTCCGCTGAATTTGTGGAGAAAAAATCCCGCTTCATCGGCCACATCTTCAAGGTGACCAGCGCCCAGCAGGCCACGGAGATCATCAAACAGATGCAGAAAAAATATTGGGACGCCAGCTGCAACGCCTATGGCTACATCGTGGAGGAAGGGCGCGTCATGCGTTTTTCCGATGCGGGCGAGCCCCAGGGCACGGCCGGCATGCCCATTTTGGAAATGCTGAAAAAAGAAGAGCTGTACGATGTGCTGTGCATCGTCACCCGGTATTTCGGCGGGGTCAAACTGGGGGCCAGCGGCTTGACCCGGGCCTATGGCCACGGCGCCAAGATCGCCCTGGAGGCTGCGGGCATCGCCCAGATGCAGCCCTTCCGTTTTGCCAGCGTGCCCTGCCCCTATGCCCTGCTGGAAACGGTGCGCAGCCTGCTGCCCGATTTTGAAGTGGAGGAGACCCATGCCGAATACGCCGCCGACGTGTGCCTGACCCTGTGCATGCCCGATGAGCGCTTTGAAGAATTCAACGCCAAATTGGTGGATGTCACGGCGGGCAGAGTCCACGCCGAACCGGGGAAAATAGAACTTTTTGCCAAAAAGATCACCCCGTAATGGCGGGCCTGTTTTGGGAAAGAATAAGATTTTACCGGATTTTTATCGGATAAGAATGAATAGGGAAATGCAGGTAAACTTAAATAGAAAAATTGGAATGTCGTGGAAAGAGTGTTTGAGGAGGGAGAAAGAATGCTCATATTAAACGTACCTTATCGGGAAAAAGATGATGCCAAAGCTTTAGGAGCTAAATGGGATCCAAATATAAAAAAATGGTATGTTAGAAATAAAAAAGAATACTATAAATTTGTCCGCTGGATAGAGCCATATGGCAACATGATTATCATAGATCAATTATATTTGATAGAAGGTATTAAAAAATGCTTTCGTTGTGGCAAAAAAACTCGGGTCATCGGTTTTGGGGTAGATAAACGTTTATGCGTAGATGAGATATGTGAATTACAAGAAGATGGTTGTGAAGATATGGAAAGTGCTTTGGAAGAGGGAATGAATCAAGACGATATACATATTGTGGGACCAATAAGCCCTATACCAGAGCCCTTAATGAAATATATTCAAAGAAAATATAATTATAAAATGAGATATTCTAAAACGACAAAAACAAGTAATATTTGTAATTGCTGTGAACACTGTGATGTGTTGCAGGGAGATTTTTTTCTTTTTAATGAAGTAGACAGTCCATTTTTTATATACTCGCCAGAAGATGTAAAAAAACTTAACATCTATAAGATTAGATTAGAACATGATTTGATTGTGAATGCTAATGATGGGTGGGCGTCCTTTGATGAAATGTTTAAACAATATGGAAATATTGTTTCGTTAGATATTAAACTAACTTAATTTATGTATTTTAATATTTATAGGCAGATAAGCTGGAATTTCTATAAAAAAAAGGAGGAAATCGGCCCTGCGTGTCGTATGTATAGGATAGAGAGATTCTTTTTGCATACAGATGAAATGCAGGGAGGCGATGGCGGTGACTGTGCGGGAACACCTGGAAGAGATCGAGCGCCGGGTCTTGGAACCCGGCGCCTGCTTGGCTGCCGGCAGCCAGGGCCGGCTGCGGCCCGAACCGGAATCAGACGCGCGGACCTGCTTCATGCGGGACAGGGACCGCATCATCCATTCCAAAGCCTTTCGGCGGCTGAAACACAAGACCCAGGTCTTCCTCTCACCTGAGGGCGACCACTACCGCACCCGTCTGACCCACACGCTGGAGGTCTCCCAGATCTCCCGCACCATCGCCCGGGGCCTGGGGCTCAACGAAGACTTGACCGAGGCCATCGCCCTGGGACACGACCTGGGGCACACCGCCTTTGGCCACGCAGGGGAGCGGGCGCTGGACGAGGCGTTCCCCGCAGGGTTCCGCCACAACCAGCAGAGCCTGCGGGTGGTGGACCGGCTGGAAAACGGCGGCGCCGGGCTGAACCTGACCTTTGAGGTGCGGGACGGGATCTTGTGCCACAGCGGCAGCCAGCGGGCCCAGACCAAAGAAGGGCGCATCGTCCACTTTGCCGACCGCATCGCCTATATCAACCACGACATCGATGACGCCATCCGGGCCGGCATCCTGCACCAGAGCGATCTGCCCCGGGGCGTGACCCGGCTGCTGGGGGAGACCCACTCCCGGCGCATCAACACCCTGGTGGAGGCCATGCTCCGCTACGGCAGGCAGACCGGGGAAGTGGGGCTGGAGGAAGAGACCGAAGCCGCCATGCTGGAACTGCGGGATTTCATGTTCCGGCGGGTGTATTTGAACCCGGTGGCCAAAGGGGAGGAATACAAAGGCCAGGGCATTTTGCAGCAGCTCTACTACTATTTTGTGGAGCACGCCGACGATCTGCCCCCGGACTATATGCAGATCGCCATGGCGGAAAGCGCCGAGCGGGCCGCCTGCGACTATGTGGCGGGCATGACCGACCGGTTCGCCGTGGATACGTTTACCCACCTGTTCATTCCACGGGGGTGGAACAAAGTTTGATGCAAAACAGAAAGGGGAGGACGCCAATTGCCGTTGCCGGATAGCTTTTTGGATGAGCTGGTGGCCCGGTGCGATATCTATGATGTGGTCTCGCGCTATGTGCCGCTGAAAAAAAGCGGGGCCAACTACTTTGGCGTGTGCCCCTTCCACAACGAAAAGACCCCTTCGTTTTCCGTTTCGCGGGATAAACAGATCTACCACTGCTTTGGCTGTGGCGCAGGCGGCGGCGTGATCAATTTTATCATGCGGATCGAAAACATGACGTTCCCCGAGGCGGTGCGCCATCTGGCCGACCTGGTGGGCATGGAGGTGCCCGAAGAGAGCGGGCGGGACCAATTCCGGGCCCGCCGGCAGCGGCTGACCGACCTGGCCACCGACGCCGCCCGCCACTATGTGGCCATGCTCTACGGCCCCCAGGGCCAAGCGGGGCGGGAATATCTGCTGGGCCGCGGCCTGCGGCCCGCCACCTTGAAGCACTTTGGCCTGGGCTTTGCCCCCGAGGGGTGGGACGGCCTGATCCGCGCCATGACCGCCAAGGGCTACACCAAGAGCGAACTGATGGAGTGCGGGCTGGTGGTGCAGAACCAATCCGGCGGCGTGTACGACCGGTTCCGCAACCGGGTGATGTTCCCCATCATCGACATCCGGGGCAAGGTCATCGCCTTTGGCGGCCGGGTGATGGACGATTCCACGCCCAAATACCTCAACTCCTCGGATACGCCCATCTTCAACAAAAGCCGGAACCTGTTCGCCATGAACTTTGCCAAAAAGACAAAGCGGAACTACTTTTTGCTGGCCGAAGGGTATATGGATGTGATCGCCCTGCACCAAGCCGGGTTCGATTGCGCCGTGGCCTCCCTGGGGACTTCCCTCACCGAAGAGCAGGCCCGGCTGATGGCCGCCCGGGGCAAAGAGGAAGTGGTGATCTGTTACGACAGCGACGAAGCGGGCAAAAAAGCCGCCCAGCGGGCCATCGACATCCTGGGCCGCTCGGGGCTCAAAGTGCGGGTGCTGCGCATGAACGGCGCCAAGGACCCGGATGAATACATCCGCAAAAACGGGCCCGAAGCCTTTGAGAACCTGCTGCGCCGCTCTTATACCGATATCGAATACCGGCTGGCCGACATCCGGGGCCGGTATGACCTGGAAGAGGCCGAAGGCCGGGTGGAATATTTGCAGGAAGCGGCCCGTTATCTGGCCACCGTGCCCAGCGAGGTGGAACGGGAGATCTTCGGCCGCACCGTGGCCAAGGAGGCCGGGGTCTCGGAACAGGCCATGCTGGCCGAAGTGGGCCGGGCGGTGAAGAGCCGTTACCGGCGGGAGCGGGCCAAAGAGGAAAAACAGGCGCTCAACCCGGTGCAGGGGGCCCAGCCCGCCCAGCGGCAGCTGCGCTACAGCAATGTGCGCTCGGCCCGGTGCGAAGAAGGGGTGCTCACCCTGGCCTTATCGGATGTGGACCTGCTGCGGCAGGCGGCAGGGCAGCTGCAAGCGGAGGAATTCTCCTCCCCCTGCCTGGCCAAAGCCTACGCCCTGCTGCTGCGGCGCATGGAGCAGGGGGAAGAGACCAGTTTGGCCCACTGCTTGGGCGCGCTGGAACCCGAGGAAGGGGAGCTGCTGGCCAAGATCGTGGCCAACGCCGTGCCGGCGGCCGACCCCCAGCGGGCCCTGCGGGATTATATATCTGTGATCAAGACCGAACATCTGAAGCAAAAGAACAAAGATGCCGGTGAAAACGATAGAGACGAACTGTTGGCCCTGGCCCAGCGCCGGCTCCAGCAGGAACGAGAACGTGGAGGAATGTAAGAATGGCGGAAAGCACCAATAAGAAGACCGGAGACAACCAAAAAAAGACAGACGATATGCAGAGCAAGCAGCAGATCATCAAAGGCCTGCTGGAGACCGCGAAGAAAAATGGCAAGATCGCATCGAAGGAGCTGAATTTGGCCATCGACGAGCTGGAACTGGACAACAAACAGCAGGATAAGCTGTTTGAAATGCTGGAACAGATGGGCATTGAGATCGCGGTGGAGGAAGAGGACGACCCGCTGGCCGAAGTGCCGCTGATCGATGTGGAAGACCCCGACCTGGCGGAGATCCAGGATATCCCCGACGAAGAAGTGCCCGACACCAACACCCTGGCCGAGGGCCTGGCCATCGACGACCCGGTGCGCATGTACCTGAAAGAGATCGGCAAGGTGGACCTGCTCTCCCCCGATGAGGAGATCGAGCTGGCCAAGCGGATGCTGGAAGGGGACGAAAAAGCCAAGCAGCGCCTGGCCGAGGCCAACCTGCGCCTGGTGGTCAGCATCGCCAAACGCTACGTGGGCCGCGGCATGCTGTTTTTGGAT
Source organism: Candidatus Pseudobutyricicoccus lothianensis (assembly GCA_904419295.1). Lineage (GTDB taxonomy): Bacteria > Bacillota > Clostridia > Oscillospirales > Butyricicoccaceae > Pseudobutyricicoccus > Pseudobutyricicoccus lothianensis. Next base: position 7,868 of record CAJFRA010000019.1, read on the forward strand.
CTGATCCAAGAGGGCAACCTGGGCTTGATCAAAGCGGTGGAAAAGTTTGATTATACAAAGGGTTATAAATTTTCCACATATGCCACATGGTGGATCCGCCAGGCCATCACCCGCGCCATTGCAGACCAGGCCCGCACCATCCGCATCCCGGTGCACATGGTGGAGACCATCAACAAGGTGATCCGGGTCTCCCGCCAGCTGCTGCAAGAGCTGGGCCATGACCCTTCCCCCGAAGAGATCGCAGAAGAAATGGGCATCCCGGCGGACAAAGTGCGGGAGATCTTGAAGATCGCCCAGGAACCGGTCTCGCTGGAAACCCCCATCGGCGAAGAGGAAGACAGCCATCTGGGCGACTTTATCCCGGACGACGACGCGCCCGAACCGGCGGAAGTGGCCTCCTTCACCCTGCTGAAAGAACAGCTGGTGGATGTGCTCAAGACCCTGACGCCCCGGGAGGAAAAAGTGCTGCGCCTGCGCTTCGGCATCGAGGACGGCCGCACCCGCACCCTGGAAGAAGTGGGAAAAGAGTTCAACGTGACCCGGGAGCGCATCCGGCAGATCGAAGCCAAGGCCCTGCGCAAGCTGCGCCACCCCAGCCGCTCCAAAAAACTGAAAGACTTTTTGAACTGAGGCGGCAGAAGGCTGCCCCTCCGGAAGAAAACAGACCCCAGCGCCCGGCAATTCCATGCAGGGCGCTGTTTTTTTGCCTTGGGCCAAAAAGGGCGGTGACACTGGCTATAAGGGCGGACCGGGAAAAAGAAAACAGCCGCGGGGGCAGCATCTTTCCCACGCGGCTGTCGCTTGTTTTGGGCGCTCACAGCACCTGGCCTTGGAGCTTTTCTTTCCACAGGGCTTCCAGGGTCTTTAAGTCCTCCCGGAAGGCCCGTTCTTCCTGCTCTTCCCCTTTTTCCAGCTCTTCTAAGACCACCAATTCAAAGGCTTGGGGGCCTTCGGCCCGCCACAGGGCCCGCAGGCAGGGGTGGGGGCAGGTGTTGGTCGATGCAAAAAAACGGAACCGGTTCCGGGCGCTCTGCACATCGGCGTCGTGCTGCACCAGCATGCGGCCGGTGGGCCGGTGGCGCAGGCCGTAGACACAGCCCACGCGCCGCCGCCCTTTGTAGGCTTGGAGCAGCTCTTTTTTCTGGGTCTTATCCACGCTCAATACCCCATTTCCTTTAAGATCGAGGCCAACACCCGGAAGCGCTCGCCCAGCATCTCGTCATCGGCGGCCAAAGCATCCCGGAACAGCTGGATGTCTTCGTCGATGCGGCTGTTTGCCGTGCAGACGGCCACGGTCATGGCGTCCCCCTGGAGGCCCACCCGGTCGATCTGCGGGTCCTCTTCGTTGTAGAGCTTGGGGAAGCGGTAGGCATCCCGGAAATAGAGCTGGGCCCGGCAGACCAGGATCGCCAGATCCAGCACCCGGTGCAGCGGCAGTTCCTCCGATTGGCGGGACCATTTTTCGCCGGTGTAGCGCCATACCTTGGCCGAAATATCCACTTTGCCCCGGTCGTTCCACTGGGCCAGGCCCAGGGAGAGGCCCTTGGCGTCGGTGTGGTAGGCCGAACGGCCGTCGATGTTCTCGTAATTTTCCGATACGATGACCGGTTTGTGCTTGAGTGTGGTGGGGATCTCCATATAGTTGCCTCCAATCAGTGCAATTAGTAAACGAGTAATTTAGTAAATGACTGATGGGGAGTATACCAGATGGGGGCCGGTTTGTCAAATCTCAGCAGCGAGGGGCGAGGGAATGGTTTCCGCTTTTGCCTCCAGACCTTCCAACAGGGCGGCAAAAGCAGGATCGTCCCGCAGAAAGGCAAACGCCTTGTCGGTGCGTATGCCATGGAGCATGGCGGGCAGCAGGCGGCGGCCAAAATCCTCGCTGACTGGGGGCAGATGCCGGTAGAGGGGGGAAACCGATGGCTCCCATGGGCGGTCCAGGGCATCCAGCAGGCCGGACAGCGCTGCCAGGCAAGCGGCTCTGTCCTGCTGGGCGGTGGCCAATTCCAGGGCGGCCGTGTAGGCGGAGAAGTCCATCAGATCGTAGAGCCGGGCGGTCTGCCGGCCCCGTTCCGCATAGATCTGGGCATCCTCCTGCCTCCCTTCCCGCTGGGCGGCCTCCACAAGGCCTACAAGGCAGGTATGCAGATCGGTGGCACAGCTGAGCAGTTTTTGCTCCAGCAGCCGGGCGGCATCTGCCCAACGCCCTTGCTTGTTATAGATCTTGACTTGCAAAAAGTCCCGGTCTGCAGGGGAGGGGGCAGGCAGTTGTTGGAGCATTGCTTGGGCTTGGCCGGCTTCATCCCGCTCTAAGTGTTTGGCGATGAGCATGGAAAGGGCCTGCTCCCGGATGGCGGGGTCCTGACTGTGGGACGCCCGGTGGTACAGCTCTTCCAACTGGGCCTGGTAGGGGGCCGGATCTTGGGAATAGAGGAACAGGGCCCCTTCGAGGGTGAGGGCGGCAGACAGGGCCAGTGCATCGCAGCGGGGGAATTCCTGCACTTTTTGCCGGGCCGCCTGGAAGGCGGCGGGAAACCCCTGCTCTTCCAGCAAGGGGATTAAGCCATCTACAAACTGGGCTACCTGCCGGGGCGTCAGGTCGTCTTGAAAGCACAGCAGGGTATTCAGGTCCACGCCCAACAGGCGGGCCAAGGGCGGCAGCAGTGTGATATCGGGATAACTGGCGGCGGACTCCCATTTGTGGACAGCCTGCGCCGAAACGCCCAGCTGCTGGGCAAGCTGTTCCTGGGTCAGGCCCAGGGCCTGCCTGCGCTGCCGGATGGTCTGGTTGATCTTCATGGTATCACCTCAAAAATAGCAAACGATCTGAGTTTCTGTTTTTAGGATAACAGGAAAGGGGAAAGGAACGCAATGGAGAGACCGTTGGAAATCAGGGCGGAAAATCAACCGGTGGTTGAAAAGGAGCGCGCCTTTTTTATTGACAGGGGTTGGCGCGTGGTGTAAACTAATTTCGACATAGATCAACCGGTGCGCCAGGGGAGACCTTGGCGAGAATAGGGAAGCTGGGTGAAACTCCCACGCGGGACCGCCGCTGTAATGGCTGAGCCTGCCTCCTGCATGCCACTGTGGTTACACACGGGAAGGCGGAGGAGGGGCGAGGAAGCCTGAGCCAGAAGACCTGCCTGTTGATACATACGCCGCCCGGCAACGGGTGTGGCGAAATTGCACGGCTGACGGAAGACTTGGCTGGTGTAATAAAGCGGTATGCCCACCTGGGCCTGCTTGGTTATGCCTTTTCCCGTTGGAAAAGGCATTTTTGCTGTGTGGGACAAGGAAGGCCGCGGCATGGGCGCCGCTCAAAAAAGGAGGAATTGTCATGAACAAAAGAGAAAAAGGGGCATTGACCCTCTCTTGGATCGTGGCGCTGGCTTTTGGTGTAACACAAAATGCCAATGCGATGCACATCATGGAGGGGTATTTGCCAATGGGCCACTGCGTGGCTTGGGGAGCGCTGTGCCTGCCCTTTGTGGTATACGGCGTCATCCGCATCCAGCGCATTGCCCGGGATCACCGCAAGACCCTGTTGCTGCTGGCCATGTGCGGGGCCTACGCCTTCGTGCTGTCGGCCCTGAAGATCCCCAGCGTCACAGGCTCGTCCAGCCACCCCACGGGCACCGGCATGGGCGCCATTTTGTTCGGGCCCGCCGTCATGGCGGTGCTGGGGCTCATCGTGCTGCTGTTCCAGGCCATTTTGCTGGCCCACGGCGGCCTGACCACCCTGGGGGCCAATACGTTCAGCATGGCCATCGCCGGCCCCTTCGTCAGCTACGGAGTGTACCGCCTGTGCCAAAAGTGCCGGGTGAAAAAGCATGTGGCCGTGTTTTTGGCCGCGGCCCTGGGGGACCTGTTCACCTATTGCGTGACCAGCGTGCAGCTGGGCCTGGCCCATCACGCCACGGCCTCCATTCCGGCGGCCATCGGGGAATTTATGGGCGTGTTCGCCCTGACGCAGATCCCGCTGGCCATCATCGAAGGCATCGTCACGGCCATTGTGGTCATGGGCATGGAGAGCTTTGCCAAGCCGGAACTGGCAGAGCTGGGCTATTGGAGAAGCCGTCAGGCGGAGGTGAGCCGATGAAACACCGCGGATCGTTGATCGTGGGCCTGCTGGCCCTGTGCGCCCTCATCGCCATCCTGCCCCTGGTGACGCTGCAATCGGAATTTGGCGGCGCAGATGGGGAAGCCGAAGGGGTGGTCAGCCAGCTGAACCCGGCATACACCCCCTGGGCAGAGAGCATTTTGGAGCCGCCGGGCGGTGAGACGGAGAGCTTGCTCTTCTGCCTGCAGGCCGGCATCGGCGCAGGCATCTTGGGCTTTGGCTTCGGCTATCTGGTGGCCCGGAAGAAGTTCCACAAAGAGGCGGGAACGGATCGTGGACAGGTGAGATGAGCCTGGGCGGCCCAGTTTTGCCGCCATAGGATACAAATGGGCCGGGCGGGCCTTTGGCAACTGGCAGGCCTGCCCGGAGCAAAGCCCTGAGCGCCTTGGAGAGGGGCTCAGGGCTTTTGCCATAGAGAGGATGGACCGATGAAACAAATTGCAAAGGCTCTGCTGGGGGCCTTGTTGTGCGGGGCTTTCGCCTTCCTGCTGCTGTGGCAGGCCGTGCCCGACTGGGCCTGCTGGCTGGGTTCCGGCCTGAGCGCCCTGGTGGGCGGGGGCTTATTCGGCGCCCGGGGCCACAGCCACGGCGGCGTGCTGCACATCGACCAGATCGCCCAGCGCTCGGGCCTGGGGGATGTGGCGCCGGGCTGCAAATTGGCGGGCAGCCTGGCGGCTTTGGTGCTGTGCGTGGTCTCCGCCTCCCCCTGGCCGCCGCTGGCGGCGCTGTGCTGCCTGGCCTGGCTGACGGTAAAGGCCGGCAAAACGCCCCTGGGGCGCTATGTGGATCTGCTGTTGCTGCCCGCCTCCTTTGTGGCGCTGAGCAGCTTGGTCCTTTTGATGGATCGCAGCCCGGTGCCCCAGGGCCTGCTGGATCTGCCGCTGCCCGGCGGCCTGGGCTATCTGTCCGCCACCCAGGCCGGGCGGCAGCAGGCGGTGCTCACGGCATGCCGGGCCATGGGCGGCGTGGGCTGCCTGTATTTTTTGAGTTTGACCACGCCCATGCACGAGATCATGGAGGCCCTGCGCCGCCTGCGGGTGCCCCAGGTGGTCATCGAACTGATGGTGCTGGTCTACCGGTTCCTGTTCGTGCTGCTGGACAGGCAGCAGCGCCGCAGCACGGCGGCCGACGCCCGCCTGGGCTACCAGGGCCTGGGCCGGTCGCTGCGCACCTATGGCCAAGTCTCCGCCGGCCTGCTGGCCGACGCCTTCCGCCGGGCTTCCCAGTGCTATGACGCCATGGAGGCCCGGTGCTACGATGGCCAGATGCGGTTTTTGACACAGCACAAGCCCCTGCGGGCCCGCCATGCCGCGGTCGCTTGCAGCGGCGTGGCCCTGCTGGGCCTGCTGGTGTGGCTGTCCCCCGGGAGGTGGAGCCTGTGAAAGAAATTTTGCTGGAAGCCCAGCAGCTGTGTTATCATTATGAAGAAGGCCGTTTGGCCCTGGACCATGTCAGCGCCGCCATCCACCGGGGCGAGCGGCTGGCCGTGCTGGGCAGCAACGGCGCGGGCAAATCCACCTTCTTTTTGTGCTGCAACGGCGTGCTGCGGCCCCAGGGCCGCCTGCTCTACCGGGGCCGGCCGGTGGATGTGGCCCGCAAAAAAGACCGGATGGAACTGCGCCGCCGGGTGGGCATCGTCTTTCAAGAGCCGGACAACCAGATCATCGCCCCCACGGTGCGGGCCGAGATCTCCTTTGGCCCGCTGAACCTGGGGCTGGGGGAAGAACAGGCGGGGCGCCAGACAGACCGGGCCATGGAGGCCATGGGACTGACGGCCTATGCCCAGCGGGCCCCCCAATATTTGAGCGGCGGCGAGAAAAAGCGGGTGACCATAGCCGATGTGCTGGCCATGGAACCGGAGATCATACTGCTGGATGAGCCGGCGGCTTCCCTGGACCCGGCAGGGGCCGCCCAGCTGGAGCAGACATTGGATGTGCTCCACCGCCAGGGCATCGCCTTGGTGGTCTCCACCCACGATGTGGATTTTGCCTACCGGTGGGCCCAGCGGTGCCTGGTGTTCTGCGGGGGCCGCATCTTGGCGGAAGGGCCGCCGGAGGCCATTTTTGACCGGCCGGAAGTGGTGGAGCAGGCCAGGCTGCGGCAGCCCACTCTGTACCGGGTGGCAAAAGCCCTGGGCCTGCCCAAAGAAGAGGGCTGGCCCAAGGGGATCGAAGAACTGGAACAACGGCTCGGAGGAGGGCAAATATGAAGGAAAAAGCGCTGCTGGCGGTCAGTTTTGGCACCAGCCATGAAGATACCCGGCAAAAGACCATTGGGGCGGTGGAACAGGCCCTGAGCGACGCCTTTGGCGGCTGGCAGGTGGAGGCGGCTTACACCAGCCCCACCATCCGCCGCATCCTGGCAGGGCGGAGGCAGGCGGTGCCCTCGCCGGAAGAAGCCATGGAGGCGATGGCCGCCCAGGGGGTGCGCCGGCTGCTGGTGCAGCCCACCCACCTGATCTGCGGCGAAGAATACGACAAGCTGTGCAAAGCGGTGTGGCAGCGGGAGGGCCTGTTTGAAAGGGTGCAGATGGGCCAGCCCCTGCTCTACGACCTGGAGGATTACAAAGCGGTGGCCCAGGCGGTCTGTGAGGCACTGCCGGTGGAACCGGAAGAGGCCCTGGTGCTGATGGGCCACGGCACGCCCCACCCCATGAACGCCGTGTACCCGGCGCTGCAATATGTGTTCCAAAGCCTGGGGATGGGCCATGTGTTCCTGGGCACGGTGGAGGGCTGGCCCGACGGCCCAGATGTTGTGGCCCGGGTGCAGGCGGCGGGCTACCGCAAGGCGGCCTTGGCGCCCCTGATGCTGGTGGCCGGCGACCACGCCAAAAACGACATGGCAGGCCCGGAGCCGGACAGCTGGAAGAGCCTGCTGGAAGGGGCCGGCCTGCCGGTGCGCTGCATCTTGCAGGGCCTGGGGGAACTGGAGGCCATCCAGCAGATGTATGTGGAGCACGCCCGCCGGGCGCTGGCAGCCTGGCAGGATTAAAGGGAAAGGAGGGACAGGCCATGGCGCTGGAAGTTTACCGGAACCAGGGGGGCAAAAAGCTGCGGTGCGGCTACACCACGGGCACCTGCGCGGCCCTGGCGGCCCAGGCGGCGGCCCGGGCGCTGCTGCTGGGGGAGACGCCGGCCCAGGCATCCCTCGTCACCCCCAAGGGCATCCCGGTGCAGGCCCCGGTGCTGGACCTGTGCCGGCAGCCGGGTGGGGCCTACTGCGCCGTGGAAAAGGACGCGGGAGACGATTTTGACGTGACCCACGGCATGAAAGTGGGGGTCTGGCTGTACACGGCCCCGGAGGGGATCTGGGTGGACGGCGGAGAAGGGGTGGGCCGGGTGACAAAGCCCGGCCTGGACCAGCCGGTGGGCGCGGCGGCCATCAACCGGGTGCCCCGGCAGATGATCGCCCAACAGCTGCAGGATGTGATGGAGCAGGCGGATTACCACGGCGGCCTCCGCTGCCTGGTGGTGCTGCCCCAGGGCCGGGAACTGGCGGCCAAGACCTTCAACCCCAACCTGGGCATCGTCGGCGGCCTTTCGGTGCTGGGCACCACCGGCATCGTGGAGCCCCAGAGCCTGCAGGCCCTGCTGGACAGCATCGCCGTGGAGGTGCGGATGCACGCCGCCCAGGGCTTTCGGGGCCTGCGGGTGACGCCGGGCAATTACGGCGAAGAGTTTTTGGCGGCATACCCCAAGGCCCGGCAATGGCCCTTGGTCAAATGCGCCAATTTCGTGGGCGACACCATCGACCTGTGCGTGGAACACGGGTTCCGGCAGGTGCTGCTGGTGGGCCACATCGGCAAATTCATCAAACTGGCCGGCGGCGTGATGAACACCCATTCCCGCACGGCGGATTGCCGGGCGGAGATCTTGACCGCCCACGCCGCCCTCCACGGGGCCGGGGCGGATACGGCCCGGCAGCTGATGGAGGCCGCCACCACCGACGAGTGCATCCGCATCCTGGATGCCTGCGGCCTGCGCCAGGCGGTGCTGGGCACGGTGCTGCCCAAGATACAGCACCACCTGGACCGGCGTGCCGGCGGTGGGCTGGCCATCGGCGCAGTGCTGTTCAGCAACGAATACGGCCTGCTGGGCGAGACGGAAGGCGCCCGGCAGATGATGGAATAGGAGGAGCTTTTTTGGAAAAAGGTACGTTTTACGGCGTGGGCGTAGGGCCCGGCGACCCGGAACTGATCACCCTGAAGGCGGTGCGGGCCATCGAGCGCTGCCCGGTGATCGCGGCGCCGGAGACCCGGGGGGAAAAGACCCTGGCGCTGGACATCGCCCGGGGGGCGGTGGACCTGACGGGCAAGACCATCCTGCGGATGCAGTTTTTGATGACCCGGGACAAACAGGCCCTGGAGGAGAGCCACCGGCGGCAGGCCCGGCAGATCATGGAACACCTGGACGCCGGCCGGGATGTGGCCATGCTCAACCTGGGGGACGTGTCCATTTACTCCACGTTCAGCTACATCCTGGAGATCGTGCTGGAACAGGGGTACCGGGCAGAAGTGGTGGCCGGGGTGCCCAGCTTCTGCGCCGTGGCGGCCCTGCTGCAGCAGAGCCTGACAGAGATGAGCCACCCGCTGCACATCATCCCCGCGGGCCACGGCAGCCTGGAGGAGAACCTGGCCCTGCCGGGCACCAAGGTGCTGATGAAGACGGGCAAGGCGCTGCCCCAGGTGCGGGAAGCTCTGCGCCGCCAGGGGCTGTATGAAAAAGCGTCCCTGGTGCAAAACTGCGGCCTGCCCACCCAGGTGGTGTGCCACAGCCTGGATGAGGCCCGGGACGACATCGGTTATTTCACCACCATCGTTGTAAAGGAGTAGAGCCATGGTCTATATCGTAGGGGCGGGCAGCGGCGCCGCCGACCTGATCACCGTGCGGGGCGCCCGGCTGCTGGGGCAGGCCGATGTGATCATCTATGCAGGCAGCTTGGTCAACCCGGAGGTGCTCTCCTATGCCAAAAACGGCTGCCAGATCCACAACAGCGCCAAGATGACATTGGAAGAAGTGGTGGAAGTGATGGCCAACGCCCACTTCCACGGGCAAAACGTGGTCCGGCTGCACACCGGCGACCCCTCCATCTATGGGGCCATCCGGGAGCAGATGGACGCGCTGCGCCAAAAGAACATCCCCTTTGAGGTGGTGCCCGGCGTCTCCAGCTTTTGCGGGGCGGCGGCGGCCCTTCAGGCGGAATACACCCTGCCCGGCGTCAGCCAGACGGTGATCATCACCCGGGCGGCGGGCCGCACGCCGGTGCCCCAGCGGGAGAGCATCCGCTCGCTGGCATCCCACGGCGCCACCATGGCCATTTTCCTCTCGGCCGGGCTGCTGCCCCAGCTGGAGCAGGACCTGGTGGCCGGGGGCTATGACGCCCAGACGCCGGCAGCCATCGTCTACAAGGCCACTTGGCCCGATGAGAAAGTGTGCCATTGCACCGTTTCCACCTTGGCCCAGACGGCAGAGGCAAACGGCATATACAAGACGGCGCTGATCTTGGTGGGGGATTTTCTGGGCGGCAGCTACGAGCGCTCCAAGCTCTACGACCCGGCCTTTACCACCGAGTACCGCCAGGGAAAGAGCCAGTGAGAGCCGGGCTGATCGCCTTTACCAGCCGGGGCATGGCCTTGGCGGAACGGGCCCAGGCAGTGCTGGAGCAGGCGGGTTGGCAGTGCAGCACCCGGCGGGGCGGCCGGCAAGGGGTCCCCTTGGCCCAGTGGACGGCACAGGCCTTTTCCCAGTGCCAGGCCCTGGTCTTCGTGGGGGCGGCAGGCATCGCGGTGCGGGCGGTGGCCCCCCATCTGCGGCACAAGGCCCAGGACCCGGCCGTGCTCTGCCTGGATGAAAACGGCCGCTTTGCCATCCCCCTGGTCTCGGGCCACATCGGCGGCGCCAACGCCTTGGCCCTGCTGCTGGGCCGGGGGCTGGGTGCCGTGCCGGTGATCACCACGGCCACCGACGGCCGGGGGCTGTTCGCCGTGGACACCTGGGCCAAAGGCCAGGGCCTGGCCATCGGCAACCCGGAGAAGATCAAAGAGGTCTCCGGCCGGCTGCTGGAAGGGCTGCCCGTGGGGCTGTGCAGCGACCTGCCTTTGCAGGGCCCCTGGCCCCAGGGGGTGGAGCCCGCCCCGGCCGAAAGCTGCCACATCCGCATCACCGCGGGGCGGCAGGCAGGGCAGGCGCTGCACCTCATCCCCCCCAGCCTGGTGCTGGGGGTGGGCTGCCGCAAAGGCACCGGGCAGCCTGCGCTGGAACGGGCGTTCCAGCGCCTGATGGAAGCGTATCGCCTGGCGCCCCAGGCCGTATGCCAGGCGGCCAGCATCGACCTGAAAGGGGAAGAGCCCGGGCTGCTGGCCTTTTGCCGGGCCCACGGCTGGCCCTTCGTCACCTATTCCGCCCGGCAGCTGGCTGAGGTGGAAGGGGATTTCACCCCGTCGGATTTCGTGCGCCGGGTCACTGGGGTGGACAACGTCTGCGAGCGGGCCGCCCTGGCCCAGGGAGGGGTGCTGCTGGCGCCCAAACAGGCGGGGGAGGGCGTGACCATGGCCCTGGCCCGCCGGCCCGTCACACTGTATTTTGAGGGAGGTACACCATGAAGAAACTCTACATCATCGGCTTGGGGCCGGGGGATGCCCAGTTCATCACCCCCCAGGCGGCCCAGGCACTGGAAGAGAGCCAGGTGGTCTGCGGCTACACCGTCTACCTGGATCTGATCCGCCCCCAATGCCAGGGGAAAGAGGTCATCACCACACCCATGACCCAGGAGATCCAGCGGTGCCGCATGGCTTTGGAGCAGGCGGCCCAGGGAAAGACCACCGCCATGGTGTGCAGCGGCGACGCCGGCGTCTACGGCATGGCCGGCCTGCTGCTGGAGCTGGCGGAGGAATACCCGGCCATGGAGATCCAGGTGGTGCCCGGCATCACGGCGGCGGTCAGCGGCGCGGCAGTGCTGGGCGCGCCGCTCATCCACGATTTTGCCGTCATCTCCCTGAGCGACCTGCTGACCCCTTGGGAGAAGATCGAGCGCCGGCTGGACCGGGCGGCCCAGGCGGATTTCGTGCTGTGCCTCTACAACCCCCGGAGCAAGCGGCGGGCCGACCACCTGCAAAAGGCCTGCGACATCGTGATGCGCCACCAGAGCCCCGACACCGTGTGCGGCACGGTGCGCAACATCGGCCGGGAGGGCCAGCAGAGCCAGGTGATGACCCTGCGGGAGCTGCGGGATGCGCCGGTGGACATGTTCACCACCGTGTTCATCGGCAACAGCGCCACCCGCCGCCGGGGCCAGTATATGGTGACGCCCCGGGGCTACGAGAACAAAAAGCAATGAAACGGCTGCTGCTATTTGGCGGGACCACCGAGGGGCGGCAGCTGGCCCAGGAACTGGCCGGCCTGTGGGATGTGACGGTGTGCGTGGCCACGGAATACGGCCGGGAGCTGCTGCCCGCCCCGGGCCCCGGCCTCCATGTGCAGGCGGGCCGGCTGACCGAAGGGCAGATGGAAGCGCTGCTGGCCCGGGAGGGCTTTGACCAGGTGGTGGACGCCACCCACCCCTATGCCAGCGCCGTGACCCAAAACATCCGCCGGGCCTGCGGCCAGACCGGCACGCCCTACCTGCGGCTGCTGCGGGCCATGAGCCCGCCGCCCGAAGGGTGCCTGTATGTGCCCGATGCCCAGGGGGCGGCCCGTGCCCTGGATGAGCTGCCGGGCAACGGGCTGCTGACCACGGGCAGCAAAGAGCTGGAGGTCTTTACCCAGGTGCGGGATTTCGCCAGCCGGCTCTACCCCCGGATGCTGCCCATGGGCCAGGCGGTGGAAAAGGCGGCGGCCTTGGGTTTTCCCAGGGGCCACATCATCGCCATGCAGGGGCCTTTTTCCACCCAGCTCAATGTGGCGCTGATCCGCCAGTTTGCCATTGAGACCCTGGTGACCAAAGACGGGGGCGGGCCGGGAGGCTTTTGGGAAAAGTGGCAGGCGGCCCGGCAGACGGGCATCCGGCTCCTGGTCATCGGGAGGCCGGAGGAGCAGGGCGGCGCCTGCTACGAGGAAGTGCTGCGCAGGCTGAAGGAGGAGAGCAGATGGAAGTGACATTGGTGGGCACCGGCATGGGGGATTGGGATACCCTGACCCTGGCGGGCTGGAAGGCCATGGAGCAGGCGGAACTGCTGGTCGGCGCCCGGCGGCTGGTGGAAGGGCTGCCCCCGGCCATAAAAGGCCGGCGGGAAGCGGCTGTCCTGCCGGACCAGATCGCACAGCTGCTGCGGCAGAGCGGCGCCCGGCGGGCCTGCGTGCTCCTGAGCGGCGACACCGGCTTTTACAGCGGCGCCCGGGGCCTGCTGCCCCTGCTGGATTTCTGCCAGGTCAAAGTGGTGCCCGGCATCGCCTCGCCCCAATATCTGGCGGCCCGGCTGGGGGTGCCCTGGCAGGATTTCACCCTGGTGAGCGCCCACGGGGTGGAGCGGGACCGGCTGGACCCGGCGGGCCTGGTGCGCCGCTGCAGCCCGGTGTTTTTCCTCACCGGCGGGCAGTGGACGGTACAGGCCCTGTGCCGCCATCTGGCGGAAAACGGCCTGGGCCAAGCTCAGGTGACGGTGGGGGAGCGCTTGTCCTACCCGGAAGAGCGCCTGACCACCCTGCCGGCCCGGCAGGCGGCCCAGGCGGAGTGGGACACTTTGTCGGTGGCCCTGGTCCAGGCGCCGCCCGAAGGCATCCGGCGGACCTGTGTGCCCGGCATTCCCGACGAGGCGTTTTTGCGGGGCAAAGCGCCCATGACCAAAAGCGAGGTGCGGGCCGTCTCCCTTTCCAAACTGGCTTTGGAACCGGAGGACACCCTGTGGGATGTGGGGGCGGGCACCGGCTCTGTGGCGGTGGAGGCCGCCCTGCTGTGCCCCCAGGGCCAAGTGTACGCCGTGGAATGCCAGCCGGAGGCCTTTGCCCTGCTGGAGCAGAACAAGGCCAAGTTCGGCGCAGGCAACCTGCACCCTGTTTTGGGCATGGCGCCCCAGGCCCTGGAAGAGCTGCCCCCGCCCCAGGCGGTGTTCATCGGCGGCTCCAAGGGCAACCTGCAGGCCATTTTGCAGGCGGCTTTGGCCAAGAACCCCCGGGTGCGGGTGGTGATGAACGCCATCGCCCTGGAGACTTTGGGCCAGGCCGCCGCCCTGCTGGGACAGCTGGGGTTTGAACGGACGGAGATCGTCCAGGTGGCGGTGAGCCGGGCCAAACAGGCGGGCCCTTACCACATGATGATGGGCCAAAACCCGGTGTTCATCCTGCGGGGGGAGGGCGGCGCCCATGACTGAGATCCCCCGCCTGGTGCTGGCCGCCGCCCGCAGCGGCAGCGGCAAGACCACAGTGGCCTGCGCCCTGCTCCAGGCCTTTGTGGAGCGGGGCCTGGCGCCCGCTTCCTTCAAGTGCGGCCCCGATTACATCGACCCCATGTTCCACAGCCGCATCATCGGCGCCAAAAGCCGGAACCTGGACCTGTATTTCGCCGGGGAAGACCTGGCCCGGGGCCTGTTTTTGGAAGGGGCAAAAGGCTGCGGCGTGGCTGTGGTAGAAGGGGTGATGGGCTTTTACGACGGCGTGGGGGGCAGCACCACCCAGGCCAGCACCTATCACGTGGCCCAGGTGCTGGAAGCGCCGGTGGTGCTGGTGGCAGAGCCCAAAGGGGCCTCCCTGACCCTGACCGCCACCCTGCGGGGGCTGCTGGATTTCCGGCCGGACAGCCGCTGCGCCGGCGTGATCTTGAACCGGTGCAGCCCCATGACCTACAAAGCCCTGGCCCCGGTGCTGGAGCGGGAGCTGGGCATCCCGGCCCTGGGGTATCTGCCCCCGCTGCCCGAGTGTGCCCTGGAGAGCCGCCACCTGGGCCTGGTGACGGCGGCCGAGGTGGCAGACCTGAAAGAGAAGATGGGGCGCCTGGCCGCCCAGGCGGAACAGACGGTGGACATGGAGGGCCTGCTGGCCCTGGCCCGCAGCGCGCCGCCTTTGGCAGGGTCCCTGCCGGAGGTGGCGCCGGTGACGGACGCCCGGCCGGCCATTGCCTTGGCCCAGGACAAGGCCTTCTGCTTTTATTACCCGGAAAATCTGGAACTGCTGGAAAAGCTGGGCGCCCGGCTGGTCCCTTTTAGCCCGCTGGAAGAAGACCGGCTGCCGGAGGGCAGCTGCGCCCTGTACCTGGGGGGCGGCTACCCGGAGCTCTACGGCCAGGCCCTCAGCCGGAACCGGGCGCTGTGGCAGGCAGTGCGCCGGGCCCACCAACAGGGCATGCCCATTTTGGCCGAATGCGGCGGGTTTATGGCCCTGCACGAGGCCATGGAAGACAGCCAGGGCAACCTGTGGCCCATGGCGGGGCTCATTGCGGGCAGCTGCCGCCGGCAGAAGAAATTGGGCCGTTTTGGCTACATCCAGCTGGAAGCCCGGCAGGATACCATGCTGTGCAGCCGGGGGGAGGCCATCCGGGCCCACGAGTTCCACTATTGGGATAGCGACGACTGCGGCCAAAGCTGCATGGCCCAAAAGCCGGTGTCCGGCCGGCAGTGGCCCTGCGTCCACGGCGGCCCCCGGCTGTTTGCCGGCTATCCCCACCTGTATTTTTACAGCAACCCGCGCTTTGCCGCCGGTTTTGTCCAGGCGGCAGCCGCTTACCAAAAGGAGTGGAAGCTATGACATTGGAACAGACCATCACACAGATCCCAGGGCCCCAGGCAAAGGCCATGGAGCAAGCCAAAAAACGGTGGGATACCATTGCAAAACCCCTGGACAGCCTGGGCCTGCTGGAAGAGGCGGTGGTGCGCATCGCCGGCTTGACCGGGGACAGCGGCTACCGCATCGACAAGCGCTGCGTGGCCGTTTTGTGTGCAGACAACGGGGTGGTGGCCCAGGGCGTCACCCAGACGGGCAGCGAGATCACTGCCCTGGTGGCGGAAAACCTGACCCGGGGGGAAAGCTGCGTGTGCCGCATGGCCCGGATGGCCCATTGCGACGTGGTGCCGGTGGACATCGGCATCTGCACCGATGTGGACGCCCCCGGCCTGTGGCAGTGCAAAGTGGCCTATGGCACCGAGGACATCGCCCTGCGGCCCGCCATGACCCGGCAGCAGGCGGTGCAGGCCCTGGAGACGGGCATCGGCCTTGTGGCCCGGCTGAAAGAACAGGGCTATCAGCTGATCGCCACCGGCGAGATGGGCATTGGCAACACCACCACCAGCAGCGCGGTGGCCGCCGTCTTGCTGGGCCAGCCGGTGGAGGTGGTGACCGGCCGGGGGGCCGGCCTGAGCACTGGCGGCCTGCACAAAAAGATCCAGGTGATCCGGCAGGCCATTGAACGGCACCGGCCGGACCCGGAGGACCCGGTGGACGTGCTGTGCAAAGTGGGGGGCTACGACATTGCGGGCCTGGCCGGGCTGTGCCTGGGCGGCGCATTGTACCAGGTGCCCATCTTGCTGGACGGCATGATCTCCGCCGTGGCGGCGCTGTGCGCCCTGCGGCTGTGTCCGGCCAGCCAGTGCGCCATGGTGGCCAGCCACGTTTCCGCCGAACCCGCCGGCGCCATGCTGCTGCAGGCGCTGGGCCTGAAGCCTATGATCACGGCGGGCATGCGCATGGGCGAGGGCACCGGCGCCATGGCCGCCCTGCCCCTGCTGGATATGGCCTATGACATCTACCACGCCATGAGCACATTCGACGACATCCACATGGAGGGGTACACCCACCAGGAATAGGAGGAGCCATGCTGACACTGGTTTTGGGCGGAAGCGCCAGCGGAAAGAGCGAATACGCCGAACAGCTGGTGCTGGAGGCGGGGGCAGGGCCCCGCTTTTACATCGCCACCATGGAGCCCTATGACGAAGAGTGCCTCCGGCGCATCAGCCGCCACCGGGCCATGCGGGCCTCCAAGGGGTTTGAGACGCTGGAATGCCCCCGGGGTCTGGCCGGGCTGGCCCTGCCCCGGCCCGGGGTGGCCCTGCTGGAGTGCATGAGCAACCTGGTGGCCAACGAGATGTTCAGCCCCCAGGGGGCGGGCGAGCAGGCCCTGGCCGCCATTTTGGCCGGGGTGGAGCGGCTGGAAGCCCAGGCCAGCCAGCTGATCGTGGTGAGCAACGACCTGGGCGCCGACGGGGCCGGGCAGTACGACGGCGGCACCCGCCGCTATCTGGCGGTGCTGGGCCAGGTGAACCGGGCATTGGCCTGCCGGGCCCAGGCCGTG
Source organism: Candidatus Pseudobutyricicoccus lothianensis (assembly GCA_904419295.1). Classification (GTDB taxonomy): domain Bacteria; phylum Bacillota; class Clostridia; order Oscillospirales; family Butyricicoccaceae; genus Pseudobutyricicoccus; species Pseudobutyricicoccus lothianensis. The sequence continues at coordinate 24,201 of CAJFRA010000019.1, forward strand.
TGCGAAGTGGTCTGCGGCATCCCGCTGTACCACAAGGGGGGGAGAGGATGAAGACATTGCTGCAAACGGTGGCCGTGGCCTTCTCCCTCTATTCCCGCATCCCGGTGCCCCGGGTGGAATGGAACGCCAAAAACATGCGGTACGCCCTGTGCGCCCTGCCGTTTGTAGGGGCTGTCACCGGCCTGCTGCTGGGGCTGTGGGGCTTTTTGTGCCGGCAGCTGGCCATCGGCATCCCGCTGTGGGGGGCCGGGGTGGCCCTGCTGCCCGTGGCGGTGACGGGGGGCATCCACCTGGATGGGTTCTGCGACACCTGCGACGCCCTGGCCAGCCACGCGGAGCGGGAGCGGAAACTGGCCATTATGAAGGATTCCCACGCCGGGGCCTTTGCCATTTTGGGGGCCGTGTGCTATTTCCTGCTGTATTTCGGCCTGGCCTGCGAGGCGGAGCGGGGGCGGGAGACCGCCCTGTGCTTGGGGCTGGGCATGATGCTGCTGCGGGCGCTGGCGGGCCTGGCCATGTGCCACCTGCCCTGCGCCAAAGACAGCGGCCTGGCCCATGCCTTTGCCGATGCGGCCGCCAAGCGGGGGGCCGGCCGGTTTTTGGCGGCCCTGGCCCTGCTTTTGGCCGTTTTGCTGTGCCTGCTGGCAGGCCCGGTGGGTGCCCTGTGCCTGGCGGCGGCAGCCCTGGCCTTTTTGGGGTACCGGCGTATGGCCCTGGGGCAGTTCGGCGGCATCACCGGCGACTTGCAGGGCTGGTTCGTCCAGATGGGCGAAGTGCTGGTGCTGGCCGCCCTGGTGCTGGGGCAAAAAATATGGTAAGCTGTTTACAAAAGGGGGATGACCTGTGATCTTGGTGATCGGCGGGCACGCCAGCGGCAAGCGTGCCTATGTGGAGCAGCTGGGCTATGGCCCGGCGGATTTTTGCTGCGGGCCGGAGGAACAAGGCCCTGTGGCCTACGGCATCCAGGATTGGGTGGCAAAGGACCCGGCGGGGGCCATGGACCTGCTGCCCTCCCTGCTGGAAAAGCAAGTGGTGGTGTGCGACGAGGTGGGCTGCGGCGTGGTGCCGGTGGACCCAGCCGCCCGGCTCATGCGGGAACAGACCGGCCGCCTGTGCCAACAGCTGGCAAAGCAGGCCCAAAAAGTGGTGCGGCTGTACTGCGGCATCCCCACCGTGATCAAGGAGTGAGCCTATGGAAGTGATCTTGCGCCGCCACAGCACCACGGCAGGCAACCAGAAAAAACAGTACATCGGTATCACCGACCAGCCTCTGTGCCCCGAGGGGGAACAGCTGGCCCACCGCTGCACCCCAGACATGGAGGTGGAGACCATTTATTGCAGCCCGCTGCGCCGGGCGGTGGCCACCGGGCGCATCCTCTACCCCAGGGCCCGGGTGGTGCTGGTGCCCGCCCTGCGGGAGATGGATTTTGGCCTGTTTGAGCAAAAGAGCTACCTGGACCTGGGCCAGGACCCCCAGTACCAGCAGTGGCTGGATTCGGGCTGCCAGGACCCTTGCCCAGGGGGGGAGAGCATCGCCCAATTCGCCCGGCGGGTGTGCCAGGGCTTTGAGCAGATCGTGGAGCAGGCGGCCGCCCAAGGCCAGGAGCGGGTGGTGCTGGTGGCCCACGGCGGCACGCTGATGGCCCTGATGGGCACCTATGCCTGGCCCCGGCAAGATTATTTCCAGTGGAAGACGCCCAACTGCGGGGGCTATGCCGCCCGGTGGGACGGCGAAAAGCGCCGGCTCTGCCCCTGGCGGGCCCTGGAAGAAGGAGGCCGGCTATGACGGCCCTTTGGGCCCTGCTGCTGGGCTATGGGCTGGACCTGCTCTTTGGCGACCCCCATTGGCTGCCCCACCCGGTGGTGCTCATGGGCAAATGCATCGCCGGGCTGGAAAAAGGGCTGCGCCGCCAGCTGCCCGACACGCCGGGCGGACAGCTGGCCGGGGGCGCAGTGCTGGCCCTGGTGCTGCCCCTGGGCTCCTTTGGCCTGGCCTATTTGCTGCTGTGGTGCTGCGGCCTGGTCCATCCCGGGCTCCGGCTGGCGGTGGAGAGCTTTTTGTGCTACCAGGTGCTGGCCACCAAGTCCCTGCGGGTGGAGAGCATGAAGGTCTACCGGGAACTGGAAAAAGGGGACCTGCCCGCCGCCCGCCAGGCAGTGGGCCGCATCGTGGGCCGGGATACCCAGGCCCTGACGGCGGAAGGGGTGACCAAAGCCGCGGTGGAGACCGTGGCGGAAAACACCGGCGACGGCGTGGTGGCGCCCATGGTGTTCCTGGCCCTGGGGGGCGCGCCCCTGGGCCTGCTGTACAAGGCCATCAACACCATGGACAGCATGGTGGGCTACCGCAATGAGCGGTATCTGTATTTTGGCCGGGTGCCCGCCCGGCTGGACGACGCGGCCAACTTCATACCGGCCCGTCTGGCGGCCCTGCTGATGGTGCTGGCCGCCTGGCTGCTGCCCCATATGGACAGCCGCGGCGCCTGGCGGATCTTCCGCCGGGACCGGTTCCAGCACAAAAGCCCCAATTCCGCCCAGACCGAGGCGGTGGCCGCCGGCGCCCTGGGGGTCCAGCTGGCCGGCGACGCCTATTACTTTGGCAAGCTGGTGCACAAGCCCACCATCGGCGACCCGGGGCGGCCGGTGGAGGCCCAGGACATCCCACGGGCCTGCCGGCTTTTGTATCTGACATCCTTGCTGTGCCTGGCACTGTGCGCCGGGTGCAGGGCGCTGATCTTGGGAGGTGCGCTATGAAATTGATCCACGGCGGCGATGTGGCCGGGTACGAGGCGGAATACGGGGCCAAGCCCCTGGATTTTTCCGCCAACATCAACCCGCTGGGGCTGCCCCAAGGGGTGCGGCAAGCGGTCATCGGGGCGCTGGACAGTGCCGACGCCTACCCAGACCCCCTGTGCCGCAAATTGCGCCAGGCCATTGCCCGGCAGGAGGGGCTGCCCATGGAGCAGATCCTGTGCGGCAACGGGGCGGCGGACCTGATCTTCCGCCTGGTGCTGGCGCTCCGGCCCAAGAAAGCCCTGGTGACCGCCCCCACTTTTGCCGAATACGAGCAGGCGCTGGCCCTGGTGGGCTGCCAGGTGCAGCGGCACATGCTGCTGGAAAAAGACGATTTTCAGCTGATGGACCGGTTTTTGCAGCAGCTGCACCCCGGGCTGGATATGGTGTTCCTGTGCAACCCCAACAACCCCACAGGCCAGGTCATCCGGCCGGCCCTGCTGGACGAGATCGGGGAACGGTGCGGCAAAATGGGCATCCGCCTGGTGGTGGACGAGTGCTTCCAATCCTTTTTGGACCAGCCGGATCGGCACACCATGAAGGGAAAGCTGGAAAAGGACCCGATGCTGTTTTTGCTGCGGGCTTTCACCAAGTTCTATGCCATGGCGGGCATCCGCCTGGGCTATGGCCTGTGCGCCGACACCCAGCTGCTGGAGCAGATGGCCCAATGCGGCCAGCCCTGGGGCGTCTCTTCCCTGGCCCAGGCCGCGGGCATTGCCGCCCTGCAGGAAAAGGAGTACGCCCAAAAGACCCGGGTGCTCATCGCCAAGGAGCGGGGCTGGCTGCGGCAGGCCCTGGCAGAGCAAAAGCAGCGGGTGGTGGGCGGCAAGGCCAACTATTTGTTTTTCCAGACCGATACCCCGGAGCTGGGGCAGAAGATGCGCCGGTGCGGGGTGATGATCCGCTGCTGCGGCAACTACCCGGGGCTGGATGACAGCTGGTACCGGGTGGCCGTGCGTTCCCACCCGGAAAACCTGCGGCTGATCGAGGCGCTGAAACAGGCCCGCAGCATGTGATGAGAAAGGAGAACCCGGCACGCCGGGGAAGTGTGTGATGGCAAGATCGATCATGATACAGGGCACCATGTCCAACGCGGGCAAGAGCCTGCTGTGCGCCGGCTTGTGCCGGATCTTCCGCCAGGATGGATACCGGGTGGCCCCTTTTAAAAGCCAGAATATGGCCCTCAACAGCTTTATCACCCAAGAGGGCCTGGAGATGGGCCGGGCCCAGGTGGTGCAGGCCGAGGCCGCCGGGGCGGAGCCCGATGTGCGGATGAACCCCATCCTGCTCAAGCCCACCAGCGATGTGGGCAGCCAGGTGATCGTCTGCGGCGAGGTGGTGGGCACCATGAAGGCGGCGGACTACTTCCAATACAAACGGCAGCTGGTGCCCCGGGTGATGGAAGCCTACCGTTCCCTGGCCGCGGAAAACGACATCATCGTGCTGGAAGGGGCGGGCAGCCCGGCGGAGATCAACCTGAAGCAGGAGGACATCGTCAACATGGGCATGGCCCGCATGGCCGGCGCGCCGGTGCTGCTGGCCGGCGACATCGACCGGGGCGGCGTGTTCGCCAGCCTTTACGGCACCATCGCCCTGCTGGAGCCCGGGGAGCAGCGGCTGGTAAAAGGTACGATCATCAACAAATTCCGGGGGGATGTGGACATCTTGCGGCCCGGTCTGCAGATGCTGGAGCAGCTGACCCATGTACCCGTGCTGGGGGTGGTGCCCTATTTGGATGTGCACATCGAAGAGGAAGACAGCCTGGCCGGCGGTTTGGCGGCCGGCGCTGCCCCCTCCCTCATCGACGTGGCGGTGATCCGGCTGCCCCGCATCTCCAACTTCACCGATTTCAGCGCCCTGGAGCAGGTGGAGGGCGTTGGTCTGCGCTATGTGCGCCAGGCCAGGGAATTGGGGGCGCCGGACCTGGTGATCTTGCCCGGCACCAAAAACACCATGGGCGACCTGCAGTGGCTGCGGGAGAGCGGCCTGGAAGCCGCCGTCCAAAAGCTGGCGGCCCAGGGCACGCCGGTCATCGGCATCTGCGGCGGCTACCAGATGTTGGGCCACACCCTGCAAGACCCGGATGGGGTGGAACAGGGCGGCCGGATGCGGGGCATGGGCCTGCTGCCGGTGGATACGGTCTTTGAGCCCCAGAAAGTGCGCACCCGGGTCCAGGGGCAAGTGCTGGCGGGCAGCGGCTTTTTCGCCCCCCTGGAAGGGGCCCGGTTCGAAGGGTATGAGATCCACATGGGCCGTACCATCCCCCAGGGGGAACTGCCGCCCCTGGCCCGGCTGGAACAGGGCGGGCAGGCCAAGACAGACGGCGCCTGCCAGGGCAATGTGCTGGGGTGCTATGTCCACGGCCTGTTTGACAGCGGCGACCTGTGCCGCCGGCTGGCAGCCCTGCTGTTTGCCCGCCGGGGCCTGGACCCCAGCCAAGTCCAGACAGTGGATTACGCCCAGTATAAAGAGGAACAGTACGACAAATTGGCCCAGGCCCTGCGGGAAAGCCTGGACATGGAACAGATCTACCGGATCGTGGAAGCCGGAGCGGAGGGATAAACATGAAGATCCAGTTGGAAAACGTGAAGCCTGCCGACATCGAAAAGCGGAGCTTTGCAATCATCACCCAGGAGCTGGGGGCGCGGCAGCTGCCGGCGGAAAACGAAAGCGTGATCAAGCGGGTCATCCACACCACAGCGGATTTTGATTATGTGGACGCCCTCCGCTTTTCGCCGGATGCCGTGGCAAAGGGCATCCGGGCCCTGCAAGAGGGGGCCTGCATCGTCACCGATACCCAAATGGCCTACAGCGGCGTGAGCAAGCCGGCCCTGGCCAAGCTGGGAGGCCAGGCGTTCTGCTTTATGGCCGATGAGGATGTGGCCCAGAGCGCCCGGGAAAGGGGCGTGACCCGGGCGGCCTGCTGCATGGAAAAAGCCGCCGCCCTGGGCAAAGACTGCATCATCGCCGTGGGCAACGCGCCCACGGCACTGGTGCGCCTGTATGAGCTGATGGAAGAGGGCAAGATCGCGCCCCGGCTCATCATCGGCGTGCCTGTGGGGTTCGTCAATGTGGTGGAGAGCAAAGAGCTGATCCTCGCCCAGGACAAGGCGCCTTATATCGTGGCCCGGGGCCGCAAAGGGGGCAGCAATGTGGCGGCGGCCATCTGCAACGCCCTGCTCTACCAGGCCACGGGCCGCAGCCTATGACAGGGGGAAAAGAAGATGGGACAGCTGAAACAGGACATCCAGGCCATGGCACAGCGCTATGCGGAGCAGTTTGGCCAGCGCTGGCCTCTGGATTATTCCATGGAAAGCCTGTTTTATGTGGAAAGCCACCTGGAAGAACTGCACCAGTATGACTTGGGCCAGCAGGAACTGCGCCAGGCCGTGATGGCTGTGGGCAGCTATGTCTTTGAAGTGGCCAGCCGCAATGTGGGCGGCCAGTATTATTGGGACGAAAAAGAAGGACAGCCCGTGCTCATCGCCGGGCTGCCGGATTTCTGCGTCTCCATGGAGGCCTGGAAAAAGGTCCAGGGGCGCCTGGAAAACGGCGCGGAAGACAACATTCCCTTTTATGTAGCCGGTTACCAGGAACAGGTGGAAAAAGGCAAACGAAAAAAAGGCTACACCGCCCGAGTCATCTAGTCGGGTCGGGGTCGGGTCGGGCAGGCCCGACGGCCAAAACGGGAGATATAGGGAAGCTGGGAGACAAAGCAATAGCCCTTGGGCTTCCGCAGGCTGTACAGCAGCGTCCGGGAGCTCGAGGGCTGTGTTTTGAGCGGCTGTACTACTGTTGCCACCCACGTCACACCCGTCGGCGTTGCCGGCCGGGAGCTCGAGGGCTGTATTTTTAGCGGCTGTGCTGCCTGTCGCCACCCTGTCACACCCGCCGGGTCGGGTCGGCCCGACGGCCAAAACGGGAGGAGGACGGGAGCTGGGAGACAAAAGAATAGCCCTTGGGCTTCCGCAGGCTGTACAGCAGCGGCTGGGAGCCGGAGGGCTGTTTTTGTGGCTGTACTACTGTTGCCACCCGGCAACACCTGCCGGCGTTGCCGGCAAGGGGGCTCCGTTTAGTGCGGCACGGACCAGGCATTCCCCTTGGTATTCCAGCTTGAGGGAAAAGAAGGGGCGTTCTTCGGCCAGCAGGCGGAAAAAGACCTTGTCCCCTGCCCACAGGGGCAGCTGGGGGATGCGTTCCTTTTCCACCCAGGCCAGCTCGCCTTCATCGCAATCGGTCAAGGTGCCCCGAAAGCCGGTGGCGGTATACAGATACATATACTCCGTGGGCCATTGGTCGGAGACAAAGGTGATGATGCCGCGGAACCGGTAGGCGGTCAGCTCTAAGCCGGTCTCCTCTTTGACTTCCCGCAGCAGGCATTCTTCCGGGCTCTCTTTGTCCTCCAGCTTGCCGCCAATGCCCAGCCACTTGTCGTGGTTGGGGTCTTGGTCCTTGGCGGTGCGGTGGAGCATCAGGTAGCAGCCTTGGCGCTCGATGTAGCAAAGGGTGGTCTGCAGCATAAGATCTCCTTTATGGCCGGGGCACTTCGAACTCCTGGATGCCCATGTAGCCCGGGGCGATCTGGTATTTGGCAAACACCACCACAGGGTTCCCCCGCTCGTTGATGTAGAAGCTCTGGTCTTCTGTCACGGTGCGGAAGGCAAATTCGTCATCCGAGGGGTCATCGTCTTCGGTCGTGTAATAAATGGCGTTCGGGTCCTGGGCCAGCCGCTGGGCGATGCCCTGGGTCACGGCCTGGTTGCACAGTTCCCGCCAATCCGGGCCCAGCAGGTCTTCCAAAGTCACGTCGGCGCCGGTCTGCATATTGATGTTGTAATAAAATTCTTGGCTGTAGGCGTTGGCCGCAGTCCTGGAAGAGCGGAGCACAAAAGAGAGCAGCTCCGGGGTCGAGTTCTTCAGCTCGTAATCGATGAGGATCTTCACCTTCCAAAATTCCGGGTCCTCCGGCGCCTTGGTGGCGTTGTAAGCCTCCAGGTATTCTTCCGCCATCTGGGCGGCCTCTTGCTGCAAAGCCTCCATTTTGTCGGCGATGCGGCTGTTGACCTGCTGTTCCAGGGCGGTGTTCCCCGTGCCGCGGATGGCGGGGATCTCCACCACGATGTCTTTGGCCGCGTCCACCTGGTGGAAATGGTCAAAAGTCACAAGCTGCGCCACATCGCCCACCAGGGGAACATCCTGCAGGGAGGCGGCAAAGGCAGGGGAAAGGTTGACCGAGACCACGAACAGGGCGAAGCAGGCGGCAAGGCCGGTCAGGCTCTTTTGCCAGCCCCTCATCCGGGGGCGGGGCCTTTGGCGGCGGATGGCCTCTTCCACCCGGCGGGAAAGCTCTTCTTCGGGCACAGGCGTGCTGTGATACAGTTCGCGCAGCGCGCGGCGGTTCATAGCGATTCCTCCTCCATGGCAAGGCGCAGACGGCGCAAGGCCGTGCTGAGCCGTGATTTGACTGTGTTTAGGTTGGCCCCTGTCACCTGGGCGATCTCCGCCAGCTTCATATCCTCAAAAAAGCGGAGCATCACCACGGTCTTCAGCTTGGGGTCCAGCCGGTCAATGGCCGCATACAGGTCCAATGCCTCCGCCCGGTCGGGGGCCGGCTGGGCAGGCAGATCGGCCAGGGCCTCTTCGAAAGGGAGGACCTCCCGGCGGTGCCGCCGCAGGTAGGTCAGGCTCTCATTGACTAAAATACGGTAAAACCAGGTTTTCATATAAGCAGGTTCCCGCAGGGAGGTCAAGCCCCGCAGCCCTTTTTCCAAAGCCTCCTGCACCACATCCAGCGCAGCTTCCTGGCAGTGCACATAGCGGAAGGCCAAACGGTAAAAATCTTGCTGATGCTCCCGGATGAACACCAGAAAAGCGTCGTACAGCTGCGTCTCTACACGATTCAACGGCCTTCGCTCCCTCCAGGTATCTCAATCCTGGGTGGCTCCGGCATCCTCCAGCAGCTTTTCGGCCTGTTGGCTGTCGGCACTCACACACAGTACCACGGTGCGCCCTTTTACCTCGACCACCGCTTTTTGAATTTTGGGCACTTCGTCTGGTGCATAGCTGGCGTAATCCGATTCCAGCTGCTGCAGGTGGGCGTCCAGGTCCTGGGCCACCTCTTTGGCGGCGCTGGCATCGGTGGCGCGGATCACGGCCACTTCTTCCGGCGTGGCGCCGGTGCCCATGTAGGCGGTGCATTGGTCCACCTGCTCCGGGTCCAGCCCCAGCACGGTCATGGCGGCCTGTTGGTCGGTCTCAGACAGTTGGTCGTCAAAAGAGCCGCCTTCCAGCAGGGCGGAGGCCAGGGCGGCGGGGTCCGGGTCCTGCTGGGCGGATGTATTGGTTTCCGTCTGGTTGCAGCCGCTGGCCGCTGCGGCAAACAGCAGGGCCGAAAGGGCCAGGGCAGTCAGTTGCTTTTTCATGGGTTGGTTCCCTCCCAGGTATGCGTGAGGATGTAATCCATCCAGGTTTGGTAGGCAGATTTGTTGATGTGGATGCCGTCGGGGCTCACATCGGCGGGGAGCGCCCCGGTCTCGTCGGCCAAAGCGCTGTAAGTATCCAGGAACAGGGCGTGCTTTTCGGCGCACAGCTGCTGCAGCAGCTGGTTGTACCGCTGGATGCGCTGGTTGTTAAACGTGCTGTCTTGGGCGGAGCGCTCCGCAGTGACAGGGAAGATGCTCTGCACATAGAGGACGGCGTTGGGCTGCAGCTGCCACAGCGAATCGATCAACTCACTGTAGCGGCGGATGAACTGCTCTTCCCTGGGCCAGCCCAGCTCGTTCATGCCGAACATCAGATAGATCTTTCCAAATTGATGGGTCTTCAGGTATTGCTCCAGGCTGACCCGGCTCTGGCCTTGGGTGACCGACGGGTCGGTGAGGGCTTTGGAGACGGTCAGGCCGTTCCGGGCAGCCACCGTGGCCGAAGGGGCCACGCCATAGCGGCTGACGCCGTCGGTGATGGAGTTGCCCACGAACAGCACGTCGCTGAAATAATCTTGCCCAGCAGCCTGGGAGAGGGGCACCGGCGCCCCGTAATCATAGCCGGAAGCGGAGGAGCCGGATCCCTCCGGGGCCAGCACGCTGGGGTCTTGGGACGGGGTATCCTGGGAAGACCCGGCCTCTGCCGGATCGGCCGCCTCTGGCTGGGAAACGGATCCGGTCTCGGGCGGGACCTGGTCCGCAGCGGCAGGCGGTACGGCGTGGATGGGAAAACGGCTCATGGCAGCGGCGAAAGTGGCCACCCCCAGGCCGGTGAACAGCAAGATGGAAGAAAGGAGCGCCAGACGTCTTCTGCGGCGCCGGCTGCGTCTGCGGTGTTTCATAAGAAGTATCCCCTTGGCAGTGAAATGTTTTTCTATAGGATTAGATGATGGATGGCGGATAAAAGTTTGGGGGTCGCAAAATTTTTTTGGAATTTTGGGGACTTCCCGGGAAGGATGGGCAAGAAAAGACACCCTCTGTGCCAAAAAGGGTGTCCGGTGCAGGCGGATGGGGCCCGGACAAGGCTACAGCCCCAGCCTTTGGCGGTCGGCGCCTTTGGTGTGGAGCACACAGGTGCGGCCCTCTGTGCCGATGGCGGCAAAACACTGGTTGCAGCTGAGGCAGGGAGAGGTGTAAGGCCCCTGCTGCAGCCGCAGGACCAGGTCCGGCTGGCAGATCAGCGGGCGGCACAGGGAGACCATGTCCAGCCCGGCTTCCAGCACCTGGCGGATGTGGGCATCGCTGCGGATGCCGCCCACCAGCAGAAGGGGCAGCCCGCAGGCTTTGCGCAGCCGGGCGGCCCGGGCCAGGTAATAGGGCGGGGCCTGCCGGGGAAAGCTGCGGAAATCACAGCCGCTGACCTCGGCGGCCGCCACACCGGCCTGCCGGCACAGGTGGAGGACCGTCTCCAGATCCCCTTCAAAAGCCAGGTCGGCCTGGGCATCGGGCAGGTTGCTGTTGATTTTGATCAAAATGGGCAGGCCGCCGCAGGCATCCTGGATGCCCTGTATGATCTCCAGCGCCAGGCGGAAGCGGTTTTCCGGGCAGCCGCCGTAGGCATCCTGCCGGTGGTTCTGCAACGGGGAGAGGAATTGGGAGAGCAGGTAGCCGTGGGCGCAGTGGATCTGCACGCCGTCCATCCCCGCCCGCTGGGCCCGCATGGCCGCCTGGACAAAGGCGTCCCGCACCTGGCGCAAGTCTTGCAGGCTCATGCCGTCGGGCCCCAAGGGCCGGCTGGAGACCGACTTTTCTCCGGCATGGCTGAGCTGCATCACCATTTTGGCGCCTTGCTCGTGGACTTGCCCGGCGATCTGTTCCAAAATGGGCAGGTTCCGCTCGTCTTCCAGCCCGTTTTGGGTGGGGGAGGCTTTGCCCTCCGGCGTCACATAGGCGTGGGCGCTAAAGAGCAGGGCCACCTGGTTTTTGGCCAGCTCCTGGTAAAGGAGAGCTTCGGCCGGCGTGATCTGCCCCTGGCTGCCGCCCAAATTGTCCTGGGTGGCCGACCGGGCGATCCGGTTTTTGAGGGCCAGCGGGCCCAGGGAAAAGGGAGAAAAGACACCGGACATGAAAACCCCTCCTGGTTCTGTATTTTTTGCGGCAGAGCCATGGTACAATGGCATTGCCCGGCGGCAGTGGAGCCTGGCCCCAAACAGCCGGACAAGGGGGGAGCCCCCTGCCAGCTACAGTATAGCATAACAATTGGGGCGGTAAAAGGGGATTTGCCCCCGAAACCAAAAATTTTTTGCCGAAATGCCGGGAAAAAAGCAGCCGTTGTCACCAAGTTGTAACAAATTCGGAAAAAACGCCCGCAAAAAGGGGAGGACGCTGGATTTTTGCCCGGCGATGCAGTACAATAAAGCGGAGGGCGGGGCCATGGCCTGCCGCCCGCCAATTGTGCAGAGAGGAGATCCGCCTGGCCTTGCCGGCGGGGAATGGAATGATGATACAGCAATATGAAGTGCGGGAACACCGGTTCCCATCGGCCAACGGCCGGGATACGGTCTACGCCAAGATCTACAGCCCGCTGGCCCAGCCCCGGGGCATCGTGCAGATCAGCCACGGCATGGCGGAACACATCGGCCGCTACGATGAATTCATGCGGTATTTGTGCACCCAGGGGTTCCTGGCCTGCGGCAACGACCACATCGGCCACGGGCAGACAGCGCCAAACCAGGCAAACCTGGGGTACCTGGCCCCCAAAGACGGGTTTGACGCCCTGGTCACCGACCTGCATCTGTTCACCATTTATATGCAGGGCCAATACCCGGGTATCCCCTATTTTTTGCTGGGCCACAGTATGGGCTCTTTTGCGGCCCGGCTCTATCTGGCCCGCTATGGGCAAAAGCTCCAGGGGGCGGTCCTCAGCGGCACGGGCAGCAGCCGGCCCGTTTTGCCCGCCGCAGCCCTGGTGAAAAAACTGGCCCAGGGCCATGGCAGCCAAAAGCCCAGCCGGTGGCTGGACAAGCTGGCGTTCGGCAACTTCAACCGGGGGGTGCACAAGCCCAAGACACCCTTTGACTGGCTCAGCCGGGATGGGGAGCGGGTGGCCGCCTACATCACAGACCCTTTGTGCGGGTTCACCTTTTCCGCCAGCGCCTTTGGCGACCTGTTCACCGGCATTTACCGCTGCAACAAAAAAGAGTGGTTCCAGCAGGTGCCCCGGGAATTGCCCATCCTGCTGGTCAGCGGCGACCAAGACCCGGTGGGCGATTACGGCCGGGGCGTGCGCAAAGTCTACGACCGGCTGCGGCGCAGCGGCGTGCGGCATGTGCAGCTCAAGCTGTACCCCGGCGCCCGCCACGAGGTGCTCAACGAGCTGAACCGGCAGCAGGTCTACGGCGACGTGCTGGATTTTTTGCAGCAGTGGGCCGCGGTTGACAAACCGGAACAAACGTGATATAACAGTGCCCAGGCCGGGATATGGCCTGGAACCCAAAAGACAGGAGCTGAGAGCGTGCGTCACTTTTCTTGCTGAAAACCAAAGAGCGCGGCAATGGCCGGGGCAGGCGCCCCTTCGTCTTGCTGCGCCAAAAGCAAGGAAAGTTTGATGCGCAGGATACCGGCTTTTCAAAAGAGCAGGGCGCTGTTTGGCGCGCCCTAGGCAGCAAGCCCAAGGCCGCGGGAAGATCGACTTTCCCGCGGCCTTTTTGCATGTGTGGGCCGGCATCCTGCGCTGGGGACCGAGAAGGAGGAATGGCCATGTCTTTGATCGATGTGAGGCATTTGACATTTGGATACGACGGCAGCCCGGACAACGTGTTCGAGGATGTGAGCTTTCAGCTGGACACCGGCTGGAAGCTGGGGTTCATCGGCCGCAACGGCCGGGGAAAGACCACGTTCCTGCGGCTGCTCATGGGACAGATGGCATACGGCGGCACCATTGCCGCCAGCACGGATTTCCGGTATTTCCCCTGCCCGGTGGAAGACCGGCAGGCCACGGCCTGGCAAGTGGCCCTGCAAGGGGCGGGGGACTGCGAGCAGTGGCAGCTGCAGCGGGAGCTCTCTTTGCTCAAAGTGCCCGAAGAGGCGCTGGACAGGCCCTTTGCCACGCTGAGCGGCGGGGAGCAGACCCGGCTGCTCATGGCGGCCCTGTTTGCGGGGGAAGGCGCCTTCCCGCTGATCGACGAGCCCACCAACCACCTGGACCAGCAGGGCCGCCGGCAGCTGGCCCGGTATCTCCAGGGCAAAGAAGGGTTTTTGCTGGTATCCCACGACCGGGACTTTTTGGACGCCTGTGTGGACCACATCCTCTCCATCAACCGGCGGACCATCCAGGTCCAGGCGGGCAACTTTTCCACCTGGCAGCAAAACAGGCAGCAGCAAGACGCCCTGGAACTGCAGCAGAATGAAAAGCTGAAAAAAGAGATCCGCCGCATGGAAGAGGCGGCCCGGCGGACCAGCGGCTGGTCGGATGCGGTGGAAAAGACCAAAAAAGGCAGCCGGAATGCCGGGCTGCGGCCGGACCGGGGCTACATCGGCCACAAGTCGGCCAAGATGATGCAGCGGGCCAAAAACCTGGAACGCCGCCAGCAGCAGAGCATCCAGCAAAAAAAGAGCCTGCTGCAAGACGCCGAACTGGAGGCATCCCTGGCGCTCCAGCCCCGGGAAGCGCCCAAACGCCGGCTCTTGGAGGCCCGGGGCCTGGTGCTGTACCAGGGCGGGCGCCCCCTGTGCCGCCCGCTGGATCTCACCCTGGAGCAGGGGGAGCGGCTGGCCATCCTGGGCCGCAACGGGGCGGGCAAGAGCACGCTGCTGCGCCTGTGCGCCGGGGAGGATGTGGCCTATACCGGGTCTTTTTACCGGGCGCCGGGCCTGGAGCAGAACATCGTGCCCCAGCAGACCCACCACTTGCGGGGCGGCCTGCGGGACCTGGCCCGGCAGCAGCAGGTGGAAGAGAGCCTGCTGCTGGCCCTGCTGCGGCAGATGGGCCTGGAGAGGCGGCACCTGGAGCGGCCGGTGGAACAGATGAGCGAAGGGCAGCGGAAGAAAGTGCTGCTGGCCTTGGCCTTTTGCCGGCCCTATATGCTCTACCTGTGGGATGAGCCCATGAATTACATCGATGTGATCACCCGGATGCAGCTGGAAGAAGCGGTGCAAGACAGCCGGGCCACCATGGTATTCGTGGAGCACGACAGCGCCTTTGTGCGCCACACCGCCACCAAGACCGTGGAGCTGGCCCCCTTTTCCCAGGGCTGAGGCAAGAAGGCCTGCTTTGCCGGACGGCAGGGAAGGACCCGGGGAGAGCATATTTTTTGCCCCGGCTGCCAGACAGGCGGCCGGGGCAATGGGCGGGATGCCAACAAGGGTAGCGGCGCTTTTACCACAACAGCTGGAGGACCAGCAGGAACAAGGGCATGGTAACGGCGGAAAACAGAGTGGTCACCGCGATGATGCGGGTGCTGAACAAGTGGTCGGTGCCAAACATCTGGGCCATCATGGCGGAGATGACGCCGCTGGGGGCCGCCGTGCCGATGAGCAGCGCTGTGGCCACCAGCTCCGAAGCGCCCAGCAGATAGAGCAGGGCCATGGCCAGCAGGGGGATGACCGCCAGCTTGAGCACAGAGAGCAGGTAGACCGTTTTGTCCTTCAGGCAGGCCAGCACATGGGATTGGGACAGGTAGATGCCCAGCACCAGCATGGCCAGGGGCGTGTTCAGGCTGCCCAGGTACTCCACCGCCCGGAACACGGGCATGGGCAGTTTCCAGGGGGAGAAAAAGAGCAGCAGGCCGCCGATGAGGGCCAGGGTGCCCGGGTTGAGCAAGATTTTTTTGAAATTGACCCGGCTTTCGCCCGACAGCATCCGGGCGCCGTAGGTCCAGGCGATCACCGTGCCGGTGACGATGCCGGCCGAGCCCAGGAACACGCCGGTGCTGCTCAGCAGGGCTTCCAGCAGGGGCAGGGCCATAAAGCCGTTGTTGGAAAAGATCAGGCACATCTGGGCGTCTTTGGCATAGGGGGCCGGGCTGCGGCCATAGAGCAGCCGGGCCAGCAGGATAGCCGGCACATAACTGAGGATGGCAAAGAAAAACGCAGTGGCCAGCATCTTGGCCTCCCCCGGGTCAAAAGGCCGCTGGAAGGAGGTGATGAGCACCGCCGGCGTGACGATGTTGAGCAGCAGGGAGGAGAGCTGCTGGGAGCCTTGGCTGTCGATGATGCGGCGGCGGTAGAGCAGGTGCCCCACCAGCATCAGCAGGAACATGATAAAGATTTGGGTGACGATGGTCTGGGCGGAATCCAGCATATCCGATCTCTCCTCTGGGTGGATTGGGGAAATACCCCCCCTTTTATTTTAATATAGGCCCCCGGGCGTCACAAGTGCATATGTTGCGGGAAAAGGGCGGTTTCTTGCCAAAAGCAAAACAAAAGCCCCCTGCGGAAATCCGCAGAGGGCAGGGCTCCATTTGGGATCAGTCGGAAGTGTAGGGCAGCAGAGCCAAGTGGCGGGCCCGCTTGATGGCCTCGGTCAGCTGGCGCTGATGCATGGCGCAGGTGCCAGTCATGCGGCGGGGCAGGATCTTGGCACGGTCCGACATATATTTGCGCAGTTTGGCAGTGTCCTTATAGTCGATGTGCTCGACTTTGTCCACGCAGAACTGGCACACTTTGCGGCGACGGCGCTCCCGCATGGGGCGGTCGCTTCTGGTCTCATTGGCCATGGTGGTATGTCCTCCTTTTTTCGATATTGGGTCAGAAGGGCAGCTCGCTGTCGTCGGCGCTGAGTTCGGAGAACTCGTTGCCGCCAGGCATCACATCAAAGGGGATGGCGCCATCGTTGCGGGGCTGCGATTGAGAATCCTTCTTCGATTCGGCGAAATGCACTTCATCCGCCACAACTTCTACCGATTTGCGTTTTTGACCGGTCTTGTCTTCCCAAGTCCTGGTTTGGATCCGGCCAGCCACTGCCACCAGCATCCCTTTATGGAACCACTGGGAGACAAATTCGGCTGTCCGCTGCCAGGCCACCACATCGATAAAGTCGGTCTGCTCGTTTTTGCCGTAGCTGCGGTTGACAGCCAGGGTGAAAGAAGTGACCGGCGTGTTGTTCTGGGTGTGGCGCAATTCGGGATCGGCGGTGAGCCGGCCCATCAAAATCGCTTTGTTCAGCATGGGTACCCCTCCTTAGGCCTGGGCCACGATCAGGGAACGCATGATGCCGTCGGTGATGTTGTAGATACGATCCAGCTCGTGGGGGAATTCCGGGTTGCTCTCGAACTCGATCAGCACATAATAACCCTCGTGCATGTCGTTGATGGGATAAGCCAGGCGGCGTTTGCCCCATTCGTTCACGTTGGTCACTGTGCCATTGGATTCGATCAGCGATTTGAACTTCTCCACAGTGGCGGCGATCTGCTCTTCGCCCAGAGTGACATCCACAATAAATACAGTCTCGTACTTGCCTGTGATCTTCGGCATACTATTCGCACCTCCTTTTGGACGTATGGCCCGCACCTTCTGTGCGGACAAGGATAACAAATAAATACTAAACGTTTGTCTGCCCGTTGTCAACCATAAAATGCAAAATAGTCAAAATGAACAATGGATACGGATTTGAGCAAATTTAAATTGGCGTTTTTGCGAATTTACAGGCCGCCCGGATGGGCGTAAACTGAAAACCAAATTCACAAACCGCAAAGACAATGAAGAGAAGAGTAGGCGCAATGAGCCTTTTACAGAGAGCCCCGGCAGCTGAAAAGGGGCAAAGAGCAAAGGCGCTGAACATGGTCTCGGAGTCGCATCCCGAGTGGAGGAATTCCATCAGGCGATGACGGGTTTGCCCGTTACAGCAATAGGGTATCGGCCGGCCGGAAGGGGGCCCGTACTCGAAGAGGCGTATGCCGTGAGGCATAGGCGAAGTAAGGTGGTAACGCGAAGCCGTAGTGCTCTCGCCCTTAACAGGCACAAAGTCTGGAAAGGGCGGGAGCTTTTTTGTTGCCCGCCCGACAGGAGAACGGAGGTCTTTATGATTCGGATCGAACAAGTCACCAAAGTCTTTGAGACAAAAGGCGGCCAGGTACGGGCGCTGAAAAACGTATCCCTGCACGTTCCCCCAGGGGAGATCTGCGGCATCATCGGCATGAGCGGCGCGGGCAAGAGCACCCTGCTGCGGTGCATGGCCCTGCTGGAGCAGCCCACCGAGGGCACGGTGGCCATTGACGGCGTCCGCTGCGACCGGCTGAACAAGCACCAGAGGCTCCAGCTGCAAAGGCGCATCGGCATCGTGTTCCAGGGCTACAACCTGCTGGCCCAGCGGACCATCGCCCGCAATGTGGCCCTGCCTTTGGAGCTGGCCCGGACGCCCAAAAAGCAGATACAAGAAAAAGTAGCCCAGCTGCTGGATACGGTGGGCCTGCTGGATAAGGCGGAGGCCTACCCGGCCCAGCTTTCCGGCGGCCAGCGGCAGCGGGTGGCCATTGCCCGGGCCCTGGCGGCCGGCCCCAAAGTGCTGCTGTGCGATGAGCCCACCAGCGCCCTGGACCGGCTGACCACCCAGGCGGTGCTGGAACTGCTGCAGCGCATCAACCGGGAATACGGCGTGACCATCGTCATCATCACCCACGAGATCGGCGTGGTGCGGGCCATTTGCAGCCAAGTGGCTGTGATCGATGAAGGGGTCTTTGCCGAATCCGGCGCCACGGAACAGGTGTTCTCTGCGCCGCAGAACCAGATCACCAGACAGCTGTTGGGCGAGGGGGTATAAACGATGTTGGATTGGCTGCGGGCATTTGCCCAGGAATACGGCCTGATCTTGGGCCAAGGCACGGCGGAAACGCTGTATATGGTGGCGGGGGCCCTGGTGTTCTCTTATCTGCTGGGGCTGCCGCTGGGGGTGCTGGTCACCGTCACCGGGCCCAAGGGCATCCGCCCCAACCGGGTGACCGGCGGCGTGGCCCAGTGGATCGTGGGGCTGGGGCGCTCCATCCCCTTTGTGATCTTGATGATCGCCCTCATCCCGCTGACCCGGCTGGTGGTGGGCACCAGCATCGGCCCCACGGCGGCCATCGTGCCGCTGGTCATCGGGGCGGCGCCCTTTGTGGCCCGCATGGTGGAATCCTCCCTGGAGGAGATCGACCACGGGGTCATCGAGACGGCCCAGGCCATGGGCGCCACGGTCTGGCAGATCATCTGCAAAGTCTATCTGCCCGAAGCCGTGCCCTCCCTGGTGCGGGGCTGCTCCATCACGGCCATCACCCTCATCGGCTATTCGGCCATGGCGGGCACAGTGGGCGGCCGGGGGCTGGGGGATATCGCCATCCGCTACGGCTACCACCGGTATGAATACGACGTGATGTTGGTCACCATCCTCCTGTTGGTGGTGCTGGTGCAGCTGATCCAGGGGCTGTGCAACCAGCTGGCCCGCCGGATGGACAAACGCAACCGCTAAAAAAGGAACACCGCCGCCGGGGGGCTTTTGACCCGGGACCCGATCGTGCCCCATTCCCGCCTGCGAAGACGTCCGCAGGGCGGGGGCGGCGTGGACCATAGAAGAAGAACATCCACCCATTTGCTATTATATAATAAGGAAGGAAGAGACCCATGCGATACAACGTTTTGACCAAGACCCTGGCCCTGTGCAGCGCCCTGTGCCTGTGCCTGGCCGGCTGCCAAAAGGATGCCGCCCCCCAAAACGGCACAGGGGGAGAGGGGGCAGGCGAGGGCCAAACCACCCTGACCGTGGGGGCCAGCCCCTCGCCCCACGCCGAGATCTTAGAGGCGGCCAAACCCCTGCTGGAAGAGCAGGGCATCGTGCTGGAGATCCAGGAATTTACCGACTACATCTTGCCCAACGAAGCGCTGGAACAAGGAGAGCTGGACGCCAATTTCTTTCAGCACCAGCCCTATTTGGATGATTTCAACGAGAAAAACGGCACCCACCTCAAGAGCATCGGCACGGTCCATTTTGAAGCCATGGGCATCTACGGCGGCAAATGCGACGACTTGGAAGAGCTGAAAGAGGGCGCCCAAGTGGGCGTGCCCAGCGACACCACCAACGAGGCCCGGGCCTTGCAGCTGCTGGCCGACCGAGGGCTGATCACCCTGAAAGAGGGGGTGGGCCTGGAAGCCACGGCCAAGGACATTGTGGAAAACCCGAAGGACATCCAGCTGGTGGAGCTGGAGGCCGCCGTGCTGCCCCGCAGCCTGCCGGATCTGGACATCGCGGTGATCAACGGCAACTACGCCCTGGAAGGGGGCGTCACCGACGCTCTGCTGGAGAGCGAAGGGGCCGAGAGCGAAGCGGCCCAGACCTTTGCCAATGTGGTGGCCGTGGGGGAGGACGACGACCGGGAAGCGCTGCAGACCCTGATCGACGTGCTGCAAAGCGATGCGATCAAAGAATACATTGGGGAAAATTATACCACAGTATTCCCCGCTGCAGAATAGAGAACAGGGCAGGGGCGATCAGGCGCCCCTGTTCTGCTGTGCCAACTGGCATTGACGGCACAGGGCCGCCCGTGATACACTAAAGGCAACGAATTCCTTTTATAACGAAAGAGATGGGTGAATGAACAAATGAGACATGTGGGGATCGTGGGCAAAAAACTGCTGCGGCTGCTGCTTGGCTTTTTCGTGCTGGCCTTGGCCAGCGCCGTGATCAAGCAGGCCAACATCGGCCTGGGGCCTTGGGATGCGCTGCACGACGGCATTTCGGTGCAGACGCCGCTGACCTATGGACAGGCCAGCATGGCGGCAGGGCTGGTGATCGTGGTCATCGACTTTTTGTGCAAAGAGCGGCTGGGGTTCGGCACGCTGCTGAACATCTTTGTCATCGGCGCGCTGGTGGACGTGATCTTGATGAGCGGCCTGGTGCCCAAACTGGATGGCTCTTTGCTGCCCGGCTGCCTGTACGGGCTGGTCGGCATGGTGCTGATGGGCGTCGGCATCTGGCTCTACATCAGCGCTGGCATGGGGGCCGGGCCCCGGGATAGCCTGATGGTGATCTTGACCCGGCGCACAGGCGTTTCGGTGGGCATCTGCCGCGCCGGGGTAGAGGGCATCGCCCTGGTGTTGGGCTGGCTGCTGGGCGGCCAGATCGGCGTTGGCACGATCTTGTTCACCTTGGCTGGCGGCCCCATCATGCAGCTGGTGTTCCGCATCGTGAAGTTTGATGTCAAGGGCATCCACCACGAGACCTTTGCCGACACCATCCGCTTTTTGAAGCAAGGCTTCGCCGGCGAACAGCCATCGGCTGAAGAAGCGGCCAGCCACGCCGGCACAGCGGGCAGCACCCACTGACAGCTGCCGGCAGACAAGAAAAAAGAAAAGGCTTTTGGGAGGCTTCCTCAGAGAGGAGGCAGTTCCAAAAGCCTTTTTTGTCCGCAAGGGCGGACAGCCGCGACGGGTGGCGGCAGCAAGCGCAGCCATGCCAACGGGAACGCGGTGCTGGAGTTGGCACGGCTATACTTCCGGCTCCATCCTGATATGGCCGCAGGGGCGGGCCCGTGCCCGCAGCCGCGACGGGTGGTGGCAGCAAACACAGCCATGCCGATGGGAACGCGGTGCTGGAGTTGGCACGGCTATACTTCCGGCTCCATCCTGATATGGCCGCAGGGGCGGGCCCGTGCCCGC
>CAJFRA010000019.1:45067-48233 GCA_904419295.1 Candidatus Pseudobutyricicoccus lothianensis
GCAGGGGCGGGCCCGTGCCCGCAGCCGCGACGGGTGGTGGCAGCAAACACAGCCATGCCGATGGGAACGCGGTGCTGGAATCAGCACGGCTGTGCTACCGGCCTACACTCGATATGGCCGCGGGCCCGGGCCCGCCGGGCAAATCTATAGAATCAGGGGGGGCCCCCACACAGTCCGCAGACTGTGTGGGGCAGAATCTCACGGCACTTCTGTGCCGCGCGCCGAGTGGCGCGAAACGATTTGCCCGGGTCTCCCGGGCAAATCTATACAATCGGGGGGTCCCCACACAGTCCGCAGACTGTGTGGGGCATTTTATTATTCCAGATTCAGCTTGTGGGAGAGCATGTAGTTGCTCAGGGCGAAGAACAGGGCGGAGAGGGCGGCCATGAGCAGGATATAGAACCACATCAGGCTATGGCCGGCAGTGAAACCGGTGGGGGAAAACAGGTTCAGATAGCCCCGGGTGGCAAAGCCCACCACCAGCTGGATCGCCAGCCAGAACACCAGGAACCAGCCAAAGGAAGCCAGCTTGCGGCTGCGGTGGCTCAGCTGCCCCATGGACATGCTGGCGTAGAGCAGCAGGGTGGAGCAGACCATGCTCACAAGGCCCAGCACAGCCAATTCCACCAGGGCCAGCACCACATCGCGGTTCCAACGGATCATGTCAAACATCCGCTGGAAGAAGTAGAAGAAATCCGTCAAGATGCTCCGGTTGAGCATGAGGATGAAGAAAGACAGCATGGCCACGACGCCGCTGACCAGGAACCAGACACAGGAGACCACCAGCTTCGAGGTGATGTGCTGCCAGGGTTTGACGGGCAGGGTCATGGACAGGTACCCTTCTTCACCCAGCAGGTTTTTGTAATACCGCTGCAAGGTGATGATCAAGACCATGGCGAAGACGGCCACCAGAAGGGCGACGAACAGAAAGGCCACCAGCATGCTCACCAGATTGTAGGCAAAACTGTTTGGGAGAATGGCTTGGGAATCGCCCCACATCAAAAAGCGGGTGACGATGGCAGTGGCCAGCAGCGCGCCATAGATGGGGAGAAAGGTCCGCGCCGTGGATCTAAATTCGTATTTCATCAATTTGGCTAGCATTTGAATACCTCCCGGAACAACGTGTCCACTGATTTTCCGTTTTGGGCGCGGATCTCGTCCACGGAAGAGGTGAGCACGATGCGCCCTTCCGAAATGAAGATCACTTCATCCAATACTTTTTCAATATCCGCGATCAGGTGGGTGGAAATGAGGATGGTGGCTTCGGCGTCATAGTTTGTGATGATGGTGTTCAAAATATAGTCCCGGGCTGCCGGGTCCACGCCGCCGATGGGCTCATCCAGCAGATACAGCTGGGCATGGCGGCTCATCACCAAGATCAGTTGCACTTTTTCTTTGTTGCCCTTGCTCAGCGTCTTCAGGCGGCTGCCGGGGTCCAGGTTCAGCTTTTGCAGCATGTCGTAGGCCCGGTTGGCGTCGAAGTTGGCATAAAAATCTTGAAAATAGCCGATGATGTCGCTGATGCGCATCCAGTCGTTCAAATAGTTTTTGTCCGGCAGGTAAGAGATGGCCAAGTGGCTCTCCACGCCGGGGGCCTTCCCGTTGATGAGGATCTGGCCGGCTGTCGGGGTCAAAAGGCCGTTGGCCAGCTTGATCAGCGTGCTTTTGCCGCTGCCGTTGGGGCCCAGCAGGCCGATGATCTTGCCCCGCGGAATGGTCAGATCCACATTGGAAAGGGCCGTTTTGCTGCCGTAGGATTTGGTCAGGTTGCGGCATTCCATCAAAGCATCCATATTAGTTCGATCCCTCCACATATTTTGTCAGAATTTCCAGCGATTGTTGGGGTGTACAGCCCAGGTGCCCCATGCTTTGCAAAAAACTTTGCAAAATGCTCTGGGAGAGCCGTTCCCGCGCTTGGCGGATGGCCTCCACATCCTGGGTGACAAAGCGCCCCGCCGTCCGCTGGGTAAAGATCAAGCCGTCGGTCTCCAGCTCAGCCAGGGCCTTCTGCATGGTGTTGGGGTTGACTGCGGCCAGGGTGGCCAGCTCCCGCACCGAAGGCAGTTTTTCACCCGGCGGGTAGACGCCGGATACAATGTCATATTGTATGTGCTCCACCAGCTGCGCATAGATCGGGCGGTTGCCATCGAATTGCCATGCCATTGCGTTACACACCTCCTGTTGTATGATTGTACTAAGAACATAATACAATAATACAATAGGACAGTTGGAATGTCAAGGGGGAGCGGGAAAAATTTTTTTGGCCCGTTTTGGGCAAAAAAAAGAGCCTCCGGCACAAGCCGGAGGCAACACGGATTCCACAAATTATAATGGGGGTGGAAGCCCCAGGGGAGGGAGGGCAAAGAGAAGGGGGAATTCCTTTGCCCAAAGCCGAAAAGAAAAAGAAGGGCAGTATGCAGGCGATCGTTGCCGCACAGAGGGATGGGCTGGCGGCAAAGGGAAGAAAAGGAGAAACGGCATCCCCGCCCAGCAAGAAAGGCAGCGCGTGCCGTATAAGATCGTTTGACCATCTTTTTCTTTTCGACAATTTTTATTATATAATGCAGCCTTGGGAAAGTCAAGGGATGCCATCTATCAAATGACAATCGTCGTTTGATAACCAATTTATTAGCGTAGGCATTTTGGTTAGACTATAGATAATATGAAGTGACCCCACATTTGTAACAACGTGGATTTACCTGTATACTGGAGTTTGAGCAAAAACAACGGTAACAGGGATTACCACATACAAAAGGAGGCCACTCATATGTATAGAATAATAAAAATCGGCATGGATGTCCATAGTACAAATTACACTTTATGCGCAATGGAACCAGTGATCGGCGCAGAAGACCGCATATTTGCGAACATTAAGGTAACACCTGATTATAAAAATGTCCTGATGTTTATTGAAAATCTTAAACTCAAACTGGGATTAAATGATACCTATGACATTGAATGTGGGTATGAGGCAGGATGTTTGGGATACTCTTTATATAATCAGCTTACTGCGGCAGGAGTCAGATGTGTCATATTAGCGCCGACAACAATGCTTACCCAGCAGGGACAGCGGATCAAGACGGATGCCAGGGATGCTGTTATGATCGCCCAGTGCCTGTCATACGGCGGGTATCATCCGGTTTATATTCCTACGGAGGAAGATGAT
>CAJFRA010000020.1 GCA_904419295.1 Candidatus Pseudobutyricicoccus lothianensis
CTTTTGGTTTTGTCTGGTCAACTCTACCTTAACACAGGTCACTCCTATTCGCTATTTATTTCTTTGATTTGTTACACATCATTGTAACACCTACAACTAGTATTTTCCACAAAGGAAATGTCTCTTGACAGCGGTCTGCCTTTCCGGTATAATAAGCACCATTACGAGTTTTTGAAAGGAATCATTGGCAGATGGACGACGCCGACAGTAGCGACGCGAACCGAAGTTTCTCTATAATAGATGATTTAGCATAACTGCGCCCTTTTGTCAAAGGGTTTGTGGTTATGCTTTTTTGTTGCTTTCTTCCGGCCAGAGCCGGTGGAAAAATATATTTTGAAGGAGTGATGGATCCTCTATGGATAATCACAGACGAAAGCCTTGGTATGCACAGCCGCTTCCTCGGGTGTGCGCCGCACTGCGCACATCACCTGAGGGGCTATGTGATGCCGAGGCTGCCGAAAGGCTAAACCAAAACGGCCCCAATGAATTGCGGGGCAAACCGCCCAAATCTTTGTTGCACATGCTCCGGGAACAGCTGCTGGATCCTATGGTACTGATCCTGCTGGGTGCGGCGCTGCTGTCTGCCATTCTGAGAGAATGGACAGAAGCCATCGTCATTTTCACCATTGTAGTGGTCAATGCCTTTATTGGCATCGTGCAGGAGAAAAAGGCCCAATCCTCTTTGGAGGCGCTGCGGCGCATGAGCACCCCCACCGCCCGAGTCCTGCGCCAAGGGGAAGAGAGCCTGATTCCCGCCCGGTAACTGGTACGGGGCGACGTGGTGCTGCTGTGCGATGGCGACATGGTTCCTGCCGACCTGCGTCTCATCGAATCTGCCAACCTCAAGACCCAGGAAGCTTCCCTGACCGGCGAATCGATGCCCGTAGAAAAGGATGCCCAGGCCGTTCTGTCTGAAGACTGCCCTTTGGGAGACCGATGCAACATGGCCTACACCTCTTCTCTCGTCACCTATGGCCGCGCCTCCGGCATTGTGGTCGCCACCGGTATGGAGACCGAGGTAGGGCAGATCGCCAACATGCTGGAAGAGCAGGATGCCCTGGATACACCGCTGAAGCGCAAACTGAATGCAGTGGGAAAGGCCCTTACAGTGGCCGGGCTTATTATCTGCTGCCTGATTTTCACCATTGGCGCTTTGTATCACCGTCCTTTAGTGCCTCAATTCTTGGTGGCGATCTCTCTTGCCATCTCCATCATTCCAGAAGGGCTGCCTGCCACGGCTACCATCGTTATGGCCTTGGGCGTCCAGCGTATGGCCAGAAAAAATGCGCTGATCCGCAAACTGCCCGCAGTAGAAACTTTAGGCAGTGCCACAGTGATCTGCAGCGATAAGACCGGCACCCTGACACTGAACCAGATGACGGTGACCCAGGTCGCGGCCAACGGAGATTTTGAAGTGGGCTGCAGCACCCCTGTTGAAAAGGCCAGCTGCCAACACCCGGCAGTCTACCAGGAGCTGGTCTATGCGGCCGCCCTGTGCAACGATGCCAGCTTGGACCCAGACCGCCCTGGCTGTATCATCGGCGACCCCACCGAGGGCGCTTTGATCCACATGGCCCAGGCCTTTGGCATTGACCATGAACAGCTGGAAGACCGCTTTCCCCGCTTGTTTGAACAGCCCTTTGATTCCGAGCGCAAGCGAATGACCACCGTTCATCAAATTGAGGGTGAAATCATGGCGTATACCAAAGGCGCCGTGGATGAAATGCTGCCCCTTTGTACCCATATCCTTACGGGCCAAGGCCTGCGCCCCATCACGGATCAAGATAAGGAGAACATACACAGCCTATGTCTGCACATGCAGCAGCAAGCCCTGCGGGTACTGGGTTTTGCCTGCCGCACGCTGGATGCCGTTCCTCAAGAGGAGGAATCTAACGTGGAATGGGATCTGACCTTTTTGGG
This sequence comes from Candidatus Pseudobutyricicoccus lothianensis, assembly GCA_904419295.1. Classification (GTDB taxonomy): domain Bacteria; phylum Bacillota; class Clostridia; order Oscillospirales; family Butyricicoccaceae; genus Pseudobutyricicoccus; species Pseudobutyricicoccus lothianensis. The sequence goes on from CAJFRA010000020.1 coordinate 1,921, forward strand.
TGCGGTTGGCATGATCGACCCTCCGCGCCGGGAAGTGGCCCAATCGGTGCGCACTTGCCGGGAAGCTGGCATCCGCACCGTTATGATCACAGGGGATCATAAAATGACCGCTTTGGCCATTGCCAAAGAGCTGGATATTTACCGTTCTGGTGACCGCGTCATCACCGGCGATGAGCTGGAACAGATGAGTGACAAAGTGCTGGATGAAGCCGTAGGGAATACCACGGTGTTCTCCCGGGTCTCCCCGGCAGAAAAGCTGCGCATCATCCAGGCGCTGAAACGCAGCGGCGAAGTGGCCGCCATGACCGGCGACGGCGTCAATGACTCGCCAGCCCTCAAGGCGGCGGATATTGGTGTAGCCATGGGCATCACCGGTACCGATGTTGCCAAAGACGCAGCGGATATGATCTTGCTGGATGACAGTTTTACCACCATTGCCTATGCCATCAAAGAGGGACGGCGCGTCTACCGCAACATTCAAAAGGTCATCCAGTTTTTGCTGGCTGGCAATATCGCCGAGATCCTCACTCTATTTGTGTCTACCGTGTTCAACTGGGATGCTCCCCTGCTGGCGGTACATATCCTTTGGGTCAATCTGGCCACTGCCACCTTGCCAGCCCTGGCTTTGGGCGTAGACCCGGCCAGCAAAAACATCATGAAACACCCGCCTGTCCGCACAGGCACGTTGTTTGAGCGGGATCTGATCGGGCGTGTCATCCTCCAAGGCTGCTTTGTGGCCGCCATGACAACAGTTGCCTATTGGGTGGGTGCTTCCCAGGGCGGACAGGCGGCTGGCCAGACTATGGCCTTCTCTGTACTGGCCTTTTCGCAAATGCTCCGGGCTTTGAACCAGCGCTCCAACACCGAACCCATCTGGGTGCGGGCCGAAGGTCATAACCCTTGGCTGGTGGCCTCGTTCCTGGTCTCCGCTCTGCTGATGGCTTGTATCTTGTTCTTGCCGTCTCTGCAAAACGCTTTCCGCCTGACTGCACTCACCGCCGGCCAGTGGCTGTGGGTATTGTTCTTGTCTGTTTGCTCCATCCTTCAGATGGAAGCAGTCAAATGGTACAAACGCCGCCGTGCCTAAGCATCTGATGAAGCAGCGCTGCTTTGCCTAATGCCACAGGGTATATAAAAAACACCGGCATCCTGCCAAAGGCCGCTGGCCTGGCAGGATGCCGGTATTTCTTTTTGCTCCTATTTTCGTTCATTATCTCGCCGGCTGCTTTGGGCCTGCAAAAATGAACACCAGATATCTGGTCAGGGCGTAAAGGGTGGTACAGACCGCTATGACCGTTTCGATCAGCACCACTGTGTTCAAAAAGGGCATGGGGCTCCCCAAATTGGCGGCACAGGCCATCAGCTGCTTGGAAGCGATGGCGCTAATGACGAAGGGGAAGGTAAACGAAGCATAGCTGGGGAAGAAGGGCAGTTTGATATACTGCACAAACTTCACACAGGCAAACACAAAGAGCAGCGTGGCCACGGCCCATAAGGCCATCAGCAGGGAAAGGGACTTGGGTGTGACCGACTGGACGTAGCCCGCAATGCACAGGCTTGTGGGCGCGGCATAGATGCAGATGAGCGGCTGGGCCGGCTTCGGGACCGGCTTTTTGAGGTACCGTACGGTGACCAGGATCAGCAGCACTGCCAAAGCGGCAAGGCCGAATTTGACACAAGCCGAACCGATGGCCATGCCATCGAAGGCAGGGGCGGTGATGCCGGCCATGGCGATGCCCACATAGACGATAAACCAACTGGCGAATACCTTTTCCAGGGAAAAGCCCAGCACGAATTTCAGGGTGAAATAGACGATCAGGACCACATGCAGCCCGATACCCACAAACCACAGGGCCTTAGCCGGCGGGCCGATGTAGGGCTTGATATAGGTGGCCAACATCATGAGCGCCATGGGGAAGGTACAAAATACGCTGGCCATGATGGGATTCTTCATCTCGCCCAAAAACTTTTTAAAGTCCACGACGACGCTGATCAAAAACAACAGCAGCAAAACGGCCGCCACAGCGCCGCACAACAGCCTTACCTCTTCGGAATAGGACTGAAGCAGGTTGCCAAGGCCGAACATGCCCAGGGCCACGGCGCAGAGAGGGACGGGGATCCTTTTGAAAATACTCATATTCCGTTACGCCTCAAGAGGAGCTACTCTGGTCTTGATGTATTCGTCATAGGGCAGGACCGTGATCTGGCCTTCGGTGGGGATCCCCAGCTCTCTGGCGATGATCTCGGCGGTTTTGGCAGCGCAGAGGCCGGTATAATAGATGCACTGGCTCTTGTGAGCGCCCTGGGACATGTCAAACTCCCGGGTCAAGATGCGGCAGCAAGTGACGCCCTTCGTGTTGTTGGCCTTGAACCAATCGTGCAGCTCTTTGGTCAGGCTCATGCATTTGACGACGTTGGGGTCGGTGGGGCCTTTGTGCTCAGTCCGGCCGAAGAAGAGGCCGATGGCCAGGACACCGCCGTTCAAAGCGCCGCAGATGCAGCCCGACTTGCCCACGCCGATGGCCATGCCGGAGGCCATGCGGATGACGTCTTCCGAAACATCCAGCTCAAAATTGGAACGGATGATCTCAGCCACTGCTTCGCAGCAGAAAAAGCCCTTGCGGTACGATTCTTCCGCTTCTTGCTGGATCTTTTCCAAATTGATGGATTTTGCGTTTACTTTCATATCATTTACCTCCAAAAAAATTCGTTTCTGCACTCTCTTTCTCAGTGCGTACATGATATCACAAATGCATTGAGAGGAGCTATCCCTTTCCCGCTTTATCGAGAAAAATCATAAACGGCACTGCACTCATTCGCTTTTTCTATTTGCGCTGTCTGGGCCGAAAAAAAGCGCCCGGAAGCATCCGAGCGCTTTTCGTTGAAGGTCAAATCGAAACAGTATACGCTGCCGTATCCCGTGTTTTAGATCCGGGCGACGCCGCTCTTCTTAGCGGCTTCGGCCACGGCTTTTGCCACGGCAGGGCCCACTCTCTTGTCAAAGGCAGCGGGCAGGATGTATTCGGCATTCAGCTCTTCCGGGCTGACGATATCGGCGATGGCATAAGCAGCCGCCGCTTTCATCTCGTCGTTGATGTCGCTGGCGCGCACATCCAGAGCGCCGCGGAACACGCCGGGGAAAGCCAGCACGTTGTTGATCTGGTTGGGGAAATCGCTGCGGCCTGTGCCGATGACGGCAGCGCCGCCCTTCTTGGCCTCGTCGGGGTAGATCTCAGGCACCGGGTTGGCGCAGGCGAAGACCATGGGGTCTTTGTTCATGGTCGCCACCATCTCGGCGGTCAGGATGCCGGGGGCAGACAGGCCGATGAACACATCGGCGCCCTTGAGCACATCGGCCAAGGAACCCTGCTTCTTGTGCTTGTTGGTGATCTTGGCCATCATCTGGATCTCGCTGTTCAGGTCGGTGCGGCCATCGTACACCGCGCCGCCCCGGTTGACCAGGATGGCGTCGCCGATGCCCATGGACAGCAGCAGGCGGGTCACTGCTACAGCGGCAGCGCCGGCGCCGGAGACCACCATGGTCAGATCGCTCAGCTTTTTGCCCGTCAGGCGGCAGGCGTTGATCATGGCGGCAGCTGTGATGATGGCAGTGCCGTGCTGATCGTCGTGGAAGATGGGGATGTCGCACACTTCCTTCAGGCGGCGCTCGATCTCAAAGCAGCGGGGGGCGGAGATGTCCTCCAGGTTGATGCCGCCAAAAGAGCCGGCCAGCAGGCGAACGGTGTTGACGATGTCATCCACGTCCTTGCTGCGCACGCACAGGGGGAAGGCGTCCACATCGGCAAACGCTTTGAACAGGGCGCATTTGCCCTCCATCACCGGCATGCCGGCTTCCGGCCCGATATCGCCCAGGCCCAGCACGGCGGTGCCGTCGGTGACAACGGCCACCAGGTTGCCCCGGCGGGTATATTTATAGCTCAGATCCGGATCCTTGCTGATCTCCAGGCAGGGTTCTGCAACGCCTGGGGTATAGGCAATGGTCAGGTCTTCCGCGTTTTCGATCTTGCAGCGGGCATTGACTTCGATCTTGCCCTTCCACTCCTCGTGGGCTTTCAGAGCCCGTTCCTTGATGTCCATGATACAAAATCTCCTTTTATATAATTTCTGGGATACCCTTGTTTATTTGCGGGCAATGGCGCGTTCCGCAGCGGAAACGATGGCCGCTGCCGTCAGGCCAAAGCGGTTTTGCAGATAATCCACAGTGCCCACTTCGCCGAACTCATCCTGCACGCCCACCATCTCCACAGGCGCGGGATGGGTCTTGGCCAAAGCGGATGCCACTGCGCTGCCCAGGCCGCCCACTATGTTGTGATTTTCCGCTGTCACCACGCAGCCGCAGACGCCCGCCCAGTGGGCCAGGGTCGCTTCGTCCAGCGGTTTCCAGCAGAAGCAGTCCAGCACCGCGGCGGAAATGCCCCGCTCTTCCAGCACTTTGGCGGCTTTCATGGCCTCGGCCACCATAATGCCCGAAGCGGCGATGCACACGTCCTTGCCCTCTCGCAGCACCGGGATCTTGCCCAGCTCAAAGGTGGAGCCCTGCTCGTAGATGCCCACCGCATTTTTCCGCAGCATGCGGATGTAGTAGACACCGTAAGCGTCTTGCAGCATGCGGATCACCTGTTCCAGCTGCACGGAATCGCAGGGCTCGACCAAGGTGATCTTGGGGATGCTCATCAGGCAGCCCATATCTTCAAAGGGCATGTGGGTGCCGCCGTTGTAGGCTGCGGTAACACCGGGGTCCGAGCCCACGATGCGCACGTTCTGCTTGCCATAGGCGCAGGAAATAAAGATCTGATCCATCACCCGGCGGGTGGCAAAGGGGGCGAAGGAGTGGGCGAAGGGCACCATGCCGGCGGCGGAAAGGCCGGCGGCCATGCCCACCATGTTGGCTTCCTGGATGCCGCAGTCCACCGCCCGATCCGGGAATTCTTTGAAGAAGGGGCCCATGCCCGAAGAGCCGATCAGGTCGGCATCCAGCACGCAGATGCGGCTGTCCTCCCGGGCCATCTGGCACAGGGTCTCGCAGTAGACGGCCCGCATCTCCCGCTCTTCGTTCTGCAAAGTCTGTTTCACTTGATAGCTCATCTTACTCCACCTCCAACGCTTTGCGGGCTTCTGCCAGCACTTTCTCCGCTTCGATCACCGAAGGGGCGATCTGCTCGGGCTTGAACTTCAAGTGGTGGCAGGGGAAAGTCTCCATGGCCAACCGGCATCCGTTGCCCTTGATGGTATCCAGCACGATCATGGAAGGCTGGCCCTTGTGGGCTTTGGCCTGTTCCACCGCTTCTTTCACCGCGTCCACATCGTGGCCGTTGACTTGCTGCACATGCCAACCAAAGGCCCGGAATTTTTCGCCGATGTCGCCGATGTCCAGCACATCGTCGATGGCCCCGTCCAGCTGCTGCTTGTTCCAATCCACAAAGGCGATCAGGTTGTCCAGCTTGTGGTGGGCGGCAGAAAGGGCGCCTTCCCACACCTGGCCTTCGTCGCATTCGCCGTCGCCCAAGATCAAATAGGTGGTGTAATCCTTGCCCCGCATTTTAGCGCCCATGGCCAAGCCGATGGCCAGGGAGATGCCTTGGCCCAGGGAACCGGTGGTCATATCCACGCCCGGGGTCTTCAGCCGGTCGCAGTGGCTGGGCAGGGACGTGCCGCCCTGGTTCAGCGTCAGCAGCCGCTCCAGCGGGAAAAAGCCCTTGAGGGCCAGGGTGGCATAGAGGGCCGGGCCCGCATGGCCCTTGCTCATCACCAACCGGTCCCGGCTTTCCAGCGTCGGGTTCTTGGGGTCATAGTTCATCTGGCCGCCATAGAGCACAGCCAGCGTCTCCACCACCGACATGGAGCCGCCGATGTGGCCAAAGCCAAGATGGGCCAGCTCTTTGATGGTCTCCACGCGGATCTCTTCGGCAAAAACCCGCAAGTCCTTGTTTTTTTCCATGCTTCCAACACCCTTCATCGAAAATTTTTATAGGCACTGAATCAATGAATTTCGTTAAATTTTAAACGATCTTATGCCCACTACCGCGCCGGCGGCGGGAAATGGACACAAAACCGTGTAGCATTCCTTTTTTGTGGTACATTGGCCATCTTTTCGGTTGCCGCCTGCGGCGGCGAGAAAAGGGCCGCGAAATCAGTATAATGACTGCCCTGTGGTTATTATACCACAAGGGCCGCGGCGCTGTCAGCATGAATAATGAAGTAATCCTCCGGCGGCACTTTGCTTTTTTTTGTTTTTTGCCCTGTTTTTTTCGTTTGGCAAAGTGACCACCTTTTCTTTTGTGCCCAGATACGGTATGATGGAAGTAGCCATTTGAGGCAAAGGAGGGGAAATCAATGCGGATCTTATCCCAATACGATATGGAGCAGGCCCTATCGCTGGAGCAGATCATGGACCAAGTGGAGCAGGCCTACCGGCTGGACCGGCAGGGCCAGGCGGTCACGCCGCCCAGGCCCCAGGTGGAGCAGGGAGGGCGTTCCATTCTTTACATGCCCTGTTTCACGGGGAACACATTCGGCACGAAGATCTTGACTGTGGTCCCGGAAAACGCCCGCCGTGGTCTGCCCACCATCGACGGGCTGATGCTGCTCAACGACGGCGAAACGGGCCGCCCTACCGCCCTGCTGGAGGGCAAGGCCCTGACCGCCCTGCGCACCGGCGCGGTGGGCGGTGTGGCGCTGCGCCATTTGGCAGACCCAGGCAGCCAAGTGCTGGGCGTGGCCGGCACGGGCACCCAGGGGTTCTACCAGGCCCTGTTCGCCTGCACAGTGCTGCCCATCCGCCAGGTGCTGTTCTACAATGCCCACGGCAAAGACCTGACGGATTTTATCGACCGTTTTTGCGACACGCTGGACCGGCCGGTGGAATGTTATGCCTGTGCTTCCGCCGATGAACTGGCCCGCCAAAGCCAGGTGCTCATCACGGCCACACCGGCATGTCAGCCCCTGTTTTCCAACGACCCCACCCTGTTTCAGGGAAAGTGCTGCCTGGCCATCGGTTCTTACCAGCCGGAGATGCGGGAATATCCGGATGCCCTGTGGAAAGTGGTCTCCACCGCCTATGTGGACCTGCTCTATGCCTGCCAAGAGAGCGGCGAACTGAGCCAGCCCCTGGCCCAGGGCCTGCTGCGCCCAGAACAAGTGGTCCCCATGGGGCAGCTGCTGGAAGAGGGCCGCGACCTGGCGCCCAGCGCCCGCAGCGCCACTTTCTTCAAATCGGTGGGCATGGCGGCCTTTGACCTGGTGGTAGCCCAAGCCATCGCCGAGCAGGCGGCCCGCCGGGGCCTGGGGCAGGAGATCATTCTATAGCCGGTGTTTCCACGGAGACGGAACGGGTGCAGTGGGCGGCCAGCATGGCCAAAAACTGGGCGTTCTTCGGCCTTTCGGCCCGTTGGAACCCAGACAGCTCCATGAGCAGCCCCGGGTTGCACTTCCACGCGATGGCGATGGCAGAACGGATATTTCGCTCCACCGCTTTGCAGGTGGTGCCGTAGCGCTTGGCCACTGCCGGGTAGATCCATTTGGTCACCAGCAACAGCCGCTGGGGGTCCTCTGCGGCCAGCAGCGCCCCATAGGCTGCATGGAAAAAACCCAGGTAATTGGGTGTGATCCCCAGCCGGCAGAGCACCCCATGTATGGCGGCGGTACAAGTCTGTTCTTCAATCGTTGTCTCCATTTTGGTCCTCCTTTTCCAAGCGCTCCTGCAGCCGGTGCAGCAAACGCAGTGTCTCTTCCTCTGGCAGCGCCAGCAAAAAGAAGAACAGCGATGCGGCCGAAAAGCCGTATTTCCCATGTTCTTGGTCGTTGTATGACCGTGGCGATACCCGCAGCAGTTCCGCCATCTTTTCCTGGGAAAAATCCTGTTGCTCCCGGAATTCCACAATGGCGTTCCGCAGAAAAGCCTGCAGCAGCTTTTGATACCGTCGCATGGTAAAACCTCCTTTATTCGACAGAATGCAGAAAAATTTTACTTTTATCCGGCGGAACAAACTAGGAGGTATACTTCATAATTTTCCATTGATATTTTTACCAGCCCCATGTTGCCCATTACAATATCTTACAACATTGGATAGGAGGTCTTTTGCATGAAACCGATCTTTGCATTTTTGCTCATGGGCGCCCAGTACGACCCGGAGACCCACCAAGCCCATTTTGAGACAGAGTCCAAACACACTTACATCTACACCGTGCAAAACTGGGAGCAGGCCAAGGCCCGGGTGGACGACCTGGCTGCCCGGGGCTGCGGGGCCATTGAGCTGTGCGGCGCTTTTGGACCGGAAAAGGCCCAGGAACTGATCGACCGGACAGGCGGTTCCATCGCCATCGGCTATGTGACCCACTTCCCGGCCCAAGACAGCTTGTTTACCGCCTTTTTTGGACGCTGATAGGCGGCGACCTGGCCAAAAAGCATCCCCAGCTTGTATCCACAGGCTGGGGATGCTTTTTGTGTATCGTTTCGCCCCCCGCCTTGTCAAACGGGGGTTTTTCCGGTATACTGGTCCCAGTTCCTTCTATCTGCGCGACGTATGCGATGTAAGATATAAGGGGGGAGTGGCAGAGAAGCAAAGGGATTCCAGCGCCAAAGGATCAAAAAGAAGATGAGCAGGAGGGATTTTGATGAAACGAAAACTGGTATCTGTATTGTTGGCCGGCATCCTATGCTGTTCCACGGCCGTGGAAGTCAGCGCCGCTTATGAGGAATACCTGCCAGAGGTCACCGGATTCCAACAGACCACCACAATGGTGGACGGCAGCTCTTACACGGAGCTCACCATCCATGCGGACAAAACGTATCACAGCGACGCACCGGACGGTATCAGTTCTTTTATCCGTTTGAGTGAGGAAAACAGCTCTTCAGCCGGGCGGAATGGGACCACTGCCAAAATGATGTATCTGGCCGCTCCGGAATTCGTCAATTGTTACGGTCCGCTGGCCGACAGCCGTAACCCTGGCGACCAGTTCACTCTGAAAGTATGGGAGACCGTGGAAAATTGGGATCTATCTCAGCCAGACCCCTACGGCGGCACACAAGCCCAGCGGGATTCGGGCTACAGGCTGCGGATCACAGTGGAAGAAGCGCTTCCTTTGCCCCAAGAGATCGTCTTTACCCCCTATGAGGGCCAATTTAACAGCACAGCCTGGCGGGCGGACTTTGGCACCGGCTATGAAAGCGGTTCCTACCGGCTGCTGCTGGATTACGGCGACCGGGAAGCGGTCTTTACCGCCTCGGTGCCCAACAACACCCATCTGGTGTTTTCCGGCCGGGGCAGCCAGAGCTTCGACGGCAATTTGCAGGGGGCTACCATCACCCTGCGCCGTGTCCGTTACGGCGGGATCAGCACCGATGGCAAAACCGCCTATCTGACGGTCAGCCAGGCCCAGCAGTCCGTTCCTGAGCCGGGCGTCACTGGGGACCAGCCCTCTTCCTGGGCCCAGGCCGAAGTGGCGGAAGCCCGGCAAAAGGGCTTGATCCCCCAAGAGCTGGACAGCCAGTACCAGACGAACATCACCCGGGCCCAGTTCTGTCATCTGGCCGCCGCTTTGCTGGAGCAGAAGACCGGCCGGGAAATGGAAGAGATCTTGGCCGGGTCCGGCGCCTCGCCCCTGACTTTCACCGATACCCAGGACCCCATCGTTTCCATGCTGAGCGCTTTGGGCGTAGTCAACGGCAAAGGGAACGGCTTGTTTGAGCCCCAGGCAGACATCACCCGGGAAGAGGCAGCCGTCATGCTGTGGCGCCTGGCCCAACAGCTGGGCACAGTGGAGCCCAACCGGAGCCAGATCACTTTTTCCGACGCCGGCCAGATCTCCTCTTGGGCCAAGCAGGCGGTATCGGTGATCTCCGCCTGTGAATACAATGGGAACGCCATCATGAACGGGACGGGCAACAACCAGTTTTCTCCCCGCCAACATTACACCCGGGAGCAGGCGATCCTCACCATGCTGCGCCTGGGCCAATACATGGATTGATCCAGCAGGCCGGCGTGGGCCGGCAGCCGCATTGGGTCGCTTGGGCGGCCCATACCCGCCGTGCTTCCGGCCGCACAGCTGCACCAGCTCGGGCTGGAAGCACAAAACAACAAAAAGGACCAGCGTGAGAAAATATCTCACGCTGGTTCTTTTTTTCAGCAGGCTACGCCTCTGTCCCCAAGGCATTCAACAGCCTGTGGAGCATGGCTGCCGTCTGGGCCCGGGTGGCGTTGGCCTGGGGCGCGGCGTTGTCGCCATCCATCCCCTGTACGACCCCCAACTGGTGGAGGGCGTACATGGCCTGCCGGGCATATTCCGCGATCTGCTCTTCATCGGCAAAGGCAAAGCCGTCGGATACAGTCACATCCACCCCTTGCTGCTCCATGTAGCGGAACAGGAGGGTGGCCAGATCCTGCCGGCTGATGGGCGCTTCAGGCGCAAAGCGGCCGTCGCCCATGCCCTGGACGATGCCCGTCTGGACAGCCCAGCAGACGGCGTCTGCGTACCAGGCATCCGCTGGCACATCGGCAAACATAGCCGTTCCAGAGGCCTCTGGCTGGCCTGCCATGCGGTGCAGCACGGTGACCAGCATCCCCCGGGTCATAGAGGCCTCGGGGTCGAATGCGGCGGGCTGGACGCCTTCCATCAAAGCGTTGGCGGCGATGAAGGCCACATCCTCATAATACCAGGCCTTTTGGGCCACATCCCCAAAGGGGTTGGACCAAGAGCCAATGGCAAAGGGCGAAAAATGGCTGGTGAGGAAAGTGATGGTCTTAGTCTCCGGGTCATAGGTGGAGTACATCCGCTCCAAAAAGGTCCGTCTACCGTTGAGCTCCCGGGTATAGACATAATAGACCACGATATCCTGGGGATTCTCCCCGGGCTGCAATGTGTAGGGCAGGGTGACGGTGGCCGTGCCGCCGCCCAGGTAGTGGATATTTTGGCCATTGCTGGTGACAGACAGGTCATAGACCGGCCGGTCCCCCACGGCCTCCTGCTGGGACTGGGACAGGGAAGAGGGGTCCACCCGGTCCACTTCCAGGCTGACCTGGCCGCCCTGGGCCTCTTCTGCAATGGCGGCCAAAGCAGCGCTGTTGAGCTCCACGGTGCCGGTCTCACCTGTGACCCGCAGGGTATCGGCCTGGCTTTCCGCCATATCTTGCAGGGACTGTGTGGGCAGGGTCACTTTCATATCTGTGGCGCTGCTGCCCTCTACCGGGGCAACCTGGATCTCTACCACGCCGCTGCCGCCGGCTTCCATGGCCTCGGTGGCCGCATCAATGCCCGCCTGGATCTGCCGGTCCGTCAATGTGACATTGGTGCTGCTGCCGCTGACTGTGGATTTGGGCGACAACGTGGCCGTGGAAGAACCGCCTTCTGTGGTCACATCCAGGTCGGGCGTGGAGCTGCCGCCTTGGCTGCCGGAAGAACCGCCGGAGCTGCCGCCCGACGAACCGCCGCCTGTCGATCCACCGCCGGAGGAGCCGCCGGTCTCGTCCTCTTCTTCGGATCCCCCGGTGGAACCGCCTTGTTCTGCGATGGTGAGAGCAAATGTCTTTTGAACACTGCCGGCGCTGTTGGCTGCCTGGATCTCAATGGAAAAGGTCCCGGCGGTAGTGGGTGTGCCGGACAGTTCGCCTGTCGCCGACAAAGTCAGGCCGGCAGGCAGTTCCGATTGGGTCGAAAATGCGATGGGAGCTGTGCCCGAAGCGGCAATGGTGCACTGGTAAGCCGTGCCCACCTTGCCATCGGGCAGCGTCTCGGTGGTGATGACCGGCACTTCCGGCTGGGGTTCCGGTGTATCCCCAAAGACCGGCGTAAGGATAGTCAGCCCACTGGGGATCACGAAACTGAGCCGTGCATCCGTCAGATCCAGCCCTACGATGGCCGGTTCCATCTCCCAACGGCTGAACTCTTCGTTGTGGATCACCAGAGTGATTGGCCTATCTGCACTGCTTAACTGTTCAATGTCGAAATCTTCATCCCCATTGGGGCACTCCACTTGCAAAATGGGGCGCCCACTTTCAGTATTAAATCCAGTATCTTCTAATTTCGAACCGAAGTAAATGAACGGATGCTGGGTTGCTTCTTGGGCGGACAAATCCAAGTGTTCAATGTTGTTTCCACGTTCGCAGTCCAATACCACTAATTCTTTGGAAGAAATGTTCAATTCTGTCAATCCTAAGTCTTCACAATAAAGATTGTTTAACTTCAAGTTCTGGCTTAGATCCAAATTCGTTAATCCTGTTTTACCACAGTATAAAATATTCAATTCTTTCAAAGAACTCAAGTCAATGGACTGAATATTTGCATTCCAATGGAACAGCAGCTGGGTCAATTTTGTATTGTTCTTCACGTCCAGCGCCGTCAGCTGGTTGCTTTGGCAGGCCAGACGGGTCAGATTTGTATTTTTGGAAACATCCAGGTGCGTCAGCCCATTGTTTCCGCATTCCAGCTCTTCCAAAGCGGTGTTCTGGGTGACATCCAGCATCTTTAGCGCATTGCGCCGCACATACAGTTTTTTCAGCGCTGTATTCTGGGTCACATTCAGTGTTTCCAGCTGGTTGCTTTGACAGCGCAGTGTTTCCAGCGCCGTATTCCCTTTCAGGTCCAGAGCGGTCAGCTGGTTATCTTGGCAGTAGAGAAGCTCCAGCTTTGTATTTGCTTCCACATCCAATGTGGACAATTCGTTGCTGTCGCAATAGAGTTTCTGCAGTTCGGGATTCTTACTCACATCCAGATCAGTCAACCGGTTGGCAGCCACATTCAATTCGGTGAGAGCTGCGTTTCGTGTCACATCCAGATCGGTCAACTGGTTGTTCTCCACTGTCAAGACTGATAATTTGGGCAAATTCTCCAGCCCGGTAACAGCGGAAAGGGTGTTGTTGTTGGCATGGAAGGTGGTCAGCTCCTCCAAACCATCTGCGCCAAAATCCAATGTGCCGGTCAGGCTGCGGCTGTCTAGATTCAATCCCAGCAGCCGTTTTGGGGTGTCATCGCTCCATCTGGCAAAATCCCAGCTTTCCGGCGCATCTTTTTCCGCCTGCAATCCGTTTTCTTTAATGATCTTGTTTACCGCGGCCACATCCGTCGGATCATAGGTGTCGGCGGCAAAGGCCTGGACAGGCGCCAAGGTCCATGCGAACACCAGGCACAAAAGCAGGCTCAGCGCCCGGCGTCCCTTTTTTGTGGAATGCTTCATGGTCTCTCCTCCTTCTAAATTCCCGTTGACTGATCGAAAAGTAACGTATCTCCTCTATCCTCTTTATTTTATTGCAATTCACCGGCCTATACAATATGCTGGCTGCATCGTACCGCCGGCAAACTTGCCGGCCTGCTGCTCTACGATCTACGGAGACAGCTGAGCCCGCCATTGTCTTTAAAGAGCCGCCGGGTTTTGCGGCAAAGGGAAAGGCGCACCCTGTGGGGTGCGCCTTGCTCTCTACAACGGTTCTTCTTCTGGGGCTTCTTCGTCTTTCAGCGTCTTGGCAGAAAGGAGACGGGCCAGGAACTTTTTCGTCCGTTCCTCCCGGGTATGGCTGAAGACCTCGCTGGGCGTCCCTTCCTCCACTACGACGCCGCCATCCATAAAGATCACCTTGTCGGCAATGTCCTGGGCAAAACTGAGCTCATGGGTCACCACCAGCATGGTGATGCCCCGTTTGGCCACGTTTTTCATCAATTCCAATGTCTCGCCGATCAGCTCCGGGTCCAGGGCGGATGTGGGCTCATCAAACAAGATGATATCCGGTTCCATGGCAATGGCCCGGGCAATGCCCACGCGCTGCTGCTGGCCGCCGGAAAGCTGGGAGGGATAGTAGTCCAGCTTGTCTGACAGCTTGACCCAGGCCAGGGCCTCTTCCGCCTTTTTCCGCGCCTCTTCCTTGGCCATTTTTTTCACCACCACCAGGCCGTGCATCACGTTCTGGAGGGCTGTTTTGTTGGCGAACAAGTTGTAATTCTGGAAAACAAAACCCACTTTTTTGCGGATCTCCCGAATCTCCTTCTTTTTCACCGTTTCAAAATCCACAGTGGTGCCGCCCACCACCAGCTCGCCCTTGTCGGCCCGCTCCAAAAAATTGATGCAGCGGAGCAGCGTGGTCTTGCCCGAGCCGCTGGGCCCCAGAATGACCACCACCTGGTGGGGCTCCACTTGGATGGATGCCCCTTTCAGCACTTCCAGGGAACCGAACCGTTTGTGGATGTTCTTGATCTCTAACATGCTCATGTTTTCATTCCCCTAACACGATCCCGGCAAGCCCTCCGCCATCAAGCGGGTGACATAGCCTACCGTTGCCCGGACTCCCATATCCATGGCCGATTCGTCAATATCAAAATGCTCATTGTGGTGTTCGGCACCGCTGCCCACTGCGGGGTTGCGAATGCCCAGCAGGGCCAGCACGCCGGGGTATTCCCGGCAATAGTTAGAAAAACTCTCCGAGGCGTACCACAGGGGGAATTCCTCGGGCACCGCCGCATCGCCAAAGAGCTCCCGGGCGGTTTTCCGGGCCACTTGGGCATAGCGGGGGTCGTTGACCACCGGCGTGCCCACATTTTGCATCACCCGGCCGAATGTGACCGTGCAGTTGTGGATAGCCGCCACATGCTCCGCCGTCTTTTTCACCAGGTCCGAGGCTTTGTGCCCTTCCTCCCGGTCAAAAAACCGCATGCTTCCCCGAATCTGAGCCGTTTCTGGAAAGACGTTGTAAGTCTGCCCGCCCTGGATGGAGGTGACCCCAAAGGTCACGGTCTTTTCCACATTGAGCTGGTTCACAAAGACGCCGGGCAGATGGGCCACGATGCTGGCCGCTGCAAACACTGGGTTCACCGACAGATCCGGCCGGGAGCCGTGGCCCCCTTTGCCCTGCACCGTGATGTCGATTCCCGCAAACCCGGCCATGCAGGGGCCCGGCCGGATGCCGATCTTCCCTGCATCCAAGGCGGCATATACATGGAGGGCCCAAACGGTATCCACCTTGCGGCGGCCAAGGGCCTCCATCATCTGCCGGACGCTGGTCCCCACTTCTTCCCCGGCCTCAAAGCAGAAATACACCACGCCGTTCAAGCTGTCCCGGCAGCTGTACAACACTTCCATACTGCCCAAGAGCATGGCGGTGTGGGCATCGTGGCCGCAGGCATGGCAGGTGTTCTCCTGCTCGGAGACGCAGACCCGAGGCCCTTTCAGGTTTTCCGGGTGTTCCCGCAGGGGCAGGGCGTCCATATCCGCCCGCAGGGCGATGTGGGGGCCGGGCCGCCCGGTGTCCAGCGTGACCAAAACAGCGGTTTCCGTCACCATTTCATAGGGCAGGCCCAGGTGCCGGACTTTTTCCAAAACATAGTCCCGGGTCTTGTATTCTTTGCCGCCCAGTTCTGCCAAGCGGTGGATCGTACGCCGGTGCCCGATCACCGCTTCTTTCACACAGTCCGTGTCTATTTTTTTCATCGTCTACCTCTCAAGCTGCCCGTTTTACGCTTTTGCCAAAATGCGCTTCCAGCCCGCGCCCCACCTTTTCAATCAGGAAGCCGAGGACCCAAAACACCAGCGCCGCCGCCACATAGGCTTCCAAATAGCAGTAGGCGTCCATCGCCGCATCGGTGGCCCCTTTGAGGATGTCGCTGACACCCATCACATTGACCAGCGCTGTCGCCTTCATCAGCGACAGGGTGGAGTTCGTCAGCATGGGGATGATCACCCGGAACATCTGGGGCAGGATGATGTCGCGGAACGTCTGGAAGGCTGTCATGCCCACTGCATACCCCGCTTCAAATTGTCCCCGGGGGATGGCCAGCAAACCGCTCCGCAGCACTTCTGACGTGCCGGGCAGTGTGACGATGATCAAGCCCAGGATGGCGATGTAGATCAAGTTCACATCCCGGATGGTGATGTCCAGATGGAGCAGGGCAATGATGTCGTTGAACGTATAGGTATACACCATCACACAGATCAACAGGATGAGGTTGGCCGGGAACGCCTTGGTCACAGCGGTCAATGCGTCGAAAAAAGGCGCCAGCACCGGGACCCGGTACGTCCGGATCAAAGCGATGCCCATTCCCAGCACCAGGCAGATCGCCAAAGTGGCAAAGCACATGATCAGGTTCTGGGGTATCTTGCTGATGGCGGCTTCCAGGCACAGGAAAAAATACTTTGCCTGCATACTCAAGCCCTCGCTTTCCGGCGGCCGCCCATACTATGGCCAAAGGCCAGCCGCCTGTTGATAAAGCGGAATACGATCTCCAGCCCCAGGCTGATGATGGCGAACACCACGGCGCAGCAGATGTATCCTTCCAGCAGATGGCCGCCCATGGTTGCCAGATTCCTGGCTTTGCCCACCATATCGATGACGTTGACCATGTAGGCCAGCGCCGTGGCCTGGAACAGGCCGATGAACATGTTGCCCAACATGGGCAGGGCGATCTTAAAGGCCTGGGGGATGATGATATCCCGCATGGTCTGCATCCCGCTCATGCCCACTGAGTAGCCCGCCTCCATCTGGCCGGCAGGCACCGCCAGGATGGAGGAACGGATGGTCTCAGACAGAAAAGCTGAAATATTGATGCTGTAAGCGATGTAAACAAAGACCTCTGCCGGCCATTCATAGGCATCTATGCCGAATTTTTGCAGCAAGACAGGCAGGCCAAAATAGACGATAAACATTTGGGTGATGACCGGCGTACACCGCACGTAGGAAACATACAACTTGAGCAGCCCGTCTACCACCCGGATCTTTTTCAGCCGGACCAGGGCGATGGCAAAGCCCAGGGTCATGCTGACCACAAAAGGGATCAGCACCAACCGCAGGGTAACAGGGAACTTTACAATGATCTCGGGGAAATACTCGAGGACATAACTCCATGAAAACATAGGCTTCCCCTAGCCCCCTTACTGGGGATTGACCGAATAGTCTTCGTCAAACCATTCGATGGACAGTTCGGCGATCTTGCCCTCGTCGCGGAGCGCTTTGATGGCGGCGTCAAAATCCGCCTGCAATTCGTCGTTGCCCTTTTTCAGCAGCGCATAGGTGCCGCAGTCCATATTGGCATCGTCGATCAGGTCCACAGAGCTCATTTCGATGTTTGCATCGGGATAAGCGTCCAGATATTTGGTCTTCAGGTCAAAGTATGTGTGGGTATACGCGTCGTAAAGACCGTTTTCAATGCCGGCGATCATAGCTTCCAGGCTGGGGAACGTCTCTTGCAGGATGATGGGGTTATCCGGATGCTCTTCGTTGAAATCCACCAGGATCTGGCCGATGTTGTCGGTGGGGGAGTTGCACATGACCTTGCCCTGCAGGCTCTCCAGATCGGTCAGGTCGGTGCGGCCTTTTTTGTAGATCAGCCGGTAGTTGCCGTAATACATCAGGGATTCTGCCGACACGTTGTATTTTTCAGCCCGGTCTTCGTTATAAGCCATGTGATGGGATACCACATCATACTTGCCGCTCTCCAGGCCGACGAACAGGTTATCCCATGTGTCGCAAACGATTTCCACATCGTATTTGTCCGACATTTCTTCGGCTAGCAGCTGGAACAGATCATACTCATAGCCGTCCGGTTCCTCGTTTTCATTCACATAGCAGAAGGGGCGGTAGGTGTTGCCGATGGCGATGGTGATGCTCTGCTTGCCGCCGTCAGAGCCGCCTTCATTCCCGGCGTTGTTGCCTCCGGCAGCATTCCCGCCGCCAGCGCTTTCGTCGCTGCTGCATGCTGCCGCGCCCAGCAGCATGAGGGTTGCCAGCAACATGGCAATGATTCTTCTTTTCATTTCTCTTTCTCCTTCTTTTTCCGTCACATGTGGATACAAAAGGCCAGTTTCCCGGCCATCTAGACAGTATATCGGTCTTTTCTCCCTATTTCCAATCGTTTTTCCCGATACTTCACCCTCGGATTTATTCACTTTCGTGATTTTTCGTCAGAATAATGAACTTTTTCGAATTTCTATTGTATCCATCCCATTTCACTTTGTATATTTTATCTTAATCCACAGATGCTTTATCTAATTTTTTATGAAAGTTGAACTGATACGGCCCAAAGTGGAAAACCAAAAGTAGTGCGAATTTTTCTTGCGCAGACGATACAATAGACAAAAGGGCTTGCCGCCTGTTATCCACAGGTGACAAGCCCTTTTCTCACAACTTATGGGGCGATGGATGCAAAGATCTGGTTTTCTGTGGTCCCCTTTAAAAGAAATCAGGCCGACAGCCACAGGCTGCCGGCCCAAAAAGGATCTTATGTGCTACATTGCCCTATTCAATCAGGACATTTAGTTTTTGGGGAATTTCACCGCGGCCTGAGCAGCTGCCAGACGAGCGATGGGCACGCGGTAGGGGGAGCAAGACACATAGTTCAGGCCGATCTTGTGGAAGAATTCCACAGAGGCCGGGTCGCCGCCATGCTCGCCGCAGATGCCCAGCTTGATGTTGGGACGGGTCTTCTTGCCCTTTTCCACAGCGATCTGGACCAGCTGGCCGATGCCGTCCTGATCCAGGCTGGCAAAGGGATCCTTCTCCAGGATCTTCTTGTCATAGTAGGCATTGAGGATCTTGCCCACATCGTCACGGGAGAAGCCAAAGCCCATCTGGGTCAAGTCGTTGGTGCCAAAGGAGAAGAACTCCGCTTCCTGGGCGATCTCATCCGCTGTGATGGCGGCGCGAGGCACTTCGATCATGGTGCCAACCAGGTACTTCATCTCCACACCGGATTCGGCGATGATGGCGTCGGCTGTCTTGGTGACGATGTTCTTGACGAACTTCAGCTCCTTGACCATGCCCACCAGGGGGATCATGATCTCCGGCTCGATCTCCAGGCCGGTCTGCTTCTTCACGTTGATGGCCGCTTCGATCACAGCGCGGGTCTGCATCTCGGCGATCTCCGGATAGGTGACGGCCAGACGGCAGCCGCGATGGCCCAGCATGGGGTTGAACTCGTGGAGGTCGGCGATCACTTGCTTCAGCTCTTCCACCTTCATGTTCATTTCGCCGGCGATCTCAATGATATCCTCTTCTTCCTGGGGCAGGAACTCGTGCAGAGGCGGATCCAGGAAGCGGATGGTCACCGGGCGGCCGCCCATGGCCATGAACAGGCCTTCAAAGTCGCTGCGCTGCATGGGCAGCAGTTTTTCCAGAGCCTTGCGGCGCTGGGCTTCGTCTTTGGAAACGATCATTTCCCGCACGGCTTTGATGCGGTCTGCCTCAAAGAACATGTGCTCGGTGCGGCACAGGCCAATGCCCTCGGCGCCAAACCGGACAGCCTGTTCGGCATCCCGGGGGGTGTCGGCGTTGGTGCAGACTTTCAGGGTGCGGATCTCATCGGCCCAGCCCATAAAGCGGCCGAAGTCGCCTGTCATGGAAGCGGGCACAGTCTTGATCTCGCCCAGGTATACGTTGCCTGTGGAACCATCGATGGAGATGTAGTCGCCCTCCGATACCTTTTGGCCATGGATGACAAAATACTTCTCTTCTTCGTTCATCTTGATCTCGCCGCAGCCGGCCACGCAGCAAGTACCCATGCCACGGGCCACCACAGCGGCGTGGGATGTCATACCGCCGCGGACGGTCATAACGCCCTGGGCCACTGCCATGCCTTCAATGTCTTCCGGCGAGGTCTCCAGGCGGACCAGTACCACTTTTTCACCTTTGTTGGCCGCTTCCACCGCTTCGGCAGCTGTGAAATACACCTTGCCGCAGGCGGCGCCAGGGGAGGCGGGCAGGCCCTGGGTAGCCGGTGTGGCCGCTTTCAGCGCAGCGGCGTCAAACTGGGGATGGAGCAGGGCGTCCAGCTGCTTGGGCTCCACCTTCATAACGGCTTCTTCCTTGGTGATCATGCCTTCGTCCACCAGGTCCACGGCGATCTTCAGCGCGGCCTGGGCCGTGCGCTTGCCGTTTCTGGTCTGCAGCATGTACAGCTTGCCATTTTCAATGGTAAACTCCATATCCTGCATGTCCTTGTAGTGCTTTTCCAGCTTGTCCGCAATGGCGGAGAACTGGTCGTACACTTCGGGCATGACCTGCTTCAGCTGGTCGATGGATTGGGGCGTGCGGATGCCGGCCACCACGTCTTCGCCCTGGGCGTTCATCAGGAACTCGCCGTACAGATGGGGGTCGCCGGTGGCAGGGTTGCGGGTGAAGGCAACGCCGGTGCCCGAGGTGTCGCCGGTGTTGCCGAACACCATGGCCTGCACGTTGACGGCAGTGCCCCAATCGCTGGGGATGTCGTTCATGCGGCGGTAGACGATGGCGCGCTGGTTGTTCCAAGAGCGGAACACGGCCTTGACGGCGCCCATCAGCTGCTCTTTCGGGTCAGAGGGGAAGTCGACGCCCAGCTTTTCTTTGTATTCGGCCTTGAACTGCTCAGCCAGTTTTTTCAGGTCATCAGCATCCAGCTCGGTGTCCAGGTGCACGCCTTTTTCTTCCTTCATCTTGTCGATGAGCTCTTCAAAATACTTCTTGCCCACTTCCATGACCACGTCGGAATACATCTGGATGAAACGGCGGTAGCTGTCGTAGGCAAAACGGGGGTTATTGGTGATCTTGGCAAAAGACTCCACCACTTCGTCGTTGAGGCCCAGGTTCAAGATGGTATCCATCATGCCGGGCATGGAAGCGCGGGAGCCGGAACGGACGGACACCAGCAGGGGGTTGTGGGGGTCACCGAACTTTTTGCCGGTGATCTCTTCCATCTTAGCCAGGTATTCATAGATCTGGTCCTGAATGTCCTGGGCGATCTTCTCACCGTCTTCATAGTAGCGGGTGCAGGCTTCGGTGGAGATGGTGAAGCCCTGGGGCACAGGCATGCCAAGGTTGGTCATCTCGGCCAGGTTGGCGCCTTTGCCGCCCAGCAGCTCACGCATGTTGCCGTTGCCCTCAGAGAACAGGTAAACGTACTTATGCATCTTTTACACTCCTTATGTGATGAAATTCCACAATCGAGAAATCATAAACAGAAATTATTATACCAGAAAAAGCGAGGGATTGCACGAAAAAATTTTCTTACATTACCCCTCGTCTGCCGGCCGCCGGATAAAACCGCCGCCGACCACCCTGCCATTTTGGTAGAAAACCGCCGATTGACCGGGGGAGGGGGCACGGGCCGGCTGCAAAAATTCGATGCGGGCCATCTCACCGGGCAGATAAGTGACCAAAGCCCGGTCCGTGCGGCGGCTGTGGCGGATCTTCACATCGGCTTCAAAGGGCTGGTCCCCCACATCGGGCGCCGTTCTGCACAGGCTGTGGACAGTGATCTGCCAGGCCATGGGGTCTTTGTCTGTCAGCACCACCTGGTTTTTCGCCGGGTCGATGGTCTTGACAAACAGGCGGCTGGCGGCGGATACCCCCAGCCCCCGGCGCTGGCCCACTGTGTAATGGTGGATGCCTTTGTGGCGGCCCAGCACATGGCCTTCTTCGTCCACAAAATCCCCGGGCGGGGGCACCGGTCCGCCCCGTTCCTCGATGAAAGCGGCATAATCCCCCTGGGGGATGAAACAGATCTCCATGCTGTCCGGCTTTTGGGCCACACTGAGCCCGGCCTGCCGAGCTTGCTGCCGGGTGCTCCCCTTGTCGGGCAGCTGGCCCAAAGGGAAGCGGATACGCCGCAGCCAGGGCTCGGGCAGCCGGTAGAGCATATAAGACTGGTCGTTTGGAGCAGGAGAGGCAAACAGGCCGGTCAGGCCGTTTTCCAGCGGACGGGTGATGGCATAATGGCCGGTGGCCACCAGCTGGCACCCCAATTTTTCGGCAGCTTCCATCAAGAAGCGGAATTTGACCGCCGGGTTACACAAAATACAAGGGATCGGGGTGATTCCCTGGAGGTAGCCCTGCACGAAGGGGGCGATGACTTCTTGTTCCAGAGCGGGCCGGATATCCACCACTTCCAGCTGGATCCCCAGTTCCCGGGCAGCCTGCCGTGCATCCTGGGCCCCTTGGCCCCCGGTCTCCAGATAAACGCCCACCACTTCGTGCCCCTGCTCCAGCAGCAAGCGGGCACACAGAGCGGAATCCACGCCGCCAGAAAGCCCCAAAACCACTTTTTCCAAACTTTCCCCTCCTTTTCTCCACAGAACCTGGGCCCATTGTACCCTACTTTATCCCCAGGCGCAAGGGAAAACGCCTAAAAAATAGGGGGCAAGACCGGGGTTTTCCCAAAACATTTTTGCCAAAAAGCAAACGAAATTCTTTTCTTTTCCCGCGCGCTATATTATAATGATGGTATAATTGTGCACAGATGCGGGCTTGCCTGTGCCTAATTTGGCGTTGTGCTGCGGGCCCGGGTGTGCTAAAATGAAATCTGCTATATTCATATTTCAGACAGAATTTTTTTGATTGGATGAGATGCAATATGACAACGCCTGCCGAACTGCTCCAAAATGTGATCCACGTGCTGGAACAGCAGTTCACCCCCATCGTGATCTCCACTTGGTTTGGAGACGCCTCCGCCGTAACGGTGAAAGACGGCGTTTTTATTTTGCTCACCACCTCCCGCATGAAACGGGAGATGATCGAAAACCGCTATGCCCAGCCATTTTGCGAAGCAGTGCGGGAACTGACGGGGGAAGACTTGGCCCTGCGGGTCCTTTGCGGCGACGAAGAGTTGAGCCTTTGGCGCGCCGCCAACGAAGACACAGTCTATGCAAACTACACATTTGAACGGTTCATCGTGGGCAACAGCAACAAGTTTGCTCACGCGGCCGCCTATGCCGTGGCCCAAAACCCGGCCAGCGCCTACAACCCCCTGTTCATCTATGGCCAATCGGGCTTGGGCAAGACCCACCTGCTCTACGCCATCGCCGGCTACATCGCCCGGACCCGGCCGGCCTACCGGATCGTGTACGTCAAAGGCGACGACTTCACCAACGAGCTGATCGCCGCCATCCAGCGCAGCGACGTGGCGGCGTTCCGGGAAAAATACCGGATGGCCGACCTGCTGCTGGTGGACGACATCCAGTTCATCGCCGGCAAGATCAGCACCCAGGAAGAATTCTTCCACACATTCAACACCCTGCACGAATCGGGCAAACAGATCGTGCTCACCTCCGACCGGCCGCCCAAAGAGATCCTCACCTTGGAAGACCGGCTGCAGTCCCGGTTCGAGTGGGGCCTGCTCGCCGACATCCAACCGCCGGATTTCGAGACCCGCATGGCCTTGGTCAACGCAAAGACCGAGATGCTGGGGGCCAAATTGCCGCCGGACGTGGTGGAATACATCGCCTCCTCCATTACGAACAACGTGCGCCAGCTGGAAGGGGCCGTCAAAAAGATCTTCGCCAAACATTCTCTCATGGGCCGGGCCATCGACATGGAACTGGCAGAAGAGTGCATCCGGGATATCTTCAAGATCAACCCGGGCCTCAAACCCACCCCGGAACTCATTTTGGACGAGACCGCCAATTTCTATAACATCACCTCGGAGCGCATTTTGGGCAACGCCAAAACAAAAGACGTAGTCGTTCCGCGGCAAGTCGCCATGTACCTCATCCGGGAGATGACGGATATGTCCTTCCCGGAGATCGGCCGGTTCATGGGCCGGGACCACACCACCGTGCTCCACGCCATCAACAAGACCCAAGACCAGATGGCAAAAGACGACAACTTCGCCGCTGCGGTCAGCGACCTGAAAAAGAACATCCAAAACCGGTAAAACACAAGTTATCCACAGTTTCCACAAAGTTTTCCCCAAACCCTGCACAAGGCTGTGGAAACCTGTGTACAAAATCAGCTTGTGGATAACTCGGAGTTTTGCACAATTTTATCCACAGCGTTTGTGAATGGCATCCGCCTTAGAGCCCCAAGACTCAGCCGGTATCATCCACAAATCCACAAGCCCTACGACTTTTACTAAAAAAATGAATAACAGATAAGAACAAGAAAGGAGCGCGGAAAATGAAGTTCACCTGTGAAAAAGCCGTGCTAAGCGAGGCTATTTCCATCTGTATACACGCCGTGGCATCCAGAAGCACCATTACAGTTTTGGAAGGCCTGCTCATCACCGCAGCAGACCAACTGACCATCTGCGGCTACAACTTCAAAACAGGCATTAAGAAAACCTTCTCCGCCGATATCTCCGAAAAAGGCAGCATCGTCTTAAACGCCAAAATCTTCAACGACATCGTCCGCAAACTTCCCGATGACATCATCGAGATTCATTGCGACGAACACTATATGACCACCATCCGCTGCGGCATGAGCGAATTCAACATTCTGGGCGCTTCGCCGGAAGAGTTCCCCGAACTGCCCAACGTAGAAAAAAACAAAAGCATCCATCTCTCCTGCCATCTGCTGCGCAGCATGATCGACCACACGGTCTTCGCCGTTTCCGACAACGAAAACAAGCCGATCCACACCGGATCTTTGTTCGAGATCCAGCAAAACGACCTGACCGTCGTTTCGGTAGACGGCTACCGTCTGGCCATGAGCAAAGAAACAGTGACCAACGACACCGGAAGCAACCTGTCTTTTGTAGTTCCAGGAGAGACATTAAAAGAGATCAGCCGCATTTTACCGGACAGCGACGAAGAGACTGTCCACATCTACCCGGAACGGAAACACGCCCTGTTCGAAATCGACGGCACATGGATCACCACCCGTTTGCTGGAAGGCGAATTTCTCAATTACCGCAATGCCATCCCTTCGGATTGCCACATCAAATTGGAAATTGACGTAAAATCCATCATCGACTGCGTGGAACGTGTGTCACTGATCATCTCCGAACGGCTGAAAAACCCGGTCCGCTGCTGTTTCGAAGACGAGAGTTTAAAGATCTCCTGTGTCACCTCTCTGGGCCGGGCCTACGATGAATGCCCGATCCCTCATTGCCCGGAAAAGATCGAGATCGGCTTCAACAACCGGTATCTGCTGGACGCCTTGCGGGCTTGCCCCGAAGAAAAAGTCCTGCTGGAGCTGAAAAGCAGCCTGTCCCCCTGCGTCATCCGGCCGGTGGAAGGGGAAAAATTCCTCTACCTGGTGCTGCCGGTGCGCCTCAAGGCAGACCAGGTCTAAAACAACAGATGACACGCCAAGGATGCAAAGGAGAATTCCATGGAAAACCGCACGGTCTCCATCCAAACCGAATACATCAAACTGGATAGCCTGCTGAAATTCGCCGCTTTGTGCATGAGCGGCGGCGAGGCAAAAGAACAGATCGCCCAAGGGCTGGTACAAGTCAACGGCCAGATCTGCACCCAGCGGGGAAAGAAATGTTACCCGGGGGACCGAGTGACTTTCCAGGGCGTCACGGTGGAAATCACCCCATGCAGTTAGAGCGCATCGCCCTGGAAGACTTCCGCAACTACCGCCGGCAAGAGCTGTGCCTGCCGCCGGGAGCCACTATTTTGGCCGGGGAAAACGCCCAGGGCAAGACCAATTTGCTGGAAGCTATCTTCCTGCTGACCGGCAGCCGTTCCTGGCGGGCTTCTAAGCGAGGGGATCTGCTGGCCTTTGGCGCCCCCCAGGCACGCATCCAGGCCCAGATCCGCTCCCGGGAGCGGGATTTTGCCGTGGATCTTCAGTTCCCAAGGGGCGGGCGGCTGCGCAGCACGATAAACGGGGTCAAATGCAAACGCCAGGGGGATCTGGCCGAAGTGTTCCGCTGCGTGTTGTTTTCGCCGGAAGACCTGTATCTGATCCGGGAGGGCCCGGCGGCCCGGCGCCGCTTTTTGGATGTGGCTTTGTGCCAGCTGCGCCCCCGGTATGAACTGGCCATCAGCGAATACAACAAATTGCTGGAGCACAAGGCAAAGATCTTGCGCAGCCAGGAGGAAAACCCCTCTCTGCTGTATATCCTGCCGGATTTTACCCGCCGCATGGCAAAATGCGGGGCTGCTGTCATCCGTTACCGGGCTTTTTTTGCCGAGAAACTGGCCGCCGAAGCCGCCAAGATCCATGAAGCAGTATCAGGGTGCGGCGAACAGCTGGGCATCCAGTACCAGACCGTTTCCTCCGTGCAGGACCCCAAAGCGCCGGAAAGCCAGATCGAGCAGTGGCTGCTGGAACACAGCGAAAGCCATGCCCAGGCTGAACTGGCCAGCGCCCAGTGCCTGACCGGGCCCCACAAAGACGATCTGCAGATCACCATCAACGGCACGGCGGCCCGGGGGTTTGCCAGCCAGGGCCAGACCCGCACGGCGGCCTTGGCGCTGAAATTCGCCGAACGGCAGATCATGAAAGACGATTGCGGCGAATACCCGGTGATGCTGCTGGACGACGTCCTTTCGGAATTGGACGGCCGCCGGCAGGAATTTTTGATCCAGAAGGCGGGAGGCGGCCAGGTGGTGATCACCTGCTGCGAGCGCACAGAGCGGCTGCGCCAGCTGGATGCCACCGCCTTTTTCGTGGAAAAGGGGACCGTGCGCCCCATGGCGTGAGGAGGAGACCATGTATTTGCATTTGGGCCGTGACATCGCCGTGCCCCGGCGGAGCATCATCGGCATATTTGATTTTGATACCGCCACCTATGGCAAACGGACCCGGGAGTTTTTGACCCGCGCGGAGCAGGAAGGGCGGGTGGTGGCTGTCAGCGACGAGCTGCCCAAATCTGCCGTTGTCTGCGAAGAAGAGGGCCGCACTACGGTCTATATCTCTCAGATCAGCTCTCAGACCCTGCTCAAGCGGGCGGGCAGCGAACCGCTGCCCGGCAATATTCTGCACGAATGAACGGGCCGCCAGGCGGCCGCCAACACCTAGACTAAGAGGAATGAAAACCAATGAGTGACATTCAGAAAGTTGAAACCACATACGATGAAAGCCAAATCCAAGTGCTGGAAGGCTTGGAGGCGGTGCGCAAACGGCCGGGCATGTACATCGGCTCCACCTCCCAGCGGGGGTTGCACCACCTGGTGTATGAGATCGTGGACAACGCCATCGACGAGGCGCTGGCCGGCTATTGCACCCACATCGAAGTGTGCATCGAGCCGGGCAACGTGATCTCGGTGCGGGATAACGGCCGCGGCATCCCTGTGGGGATCCACCACAAAATGGGCATTTCCACGGTGGAGGTGGTCTATACCATCTTGCATGCGGGCGGCAAATTCGGCGACGGCGGTTACAAAGTGTCCGGCGGCCTCCATGGCGTGGGCGCCAGCGTGGTCAACGCCCTTTCCGAATGGCTCACCGTGGATGTCTATTTGGATGGCAAGATCCATTCCATCCAGTTCCACCGGGGCGTTCCCGACGGCCCGCTCCACATCACCGGCGACACCAAAGAGCGGGGGACTTTTGTCCGTTTCAAGGCGGATGCCACCATTTTTGAGACCACAGAATACGATTATGACGTGCTGCTGAACCGTCTGCGGGAACAGGCTTTCCTCAACGCCGGGGTGACCATCACCTTTACAGACCGCCGAGACCCCAATGCCGTGCGGGAGACCCAGATGTGCTACCAGGGAGGCATCCGGGAATTTGTCCAGCATTTGAACCGGAACAAGACGCCGCTGCACCCGGAAGTCATCTATCTGGCCGCCCAAAAAGACGACAGCGTGGCGGAAGTGGCCATGCAGTACAACGACAGCTACAACGAAAACATTTTGTCCTTTGCCAACGACATCAACACCACAGAGGGCGGCACCCACGAGACGGGCTTTAAATCGGCCCTGACCCGGGTGATCAACGATTACGCCCACAAATACAAGTATTTGAAAGAAGACGACAAAAACCTGTCGGGCGACGACACAAGGGAAGGCTTGAGCTGTGTGATCAGCGTCAAACTGACCAACGCCCAGTTCGAAGGCCAGACCAAGACCAAGCTGGGCAACAGCGAGATCCGGGGCTTGGTGGATGGTGCGGTCTATGAGGCTCTTTCCGCCTATTTGGAAGAAAACCCGGCCACGGCCAAGACCATCTTGGAAAAATGCCTGACGGCGGCCCGGGCACGGGAGGCGGCCCGAAAGGCCCGGGAGGCCACACGGCGCAAGAGTGCCCTGGAGAGCGCTTCTCTGCCGGGCAAGCTGGCCGACTGCCAGGAGCGGGACCCCAGCCTGACAGAGATCTACATCGTGGAGGGCGATTCCGCCGGCGGTTCCGCCAAGAGCGGGCGGGACAGACGGTTCCAGGCCATCCTTCCCCTGTGGGGCAAGATGCTCAATGTGGAAAAGGCCCGCCTGGACAAAGTGTATGGCAATGAAAAGCTGATGCCCATGGTGACGGCTTTTGGCGCCGGCATCGGCGATGAGTTCGACATCACCAAATTGCGCTATGGCAAGATCATTCTGATGGCCGATGCGGATGTGGACGGCAGTCATATCCGCACATTGCTGCTGACGTTCTTTTTCCGGTATATGCGGCCGCTGATCGAAAACGGCCATGTGTATATCGCCCAGCCGCCCCTTTACAAAGTGGCGAAAGGGAAGATGGAACCCCGGTATGCCTACACAGAGGAACAGCTGGCAGAACTATTGACCCAATTCCCCGGGGCAGAAGTGCAGCGCTATAAGGGCTTGGGCGAAATGAACCCGGAACAGCTGTGGGAGACCACGATGAACCCGGAAAACCGCACCATTTTGAAGGTGAATATGGAAGACGCCCAGTCGGCCGATGAGATCTTCACCATCTTGATGGGGGAAAAAGTGGAGCCCCGCCGGAACTTCATTGAGAGCAACGCCAAATACGTAAACAATTTGGATATTTAAGGGGCCGGGCGGCAAGCGCCGGCATCAAAGGAGAAGCGTATGGACAGAAAATTGCGCAAGAGCAATACAGACCGGATGTTGGCCGGTGTGTGCGGCGGCGTAGCCAATTTTTTCGGCATTGATTCTACGTTGGTGCGCATCGCCTGGGCAGTGGCCATCTTTTTTGGCGGCACGGGCCTGTGGCTGTATATCATCTGTGCCCTCATCATCCCGCAGGACGATGTCTACGGCAGTGGGACTAGTCACAACGGCAGCTGGAACAATGGTCATAATGGGCAGGGGCCGGATGACAACGGTTGGCACTAAGGGGCCAATCTGTATTGAAAAAAGAGACGAATCGAAATTTTAGATAATAAAGTTACGCCCTGTATAAGAAAATA
Organism: Candidatus Pseudobutyricicoccus lothianensis; assembly: GCA_904419295.1. GTDB lineage: Bacteria > Bacillota > Clostridia > Oscillospirales > Butyricicoccaceae > Pseudobutyricicoccus > Pseudobutyricicoccus lothianensis. Next base: position 30,898 of record CAJFRA010000020.1, read on the forward strand.
GGTGAGAAAATGAGCGAAGCGAATGATCTGAGATTTGCAGATCAGAAGATCATCGATGTGGACCTGGAAAAGGAAATGAAGAAATCCTACATCGATTATGCCATGAGCGTCATTGTCAGCCGTGCCCTGCCCGATGTGCGGGACGGCTTGAAGCCGGTGCATCGCCGCATTCTGTACGCCATGTATGAAGACAACCTGACAGCGGAACGGCCCTACCGCAAATCCGCCACCACCGTGGGCAATGTGCTGGGCCGGTATCATCCCCACGGCGACGCCTCGGTCTACGACGCCTTGGTGCGCCTGGCTCAGGATTTTTCCCTGCGCTATCCGTTGATCGACGGCCATGGCAACTTTGGCAGCGTGGATGGCGACCCACCGGCCGCCTACCGTTATACAGAGGCCAGAATGGCAAAACTGGCGGCCAATATGCTGACGGACATCGACAAAGATACCGTGGATTTTGTGCCCAACTTTGACGATAAGCTGAAAGAACCCTTTGTGCTGCCCTCCCGTTTCCCCAACTTGTTGGTCAACGGGTCTTCGGGCATTGCCGTGGGCATGGCCACCAATATCCCGCCTCACAACATGCGGGAAGTGTGCGACGCCATCTGCTATGTGATCGACAACCCGGAAGCCACGCTGGAGGACATCTGCCGCTTTATCAAAGGGCCGGATTTCCCCACCGGCGGCATCATCATGGGCCGTGCGGGCATCCGCGCCGCCTATGCCACCGGGCGCGGGCGCATCGTGGTCCGCTGCCGGGCTGAGATCGAAGAATACCAAACGGGCCGGTTCCGCATTGTGGTCACCGAGCTGCCCTATATGGTGAACAAAGCCCGCCTGATCGAGAACATCGCCGACCTGCACAAGGAAAAAAGGGTGGACGGCATCACCGATCTGCGGGATGAATCGGACCGGGACGGCATGCGCATCGTCATTGAGCTGCGCCGGGATGCCAACCCCCAGGTGGTGCTCAACCAGCTGTATCAGTTCACCCAGATGCAGGAGACTTTCTCTGTCATCAACCTGGCGTTGGTGCACAACCAGAGCCAGCCGAAAGTGCTGACACTGCGGGAGATGCTGGATGAGTACATCCAGTTCCAATACCAGGTGGTGGAGCGCCGCACCCGGTACGACCTGCGGAAAGCCCAGGAGCGGGCCCATATTTTGGAGGGCCTGAAGATCGCCTGCGAGAACATCGACGAAGTGATCCACATCATCCGCACCAGCTACGACAACGCCAAAGAACGGCTGATGGAGCGGTTCCAGCTTTCCGATGTACAGGCCCAGGCCATTTTGGATATGCGCCTTGGCCGCCTGCAGGGCCTGGAAGTGGAGAAGATCGAGAATGAACTGGAAGGGCTGCGCCAAAAGATCGCCCATTTGGAAGACCTGTTGGCCCATTCGGAAAAGATCTTCGCCGTGGTCAAAGAAGAGCTGACCGAACTGCGCAACAAATACGGCGACGAACGCCGCACCGAGATCTCTCTGGTGGAAAACGAGCTGGATATCGAAGATCTGATCGAAGAAGAACAGTGTGCGTATACCCTGACCCGGTTGGGGTACATTAAGCGCATGCCTGTTTCGGCCTACCGGGCCCAGCGCCGGGGCGGCCGGGGCGTCAACGCCATGACCACCCGGGATGAAGACATCGTGGAGACGGTGTTTACCGCCTCGACCCATGACCATGTGCTGTTTTTCACCAACCTGGGCAAAGTGCTGCGGCTCAAGGGCTATATGATCCCAGAAGCCAGCCGGGCAGCCAAGGGCACCAACATCGTCAACCTGCTGCAGCTGGAGAGCGGGGAACGGGTGACAGCCATGATCCCCATCAAGGAATTTGCAGAAGGGGCCTATGTGTTCTTTGCCACCAAGCAGGGCGTGGTCAAGCGCATTCGCCTCTCTGAGCTGCACACTGCCCGGAAGGCCGGCGTGCGGGTCATCAATATCAACGAAAACGACGAACTCATCGGCGTGCGTTTGACCGATGGGCAAGATAAGATCTTGCTGTGCACCCGCAAGGGGCGAGGCATCCGGTTCGACGAAAATGAAGTGCGGGCCATGGGGCGCAGCGCCACCGGCGTGCGGGGCATCCGCCTGGCAGAAGACGATTATGTGGTGGGCGTTGCCTGCGACAGCGACGGCCAATACCTGCTGACCGTGACGGAAAACGGCTATGGCAAGCTGACGGAGCCCAGCGAATTCACCGAACACCACCGGGGCGGCGGCGGCATCACCGCCCACAACCTGACGGAAAAGACCGGGCTGCTGGCCGGTATCAAATGCGTCAATTTGGATCAGGACATCCTGCTGATCACCGATGCCGGCGTCATCATCCGCACCGGTGTGGAGACCATCCGGGTGTGCGGCCGGGCATCCCAGGGCGTTATTTTGATGCGGCTGGATGAAGGGGTGCGGCTGATCTCCCTGGCCACTGCGGAAAAAGAAGAGGAGGGCGAAAAGGAAGAGGCTGCCCCAGAGCAGACAGATTCCCCCGCCCAAGAGGAATGACCGATGAAGCAAGTGGAAGTCTATACCGACGGGGCCTGTTCGGGCAACCCGGGGCCCGGCGGCTGGGGTGCGATCCTGCGTTACAACGGGGTGGAAAAAGAGCTGTCCGGCTTTGAGGCGGGCACCACCAACAACCGCATGGAGCTGAAAGGGGCGATTTATGCCCTGGAGGCGCTGAAAGAGCCCTGTGAAGTGCTGCTTTATACCGATTCCCAATACATCGCCAAAGCCATCAACGAGGGCTGGCTGCGCAACTGGAAGCGCAACGGCTGGAAAAAAAGCGATAAGAAACCAGTGCTCAACGTGGAGCTGTGGCAAGCCTTGGATGCCCAGCTCCAGCGGCACCAGGTGCAGATCCATTGGGTCAAAGGCCATGCGGACAACGCCTACAACAACCGCTGCGACCAGCTGGCCACCGGCGAGATCGCCAAAAACAGATAAGCGGTTTGCCAAATGCAACTTTTTTGTAAACCGGTGAAATAGCTCTTGCAATCTATACTAAACGGGTGTATATTTGAAGCGGAGTTGAAGAATTGCACAGCATCCCACAGCAATGTGCTTTGCAGAGAAATGAGAAAGGATGTTGCAAATATGTTTGTATATGCGGACAATGCGGCCACTACCCAGATCGCTCCCCAGGTGCTGGACGCCATGCTGCCCTACTTAAAAGAGCAGTATGGCAACCCTTCCACCCTGTACCGATTGGGCCGCGACGCAAAGATTGCCATAGAGAAGGCCCGTGCCCAGGTGGCGGAAGTCATCGGCGCCAAGGCCGAAGAGATCTTTTTTACCGGCAGCGGCACGGAATCGGACAACATGGCTTTAAAAGGCGTGCTGTACGGGCCTGCCGGCAAGGGCAAAAAGCATCTGATCACCACAAAGATCGAACACCATGCCGTGCTGCACACGGCCATGGCCCTAGAAAAAGAAGGTTTCCGGGTCACATTTTTGGAAGTGGACCAAAACGGCCAGGTAAAACTGGACCAGTTGGAACAGGCCATCGATGAGGATACGGCTCTGGTCTCCATCATGGCGGCCAACAACGAGGTGGGCACCATTCAGCCCATCCAGCAGATCGGCGAGATCTGCCAGCGCCACGGCGTGCTGTTCCACACCGATGCAGTACAAGCCTTTGGCCATATGCCCCTGGATGTGACGGCCATGCACATCGATTTGCTGTCCCTTTCCGCCCACAAGATCAACGGCCCCAAGGGGACCGGCGCCCTGTACATCCGCAAGGGCCTGGGCCTCAAGCCTGTGATCGAAGGGGGCGGCCAAGAGCGCAACCGGCGCAGCGGCACAGAGAACGTGGCCGGCATCGTGGGCCTGGGCGCGGCGGCACAGCTGGCCCGGGAGACCATGGAAGAGGAGAGCCAGCGGCTGAAAAAATTGAGCCGCAAACTGATCGACGGCGTGCTGCAGATCCCTGAGACCATCCTCACCGGCGACCCGGTGAACCGGTTGCCCGGCACCTGTAGCTTTGCCATCAGCGCCATCGAAGGCGAATCCATGGTGCTGTATCTGGATATGGAGGGCATCTGCACTTCCACGGGTTCGGCTTGTTCCACCGGCTCGCTGGATCCTTCCCATGTGCTCATGGCCATCGGGCTGAGCCATGAGGTGTCCCACGGCTCCCTGCGGGTCAGCCTGGGCCGGTTCAACACCGAAGAAGATGTGGATTATATCATTGAAAAACTGCCCCAAGTGGTGGAACGTTTGCGGGCGATGTCGCCGGTGTGGAACCGGAAATAGATCGGGGAAAGGGAGAACGATACCATGCTGTATTCCGAAAAAGTAATGGATCATCTGGCTCATCCGCGCAATGTGGGTGAGATCGCAGATGCCAACGCCGTAGGCGAGGTGGGCAACCTGAAATGCGGCGATATCATGAAGATCTTTATGAAGATCGATGAAAACGAAGTCATCCAAGATGTCAAATTCCAGACTTTTGGCTGCGGCGCGGCAGTGGCCACTTCTTCGATGGCCACCGAGCTGGTCAAGGGGAAGACAGTCAAAGAGGCGCTGCAGCTGACCAATGCCGCAGTGGCCGAGGCGCTGGACGGGCTGCCTCCGGTGAAAATGCACTGCTCTGTGCTGGCGGAAGAAGCCATCAAAGCGGCGCTGGCCAACTACTACAAGGGCCAGGGCAAGGACCCGGTGGAGTTCGTGGGCTGCACTGGCGATTGCCAGGCCTGCCACGGCGAAGAAGAGCATACACATTGATCGCAAAGGGCAAGAGGATATGGCCATGTGCCATATCCTCTTTTTCGATCAAAGGAGGAGACCATGTTTCAGCAAGACTATATCATGCGGCAGATCGAGATGTTCGCCAGGACATTGGCCCTGCTGGTCTTCCGCAAAGAGGAGACGGCTTATGAACTGCGGGAAGAAGAGGCGGAGACTCAAAAAGGCCGCTTATACCGGCTGCTGCGGCAGCTGACAGAAGAGGGAAAGATCAACGAGGCGGAAGACCGGCTGTTTGAAGCCCTGGATCCAGAGGACTTGTCCCTGTTGGAGATCGCCATCGATTTTTATATGCGTCTCAACGCCATGGAGGAAGAAGAGCTGGAACGAGCTGGCTATTCCAGGGAAGAGATCCAGCAGGGCCTGGCAGAGTGCGCCCGCTTTTACGGTGTGGATCTGGGCTGATCCACACCCTGGGGAGCAAAACGCCCGGCAGCCATCACTTTGTGCAATGGCCGCCGGGCGTTTATCTTTGGCACATCGGTTTCCCCAAGGGATGTCCACATCCTGTGGATCAATCTTCCTCCAGCAGAATGGCCAGCATCTTTTCCGGCGCTTCCAAAAAGCGGCGGGTCAGTTGATAATGCTCGGTTTGGCGGTAGGGCGTCACATGGAGCCCTTCTTCGTCCAACACCAAGATCTCTGCTTGGGGGTAGGCCATGAGGATAGGGGAATGGGTGGCGATGATGAACTGGGAATCCTGCTGCACCAGCTGGTGGATGACCGACAGGGCGGCTAGCTGGCGGGTGGGGGAAAGGGCGGACTCCGGCTCGTCCAGCAGATAGAGGCCTTGGCCGCCAAAGCGGTGCAGCATCAGGGATAAAAAGCTTTCGCCGTGGGACTGCCCGTGGAGGGAGATGCCGCCGTAACTGCGCACCAAAGTGCCGTCGGTATCCAGGCGGTCGATCTCAGTGGCCACATTGTAAAAGCTTTCGGCCCGCAGGAAAAAGCCGTCTTTTGCCCGGTATGGGCCCCGTACCAGCTTGAGGTATTGGGCCAGCGGCGAATGGGTCTGCTGGGTGGAAAAGTTGAAATTGCGGCTGCCGCCTTCCGGGTTGAAGCCCCAAGCCACGGCAATGGCCTCCAGCAGGGTGGATTTGCCGCTGCCGTTTTCCCCCACCAGAAAAGTGACCGGCTGGTGAAATTCCAAAGTGTCCAGCCGCTGTACCAGGGGCAGATGGGCCACATAGCTATTGAGGCCGTGGATCTCCGGCTTTTTGCAGATGGAGCGCAGGTAGAGGTCCCGTGGTTCCATGGCTTCCTCCTTTGTTTGGGCCGGATCAGACTTTCAGGTGCTGTATTTCCGCGTTGAAAAAGGCCTTGACCCGGGCCAAGGCTTCCCGGCAGTAGTTGTAAGGGATGTTTTTGAAGACCGTATCCGGCGTACCAACGCCATAGCACACGAGCCCCAGCTGGCGGCCCAGGTACAAAGAGCGGCCCAAATGGTATTCCTGGGTGACGAGCAGCACCCGCTCCAACCCAAAGGTGTGTTTGGCCCGGTATAAGCTGGCATAGGTGTTCAGGCCATGGGGGTCCTCCAAAATGGCCTCCTGGGGCACATTTTGATCCAGCAGGTAGCTTTTCATGGCTTCTACCTCATTGCGGGTCTGGTTTTCCCCATCGCCGGTCACCAGCAGGCGGGGGGCTTTGCCCGCACGGTAGAGGGCCAGTCCCTGGGCCAGGCGGTCTTCCAGCGCAGGGCTAAGGGTGCCGTCTTCTTCCACTTTGGCCCCCAAGATCACAATGGCCTGGGCCTCGGGCGCCTCTTCTTCTGCCACCCGGTAGGGGGCGGAAAGGGAATAGACCCGGTATTGGATCAGGCCAAAACACAAAACGCCAAAGAAGAGCACCGCGCCGCCGGCCCAGAGCAAAAGACGCTTTTTTCGACTATTCTTCATCTCGCCAGCCTTTGCACACATCCACCCAGCCTGTGGCGCCTCCATAGGTGTACAGCTCGTCGCAGGTCAGGCAAATGGCGGAATTCCCGCTGCCGCAGGCGGGGTAGACGGTCTCAAACCGGCGCAGGGACTCATCCAGATACACCGTCACATTCTCGGGCACGCCAAAAGGGCATACGCCGCCCACCGGGTGGGTGGTCCACTCCACCACTTGGTCGGGCGTGAGCATCTTGGCCTTTTGGCCAAACCGGGCTTTGTAGCGGGCGTTGTCAATGCGGGCATCCCCAGCGGTGACCACCAAAATGGGCCCTTCTTTGGTGAGAAAAGACAAAGTCTTGGCAATGCGGCATCCCTCGGTGTGCAGAGCTTGGGCCGCCAATTCCACTGTGGCGCTGGATCGATCGAAAAATAGAATGTCCTGCTGGCGGCCGTAGCGGGCCAAACAGGCGCTGGCTGTTTCTACAGACATGGGTTTTTCCTCCTGTTGTCGGTCTGGTATCGTGTTCGGTCTCCTCCATTATAGCAGACAAAAAGCAATGGAAAAAGCACCGCCCACCCGCAAATTGGCGGATGGGCGGTGCTGTGGATCAAAGGGCGGAAATGGTCCACACCCTGTGGAAACCGATCAGACTAAGATCAAATAGCCCTTTTTCACCGGTTCGTATTTGCCGCCCATCAGGCTGTCGTAAACAGTGGTCATATTGTCATCCAGCACGATCAGCCGGCGGTTTTCCGGCACATGGGGCAGTTTGTCCAGAGAATGGGGCAGGGTATATACCTGGTTGTATGTTTGATGATCGTAGGCTTCGCCTTCAAAGCCTTGGCCGCTGTACACCGGCAGGGAATCCACATCCCGGAAAGTGTAGGAGGCCAAAGTGCAGTATTCGGCGCCCTCTTTCACCTCAAAGCAGGGAGTCAGCAGGTCGCGGCTGCCGTTGGCCGGCGTCCGGAGGAAACCGGTGCCGACGGTGTCGGTGACCGGGGCAAAAGTGCCTTCAAACAGGCCGTAGACACCGCTGTCGCTGCGGCCCGAGCAGGATGCCACCAAAATGCCTTCCTGTTCCGGCAGGCTCTTGAGCACAAAGCCGGTCATCAGCTCGCAGGGGATCAGATCCCAGGGGGAAGTGCTGCACAGCACATATTTTTTGCCCAGGCGGCTGCGCCATACGTCGTTGATGGCAGGCAGCTTGGGCGCTTTCATGGCCATGGGGGCCACTTTGCCCCGCAGGTTGGACATCAGGAAGGTATCCCCGTCTTTTTCCACAAAGAAATACCGGGAATCGTTTTCGCCCACGAACTCTTTGCCATCGTATTTCAGGGCTTTCAAATAGCCGTGGCTGCCGCCCCGCACGCTGTCCATGGAGATATCCAGGAAAGAGCCGTAGAAATGGGTGTGCAGGATGGCCGAGGGCACCAAGTATGTGCCATCCAGTTGCTGAGCCAGTTCCTGGGGCACCGGCTGGTAGCGGCTGAACAAGTTGACGCCTTGGTCGTACAGAGCCGTGGCCAGCAGGCGCAGGCCCACTTCGGGCACATCCAGGCCGCAGTCATGGGTCTCCGAAATGGCCAGCACCGCATCATACTTGGGGAACACCATGAACTGGGTGGTGAACTGGAAGCTGTTGCCGCTCTTTTGCAGCACTCCTTCGCCCAGGTCATAATCCGGGTCGGAATAGCAGACCGAATCCCAGCCCAGGCCAAAGGCAGTGCTGCGGATGTCTTCTTCCAGGAATGTAGCGCCTTGGCGCTTGGCCATCTCCTCTTTGCTCTTTTGGCTCAGGATCTTGCTGTCGCCCAAAAATTGCTGGCCGAATTTGCACAGGTCCATCATGGTGGTGGTATAGCCGGCACCGCCCTGGATCAGCAGCAGTTCGCCGGGCTTTTTGCCCTCTTTTACCAAGGGATAGTCGGTGTTGCGCACCGGAGAAAGGCGGCTGGAGTGGGCGCCGATGGGCTCTGTGATGTGTTCCATGCAGTATTCTGCATAGCTCTGGCCCGAAACTTGGGCCACCACCATTTCCGCCAGCGTGAAGCCGTCGTTGCAATAGGTGGAATATTCGCCCGGTGCTGCCTTCAGGTAGCTGTGGGCCATGTAATCGTACACTTCTTCATAGTAGTGGTTTTCGCTGACATCGGCAGTGGAAAAGTGCTTCCACTGGGTGCCGGGCAGGCCGCTGGTGTGGCTCAGGCAGTGGCGCAGGGTGATCTGGCGGTACCGCTCATCCAGCATCTTAAAATCGGGCAGGTATTCCACAATGGGGGTGTCCAGGTCCACTTTGCCCTGCTCCACCAATTGCATCACAGCCGTGGTGCAGTAGATCTTGGAGACAGAGGCCACGTTGTAAGTACAGCTGGTGGTGGCCGGGTGGAGCTTGGAACCGTCCTGATAACCCAGGGAATCGGCACACAAGATCTGGCCTTTGTAAGAAATGGCATAGGAAACCGAAGTGTAGTTCTTGGGCAGGCTTCTTTGCAGCACAGCCGAGAGCTTTTGTGTCAGTGCTTCGTTCATGGTACAATGCTCCTTTCCAAAACGATGGTTTTCCCAATGATAGGCGCTCTGTATGGATGTCCGGTCTCCCAGCTGCCGCCAGGGCGGCGGGAGGCGGACGGGAAAAACAGAATCGCTGCCTTGCGGTTCGTCTGCCGCAGCGATAGGCGCTGTGACATCCTGGCCAGCTTTTTGGCCGCTATTTCTGGTAGGGAAAAGGGCCGCAAAAGTCGACACACCGCATTACCGCTATTATACCATAAAATCTCCGGTGTGACAGAACAAATTAGGGTTTTTACTATAGCTTTTTCGGTGTGAAATTATAGTTTTTGCAAAAGTTTCCACTTCTACAATGAAGTTTTCCAAGCTGGCATAAAAAAAGGCCGCTCCTGGTGACAGAAGCGGCCCCGGTTGGTCTTTGGCCATTACGCCATCTTCCGGTAGCCGATGATGGCGGCGCCGATGGCCCCGGCAAATTGCGATTGCGCGTGGGTGTGCACAGGAAGCTCTACAAATTCTTCCAATGTGCGGCGGAATACCTCGAAGCGGGCCAAGCCGCCGCTGAAAAACAGATCCCCTTGGGGCCGCAGCTTGAGGGCGAACAAAGCCGTGCGCCGGCAGATGGAACGGATGACGCCCAAGGCGATATCGCCCCGCTCTTTGCTTTCGGCCAGCAGGCTGATGATCTCGCTTTCGGCAAAGACGGTACACATGCTGGTGATATCCACCGGGCTGCGCCCTTGGACAAAGCCGTCGATCTCATCCAGCGGGCAATCCAGGATGCGGCTCATCATCTCTACGAACCGGCCGGTGCCGGCGGCGCATTTGTCGTTCATCAAAAAATCCGACACATTGCCGTCCCGGTCCAGCAGGATGGCCTTGCTGTCCTGGCCGCCGATATCCACCACGCCACGGATGGAAGGGCACAGGTAAGAAGCGCCTTTGGCGTGGCAAGTGATCTCTGTCACCCGTTTATCCGCCTGGGGCAGCAGGTCGCGGCCATACCCCGTGGCCACCACGTAGCCTACGTCGGGGGAATACATGGCGTTGTAGATCTGCTCCATGCGCTGCTGGGGACGTGCCGCCGTGGGCAGCAGGATGGTCTTGACCACCTGCTGCCCATCGTATAAAGCGCCTTTTGTGGTAGTGGAGCCGCAGTCGATGCCCAGACTCAGGTGCGCCATGGTTACAGCATCTCCACGAAAGCGGCCAGACGGGTGCTCAGCTGGCCCACATCCGAGGTAGAGTAATCGGTTTCCAAAGACAGATAGGGGATCTTCTTTTCCTCGGTGACGAACTTTTTGATGTTGTAGGTCTCCACGTTGTAGGTATGGCAAGCTTGCAGCACCACATCCACCACAGCGTCCACCTGGTATTCGTCGATCAGGCGGCCCATCAGCTGAAAGCGGTTGGGATTGGGCGTCATGCAGGAGCAGCCGATGTTCAGATAACGGCGTGCCAGAGCGTCGTAGATGTCCTCGGCGTCTTCGTCCACCAGCTCATCCACCGATTTGGCACCGCTGCAATTTTCGTACACCACCACTTGGGCGCCGTTGTCTTCCAAGCATTTGATGACTTTTTCCGTGGCGCCGCCGATGGGGCTGCCTGTGATGAGGATGCGGGGACGGCCGGCAAATTTGTTTTTGGGGCAATCCGGCGTGCCGTCGTCATAGCTCTCCAGCACGCGCTGGGTCAGGGCCCGCACTTCGCCGGGGATCTCCTCTTTGTTGAATTTAAAGGTGGAGCCGTACAGCACTTTATACAGGTCGGCGCCCAGCATGGGGGCGGGGTTGAGTTGCATCACCTTGTAGAACTCTTTCAGGGCGCGGCGCTCTTCGTTTTTCACGCGGACAGCCTGGCGCACTTGTTCTTCGGTGATGGTCACGCCAAAGTGGCTTTCCAGCTTTTCTTTGAATTTGATGACTTCCTTTTTCCACAGCTCCAGTGCGTCGGGGCTCTGGCTGTTGGGCAGCTCCATCACATACACAGGCTTGAATTCGCCCAGCATCTCATACATTTTCTTTTTGCCGTCGCAGGTGGTCTCACCCACGATCAGGTCAGAAAAATAGAAGTAGGGGCACTTTTCCGTTTTGGCAAACCCATAGCTGGATTTGACCAGGGGGCACAGGTTGCGGGGCAGATCTTTTTCCGCTTCGGGGATGGTCTCGCCCGACATAGAGCACAGGCCCACCACGGCGGCGCCCATGGCCATGGGGATCTCCTGGGGCAGGTAAGTGCAGAACACGCCCACAAAAGGCACCCCTTTTTGTTTCAATTCCATGGCGGTGACAAAGGATTGCTTCCGCTGGTCGTTGAATTCTTCGAACACGGCCGGCAGATCTTTGATCAATTCTCGGTTCATTTTCACATCTCCATTCCACTAGACCAAATCAATATCACATCTCTGCTGTAACAGGTGAAAACTCCAAACACTTTTTATTTTAGTGGATGGCGGGTCATTATGCCAATCGTTTGTCTTGATAAATGGAGCATGGATGGATTCATTCTGTCAATAAGAGTGAGGGCCCTGGGCGCACGCTTCCAACCCGCGAAAATTCTGGATTAGCTCCGCCTCGGTGGGGGAGAGATCCACCATGGCCCCGGTGTTGTATTGCTGAAAGGCAGCCAGGTCGAAATAGCCGGTGCCCGTCAGATTGAAGAGGATGGTGCGGCCCACGCCCTCTTCCCGGCAGCGCTCCGCCTCTTGAATGGCGGCGCAGATGGCGTGGGAGGATTCCGGCGCTGGCAGGATGCCTTCGGCCACGGCGAAGCGGCGGGCCGCTTCGAACACCTGGGTCTGGCCCAAGGCCCTGGCCTCGTCGATGAAGCCATCGTGGTACAGCTTGCTGATCACCGGGCTCATGCCGTGGTAACGCAGGCCGCCTGCGTGGATGGATGCGGGCTGGAACCCGCTGCCCAGGGTATACATCTTGGCCAGCGGGGCGATCTGGCCTGCGTCGCAGTAGTCGTAGGCGTAGCGGCCACGGGTCAGGGAAGGGCAGGCCGCCGGTTCGGCGGCGATGAAGCGGGCGTGGCCCCGGCCCTGGAGCCGGTCTGCCATGTACTCGCACAGGATGCCCCCCAAGTTGGAGCCGCCGCCGGCGCAGCCGATGACGATGTCGGGGTATTCGCCGATCCGATCCATGGCGATGCGGCATTCGCTGCCGATGATGGATTGATGCAGCAGCACCTGATCCAACACGCTGCCCAGCACATAGCGGCAGTTGGGCGTATTGGCCGCTGTCTCCACCGCTTCGCTGATGGCACAGCCCAAGCTGCCGCCGCTTTCCGAGTAGCGGGCCAGCAGTGCCCGGCCCACCTGAGTGGTGGGGCTGGGGCTTTCCACCACACGGGCGCCGAATGTCTCCATCACCGCCCGGCGCTGGGGTTTTTGCCGGGCGCTGCTTTTTACCATATAGACGGTCAGTTCCAGGCCAAAATAGGCGCAGGCCATGGCCAAGGCAGTGCCCCACTGGCCGGCGCCGGTCTCGGTGGTCAGGTGGGTGATGCCCTGCTGCTTGGCGTAGTACACCTGGGCCACGGCCGAATTGAGCTTGTGGCTGCCAGATGTGTTGCCGCCTTCAAATTTGTAGTAGATGCGGGCCGGGGTGCCGAGCTGCCGCTCCAGCCCATAGGCCCGCACCAAGGGCGAGGGCCGGTAGGTCTTGTAATATTCCAGCACCGGCTCCGGGATGGGGATGTACCGGTGGGTGGTGTCCAGCTCCTGGGCGGCCAGCTCCCGGCAGAAGATGTGGGAAAGGGCCTCCAATGTCACCGGTTCCCGGGTGGCCGGGTCCAGCAGGGGCTCGTGCTGTTCCGGCATGTCGGCGCGCAGGTTGTACCAGGCCTTGGGCATCTCTTCTTCGGTCAAGAATATGCGGTGGGGAATGGCGTTCATATGATCTTCTCCTCGTATAATAAGTTTCAAAGTTAATAATTTTAGGTATCAGCAGGCTTTGGGATGCCCGTGATACAATAGCTGTAGGACAGCAGGGGCAAGTT
>CAJFRA010000021.1:0-399 GCA_904419295.1 Candidatus Pseudobutyricicoccus lothianensis
CACAGCGCCTGGGCGCCGAACACCTTGCGCTGCTGGCGCTTGACCTCCTGCAAAGCCACCGGCAGATTCTCCAGGCCCGGGACCAGCTGGGCGTGAACCTCTGCGCCGGGGATGCCGTGCTCTTCCATCACGCTAGCCGCGCCGATGTGGTAGCCGCGGACGAACCGCATGCCCGCATACTCGTCCATGCCTTCAAACAGCTGGGCCACGATCTCCCGCAATTCCTGGGCTTGGCCGGGCGGCAGCTGCCGGGCCAGGTCCATCGCCCGGTTTTGGGCTGCGCCCCAAGCCCCGTAGTAAGGGGCGTTCTGGGCTTCGAAATAAATTTTCCGGTCCATTTTGTCAAAGTCCCGGATCTGCCCATCGTCCTTCAGCGTTTCCATGGGTCATCACTCCTTT
>CAJFRA010000021.1:416-41879 GCA_904419295.1 Candidatus Pseudobutyricicoccus lothianensis
TGTCACCCCGGGCGGCAGGAACCCAGGGGCGCTTGCAGCTGCGCCCCCTTTGCCTTTCCGCGGGGAAACAAAAATGCTGCACGGGCTGACAGCCATAAAGCGCCATCCATTCACCCGCGCAGCATGTGTATGACAATGCTCCACAGTCCTCCCCTTTTCCGCCCTCTCAAGCACACAGCCATAGGGAAGCGCCAAGCCTGGCTCTCTCCCCTTGTGAAAACACTGCAAAACTGTTATACTGATAAAGCGGTGCAGGAATTCCTGTTGCGCGGGATATGTCGGTATCCCGTTGCAGGCCTTCCGGGAGTTGGCCCTCCCGGGGGCTGCCGCATTTTTCGTTTCCTTGCCCCCAGTATACCACAACACCACCCCAAAATCAACGGTCCGCCAGGGCGGACAGCCATGACGGGTGGCACCGGTTGTACAGCCGTTTCAACGGCGGCCATTATTCAAGTATGGCAAAAGCAGAACCAGCGTGGGATCGTTCCCACGCTGGTTTTTTCTGCTTATCTACCTGGGCCTGCTGGCCCCATTTGTACGGCTGTGCCGGCGGTCATCTCCCGTTATGGCCGTCCGCCCCAGCGGACCTGATTTGGCGGGCGGCTTCTTGGGGGCTGATCTGGCTCACATCGATGTGCTGGCCGCCCAAAGCGGCGTAAAGGGGCAGGCGGGCCAAACTGCGCTGGATCACATCCGGCTGGCGCAGCCCCTGTTCCACATCCTTTTGCAGCCTGCGCTCCAACGCTTCCGGCGTCACATCCAGCGTAAAGACGTGGAGTTCGTAGTCCTTTGGGCCCAGGCGGGCCAGCAGGTCCTGCAAAATGCTCTCTTCGTGGAGCACCCAGCAAAAGATCACATTCTGCAGCGTGCTGTTGTTCAAAAAATTGCGCAGCAGATGGGCGATGTTGTCCATCACCATGGCCTTGTTTTCCTCGTTTGGCACAAAGGGGGCCATGTTCCAGCACCAATCCCCATCCAGCCAAACGGCGGGGGCCAGCTGCTGCAGCAGGTGCTGGCAGATGGCGGTCTTGCCTGCGCCCATGGTGCCCCGCAGAACGATCAGCTGCTTCATGGCGCTGTGATGGGGGCCACACCGGCGCTGCACAGCGCCAGCAGGGCCTCCACCTCCACATCCACCTGGACCCCAATTTTGCCGGCGCTGACCACGATCTGCTCAAAATTCCGGCAGCTGCTGTCAAATACCGTACGGTAGGGCTTTTTCATGCCCAAGGGGCTGCAGCCGCCGCGGATGTAGCCTGTCACCCGGTTGATCTCCGCCACATGGATCATCTCCACGGATTTTTCACCGGCGGCTTTGGCCGCGGCCTTCAGGTCCAGTTCCCGGTTGCAGGGCAGCACAAAAACGCAGTAAGCGCCGCTGTGGCCCCGGGTCACCAGGGTCTTAAAGACCCTGGCCGGGTCCTGGCCCACCTTGGCCGCCACCGAAGGGCCGTCGATGTGGCCGTCGGCCACGTCGTAGGTGCGCATCTCATAGCGGGCCCCTGCTTTGTCCAGCAGGCGGCATACGTTGGTCTTTGGCGGTGCCATATCCTGTTCCCGCCTTATTTCTCTTCGAAGTAGTCCAGCAGGCCGATGAAGGCGTTGATGCCGGTCTGCATCACTTCCTCGTCAAAATCGAACTTGTTGTTGTGCAGCGAGGGCACATCGCCCAGGCCCAGCCAGCCAAAGACGCCCGGATGGCGCACTTCATATTCGGAGAAGTCTTCGGCGATGACGGTCTTTTCCGCCTCGATCAAGGGGATGCCCGCCTTTTCCATGGCTTTTTTGTAATCTTCATACAGGGCGGGGTCGTTGTTCACCGGCGGGTAGCCCTCGGTCAGATGCACTTCGGTGGTGGTGCCGTAGCGCTTGTCCACCTCTGCGCAGATCTCCCGGATGCGGCGGGCCATAAAGTCGAACACGTCCAGGTCAAAAGCCCGCACGCTGCCCAGCACTGTGGCTTTTTCGCACACGATATTGGCGGCGTCCCCCGCTTCCATCTTGCCAAAGTGCAGCAGGTACTCGGTGCCCGGGGCGATCTCGTTGCGCTTCATGGCGTTGATCTCGGCGATGATATCGGCCATGGCGCTCAGGGCGTCGATGCCCAGGTCCGGCCGGGCGCAGTGGGCGCTTTTGCCGTGGGTGGTCAGCGTCATCTCCGAGGCTTTGGCCATCATGGGGCCAGGCCGGCTGCCAATGACGTTCTTTTCGATCTTGGGCCACACGTGAAGGCCGAACACCTTGCTCACGTTGTGGCGGGTCAGCGCGCCGCTCTCACAGATCACTTTGGCGCCGCCGATGCTCTCTTCTGCGGGCTGGAAGATCACCAGCACATTGAACTTTTTGTATTTGCTGTGGTTTTCGTTCAAATAGTCGCACAGGGCCAGCATCATGGCCATGTGGGCGTCGTGGCCGCAGGCGTGCATGCAGCCGTTGGTGGAGGCAAAGGGCAGCCCTGTCTCCTCCTGGATGGACAAGGCGTCCATATCTCCCCGGAAAGCGATGGTGTCGCTGGCGCCATTGTCAAAAAAGGCGGTGTAGCCGGTGCCGCACACCTTTTCCACGGTGCAATCCAGGCCTTCCAAGTGCTTGCCAATGTATTCGCTGGTCTTGAATTCCTGGCGGGCAGTCTCCGGCATCTGGTGCAGGTCTCTGCGGTATTGGATGTAATTTTTCATGGTGATTGACCTCCGCGGGCCTCT
This sequence comes from Candidatus Pseudobutyricicoccus lothianensis, assembly GCA_904419295.1. Classification (GTDB taxonomy): domain Bacteria; phylum Bacillota; class Clostridia; order Oscillospirales; family Butyricicoccaceae; genus Pseudobutyricicoccus; species Pseudobutyricicoccus lothianensis. The sequence continues at coordinate 3,119 of CAJFRA010000021.1, forward strand.
TGGGCCCCTTTGATTGATGTTCCGCCTTCATTATACCGCATATGGCCCCAAACGCAAGACGGTCCGGCAAAAACCTGGCGTTTTCCCGGCGCCCCTATCCCTTTGTGATCTCTTCCTGCACCTGGGCAATGGACAGGCCCTGCTGGCGGGCGATGGCGGCCAGGTCTTCGTATTCGTATTTTTCCCGTGTCACGCCGTAGCCGGTGGCCACTTTTTTCCGCACGGGCCCGTATTTCGTCTGCACCGTTTCCACATGGCGGTCCAGCGTGTAGCGCTGGCTCCGGTTTTCCCGGACGCCCAAAGTGGTAGTGTGCTGGAACAGCAGCCGCAGCAGCTTGTCTTTGTCCGCCTCTTTGCACATGACGCACAGCAAAGTGCCCGGGCGGGATTTTTTCATGCCGGCCGGCAGGGTGTATACTTCCAGCGCGCCCTCTTCGAACAGCCTGTCCATGGCAAAGCCCAGGGCTTCGGCCGTCATATCGTCGATGTTGCACAGCAGTTCCGAAACGGTCTCCCGGCTCCCCTCTGTCTCGCCCAGCAGGGCCCGGACGCAGTTGGCCGCTTCAAAATCCTTTTTGCCCATGCCGTAGCCGATGGCCTGGACCTGCATCACCGGCATGGGGCCGAACCGGGTGGCAAAGTGCTTGAGCAGCGCCGCCCCGGTGGGGGTGCACAGCTCCCCTTGGATCTGGCCGCCGTAGATGGGCACATCCCGCAGGATATGGGCGGTGGCCGGGGCGGGCACCGGCAAGATGCCGTGGGCGCAGCGCACCTGGCCGCTGCCCACATGGATGGGCGATACCACCACTTGCTCGGGCGCCAGGCGCTCCATCAGCAGGCACACCGCAGTCACGTCTGCGATGGCATCCATGGCCCCCACTTCGTGAAAATGGACTTGGGATACCGGCAGGCCGTGGGCATGGCTCTCCGCCTGGGCGATCAGTTCATAGACCGCCAGCACGTTTTTCTTCACCTGGTCCGATAGGGCCAGATGGCCTACGATGTGCTCGACCTCCGCCATGCCGCTGTGGTGATGGTGTCCGTGGCCGTGCTCATGGTCATGATCGTGATGGTGGTCGTGGTCATGGCTGTGCTCATGATGATGCTCATGGTCATGCTCATGATGGTGCTCATGCTCGTGGCCATGGCTGTGGCCCGGCGGGCAATCCATGGACTCTTCCTCTTCGCCATGGACTTTTACCGACACATGGGTCCCCAAAATGCCGCACTTGCTCACCTGTTCCGTTGTCACCGCCACGCCTGGGATCGCCAGCGCGTTCAGCTCTTCCAGGAATTTTTCCGGTTCGGGCAGCAGTTCCAACAGGGCGGCTGTCAGCATATCCCCTGCGGCGCCCATGCCGCAATCCAAATACAATGTCTTCATTTTTTCGCCTCCATGTGATTGATCATACTAGCAAGGTAGCCCGCGCCAAAGCCGTTGTCGATGTTGACCACCGAAACGCCGCTGGCACAGGAATTGAGCATAGACAACAAAGCGGCAAGTCCGCCAAAGGCTGCGCCATAGCCCACGCTGGTGGGCACGGCGATGACCGGGCAATCGGCCAGCCCGCCGATGACGCTGGCCAGCGCCCCTTCCATCCCTGCGATGGCGATGATGACCGTGGCCCCCATGATGTCATCCAGATGGGCCAGCAGGCGGTGGAGCCCTGCCACCCCCACATCATACAGGCGCACCACTTCGTTGCCGTGGACTTCGGCGGTCAGCGCCGCTTCTTCTGCCACGGGGATATCCGACGTGCCGCCGGTGGCCACCACGATCTTCCCCATGCCGTCCGGCGGGGGGATGGGGCCCACGATGCCCACTTTTGCCTCTTCCCGGTAATCCAGCGGGTATTGCTGGGCCACCTGGGCGGCGGCATCGGCAGAGAGCCTGGTGATCAACACGGTCTTTTGCCCGTTTGCCGCCATGGTCTTCAAAATGCCCACCATCTGCTCCGGGGTCTTCCCCGCGCCATAGATCACCTCAGCCGCCCCTTGCCGGATCTTCCGGTGCAGGTCCACCTTGGCGTACCCGATGTCGGTAAAAGGCTGCTTTTTGATGGCCAGCAGCGCCTCTTCCACCGGGATCTGGCCGCTTTTCACCCCTTCTAATATCTGTCTGATCTGGTCGTTCATCCTCTCGCCTCCAAATCGAGCCAAACCTGGTCGTAATCTGCTTTCAGCGCCGCCAGGATCTGCTCCCGGTGGGCCAAGACCTGTTCCATCTGCTCTTGGCGGAACTGCAATTTTGCATTGCGCCCCAGCCGGCGCACCCGAAAATCGGTAAAGCCCAGGGAGAACAGGTAGTTTTCCGCCCGTTCCGTGGCTGCCAGCTGTTCCCCGGTGATGGGCTGCCCTGTGGGGATCCGGGTGGCCAGGCAGGCGTAGGCCGGTTTGTTCCAGGTGAACAGCCCCGCTTCTTTGGACCGCTGGCGCACCTGCTCTTTCGTGATGCCGCATTCCCGCAGGGGCGAGCGCACCGCCATCTCCCGCAGGGCCCGCATACCGGGCCGGTCCCCTTCGTCGTCCGAAGCGTTGGTGCCGTCCAGCAGCAGGGGGTAGCCGTCGGCTGCCGCTGCCTGGGCAATGGCGGCAAAGATCCTCTTTTTGCAGTGGTAGCACCGGTCTTCTCCGTTGGCGGCCACCGCTTCATCCGCCAGGATGTCCAAGGGGATCACCCGCAGCGGCACCTCCAGTTCCTCTGCCAGGCGCCTGGCGTCTTCCCACTCAAATTCAGGCTGGAAAGCGGAACGGGCAAAATAAGCGCAGGTCTCCTTTCCCCAGCGCTTGGCCGCATACAACAAATAGGCGGAATCCACACCGCCGGAAAAGGCGATGGCAGTCTTGGGGTTTTGCTGAAAAAAAGCCGGTAGATCCATGGCGTTTCCCTCCTTTTTGCTCAAAAAGCGCAAAAAGGCACACGACCCCTTTTTCAAAAGGGCCGTATGCCTTCTGTGCATACAAGATTCACCGTTTTTCGGTTGTAGTCCCATTCATACGAAGAACAGGGGCTTCTGCCCCCAGGCCGGCTCTTGCCGTTTTTTCTATTATAACATGGCCGCCCCCGGCAGGCAATCCGTTCTTTCTGCCTCTGCTCAAGACTCGGTTCGATGGCTACAATATGCTATTCTGTGATAAAAAGTCTGAAAAGGGCTGTAAGATTTGTGTTCAAATGTTGTATATATAGGTGAAGGGGCCCCATGTGAAAAGGAGGCGCAAACGGATGGATGACGCAAAAATAGTCCAATTATACTGGGATAGGGACGAACAGGCTATTCCTGCCACAGCCGATAAATACGGAAACTATTGCACCTCGATCGCCAAGAACATACTGGGCAATCAGCAAGATGCAGAAGAATGTGTCAATGATACCTACATGAGCGCATGGAACGCCATGCCACCTCACCGGCCCAATATTCTGTCTGTATTTCTTGGGAAACTCACAAGGAATTTGTCGCTCAACCGATACAAGCACAATCATGCAGCCAAACGCGGTGGCGGACAGGTTCCGGTTATTCTGGATGAAATCATGGAATTCGTATCTGGTACAGACAGCGTAGAACAAGAAATCGACCGCAGGGAACTCAAAAAGACAATCGACGCTTTTTTGGGTAGCCTTCCATCGGATAAGAGAAGTATTTTTGTCTGTCGATACTGGTATTTTGACAGCATTTCCGACATTGCACTCCGGTTTGGCATGACAGAAAACCATGTATCTGTGACGCTGAGCCGCCTTCGTTTAGAGCTACGCAATTACCTTTTCGAAAGGGGTTTTGACCTGTGAAAAAAGAAGAATTTTGTGAAGTCTTCGGCGACATCAGCGAAAAGTATGTGAAAGAAGCCAGGGCAGATCGCAAAGCCAAAAAACATCGTCCGTTTCAGTGGAAAGCTATCGCTGCTTGTTTCTGCTTGCTGCTTGTGGTACCGTTGACCGGATTCGCCATTGATACGCTTCAATATAATGCAGCAGTGGATTATTTGACTTCCCTCGGTATTCCTGTTGAAGATTTGAGTGACTACTCCCGTAAGGAAATAAAAAACGCTGCAAAAACGATTGATGCAGGAGAAAGTAGCCCGCTGACGGAAGAGATCTTAAATCTGCCGTCAGATCACAAAGAGCCAGTGCAAACGCCAACGCAGGTGACCTCAGAACAGGTCCGGGAATTGACACCAACTATGACAAGAGAAGATGTCCTTTCACTGTTAGGCGATACGGAAGACATCGGTTCCGGCTTTTATGTATACGTTTATAAAGTAGACGATGAATATCTGCTGCGTATCCCGTTTGCGAGCGACGAAGCACAGTTAGGTGTCACAGGGGAAGATTTATTAAAGACCTTGCCGTTTGCCGAAAATGAAGCGATATTTTTTGGCGGAAAGAACTCTGCTCCGTCTGGCCCTTCACAAGAAACACTTGAATGACTTGTATGGCATCATTCATTGAGCTTATCCCATTGACCTTCGCCATAGCAGCGTATCGTAAAAAGGGTCTGGAATCGAATCTCTATACTGCATTTTTACCGCGATCCCTCCCTTTCCAGGGGAGTTTTGCCGCCATTCCTTTACAAAAGCAGGGCGTTATGGTATGATAACCGCAAGGCGGTCCTGCTCTTGCGGCCTTTTGGCTGTAGGGGCTGCTTTGCGGCCGTTTGTTTGGCCATGCCGGCGGATCCCGCCGCTGGCCGCCACAGAATGAGCGGGGCTTTTCGTCGTTTTCAACCAGATGGAAAGTCCCTGTTGTGAGGATAGAGGCGCGGAGAGAATGAGTATCCCCGGGAGCTGGCGGGCAATGAACCGGGAAAAAGGGCGATCCGCCGAACTGTGGCTGCGGGCGCGCGGCTGTGGTGGGCCTGTGGTGAACAGCCCCAGGACTGTCTGCCAGATGCAGATGTGCTATCTTAACGGAGTATTCAGGCCGGTAAGAGTCGATCTGCTCTGCCGGCTTTTTTGTTAGGCAAGGAGGGAATGCCGTGACATTGGTACACAAATACGGTGGCAGCAGCGTGGCCACCACAGAAAAGATCCAGGCCATTGCCCAGCGCTTGGCTCAGCTGCGGCAGCAGGGGCACAGGCTCGTGGTGGTCTGTTCGGCCATGGGCAAGACCACCAACCGCTTGATCGCCCTGGCCAAAGAGGTGAACCCCACCCCCTCCAAACGGGAGATGGACGCCCTGCTTTCCACCGGCGAGATCCAGACCGTCAGCCTGATGGCCATGGCCCTGCAGGCCCTGGGGGTGGACGCCATTTCCATGACAGGGTTCCAATCGGGCTTTATCACAAACGCCGTCCACTCCAAGGCCTTCATCAAAGAGATCAACACCCAGCGGGTGGAACAATACCTGCAGGAAGGCAAAGTGGTGGTCATCGCCGGTTTCCAGGGCATCACCGAAGATGGGCACATCACCACCCTGGGCCGGGGCGGCAGCGATACCACGGCTGTGGCCATCGCCGCCAAACTGGGCTGCAGCTGCGAGATCTACGCCGATGTGGACGCCGTCTACACCGTAGACCCCCGGATCTATCCCCCTGCCCGGGCCCTCCAGAAGATCTCCTATGACGAGATGATGGAAATGTCGGCACTGGGCGCCGGCGTGCTGGAGACCCGCTGTGTGGAACTGGCGAAAAAATACCAAGTGGACCTGTATCTGGGCCGCACTTTGGAAGAGGAAAGGAAGGGAACCACTGTCATGAGCCAGCCTGTATTTTTCGAAGACATGCCCGTCACGGGCATCAGCATCAAAGAGCACTGTGCCATCGTCACCTTCCGCCACATGGAGTACAATGCCGGCACAGCCGCTTCCATCTTCGCTCTCATCGCCCGCAACAACCTCAACCTGGACATGATCAACCAGACGATCTTGGATGGCAAAGTGGCTTTCTCCTTCAGCTGCAGCGATGAGCAGGCCAGCGAGCTGGAAGCTCATTTGAAAGAAGATCCGGATGCTTCCGCCCTGGTGCTGGACATCCGGCGGGATCTGACCCAGCTTTCCCTGGTGGGCGTGGGCATGGCCACCCACACCGGCGTGGCCACCCAGGTCTTCGACACCTTGGCCCGCTGCGGCATCCCCTATTACCAGATCACCACTTCTGAGATCTCCATCTCCTTCACCATCGATCCCCAGAACAAAGAAAAAGCCGTCCAGGCCCTGGCCCAAGCCTTCCATCTGTAGCCCTGTTTCTTGAGACAAAACCCTTTGTGGTGGATATATTGGAAAGAGACCTTTTTGCCCCGCCGTTTCCCGTGAAACATTTCAGAAAGGAGAGCAAACCCTATGAGCAAACCCATCCGCACCTTCAGCGGCTCCCTGGTGGCCCTGGTCACCCCCTTTGGCCCCGACGGCCAGGTGGATTACGACCAGCTGCGCCATTTGGTGGATCTCCACCTGCAAAACCACACCGACGGCATCGTGGCCCTGGGCACCACTGCCGAGACCCCTACCCTATCCCAGGAAGAAAAAGACCAGATCGCCCAAGCGGTCATCCAGCAGGTGGCCGGCCGTATCCCGGTGATCATCGGCGCAGGTTCCAACGACACCGCCCACGCCGTGGCCCTGGCCCAGCGCTATGAAGCCATGGGGGCCGACGGCCTGTTGGTGGTGACGCCCTATTACAACAAAGCCAACAAAAGCGGCATGCTGGCCCATTTCCAGGCGGTGGCCGACGCCGTCTCCATCCCCATCCTGCTCTACAATGTGCCGAGCCGCACCGGCTGCTCCATCCCCCTGGATGTGCTGGCCCAGCTGGCCAAACACCCCCATATCGTGGGCATCAAAGAAGCCAGCGGCGACATTGCCTATGTGACGAACTGCGCCAAGCTGCTCTGTGAAGATTTCTGTATGCTGTCGGGCAACGACGACATGATCGTCCCCCTGCTTTCCCTGGGCGGCAGCGGCGTTATCTCCGTGCTGGCCAATGTGGCCCCGGCCCAGACCCACGAGCTGGTGGACGCCTATCTGTCCGGCGATGTGGCCCATTCCCGGGCGCTGCAGCTGGATTATCTGGAGCTGATCCATGCCCTGTTCATCGAGACAAACCCGGCGCCGGTGAAAGAGGCCATGAACCTGCTGGGCATGCCGGTAGGCCCCTGCCGTCTGCCCCTGGGCCCCATGGCTCCCCAGAACATCGAGACCCTGAAAAACGCTCTGAAGATCCTGCAATAGACCAGACAAAGGAAGTAAAACGCCATGGAAACCAAACAGATCGCCCTGGTGGGCTATGGCGCTATGGGCCAGCGCATCGCTGCCGCCATCGAAGCCCGGGAGGGTTGGGAGCTGTGCGGCGCAATCGACCCGCTGCACACGCCCCAGTGCCACGCCTCTTTGGAGGAGCTGCCCCAGGTGCCCCACCTCATCATCGATTTTTCTCACCCGGCCAACCTGGCCATGGTGTGCGATTACGTGCGGCGCCACAAGGTGCCCTGCGTCATCGCCACCACCGGTTATACCCCGGCCCAAGAGGCCATGTGCCAAGAGCTGGCGGCCTATGCGCCGGTGGTCCGCACCCAAAACACCTCCTTGGGCATCAATGTGATGCAGCAGATCCTGAAGGTCATCACACCGGTGCTTGCCGATGCCTTTGACATCGAGATCATTGAAAAACACCACAACAAAAAGATCGATGCCCCCAGCGGCACTGCCAAAATGCTGGCCCAGACCATCGAATCCTGCGGCACGTTCCACGAAGTCCGCGGGCGGGATGGGATCTGCCCCCGGCAAAAAGGGGACATCGGCATCCACGCCATCCGGGGCGGCACCATCGCCGGGGAGCACACCGTGCTGTTTGCCGGCGACGATGAACTGATCGAGATCAAGCACACCGCCTTATCCAAGCAAGTCTTTGTGGCAGGCGCCATGAAAGCGGCTGCCTTTGCCCTGCAGGCCCCCAAGGGCTTTTACGCCATGGGCGACGCCCTATTCCCCGGGGAAAACAACGGAACGAACCGATAAAGGAGAGCGCAACCTATGAATACCCAAGAGATCATCGACCGCATCCACACCGCCAAAAAGAAGACCCCGGTGAAAGTCTACCTGCAAGAAAAAGCGCCGGTCACCTTCCCGGAAAGCTGCCGGGTCTTCGGCCAAAGCCCCAGCAAGATCATCTTCGGCGAATGGAGCGACATCGCCCCGGTGCTGGAAGCCCAGGCGGCCAACATCGCCGATGTGGAGATCGAAAACGACCGGCGCAACAGCGCCATCCCCCTGCTGGATCTGAAAAACATCAACGCCCGCATCGAACCGGGCGTCACCATCCGGGAAAACGTAGAGATTGGCGACAATGCCGTCATCATGATGGGCGCCGTCATCAACATCGGCGCTGTCATCGGCGCAGGCACCATGATCGACATGGGCTGTGTGCTGGGCGGCCGGGCCACTGTGGGCAAAAACTGCCACATCGGCGCCGGTACGGTGTTGGCCGGCGTGGTGGAGCCTGCCAGCGCCCAGCCCGTCATCATTGAAGACGACGTGGTCATCGGCGCCAATGCCGTGGTGCTGGAAGGCTGCCGGGTGGGCCAGGGCGCCGTAGTGGCCGCCGGCGCCGTAGTCATCGGCGATGTGCCCGCCGGTGCTGTGGTAGCCGGCATCCCCGCCAAGGTCATCAAACAAAAGGACGCCCGCACCGAGAGCAAGACCGCTCTGGTGGACGCCCTGCGCAACCTGAACGACTAGGCCCAAAGTCATGGCCTTGCAGCCGGACCGGCCCACCCCTGGGCTGGCCCGGCTGCCTTATGTCTGCCCCGGGCCTGCCTATTTCTTAGATCGACCACGCAAAGGATATGGTATATGAATTGGTTTCTCTACTCTCTCACCGCCATTTTGTTTTGGAGCGGCTCCGACCTGTTTTCCAAGATCGGTTCCCGCGCCGATGACACATACAGCCACTGGAAAATGGTGATGGCCGTGGGCACGGTCATGGGGCTCCACGCCATCTATCTGGTGGCCACCGGCACGCCCTTTTCCCCCATCGATATCCTGACCTATCTGCCCGCCTCCACCCTGTACATCCTCTCCATGATCGTGGGCTATGCAGGCCTGCGCTACATCGAGCTTTCCCTTTCTTCCCCAGTGTGCAATTCATCGGGGGCAGTGGCCGCCATTTTGTGCTTCTTGTTCCTGCAGGAGCCCTTGGGCGGCCTGCAGCTGGTGGGCGTGGTGCTGGTGTGCGCCGGCGTATTTGCCCTGTCGGTCATCGAAAAGCGGAAAGACGCGGCCAAGCGGGCAGCCCTGGAAAGCGCCGGGGACCGCCGCTATACCCGCAGTGCCGCCGCCATTGCTTTCCCTCTGCTGTATTGCCTGATCGACGGCTTGGGCACCTTTGCCGATGCCATGCTGCTGGACCGGCGCATCGCTGAGGCCCAGGCCAATATCGCCTATGAGTTCACATTTTTGCTCATGGCCTTATTTGCCTTTTTCTATGTGGTCCTGGTCAAGGGGGAGAGCATCCACCTGCCCCGGGAGAAACCGAAAATTGCCGCCGCCCTGTGTGAGACGGCGGGGCAGTTCGCCTATATCTACGCCATCGGCGCCAATGCCATCGTGGCAGCGCCCATGATCTCCGCCTATTGCATCGTCTCCTTGATCTGGAGCCGCCTGTTCCTCAAAGAAAAACTCTCCCCTGCCCAATACCTGGTCATTGCCATAGCAGCGGCAGGCATCGTCATTTTGGGGATGGAATAAACGACCGCCTGTGACCTTTTTGCAAGGCACAGGCGGTCGTTCTTTTATGAGGTATTTTAGAGGTGACTTTTTTTATACCCCCAGCGCCGCCACCAAGGCCGGCAGCTGACCGATCTGGCGCAGCACAAAATGGGCGCCTGCCTGGCGGAAGGCCTGTTCCACCCGGCGGCAGGCCTGGTCCTGGTCTGCCGGGGCCAGGGCTTCCCACTCCTCCTGGCTGAGGCCCAGTTCAGAGCTGCCCTCGATCACGCCGACAGACCAGACGCCGGCGTTGACCCCTTCCCGGATGTCGGAGACGGTATCCCCCACTTTGAGGGTGTCGCACACCGCCCCCACACCCAGCTGCCGCAGGTTTTCGAAGATCATGTAGGGGTAGGGCCGGCCCTTGCCCCCCACGCTGTCGGGGCTGACCCAAACATCGGGCGCATAGCCCAGCTGGGCGGCCTTGGCTGTCACGATCTCCATCATGGCATCGGTGTAACCCGTGGTGGAGCCGATCTTTATACCCATCTGCCGCAGGACGGCCACAGTCTCCAGCACCTGAGGCTTCGGGCTGGCGTAATCCTGCAAAATGGCAAACAATTTGGGTTCAAATTGGCGGTAGACCGCCTCTACATCCCCTTCTTCTGCCGGACGGCCGTGCACTTGCTGCCAGGCGCTGCCAATGCGTTCCATCTGCAGCATGGTGCGGATGTGGTCCCGCTTCAGCAGGCCCATGGGTTTGCGGGTCTCCTCCAGCGTCACCGGCACTTGGAAGTGGGCAAATGCCTGCTGGAAGGCCTGGACCGGGGCAAAGCAGCCGTAATCCACCGTTGTGCCCGCCCAATCAAAGATCACTGCCTGGATCATGCGATGGCCTCCTTCCGCTCTGCCAGAAAATCGGCGATGATGCCGGTGAGCTTTTCGATGTCCTCCGGATAGATCTCCCCGATGTTGCCAATGCGGAATGTCTCCGCCTCGGTCAGCTTGCCCGGGTAGATGGCATAACCCCGCTCTTTGATGTACTGATAAAAATCTGCAAAGGTAAAGGAGACGCCTGCGGGATAGAAAAATGTGGTGATGATCGGGCCCTGATGGGCGCCGTCGATGTAGGTGGAAAAACCTAAGGCGCGCATCTTCTCAACGAGCAGGCGGTTGTTTTCCACATACCGGCGGTGCCGGGCGGCAATGCCCCCTTCGGCCAGCAGCTCATCCAGCGCTCTGGAGAAGGCCAGCACCACATGGGTGGGCGATGTAAAACGCCACTTGCCGTCTTTCTCCATCGTTTTCCACTGATCCAGCAAATCCAGGGAGAGGGTGCGCGCCTTGCCTTCGCTGGCCAGCAGCTGGTCCCGGCGGCACAGGATAAAGGAGAAGCCGGGCACACCTTGGATGCATTTATTGGCGCTGGACACCAAAAAGTCGATGCCCCAGTCGGCCACCGGGATATCCACCCCGCCGAAGGAAGACATGGCATCCACCAGGAAGACCCGTCCTGCATCCTTGACCACTTTGCCCACCGATTGGATGTCGTTCAAAATGCCGCTGGTGGTCTCGCTGTGGACCATCGCCACATGGGTGATGGCCGGGTCTTCTGCCAGCAGCCGGGCCACCTGGGCCGCTTCGGGGATCTGGTCATAGGGCTGGGCATAGTGGCTGTAGTTAATCTGTGCCCGCTGGCACATCTGCGTCATGCGCTCGCCATAGGCGCCGTTGGAGCAGATCAGCACTTTGTCCTGGGCCCCCACGACGCTGTTGAGCACACTTTCCACCCCAAAGGTGCCGCTGCCCTGCATCAGCACCACGGTGTAATCGTCTTCGGAGACATGGCCCAATTCCAGCAGCTGGCGGCGGATCTTTTGCGTCACGGCTTTGTAATCTTCATCCCAGGTGCAGCGGTCCACCAGCATTTCCCGCTTGACGGTATCCGTGGTGGTCAGCGGCCCGGGGGTCAACAGTTTATAGGTGTTCATATTTTCTGGTATCCTTTCTCTGGGTTAGCCCTTGGCCCGTTCCGAAAGGGCTTGATGCTGCTGGAACAGTTCAAAGGTCAGCGGTTCGGCAAATGTTTTGGGGTAGGCCGATTGGTTCTGGGGGTCGGCAGTCTCCCCTTCGTACAGCGGGTTGGGATACGTCTGGATCAATTCTTCCCGGGCGTTGTCTATGATGCACTGGGCCATTTCCATCGCCAGGTCTTTTGTCTCCTCCCCTTTGTCCACCACAGCGACCGATTCGGTCAGGGAGAAATTGCCTTCCTGGGGGTCCACATAGTCGATGGGCAGGCCTTCCGCCTTGTCGGCCACCGCCTGATGGCGCAGGCCAAAGCCAATGGCCACTTCCCCGGCCCGGCACAGCTTCAGGGGGCCGGATCCAGATGTCTCGATGTGGGCGCCGGCGTTTTCATAGATCGCCGCCAGCACTTGTTCCGCTTCTTCTTCCCCATAGGCGTCCACCAAGGCCTGGATCAGCAGCCAAGCTGTGGAAGAAGACTGGATATCGGTAACAGCCACCTGGCCTTCATATACCGGGTCTGCCAGGTCTTTCAGGCTGGTGGGCATGGGCAGGCCCTCTTCTTCCAGCAGCTGTGTGTTGACGATGATGGCCCCTTCCTGGGATGTGATGGGCGCTGTGTAATCGGGCACTTCCTCCAGGGTGTTCACTTCAAATTCCAGGGGCAGGAACATGTTGTTTTCCGTCTGGGCGCTTTGCAGGTAAAACGTGCTCATGGTCACAAGGTCCGCCTCCAGGTCTGTGCCTTCTGCCATCAATTTGCCTCCCAGCTCCGAAGTGCCGTAGGTCTGGAAGATGTACTGGCCCTCGTAGCCGTTGCTGTCCAGGGCGTTCTCCATGGCGGCTACCGCCTCTTCGTCTGCGTTGGAATAGATGATGATCTGGTCGCTGCCGGCGGCGTTCCCTTGGGAGCAGCCGGGCAGCAGGGTCAGGGCGAAGGCCAGGGAAAGCCCCAGGGCCAAATGTCTCTTGCGTTTCATACTTGTAATTCCTTTCTTTTCTTTGCTTTTTCTTTTTCTGGCCGGTTATCCCGTATGCGGGCTGCCTGCCGGTTGGCCAGCCAGGAAAACACCGCTTTGGCCAGCAGGTTCGTGGCTAGGATCAGCAGGGACAGCACGAAGACTTCGTTGAACCGGTTGACATATTGGAGCTGCTTGATCATGGTGGTCAGCACCATGGTACGGGCGCCGGCAATGAAGATCAGGGCGCTGATGGTGACCATGGAGTTGATGAAATAGTAGCTGAACACTTCGATCAGGCTGGACAGCGCATTGGGCGTCACCACCCGCAAAATGGTCTTGATCCAGCTATCCCCCATGAGCATGGCTGTGGTCTCCCAACCGGCGTTCATTTTGGAGAGGGCGTTTTTCATCATCAGGTAGGGGGTGGAAAAATAGTGGACGATGTTGCACAAGATCATCAGCAGCAGGGTATTTTGCAGGCTGGTGCCCGAAAACAGGAACAGATAGGCCACGCCCAGCACCATGCCGGGGATGGCGTTGGTCACCAAGGCGATGCTCTCAATGGTCCGTTTGTATCCCTTGCCCAATGTGCTGCGGGCGGTGATCAGCGCCGCCCCATAGGCCGCCAGCGTGCCCAGCAGGGCGGTGAGCAGCGCCATGGCCAGCGAATGGCCGTATACGGTGATCAGCTCGCGGTCGGCAAACACCGCTTGGAAGTGCTCCAGGGAAAACCCTGTCTGGTAAGGCCATTCTTCCACCAGGGGCACCACGAAGATCACGGCAAAAATAGACAGGATGCCCAGCGAAGTCACGGCGCTGGCTGCGCCCCAGCATCCGTCCCGCAGGGGGTTTTTCCGCAATTCTGCCTGGCTGATCCGGTTGTAGCGGATGTTGAACCGCTCCAGCAGCTGCAGCAGGCAAATGCTGCCGATGGAGGGGATCAGCATGATCATGGCGATGACAGCGCCCCGGTTGAAGTCGGGGATGCCCCCCAGCATCTGGTTGTAGAGCAATGTGGCGATCACCTCGTAGCCGCCGCCCACCGAGGCCGGTATGCCAAAATCCGTGAAGCACAGGAAAAAGGCCTGGATAAAAGCGCCGGCCAGCGTGCCCAGCAGCGGGCGGAGCACGGCGATCCAAAAAGTGCCCAAATGCCCATCCCCCATGACCTTGGAGACCACCAGCATCTTTTTATCCACAAAACCCATGGTGTTGTGGATCAACAAAAACGCCACCGGAATGGTGTAGATCACATACCCCACCAACAGCCCGCCAAAACCGTAGATGTCGAAGAACTGCCGGCCCAACAGCCGGGTGAGCAGCCCCTGTTTGCCAAAGGAATAGATGATGGCAAAGCCATAGGTGATGGTGGGCAGGAACATGGGCAATGTGGCGATGGCAGTGATCAGCCGTTTGACCCACCGGGGCAGCCCGGTGTAATGGACGGCATAAGCCATGAGGAAGGCGATGGCCACCGCAATGACCGCCGCAGCGGCTGCCACGGCGAAACTGTGGCCCAAGGCGGTGAGAAACCCCTTTTGCCGGGTCACCGACAGGTAAAATTCACCGGTCAGGCCCCCATCCCACACCGATTTGCCGAACAACACCAGGATGGGCCCGGCCAAAAACACGGCGAACAGCGCTATAATGGCGGCGAAGATCAGTTTGAGTTCCCAGTTTTTCCGTCTCATGGGTCTTCCTTATACCGCTTCTGCCGCCAGGGCGGGGCTATCGCCGAACAAGGCGTAGATGTTGTTGCGTTTGATCTCCAGCTGGTTGAGGATAAAGCGGCGCACAAAGTCGTTCTTCGGCTGGTGGACGATCTCTTCCGGTTTGGCATATTGGGAGATCGTGCCCTGCTCGATGATCAGCACCCGGTCCGACAGTGTCAGCGCCTCTTCCGGGTCGTGGGTGACGATGATGGTGGTCAGGTGGTATTCCCGGGCGATGGTCTTGATCCGGTCTTTGATGGATTCCTTGATGACCCCGTCCAAAGCCGAAAGGGGTTCATCCAGCAGCAGGATGCGGGGCTTCATCACCATGGTGCGGGCCAAAGCCACCCGCTGCTTCTGCCCGCCGGACAGCTGGTCGATCCGCTTGCCCAGGTGCTCCCGCAGGCCCAGCAAGTCGATGAGTTCCTCCACCTCTTGCCGGGTGGAGATGCCCGGCTTGTTCTTCAGCCCATAGGTGATGTTTTGGTACACGTTCAAATTGGGGAACAGGGCGTAATCTTGAAATACGATGTTAAAGCCCCGCTTTTCCATGGCGGTGTGGGTCAGATCTTCCCCGTTGTAAAGGATCTGGCCGCCATCGGCCTCCACGATGCCCAAGATCAAGTTGAGCAGTGTGGTCTTGCCGCAGCCGGAGGGCCCCAAGATGGAGACGATCTCTCCGTCTTCCACTTGCAGCGAAATATCTTTGAGCACAGGTACGCCGTCAAAGGCTTTTTGAATATGGTTGAGTTCCAACATGATAGAACGGCTCCTTTCTTTGGCATCTGCATGCGTTTGCCCCCGGCATTACCGGGCGACGGCGTTTATGGTACCAATCCGGTGGCCGGAATTCAATCAAGTTCCTTTGAAGATTGGGTAATCATTTGGTAAAAGGCGCACAAAAAATCAGGGTATTCCTTGTAAGAAAACTACAAGAAATACCCTGATCACCCTTTGGTATAACCCCGGTCGGCAATGACAGCGCCGCTTTGGTCCAGGTTCCGGGAAAACCGCTCATAGTCGCTGAGTATGATACCGGTATATAGCATTTCCACCACGGCCAGATCGGGGATCCGGGAGAAAATGGCGTTGCCGTAGATCACGGTCTCACTGCCGCCGGCCCGCAGGAACACATCGGCATACCGGGCCAGCAAAGGCTGCTTCTGGCTGGAGACCAGCACCGTACCCGCCCCAGATCGGCGGGCCTGTTTCAGCGCCTTGACCGTATCCATGGAACAGCCCGAGTGGGAGAAGGCCACTGCCGCATCGGCCACGCCCAGATGGCTGGCGGAGATCTGCTGCAGATAGGGGTCTGTATGCAGCCGGCAGTTCAGCCCCAAAAACGTCAGTTTGGTCAGCAGGTCTTCTGCCGGGGTACGGGAATTTTCCACCCCGTAAATGTCGATGGTACGGGCGGTGGCCAGCAAATGGACCGCCCGCTTCAATTCTTCCTGGGAAATGGACCGCAGCGTTTCTTCCAGCAGGCCGCCGGCCACTTTTACCACTTTCAGGGGCAGATCTTCCATCCGGTCCCAAGGTTTTAGATCAAAGCCCGCCAGGTGTTCGAAATGGCCCGCCGGCCCTTGGGCCCCTTGGGAACGGGCCAGGCAATATTTGAAGTGGCGGTAGCCGTCGAACCCCAGGGCCTGGACAAATCGGATCACCGTGGGCTGGCTGACCTGGACCCACTCCGCCAGCTCCCCGATGGAGGCCTTGGCACACCGTTCTGGGTTTGCCAGCACAAAATCCGCTACTTTTTGTTCCGATGGCCGCAGGGCCGCATATGTGCTGCGTACCCGGTCCATCCATTCGATCTCCTGCATCGCGCTTTTGCTCCTTGTAGTAAACTTACCGGTTTTCCCCGGCCCGCCATCCTTTTTTGTTACAGCCCGGACCGGGGCCTTTGTAACTTTCCTGGTTCCCGCCGGGCCTTACCGCAGCGGGTACCGGGCCTGCATGGCGGAAAACTGCCGGGCCACCTGGCCGCAGCGGTCGGTGTAATATTTCAGGTAACGGTTTTTGGCTTGGCGCTCCGCCGCCTGTTCCTGCTGGTACTTTTTCCAGTGGGGGCAGGTCTTGTGGCATTCGCTCTGAAAAGCGTTGCAAAGGGTCTGGCATGGCAGCATGGTCCGGCTCCTTTCTGTGGTTCGGCCCTGCAGAGGGCGTTTTTGTTTTCAGTATAGCCCCAGCCGCCCCAGGGCTGCCACCTCCCTTTGGTAAAGGCCTTGTAAAAAGTAATTTTCCCTTTTGTCAAGCCCTGAAGGCACAAAAAAGCCGCCGGTCCCAGCGGGCCGGCGGCCTCTCTTCTTGCCGCTTAAGGGATGATCAGGCAGTCGCCCCAATCCACTACCCCATCGTCTCCAAACTTCCTTCCGTCCATCAAAAGATCCACGCCCAACAGGTCCAGCAGCACGCCGCTTGCCACAAAGGTGTCGCCCTGCATCACGCCGTAAATGGGCAGTAGGATCCGGCCAGAGGGCCGTAGATCATTTTTCCCCAGCCGGATGGTGTAGGTCTGCCCCCGGTACTCCACAGTGACCGAGCCATCCGGCAGTTGGGTGTACTGTGCCCCCAGCTGCTGGCAGACTTGCTGGACCGGTATAAAAATCACGCCGTCATCTGGCGACACGTCTTCCAGCACCACCGGTTCGGTGCGGAAAGGCACCATGGTCTCCGGCAGATCCGCCGGGTAGGCCTGGCTCCCATCCAGGGGATAGGCCATGCCATCCACCACAACAGCCCGGATGTCGCTCAGATCCATGATTTCTGAAAAGGAATAGATCACTGTATTTTCCGCCGCGCTGTTCCCATAGGGGGCCAAGGCTGCATTGCCGCAATAGGTGCCGTCCGCCAGTTCAAAATACAGATAGCCGTGGGGGTCTAATGTCTCCTCCCGGAACCGGACCGCCACGCTCAGCGGGCTGACGTTGATGAATTCAATGGTCCGTTCTTCTACCTGGGCCACCGATTCATCTACTGTACTGCCATCCGCCTCTGTAGCACTTTGGTAGGTATACGTAATGACCGGCACCGTTTCCCCGATCTCCAGCCGCACCTGTTCCAAGTCGCTTTCCATGGGCACAGAGATCTGGTGGTCTTTGTCCAGGCTCAGGGTCAAGGGCTTGTGCTCCGGGTTGTAAAAATCCACATCCCAGGCATAATACTTTTTCTTCCCCTGGTTGTATTCCTCCATATCTTGGCCGCTTACTCCCCAACCGCTTTGCCAGTCATAATCCTCCGGCGGGCTCAGTGTAATGTTGTAGTCAAAGGCAAAATAATCGGCTCCTTCCATGGCCTTTGCCGCCTCTTCGTGCAGCGGCTCTACCGAAAAGACCACAAAAGCCTTGTTGTCATCGTTGAGCACTTGTTCCAGCGTCATGCGGTAATCGCCGTTTTCCACTGTTTTTTCGATGTTCTGTACCTCTTGCTGCACAGAATCGGTCTTTCCTTCAAAAAAGATATCCGCCAGCTCCAACTTCTGGGCGGCAAAAATGGTGCCCGTGCACAGGGCGGCTGCTGCCGCCGCGATCAGGATGTGTTTTTTCATGCGGATCTGTCTCCCTTCTTCGGCGGCACCGGCATCCCCCAGTTTCTGGGCCACCAGGGCCTTGATCCGCTCCGGCTCCACGCCGGTCAGCTGCCCGGCCCGCCGGGCCTTGCGGCCTTTAAAGCAGTTCTTCATAACCGATGCCCCTTTCTTCAAAATACTGTTTCAGTTTGCGCCTGCCCCGGAACAGCCGGGTGCGCACCGTGGCGCCTGGCATGCCCAGCTGCCGGGCGATCTGCTGGGCGCTGCACCCCTGCTGGTAGTGCAGGCGGAAGATCGCCTCATCGGGTTCGCCCAGCTGCCGCAGCGCCTCGGCCAGCAGCGACCGCTGCTCCCGCTGGAACACCGGCCCGGCGGCGGTATCCGACCCGGGCAGCACCACGTCCTCCAGATCCTCCTCCGGCGGGCGCCGGGCCCGCAGCCAGCTTTTGGCCTGGTTGCGGGCGATGGCGGCCAGATATCCGGCCAAGTTCTCCCCTGTGATGCTGCCGGCCGTTCGCCAAAGGGCGATGAACACATCGGCGGTCACCTCTTCGATGTCTTCCCTGGGAGCGCCCTCCATCGCATGGTAGACGATGACGCTCACATAGGGGGTGTACCGCTCAATGGCCCGGTCCAGCGCATCCCGGCGCTGGGCTTTCAGCTGCTCGATCAGACGGCGGTCATTCATCTCTTCCCTACTTCCTTTCCCTCGAAGGCCCTTCACTGTGATAGACGCAGGGATCAACCGAAACGTTTCACGGGAAACAAAATATTTTGCCCATGGCAAAGGGCGGAGCCGAAGCCCCGCCCTTCTTCCCTTTGGGCAGCCGGGTCTACACCAGCTGCGCGTTTTTCAAAATTCCTTCCACTTGCTGTTGCTCGTCTGGCGTCAGAGGCAGCAGCGGGCTGCAAGGCGCGCCGCCTTGGTATCCCAGCCGGTCACAGGCGTATTTCAGCGCCGGCACGCCCAATTTGCCGGTGACGCAGGCGTTGACCGGGAACATCCGCTTGTAGAGCGCCAGGGATTCCTGCCACTTCCCTTCTTCAAACAACTGCTGCACCTGCACGCACTCCCGGGGGCAGCAGTTGGCCAGGGCCATCACCGCCCCTTGAATGCCAATGGCCAATGCCGGGTACCAGGCGGAAGCCGTGCCCACCAACAGGTTGAATTCCGGGTCTAAGCCATGGGTCATAAAGGAGATCAGCTGGGCGATGTTGCCCGAACTGTCCTTCATGCCGATGATATTGGGGTGTTTGGAAAGGACCGATGCCGCCGCAGGGGACAGATTCACATGGGTGAATTTCGTCACATTGTAGATCAAGATGGGGATCGGGCTTGCGTCCGCCACCCGGGTGAAGAAATCGATCTGGGCCCGGTCGCCCATTTGGTCGCCGTAGTAATTGGGCGTCAGCACCAGGGCGCACTGGGCGCCGGCCTGGGCGGCCTTTTCCGTCAGGCGGATGGTGGCCTGGGTGCTCTCCAGCCCGGTACCCGCCATGATGATCTTGCCCGGCGCCGCGTGCTGTGCCGCCAGCCGGATCAATTCCAGCTTATCCTCTTCTTCCAAATAGGGGGTCTCGCCGTTGGAGCCCAGCACCAGGTAGCCGCACACGCCTGTGTCGTTCCATTTTTCAATGTTGCTCACAAATGCGTCAAGATCCACTTTGCCCTCTGGTGTAAAAGGGGTGACCACCGGGGGCAGAACACCATGGATGGGGAAATAATTGTTTGCCATGAATAAAAACCTCCCATTTGATCCGGTCTTCTCTGTTTATTTTTTCTAAGCTCATCCTACCACCCACAGGCTCCAGCGTCAAGCCGGGCCCAAAGAAAAAAGAGGGGCGCCAGACGCCCCTCTTTTCAAGCTGCGGTTTAGGAAAGGACTGTCACATCGGTGATAAGCCCATCTTCCGTCCGGTACCGGAATTCCAGCCGGGCCTGTTTTTCTTCTTCGCCCAGCTGATAGGTCACGGCCACGTTTTCATAAGCATACGTCTCAAAGGTCTCCCGTTTTTCCAGGACAGCGCTCTTCATCGCCATCGGCTGGTCATCGGCCTGGGCCAGGAACCCGCTGAGGCCGCCAGCCAGCAGCCCATCCAGCCGGTCTTCTGCAATATAGCTGCCAATGGCCTGCTGCCAGTTGGCCTGGGCCTGCTGCTCCGCTTCCTCTTTTTTCTGCTTTTCTTCCTCGGTCATGTCTTCCCCAAGCCCGACGATCGTGACCATGTCCGGATTGTAAAGCTTTTCATTGGGGCCTGTCAGCATCACTTCCAGCACGCTGGCCACGTTTTCGCTCACGTCCCCCTCTTCTTCCACAACAGGGCCTTCTGTGGAGGTGCCGTCTTGCTCCGGCCCCTTGGTCTCTTCCTGCTGCTGAGGCGTCGGGTCCTCTGTGTTCTCTTCGCTGGGCTGACACCCACCGAGCAGCAACAGGGCTGCCAAACACGCCAAGAACCATCGATTCTTTCTCTCCATGGCGATTCCTCCTTCTCTTCCGTGGCATCCGCATCCCGCGGAGCAGTTCCCTTTCTATGTTATCTGGTATCCTATCATGTTTTCCCCTCCTCCGCAATCTATTTTATTCATTTTCCATGAAATATCCAGATAAAGCTCTACTATTTTAGCGATATTGACGTTCTAAATTCCGCAAAAGGGCTGCCGCAGCAGCCCTTTTGCGGAACCAGACCGGCCCGTTACATACAATATTTGCGGAACCAGGGGATCTTGGCCAACAGCCAGATGGCCAGATAGCTGGCCAAAAACACCAGGACTGTAGCCAGCGGCACAGCCACCAGCGGGGTGAAGGTCACGGCATCCAGCCCCAGGGAGACCAGCCGGTTGTTGAAGAAGGCATGGACCAGGTAGATGCCAAAGGAGTATTCCGCCACTTGGCGGCAAAGCCGCAGCCCCCGCTGCCCCAGGTGTTTGCCTGTCACTTTGTTCTTGAAGAACAGGAAAATGGCAAAGGACATCAGCCCCACATTGGGTGTGAAATACTGGTACCATTTTTCGTTGGGCGCCTGCCACTCCAAAGAGCTGAGGACGGTGAGGCCCATGGTGCAGGCCAGCCCCAACAGGCCCAAGACATAGAAGATGCGCACTGTGCGGGGTTTGAGTTCGTAGTGGCTGAAATAGTATCCGGCCACAAAATAGCCCACATAGCCGCCCAGCGCCTGGATATCCAGCCGGTAGGACACGTTGCCCAGCACCTGCAAGCCCGGCACCCCGTGGAAAGCGGGCATCAGCAGGGTGAAGATGAAATAGAGCACCAGGAAATATTCCAGATCCCGCCGGGAGGCTGCGCTGATGAACCGGCGCAGGATGGGCGAAAACAGATACAATCCCATGATCATGTAGAGGAACCACAAATGGTAGTGGCCGTATACCACATCCAGCCAGATCTGCAGCGGTGTCTCCGGCGTGCCGCCCCGCCAGGCCAGCAGAGCTGTGAACGCAGCGTAGAGCACTGACCAAAAGACATAGGCTGTAAAGACCCGCAGCAGCTTTTTGGTAAAAATGCTGCGGTATGTCACATTGCGTCCAGGGTCCAAGAAAAACATGCCGCTGAGCATGACGAATACAGGCACGCACCAGCGCACCAGGCTGTCAAATACATTGAGCAGATGCCAATCCAGCGAGTGGATGTCTTCACCTTGCCAGTTGTTCCCACAGACATGCAGCACGATGACTGCCGCCATGGCTGCGATACGCAGCAAGTCGGCATACACCACCCGCTGCCCAGTCCTCTGTTTTTCCATCTTACTTCCTCTCCATCCCGCGTGTTCCCCTGCTTTTGGGCGCAACACAGCCGCCCTCTCCATGAGTTGCAGAGGGCCGCCCCGCCTTGCCCTTGGCAAAAGAAGGGGGCATCGATCCCAACGGCCATCTTTTCGGTTGCCGCCTGCGGCGGCGAGAAAAGGGCCATAAATCGGTATAATAACCGCTCTGCGGTTATTATACCATAGTTTCCCCTGGCCGGGAAGGGGCAAGGCACAGCTGCCGCCTTTGCAAAAGATCCCGGGCCTTGCATTTCTGGGCAAATGGGGTACAATGTGAAGGAATATCGAACAAAAGGAGGGGAACGCCCTATGAAAAACGGCGAACTGATCGGCGAGATGATCGCCTGGGAATCCGGCTGCCCCCGGCGGATCGATCACTTTCTCAAGGTATACGGCCTGGCCAAGGCCATTGCTTCCCGGGAACAGTTGAGTTCCACCACCATGAACCTTGTGGAGACTGCCGCCATTTTGCACGACATCGGGATCCGCCCCAGCTTAGAGAAGTACGGTACCAGCACCGGCCCCCAGCAAGAGGCCGAGGGCCCCATTGCCGCCCGGGCATTGCTGTGCCGCTGCGGCTATCAGGACGATGCCTTTATCGAGAGGGTCTGTTGGCTCATCGGCCACCACCACACGTACCAAGACGTCCATGACATCGACCATCAAATTCTGATCGAGGCCGATTTTCTGGTGAACCTGGAAGAGAAAAAAGCGCCGCAGGAACAGATCTTGCGGGTGCTGGAAGACCACTTTAAGACCGCCACCGGCAAACAGTTCCTGCACCAAATGCTGCTGGCACAAGCACCGCAGCTGTAAAGCGCCGTTCCCATCGGATGGCTTCCCCTGCCCGGCAAGCGCGGCAAAGCCCGGAACAAGATGTTCCGGGCTTTGTTCATTTGGCCAGTTTGTCAAACAGGGCCATCAGTTCTTCGATTTTTTGGCCGCTTTCTTCCCCGCCCAGGGATTCTTTGACGCAATGCTGCAAATGGGCGTGGATGATCTCCCGGTTGACCCGGTGCAAAATGGACTGGGTGGCCAGCAGCTGGTTGGAGATATCCATACAATACCGGTCTTCTTCCACCATTTTTAAAATGCCGTCCAGCTGGCCCCGGGCTGTTTTGAGCAGCCGTTCTACTTTATCCCGCTGTGCCTGCATTACCGGATATCCGTCACGGTGTAACCGGCGTCGGTCACAGCTTTCGTCAGGGTGGCGTTGTCCAGCTCTTGGGACATCTCCACTTCAGCACATTTGTTTTCCAAGCTCACATCCACCCGGCAGCCCGGCAGGGCGCTCAGGGCGTCGGTCACGTGCTTGACGCAGTGCTGGCACATCATGCCGTCGATCATCAATGTCTTTTTCATGGTTTTTCCTCCAGTCTCATGTTGTTCTTTTTCGATTTGGTTGGCGTCGATCACTTCCACATGGGTAGTATCGATCCTTTGGGGGCCATCATACGCCAGGCGCTTGGGTTTGAAAAACTTCAACCGCAGGGCGTTGGATACCACGCAGACGGAGCTGAGGCTCATGGCCGCCGCGCCGAACATGGGGTTCAGTTTCCACCCCAAGGTGGTGATGAACACGCCCGCCGCCAGCGGGATGCCGATGCTGTTGTAAAACAGGGCCCAAAACAGGTTTTCTTTGATGTTGCGGATGGTGGCTTTGGAAAGCTGGATGGCCGTGGACACATCCAACAGATCCGAGCGCATCAGCACCACATCCGCCGATTCAATGGCCACATCGGTGCCGGCGCCGATGGCAATGCCCACATCGGCCCGGGCCAGCGCCGGCGCATCGTTGATGCCGTCGCCCACCATCGCCACTTTTTTGCCCTGCTCCTGAAGCTGGCGCACATGGCGTTCTTTGTCGCCGGGCAGCACGCCGGCCACCACTTTCTCAATGCCTGCCTGGCGGCCGATGGCCTGGGCGGTGGTACTGTTGTCGCCGGTAAGCATCACCACATCGATGCCCATCTGCCGCAGCTCCCGCACGGCGGCCGGGCTGCTCTCTTTCAGCACATCGGCCACGGCGATGAGCCCCAAGGGCCCTTGCTCATCGGCAAAGTACAGCGGGGTCTTCCCCTCTGCCGCCAGCCGGGCCCCCTGCTCTGCCAGAGCCCCCGGCACAATGCCGTTTTCCCCCAGCAGTTCCAGGTTGCCCGCATAGGCCCGGCGGCCTGCCACAGTGGCGGCCACGCCCCGGCCCGAAATGGCCTGGAACCCTTCCACCGGCGCCGCGGCGATCCCTTGGCCCTGGGCGTATTGCAGCACCGCTTCGGCCAGCGGGTGTTCCGAGGGCTTTTCCAGGGCGGCTGCCAAGGACAGCAACCCTTTTTCATCCACCCCGGGCGCGGTGATCACATCCGTCACCTGGGGCTTGCCCTGGGTCACGGTGCCGGTCTTATCCAGCACCACGGTGTCCACGTGTTTGGCGGTCTCCAGCGCTTCTGCCGATTTGATCAGAATGCCGTATTCCGCCCCTTTGCCGGTGCCCACCATGATGGCCGTTGGCGTAGCCAGCCCCAAGGCGCAGGGGCAGGAGATCACCAGCACTGCAATGCCGATGGACATGGCATATTCAAAGGACCGGCCCAGCAGCAGCCACACGATGGTGGCCACCACGGCGATGGCGATGACGGCCGGCACGAAAACGGCGCTGACTTTATCGGCCAATTTGGCAATGGGTGCTTTGCTGGCCGAAGCCTCTTCCACCAGGCGGATGATCTGGGCCAGGGCAGTGTCTTCGCCCACTTTGTCGGCCCGGAATTTGAAAAAGCCCGTCTTGTTGATGGTGGCGCCCGTCACCCGGTCCCCCGGCTCTTTTTCCACTGGGATGCTCTCGCCGGTCAGGGCGGATTCATCGATGGCCGTGGCCCCTTCCACCACGACGCCATCCACCGGCACGCTCTGGCCGGGCCGCACCACCAGGATGTCGCCGGGCCGCACTTCTTCCACCGGGATCTCCACTTCTGCGCCATCCCGCTCCACAAAGGCGGTCTTTGGCGCCAGATCCATCAGCTTGGTAATGGCCTCCGAAGTCTTGCCTTTGCTGCGGCTCTCCAAAAACTTGCCCAGGGTGATCAGCGACAAGATCATAGCCGACGTTTCAAAGTACAAGTCCATGGAATACTGATGCACCAAGTGGGCGTCTCCATGGCCCAGGCCGTAGCCGATCTTATAAATGGCATAGATGCCGTAAACGATGGCCGCCGTGCTGCCAATGGCGATCAGCGAATCCATATTGGGGCTGCCGTGGAACAGGCTCTTAAAGCCGTTGATGAAGTATTTGCGGTTGACATAAGCCACGGGCAGGCTGAGCAGCAGCTGAGTAAAGGCAAAGGTGATGGCGTTTTCATTGCCCAAAAACAGGCTGGGCAGCGGCCAGCCCATCATGTGGCCCATGGACAGGTAAAACAAGGGGATCAGAAAGGCAAAAGAGACGATCAAGCGGAACTTCATCTGCCGGGTCTCTTCTTTTGCCTGGTCCACTGCGCTCTTTTGGCCGGCAGCCCCTTTTGCCCCGGGCAGCGATGCGCCGTAGCCCCCTGCCTCCACTGCGTGGATGATGGCTTCAGGCCCCAAGGTCTTATCGTCGTATTCCACCGTCATATTATTTTGCAGCAAATTCACGTTCACTTGGCTGACGCCGGGCAGCTTGCGCACGCTTTTTTCCACATGGGCCTGGCAAGCCGCGCAGGTCATGCCCGTCACATCGAATTTCGTTTTCATGCAATGCCGTCCTTCCTGGCCAATGGCCGGTATACACTACACCCCCAGGGGGGTGTCTTCGTTCTGCCTGTATTGTATCCCGCCCTATGGCATTTGTCAAGCGGCAATTCTTTGGCAGGGCAGAAAATTTTTCTTTTCAAACCGGACCGCCTAGTCTATCATAGGAGTAGAGAGAAAATGCGCCCATCCCCGTCTTGGGCGGCAGAGGAGGTGTGCCATGGGGCGGATGATCCTTTCCAAACGTTTTTGGCCGGCCATATTGCTGCTGTGGCTGCCTTTGGTGCTGCTGTTGGCCGTGCTGGTCCTGCGGGACCTGCTGCCTTTGCCCCAAGGGGCCCACCGGTACGATGTGTACGTTGCCGGTGATTTTGCCATCAACAGTTACCGCACGCCCAAAGGCCAATATTACGACCTGACCATGACCCGGGAGGGCCGTACCGTGGTGCTGGTAGACCGGGTCTACGCCTACGGCAAAGAGACGGGGCTGCTTTATGTGCGGGGCGTCACCGGCGCGGCGGCCATCGACCCGCGCACCGGCGCGTGTACCCTGTACACCGAAGAGTATTTCCCCAAATACGGCCGTTTAGCCCCGGGCGTGCAGCGAATTTACTCGCTGAACTCCTTTTCCCAAGAGGACCGGGCCCAGCTGAACCAGCTCACAGAGCGCTATGCCGCTTACCCGGCGTCGGCCGACGCCTTGGCTACTCTGGGCTGCGGCCGCTTCCGCATCCAACAGGTCACCGGGAAAGACGGATACCGCCGCCTGCAGCTCATCGACGGCTTGGCCCAAGAGCTGGACCAGGGCTACACCGTGCGGCTGCTGCGGGATGTGCAGAGCTACCTGCTGCTGGAAGACGTGCTCTATGTCCGCTCCCGGGAAGGGTACGCCTGCCTGCGGGCCACCGGTGAAAACTTCATTTTGGCCTATGACGACTATGGCAGCAAGATCTACTATTCGCTGATGCCGGATATCGAGATCGAGCGGAATCTATCTGCCTTTCCCATCCCGGACCGGTGGGTGCTGCAAAACCTGTGGTTTGCCGACCGTGTATGAGCTGCCGGCAACCATCGATAATCGATAAAGGAGCACTGCCATGTTGACCGATACCATTCGCTTGGCTCGCCAGGCAGACCTGCCAAACTGACCGCAATTTACAACCAGGCCATTCAGGCGGGCCGGTGCACCTGTGATACAGCCCCCTTTGCCCCCGGGCAGCGGCAAGGGTGGTTTGAGGCCCACCAGGGGGAAGACTATCCGCTCTTTGTTTATGAACGATGCTCCCAAGCGGTGGGCTGTGCCTATCTTTCCCCTTACCAGGAGGGCCACCCTGCCCTGCGGACAGTGGCGGAGATCAGTTATTATGTGGATTTTCAGTACCATGGCCAAGGCATCGGCGGCAAGCTGTTGCGCCACGCCATAAAAGAGGCCCGGCGCCTGGGTTACCGGAACTTGCTGGCCATCCTGCTGGAATGCAACCCGGGCAGCATCCATCTCTTAGAAAAGCACGGCTTCTCTTTGTGGGGGTCTCTGCCCCAGGTGGCACAGCTGGTCCAGGGCTGGTATTCCCATTTGTATTACGTCCGGGCCCTGTGAACAGCATCCCCTTGAAAGAAGGGCGCATGCAAAAAGGCGGTGAGTCTTCTCACCGCCTTTTTCTTTGGCATCTCAATCTTTTGCTCTGCTTGCAGCTTCCCGCCGGGCAAACTCCTGCATCAGCGCCTGGGCAATGCTCAAATTACTGTGGTTCTGGGGGAGTTCTTCTGGGGTGACCCATTTGGCCTCGGCGATCTCCACATGGTCGGGGTGGGGCACCGGGTCCCCTTCCACCTTGGCGAAAAAGCCCAGCATCAGCGATTCGGAAAAGGGCCAGGGCTGGCTGGCAAAATACTGGATATCCGTCACCTGGAGCCCCACTTCTTCCCGCACCTCCCGGCGCACAGTGTCCTCCAGCGTCTCGCCGAACTCCACAAACCCGGCCACCAGGCCAAAACGGCCGGCGGGGTTGGTGGCATTGCGGGCCAGCAGCAGCTTGTGGTCGTGGACCACTGCGGTGATGATGGCCGGCGAGATGCGGGGGTACACCACCTGGCCGCAGCCAGGGCACAACACGGCCCGCTCATCCCCTTTTAGTTCCATGGGCCGGCCGCAATGGCCACAGAACCGGTTGGCCCGGAACCAGCGGTACAGATGCCACCCCTCCATACCGGCAAAGCAGACCACCGGGTCCGGCACCGTGCGCAGCACCTGGGTGCTCTGCCAGACCAGGCCCGGCACTTCTTCCAAGCCGTGAGGCTGCCAAAAACCAAAACAGCGGGTATCATCCACCGAAAAGAGGTAAATGGCTTCCATGGCGTTCTGCTGGGGCACATGGCAGGCCCTAGGCAAGGCAAAGGAGCCGTCTGCCTGGGGCTGCAGCAGGATATGGCTGCCGCTGTAACACAGCAGCACGTCTTCCGGGCTGATAGCATCTTTGAAAAACGCATTGTTGAAACGATGGGGCGCAATGTCTTGAAACATGATCCTTTTACCTGTCTTCCTCTATTTTTCTTGCATCAGCTCCACCCTTTCACCGGCGGGCCCCCGGAAAAAGGCGACGCGCACAGGAAAAGGCGGCTGGCTGGGCAGAATTTTGTCTTGGGGTTCCATGGTCACTTCCAGCCCCCACTGCCGCGCCACGGCAATGCAGGCATCCACCTGGTCCGTGGCCAGGGCAAAGTGGTTGACCACGCCGTCGGCCCCTGTCTGGCCGTTGGCCATGATCTCCAGCCGGCATCCGCCCGCATCCACCATGCAGGCGCTGTGGTCTCCCTGGCCCCACCGGCGCAGGATGGGCATGCCCAACCCCTCATGATAAAAAGCCACTGTGCGCTCCATCTGCTGGAGCCCTTGCGCCTGTATGCTGATGTGATGCACCCCTTGTACCTGGGGCGTAGAAAGTGTCGCCATCTTTTTGACCTCCTTTTGATCTGCCGGAATGTCCCAAGGGTTCAGACCCCGGGGTCCGGCTGGTTGAGCCATGCTTTCCGCTGGCGGTGGTCCGGCATGACCCGGTCCATCCACTGGTAAAAGGCGGGCCCATGGTTGGGCACCAGCAGGTGGCACAGTTCATGGGCCGCCACATATTCGATGCAAGCAAAGGGTTTTTTCATCAAATGGGCGTTCAAAGTCACTTTTCCTTTTGCCGGGATGCAGCTGCCCCACCGGCTTTTCATCGGGCGGATGCACAACACCTGCACCGGCGGCAGAGGTTCTTGCCCAAAACGGGCGCGGGCCAAAGCCAGCGCCCGCTGGAACACCGGTTCTGCCCGCTGCAGGCGGAAGGCATCCAGGGCGGCCCCGGGGTCTTGGCCAGGCTCCACCCCGATGTACAGCGCCCCTTGCCGCGGCCAGACGCCCGGCGGCCCCTCTTCTACCACCAGGGGCACCCGGTGGCCCAACAGCGCGCCATATTCCGGGTCCGGCAGCCGGCGGTCCGCCAGCTTTTGCTCCACTTGGGCGATCCATCCCGCTTTGCGGCGGACAAATTCATCCACTGCCGCCACTGCCACACCGGCCGGAGCGCTCACGGCAATGCTGCCGTCGGCCCGCACCCGCAGGTTCAAGTTTTTCACCCGCTTGCGGCACAGCTCATAGGTCAGCGTGCCCGCTTCTGTCTTCACCTGACGCATCGGCACCGGCGCTCCCCTCCTTTCGGTGTTATGCCGCCAAAGCCCTTGCCACGCCTCAACTGCCTGGCAGGCAATTTTTCTCGCTGTGGCCGGCCGTCTTTTCGGTTGCCGCCTGCGGCGGCGAGAAAAGGGCCACGGAGTCAGTATAATAATCGCTTCGCGGTTATTATATCACATCTGTGTCCTCTTGGACATCAAAACTGTCCGCTTTTCTGCAGGCCGTGCAATCTTGGTTGCAACTGTAAGCAAATGCGGGTATAATGGGATATAGATGGAATCCCCTTGTTGTAAGATCGGATGGGAGGAACGCATTTATGCCGATATTGAACGACCTGAGCAAAAAGCTCTCCAACGTAGCCCAGACCACTGTGCAGGTCTCCAAAGATCTGGCAGGCAGTGCCAAAGTGACCCTGGCAGTCTCTGCGGAAGAACGGGAGATCGAAAAGGCATACCGGGCCCTGGGCCACTGGTATTATACCACCCGGGGTGAAAACCCGGAAGAGGCTGGGGAATACCTGGATATCATCGACACTTCCCTGCGCAAGATCCGGGAGATCCGCGATGAAGCCGAAGCGGCCAAAACGGCTGCGGTGCAGCCGGCTTCCATGGTAACTTGCCCGGCCTGCGGCGCAGAGATGGAGGAAGGGACTAAATTCTGCCCCAGCTGCGGTGCGATGATGCCCGACCCGGACACCATCGTGCGGGAAGATGTGGTTTGTCCCAACTGCGGCGCTGTGACCAACGGCCCCTTCTGCCCCCAGTGCGGTTCCCGGGTGCAGGAATAAAGAGAAACAGCCGCCTTTCCACAGGCGCAAAAAAGTGCGATTTTTGACGGAAGTCTTTGACATTTCTCCAGTCAGAAATCGCATTTTTTATTCCGTTGCCGGTCCATTTTGCCTTTCACGGCGGAAATTAACAAAATTTTATTTGCTTTTTACACGATTGATGGTACAATAGGGCAGCAACACAAAATTGCGATTCATCGTATGCTTCCTTGCATCCAGCGAGCCGTCTTGCGGCCTTTTGGGTGCCGGGGCCCTGTTTCCGCCCCCGTTCGCTGGGGCGGCTCCGGGTTCACAGCTCCGGCAGGGCCCTGCCCTGCCAACTGGAAAGGATGGTTCCACCATGCCCCGTATACGTTCTGCTTTGGCTGCATTGTTGGCCTTGTGCGCGCTGGCTGGCGGCTGCCGCAGTGATGACCTGCCCCAGCAGCCCGAAACCACGCCCGTGCTCGATTCCCAGGCTTCGCCAGACCTGGTATTATCCGCTGACGGGCCTGTGACGTTTAAAGCCCAGTCCGAATCCCTGGTGCTGACCGATGCCGACGGCACGCAGCTGGCCACTGTGCGGTTCAGTTACCCCAAACTGGTGGGCTCCACCCAGGGGATCGCCGCTGTCAACGCCCTGCTGAAACAGGAGCTGCAAGACTACTTGGACAGCGCCTCAGGCCGTTGGCTGGCCGACGCCCAGCAGGCCCGGGCCGCCTTGGGCCAGCAATTCACCCCTTATACCATTGAGAGCACCTATGAAGCCACCTATAACAGCGCCGGCCTGCTGTGCCTGTTGCGCACCGAATACGGTAATCTGGGCGCCGCCTACCCCACTTTGGGCCGGAGCAGCCGCACATTCCTCGTCACCACTGGCCAAGAGCTCTCCGCTGCCGATCTGCTGCAAAAGGACCTGAACCAGCTGCTTGTAGAGCAGTTTACGGCCCTGATCCAGGCTCAGCCCGATTCCTATTTGCCCGATGCCCTGTCTTTGTTGGAGCAGGGCGCCGGCCAAGGAGGGTTTTATCTGTCCCATTCCGAGCTGCGCCTATATCTGCCAATGGACCTGATCGCTCCCCGGGCCGCCGGCTTCCCGGAATGCTCCATTTCCTATGCGGAAAACGACTGTTTCCGCGTGGACATCCCCCGGGTCGACCTGGATGCCCAGCCCCTCAAGACCGCTATGAAGGAAATTTATGAACAAGTGGTGCCCCTGCTGCCCGAAGAGGAACGGACCGATGTGCGCATGGTCTCTGAAGGCGAGGGCGAAGTGGAGGGGGAAGCGGTCTACATCGTCCAGCTCTACCTGCCCGAAGGCCAGGTCATCGGCTACTATGCCGTGGGCCAGCAAAGCGGCGATTTGTACCAGCGGGATGACCAGGGCGTGTTCCAGCCCTGGGAGCCTTAGACGCCACACCCCTCTGAGCGGTTTTCTGCCCGCCCAGAGGGGTGCTTTTCTTTATTCTTTCTCGCCCAGGGCCAGCGCTTCCACAAAGGGTTCCATGCTGTCAAAAACCGGTGTGGACAGATCGCGCAGCCGCGGCATCAGCCGTGTCAGCGGCACCTGGGGGATGACAAAGGCATGGTATTCCCCTGCATGTTTCCGCAAAAACCGCTCTACATAGGCATCAGCCCAGTCCGTTCGTCCAGTCTCTTCCAGGCAATGCTGTGCAGCTTCTATGCACAGTTTGCACACGGACACTTCTTTCCCCGCTTGCCGGGCGGCTGCCAGCACCGCTTGGCGGGATGGCTCCAAAGGCGTCTCTTTCATTGCCACCACAGCGATCTTTCCCCCGGGCGGCGTAACGGCCACGGCCCGGCGGGCCTGCACGTCGTCATAGACCACAATGGGCTGGGGGACCATGGTCTGGGCCAGGGCCACCCCGGGTTTGATCAGGTTGCACAGCAGGCCCAGCCGTTGGCACCCTGCCTCCAACATTTTATTGAAATCCGCCGCCATGATCTGAGCACACTTCTCCGTGACGCGCTGGCCTGCAGCCAAATAATGTTCCCATACACAGCCATCCACATAGTGGACGATCTCCACACCTGGGTAACGGCGGGCCAGCTGATCCAATGCGGCGCAGTTGTTGGGCGCCGTCTGCAAAATACCGATCTTCATTCCAATCCTCCTTTGTCCATCCCAGCATTTTCTCTGGCGTTTTTCGGGCGGTAGGTAATCAACAGCCCATCGCCTGCCACGGTTTCGGCCCCTACCAGTTCCAGCTCCACCACGCCGGGCTCCATACCAGGCATCCGGCGGAACAGGGTATGGGCTTCTGGATTCCCGTCCACTACCGGCGCCAGCATAAGTTGCAGCTCGTCGATCAACCCCTGGGAAAGCAGGGTCCAATCGGTATAGGCTCCGCCGGAAAGGATCACTTTTTGCAAGCCGAACAGCGAATGGGCTTTTTCCATCATGGTCACGGGGTCTAGCTTTTCTTTGCCGCAAAAGATGTAGGATATGCCTTTTTCCCGCAAATAGTGAAGGTAGCTGTCTGCCACATTCTCTGTCAGCACATGGATGACCCCATGAGGCCCTCGGCCTCTGGTATCGATGCAGGGCCCTTCATAAGCGATGCTCCCCTTGGGGTCCATGGCGATATAATAGCGGTCCATGCTGCAGGGCGCTTTGTAATCCTGCCGGGGCAAAGGGCCTTTTTCCGGCAGCGGCTTTTTCAGCCTGCCCTGGGCGAACATCGCCATGGTCACAGCCCCATATAAAATGGCGTCGGCCCCCATTTCCAGCCAACGCTGGCGGAATACTTCCGTAGTTTGGGCAGCCGCCGGGCTTTTCATGAATTCTCCATCGATGTGCCCTTCTGCACTGAGGTTCAAATAGCAGATGGTATATGGCCTGTTCATGGCTCTCCTCCTTTTATCTGCCTGACTGGTATCCGTTTGTTCCATTGTAGGCCATCGGATTTCAAATAGCAAATACCTTGTTTTTATATCCTCCCATGCTTTTAAGGTATTGCTTTTGGGGTCGTTTTCACTGTACCCTCTTGACACCCACATAGATCTGCTCTGGCGGGCACTGTTCTGCGAATCTTCCGGCCAGTGCGCCAGTTGCATTCTTTTTCGTCCTGCCTTTGCTTTTCACCTTCTTCTGTGTTATGCTGAGCCTACACCCTGTGAAAGGAGACCGCTATGTCACAGACCACAAAACGGGCACTAGAAGCCTCATTGAAAAAACTGCTTTTGCAAAAGCCCCTGTCCAAAATCACGGTTTCCGATCTGACAGAGGACTGCGGGGTCAGCCGTATGACTTTTTATTACCACTTCAAAGACATTTATGACCTAGTGGAGTGGTCCTGTGTGGAAGATGCCGCCCGCGTGCTGGAGGGAAAAAAGACCTATGCTACCTGGCAGGATGGCTTCTTTCAGATCTTTCAGGCAGTGGAGGAAAACAAGCCCTTTATCCTCAACGTCTACCGTTCCGTCAGCCGGGAGCAGGTGGAGATCTATCTCTATAAGCTGACTTTCGATTTGCTGATGGGCGTAGTAGAAGAACAGAGTGCCGGGCTCTCTGTGCGCCAAGAAGACAAAAAATTCATTGCCGATTTTTATAAGTACGGTTTTGTGGGCCTGATGCTGGATTGGATCAAGCATGGCATGCAGGAGGACCCCCACCAAATCATCCGCCGGCTCAGCACCTTGATCCATGGGGATATAGCCCGTGCTCTACAAGCCTTTGCCGCAAATCGTTGAAGCCAATTGGAGCAATCCCTTCTTCTATTTGTATTTTTTTCTTTTTTTAAACCAGTAGTATTATAATCTTCTTGCCCTTATCCCCTTGATGGTCCGTCCCCGCTCTTTTATACAATAATGCCTCGTTGTTCAAAAATTGAACAACGAGGCATTATTGTATATGGCCTCTGCCGCTCAAACCGCTAAAATGGAACTAGAACAAAGCAACAGGAGGTTCGAGTATGTATTATTCCAGCGGCAATTATGAAGCCTTTGCCCGGCCAGTAAAGCCGGCAGACGTAGACCGGAAGTCCGCTTACTTGGTGGGGTCAGGCCTAGCGGCTCTCACAGCGGCCTGCTACCTGGTTCGGGATGGCCAGATGAAAGGCGAGCACATCCATATCCTTGAGAAAGACCCCATTCCCGGCGGTGCTTGCGATGGTTATTGTTACGACGATCTGGGCTATGTGATGCGGGGTGGCCGGGAGATGGACAACCATTTTGAATGCATGTGGGATCTGTTCCGCTCCATCCCTTCCATCGAGACGGAAGGCATTAGCGTTTTGGATGAATATTATTGGCTGAATAAGCGGGACCCCAACTACTCTCTGATGCGGGCAACGGAAAACCGGGGTCAGGACGCCCATACCGATGGCAAATTCGGCCTTTCAGACAAAGGGGCTCTGGAGATTATGAAGCTATTTTTCACTCCAGATGAACAGCTATACAACAAACGCATCGACCAGGTCTTTGATGAGGAAGTGTTCTCTTCTAATTTTTGGCTCTATTGGCGCACCATGTTTGCCTTTGAAAATTGGCACAGCGCTCTAGAGATGAAGCTCTACATCAAGCGGTTCATTCACCATGTGGGCGGGCTGCCCGATTTCAGCGCCCTTCGGTTCACCCGGTACAACCAGTATGAATCCATGATCCTTCCCATGGTCCGCTACCTGGAAAAGGCCAACGTGCAGTTTCATTACAACACCCAAGTGACTCATGTGTCCTTTGATTGCCGGGGCGGTCGAAAAATGGCCACCCAGCTCCAGCTCGTGCAGGATGGCAAAAGGGTAGCCGTTGATCTGACCGAAAATGATCTGGTATTCATCACCCCGGGCGGCTGCGTGGAAAATGCCGCTTTGGGCAGCCAGAATGCCCCGGCCCCTTTCCTCCCTGCCATCCGTGAAGGCGGCGGTTGGGATCTGTGGCGACGCATTGCCGCCCAAGACCCGGCTTTTGGCCATCCGGATGTATTTTGTGGCCACCCGGAGCAGACCAACTGGATGAGTGCCACTGTCACCACCCTGGATGACCGCATCCCCCCCTATGTACAAAAGATCTGTCAGCGGGATCCCTTTTCGGGCAAAGTAGTCACCGGCGGTATCGTCACAGCGAAGGATTCCAACTGGCTGCTCAGCTGGACCTTCAATCGCCAGCCCCAATT
The DNA here is from genome assembly GCA_904419295.1 of Candidatus Pseudobutyricicoccus lothianensis. Classification (GTDB taxonomy): domain Bacteria; phylum Bacillota; class Clostridia; order Oscillospirales; family Butyricicoccaceae; genus Pseudobutyricicoccus; species Pseudobutyricicoccus lothianensis. Next base: position 38,058 of record CAJFRA010000021.1, read on the forward strand.
CCGCAGCCAGCCCAAAGGCCAGTTGGTAGGCTGGATCTACGGCCTGTTCAGCGACCGGCCGGGCAATTATGTGAAAAAGGCCATGCGGGAATGTACCGGCAAAGAAATCTGCATGGAGTGGCTGTATCACCTGGGGGTGCCGGAAGACCAGATCGAAGACATGGCAGAGCGCAGCGCCAATACTATCCCCTGTATGATGCCTTATGTCACCGCCTTTTTTATGCCTCGATCCATTGGTGACCGCCCGGCGGTTGTGCCGCACGGCAGTGTCAATTTTGCCTTCATCGGACAGTTTGCGGAGACGCAGCGGGATACCATTTTTACCACCGAATATTCCATGCGCACCGGTATGGAAGCTGTGTATACCTTGCTGGATATCGACCGGGGCGTCCCCGAGGTCTGGGGCAGCGCCTACGACATCCGGGACCTTCTCAGGGCTTCGGTCCAGCTGCGAGATGGCAAAAAGCTGACCGAAATGGATCTGGGGCTGACGGAAAAGATCGCCCTCCATGAAGTGTTGAAAAAGATCCAGGGCACGGATCTCGAAAAGCTGCTCCACGAATATCAAGTCATTTGAGACAGTGTACCCTGGCTCTGCTGTGCTTGAGTTCCAGAGAAGCCGGCCGTGCTCCTGCCCACAAGGGCCTCCTTCCCTTTGATTTGGATCCAGGCCCCTCCTTCCAACCAAAAACAAGGCGAGCCCATAGGGCCCGCCTTGTTTTAACTTTCTTCTTTATGCCTGATGGACGATCTCGCCGTTGATGATGGTGTAAGCTGTGGTATATTGCAGATCGGTGATGGGGTTGCCCCGGAAGATGGCCACATCGGCATCTTTGCCCACTTCCAGGCTGCCCACACGGTCGCTCAGGCCGGTGATCTTCGCCGGGTTGATGGTGATGGCTTTCCAAGCTTCTTGTTCATCCAGCCCCGCATTGACGGCCAGGCCGGCGCACAGGGACAGGTATTCCAGGGGCAATACCGGCGCATCGGTGACGATGCACATGGTCAGCCCCGCTTCGTTCATGGCCTTGGGCGTTTCAAAGCTCTTGTTTTTCAGCTCAAACTTGCTCTTGTCGCCCATGGTGGGGCCTACCAGTACGCCTTTGCCTTCTTTCACCAGCTCATCCACGATCAAATGGCCTTCGGTGCAGTGGTCCAAGGTGATATCCACGTCGAATTCCTTGGCGATGCGCAGCGCGGTGAAGATGTCGTCTGCCCGGTGGGCGTGGGCCTTCAAGGGGATCTCCTTGTGGATGACGGGCAGCATGGCCTCCAGCTTCACATCGATGGCCGGCTTTTTGTTGTTTTTCGGGTCGGCTGCATAGGCTTTTTTGGCCTCGTCGTATTCCACGGTGCGGGCCAGCAGATCCCGCAGCAGGGCGGCGGTGCCCATGCGGGTCATGGGCATCTTTTTCTGGGTGCCATACACCCGTTTGGGGTTTTCGCCAAAGGCGCACTTCATGGCCACCGGATATTTCAAAACCATGTCGTCCACCCGGCTGCCGTGCATTTTGAGGGCCACAAAGGTGCCGCCCACCACATTGCCGCTGCCCGGGCCGGTGACTGCCGTAGTCACGCCTGCCGCCGCCGCTTGGGCCAGCGTCTCATCCATGGGCTGAATGGCGTCGATGGCCCGCACTTGGGGTGTCAGGGGGTCGGTGCACTCGTTGCCGTCAGTGCCTTCGAAGCCGATGGCCGCTTCCTCCATACCGATGTGGCAGTGGCCGTCGATCAGGCCCGGTGTCACCAGACAGCCGGTGGCGTCGATGACCTGGGCGTCGGCAGGAGCGTTTACCTCCTTGCCCACCGCCACGATCTTGCCGCCGTCAAGCAGCACTTGGCCGTTTTCAATATCTGGGCCGGCCATGGTCTTCACCAAGCCGTTTCGAATTAAAATCATGGGTTTCCCCTCCTTATGATATCCTTGGTAAACCAAACCGGAACGCGCACATGCGTCCCGGTTTGGCAAAAGGTCTTGTTTTCTCTTATTCTGCCTTATAGACGATCTCGCCGTTGATCACGGTGTATTTTGTGGTGTATTGCAGATCGGTCAGCGGGTTGCCCTGGTAGACGACGACGTCGGCGTCTTTGCCCACTTCCAGGCTGCCCACACGGTCGCCGATGCCGGCCACTTCTGCCGGGTTGATAGTGACGGCCTTCCAGGCTTCCTGCTCATCCAGGCCGGCGTTGATGGCCAGGCCAGCGCACAGGGGCAGATACTTCAAGGGGATGACCGGGGCGTCGGTGATGATGCAGGTCTTCAGGCCATGCTCTACCATCACTTTCGGGGTATCCCAGCACTTGTTCTTCAGCTCAAACTTGGATTTGGCGCCAAAGGTGGGACCGACCAGGCAGGGTTTGCCTTCCTTGGCCAGCTCATCGGCGATCAGGTGGCCTTCGGTGCAGTGGTCCAGGGTGATGTCCAGGTCAAACTCTTTGGCAATGCGCAGCGATGTAAAGATATCGTCCGCCCGGTGTGCATGGGATTTCAGCGGGATCTCCTTGCGCATGACAGGCAGCATAGCGTGCAGCTTGCAGTCATAAGTGGGCTTTTTGTTGTTCTTCGGGTCTTGCTCGTAGGCGTCCATTTCCTCCCGGTAGTTTTCCGCCTTGACCAGCAGTTCGCGCAGCAGAGCGGCAGTGCCCATACGGGTCATGGGCATCTTCTTCTGGCTGGCGCCGTAGCAGCGTTTGGGGTTTTCGCCAAAAGCGATCTTCATGGCCACCGGGTTTTTGACGACCATATTGTCCACCCGCTTGCCGCACAGCTTGATGGCCAGGAAGGTGCCGCCCACCACATTGGCGCTGCCCGGGCCGGTGACCGCTGTGGTCACGCCGTGGCTATACGCGTCAAACAGGGCTTCATCCATGGGGTTCAGGCCATCGATGCCCCGCATCTGGGGTGTCACGGGATCGGTCATTTCGTTATAGTCATCGCCTTCAAAGCCAATGGCCTCTTCATCCAAACCGATGTGGCAGTGTGCTTCCACAAAGCCGGGGGCCACCAGGCAGCCCTGGGCGTCGATCACCTGGGCGTCGGCGGGAGCGTTCACTTCTTTGCCGACTGCGACGATCTTGCCGCCGTCGATCAGCACTTGGCCGTTTTCAATATCCGGGCCGGCCATGGTTTTTACCGTTCCGTTTTTGATCAGAATCATGGGAATTTTCCTCCTAACCAAATATGTTCTCTATGTAATAGATTACCCTTTTCTGTGCCGATTGTCAAAGAAAAGGCAGGGGTCCCCCCTGCCAAAAACATCGCCTGTTCTTTGTGCAATTTACCCACCAGCGTGCCGCTGGACCCGTGACGTGGGTGGCTTCCGGCAGTCTGGCCGCCAAACGGAAGCAGTCGACCGTCCGGAAACCACCCCTTCTGGCTGTCGGCCCGTGCCGACCCGCTGGAACCGTCGCGTGAGTGGCCTCCGGCAGCCTAGCCATCAAGCGAAAGAAGCCTACCGCCCGGCAGCCACCCGTTTCGGCTGTCGGCCCGTGCCGACCCGCTGGACCCGTGACGTGGGTGGCTTCCGGCAGCCTGGCTGCCAAACGGAAGCAGTCGACCGCCCGGAAGCCACCCGTTTCGGCTGTCGGCCCACGCCGACCCGCTGGAACCGTCACGTGGCTGGCTTCCGGCAGCCTGGCCATCAAGCGAAAGAGGCCTGCCGTCCGGAAGCCACCCGTTTCGGCTGTCGGCCCGTGCCGACCCGCTGGAACCGTCACGTGGCTGGTATAATGGTCTCATAAATTAAGACACTTTTTCGGACAATTTTTAATGAATCTGATATACTAAAATCAATACGAAAGAGAGGATTCATTACTATGTCC
>CAJFRA010000022.1 GCA_904419295.1 Candidatus Pseudobutyricicoccus lothianensis
AAATAGTATCAATCCAGTATCAAGAGCAGTATGGACGGGCAAAAAAGCCTGTATTCATGCGGGTTTTCGCCGTTTCGAGCGTCATTCCCACTCGATGGTTGCTGGGGGTTTGGAGGTAATGTCATACACAATGCGGTTGATATGGCCTACCTCATTGACAATGCGGTTTGATACCGTTTCCAGCACTTCATAAGGGATGCGGGCCCATGTCGCTGTCATGAAATCGGAAGTGACGACACCGCGAAGGGCCAATGTATAATCATAAGTCCGCTCATCGCCCATGACGCCCACAGAGCGCATATTGGTCAGCACGGCAAAATATTGATTGATCTCCCGATCCAATTTTGCCTTGGCGATCTCTTCCCGGAAAATGGCGTCGGCATCCCGCAGGATATCCAGCTTCTCGGCTGTGATCTCACCAATGACACGCACGGCAAGGCCCGGCCCCGGGAAGGGCTGGCGCCATACCAATTCTTCCGGCAAGCCCAGTTCGATGCCCAGCGCCCGCACTTCGTCTTTGAACAAAAGGCGCAAAGGCTCGATGATTTCTTTGAAATCCACATAATCCGGCAGACCGCCCACGTTGTGGTGGCTCTTGATCACAGCGCTTTTTCCCAAGCCACTTTCCACCACATCTGGGTAGATGGTGCCTTGTGCCAAAAAGTCCACGGCGCCGATCTTTTTGCTCTCTTCTTCAAATACCCGGATGAATTCTTCGCCAATGATCTTGCGCTTTTTCTCTGGGTCGGTCACACCGGCCAGCTTGGTCAAGAACCGATCCTGCACATTGGCGCGGATGATATTCATGTCGAACTTTTCCTTCATCACCTGCTCGACCATGTCACCTTCATCTTTGCGCAACAGGCCATGATCAACAAACACACAAGTCAGCTGCTTGCCAACGGCACGGCTGATGAGGGCAGCAGCCACAGAGCTATCTACGCCACCAGAAAGGGCCAGCAGCACTTTGCCATCCCCCACCTGCTGGCGGATCTTTTCAATGGCTTCCACCGAGTAAGACGCCATGGTCCATTCGTTTTGCAGGCCGCAGATGCGGTACAGGAAGTTTTGCAGGATGAGAATGCCCTGCTCTGTGTGCATGACTTCTGGATGGAACTGCACACCATACAGCTTCCGCTCCACATTTTCAATGGCTGCGGTGGGGCAATCCTTCGTTTTAGCCGATATGACGAACCCTTCCGGCAGCTTGTCCACCGAAATGGTGTGGCTCATCCAACAAACCGATTGCTGGCGGACTCCTTCAAACAGAAGGCTGGTGGAGTTGTGCCACAGCTCCGCTTTGCCATATTCCCGCACATCTCCTGCTTTGCAGGTGCCGCCCAGCATATAAGTCATCAGCTGTTGCCCATAGCAAATTCCCAGCACAGGTATGCCCAGTTCAAAGATCTCAGGGGCGCAGCGGGGAGCATCTTCCTCGTAAACAGTGGAAGGCCCGCCGGTGAAGATGATGCCCGAGGGGCCAAACGCGCGGATCTCTTCCATAGAAATGGTATAGGGTTTGATTTCGCAGTACACCCCGCACTCCCGCACACGCCGGGCGATCAGCAGGTTGTATTGGCCACCGAAATCCAAAATCAGAACACGGCTGCGTTCACTCATTTCAAATCCTCCTGTACATATCGATCCAGTATAGTTTAGTATCTCACAATAAAGCCGAAATTTCAACCTCTTTTCTGGGTTTTTGGCAAGATTTATCACGGATGGCAGCGCCGGTTTTTGGAATATTCCCCTTTCCCTTTCAGAAACTATGGGTACACGGCGCTGCATTCATGGAAAGCTGCGCCAAATGAAAACAGGAGGAACCAGCGAAATGGATACCCGTACAATGCGCATCCGGACCGCCGCAGCCTTGTGTTGCACCGCGGTCTTTGCCATGGTGCCTGCGGCTCGGGCCCTTTTTGACAAAGAGCCCGATGCCCCTGCCATGGCCACTTTTTCCAAAACCGATACCTCTGGCGCCACCGTGACCTTCTGCCAGGAAGATTTTACTTCACGCCTGGCGGGGGATGATGAATTGGAGGGCGTCGTCATCAACACACTTCCCCCGGCGGAAGCAGGGGTGCTGAAGGTCAGCGGCCGGGCTTTGCAATGCGGCGAAGGCATTACAGCCGACGGCTTGGATACCCTGTCGTTTGAACCGGCCGGCACGCAGGACACCCATGCCAGCTTCTCTTTTATTCCGGTATTTGACGAGTATGGAGCCGGCGACCAGAGCGTGACAGTCAGCATCAATTTGGCCAATACCCCCAACGGGGCGCCTCTGGCCGAAGCTTTGCAGTTTGAGACCTATGTGGATCTGGCTTGCAACGGCCAGCTGAAGGCTACAGATCCCGAAGGAGATCCCTGCACCTACTCCATTGTGGAGCAGCCGAAAAAAGGGACCGTTGAGATCACAGGCGACACATTTTGCTATGTCCCCCAGGAGGGCAAGGCCTACAGCGAAACATTCAGCTACTGCGCAGTGGATCAATATGGCAACGCATCCAACCCGGCTACGGTAAAAATGACGGTAAAGAAACAAAAGAGCAAAGAGACCATCCGCTATGCCGACCTGGAGAATGACCCCAGCCATTATGCGGCGATCAAGCTGGCGGAAGCCGGGGTGTTCACCGGCGAAGAGATCGGCGGCACCTATTTCCTTTCGCCAAATGAGACGGTGAGCCGTGCGCAATTTATCTCTATGGTCATGGCTGGAGCCGATGCGCCAGTGCCCACCGCAGCCATTCCCAGCGGCCTGGCCGATGACGCAGCCACACCCAAATGGGCCAAAGCGGCCTCTGCGGCAGCCCTCCATGCAGGCATTGTCACCGGCAGCCCCAACGGCAGCGGGAGCCGGGAACTGCGGGCAGAAGATCCCATCACCCGCGCGGAAGCCGCTGCTATTTTGGACCGTGCCGCCCAGCTGCCGGCAGACCAACTGACCGAAGAGGTGTTTGCCGATGGTGGTGAGATCCCCCAGTGGGCAGCCCAAGCGGTGATCAACGCTACAAACGCCGGCATTTTGGACACCCAAAATGGCCAAGTGCGCCCCAATGACACCTTGACGCGGGCCGAGGCCGTGCAGATGGTATATCGGGCTTTCCCCCAAGAAGAAGAAAGCGGCGGCATTTTAGATTTTCTCAAATAGGAGCCTGGTCCGGCAAAGAGGTTGCTTTTCAGCGGCTTCTTTGCCGGATCTCATTCTTCTAGGCGGGGGCGTACGAACAGCGTCTTATAGTCGGTGTAGATGACCATGCCTGGCTTGGCGCCGGAAGGCTTTTTGACATAGCGGGCTTTGGTGCAATCGACGGCGGCTAGACTTTGCCCGGCCAACTTGGAGTGCCCGGCAGCGATGGAAGCTGCAAATTCCAGGTCCGCCGCCTCTGGCTCTCTGCCCTCTGTAAACAGGATCACGTGGGAGCCAGGGGCCAGGTGGGAGTGGAACCACAGATCGTTTTTGGCGGCCATGTGCAGCGTCAGTTCATCGTTTTCACGGTTGTTCCGGCCGCACAGCACCCGGAAGCCCCCGGGGGATGTGTACTCCCGCGGGTGAAAGACCGCTTTCTTCTTCCGTTGGCCTTTCTGGTTGCTGCGCAGATATCCGCTCTCCACCAATTCCTCCCGAATGGCCGCGACCTCCTTGACTTCCCGCGCCTGCTGCAGGGCCAACAGTACGCTCTGTACATATTCCAGCTCCTGGCGGCCGCTGTCGATCTGGCGCACCAAGGCCTCTTCGGCGTTTTTCATGCGGGTATATTCTTTGTATAAGCGCTGTGCATTCTGCTGTGCGGTCAGATCCCGATCCAGCTCCAATGTGATCGGTTCTAGGCCGGGTGAAAAATAATCGGTGACCACTGCTTGCCCGGCACCAGGCGGGATGGCGTGGATATTGGCCATGATCAGATCGGCCTGCCGCTTGAGTTCTTCCCTCTTTTGGGCGTGGAGCAGGTCGTTTTGTTGATTGGCCAGTTTTTTGATGAGCCGGTTTTCCACCGTGCTCATCTGCTTGACTAAGGATGCAGTGGCAGTTTTTTTGTATTCTTCCGCCGTTTTCTCGCTGTAAAAAAGCTGGATGAGCTGTGAGAAACTGGGCATGACCCGCATTTCGGCTTGAGGGCCAAAATGCTCCATCGGCATAAAAGTGAAGTCCAAATAAGCATCTTGCTGGACCACTAAGGTGGGCTGATAGTTCCCCTGCTCGATCCGCTGTGCCAGGCCGGACAGCTGCTGCACCAGGGCTGGGCGGCTGCCATGGCTGCGGTAAGCCAATTCACGGCCTACCAAAGGCGACACCACATCGAATAGGCTTCCCAGCTCTTTTGCCGGGTCTTCCAATGGCAGCTGATCCACAAATGCAGCCAACTCCCCTTCTGTCCATCCGACCAAGGGCTGGCGGGGCGGACTGGGAGGCATGTGGTATTTCAAGCCGGGCAAGATGGGGCGCGTAGGCGACATCTCGGCATCCACTTTTTTCAGGCATCCCAAGATGGTCTGGTTGGCATCTAACAAGATCAAGTTATTCCGCCGGCCGGTGAGCTCGATCACTAAAGATTTTTCCGATAATTCACCAAATTCATCGTAGGCTGAAAAGCGGAACCAGAGCATGCGCTCCATAGCGGGCTGTTCCACCTCGAGCAGCCGGGCGGCCGTCAAGTGCTTGCGCAGTAACATGCAAAACATAGGCGGCGCTTCCGGGTTTTCCGCTTTTTCTTCGGTGAGATAGACCCGCCCACCAGCGCCGGAACAACAGAGCATCAGGCGGAAAGAGCCGGCGGGGCTGCGCATTTGCAATACCACTTCTTCCCGCCGGGGCATATGGACTTTGTCCACCCGGCAATCTTGCAGGACTCGGCTCAGCTCCAGCCCCAAAGCATGGATCGTTATGGAATCAAAAGACATTGCTACTTCACCTCATTTTCCTTTGCCGCAAAAGATTCCAGCAGGCGCAGTGCCCGCTGCTCCGGCGTATCAAACTGGTTGGCATGGCGCTGCCCTTGGGCGATGACGCGGTATTTTTGCAGCAACTTATCGCGATAGAGAGGCCACAATTCGTGGCGAAGCAAATGGGAAGTGAATAAATATTCAAACTCACCCGCACCGCTTTTATCTATACCATTTGTAATATTCATAGCTGCATAAACGCGTCCGGCGTCGGTCAAAACGACCTCTTGCGCAATGGCATATCCGTTCTCCACCAACCAACGCCGCAACCGTGGCGCTGCCGTCATAGGCTGCAGCACCAGCTTATGGGCGCCGTCTTTTGTCCAAGGCGCGTCTTTTAAGATGGCAGCGATCTCATCGCCGCCCATCCCTGCAATGACAATGGTATCTGCATCCGCGGGACCAAAGCCGGAAAGGCCGCTGCACAGCCGGGGTTCAATGCAGTCCGACAGCCCATAGGCTTGTATGGTGCGCCGGGCGTTTTCCAGCGGGCCGGGACGGATATCCGAGGCAAAGGCATATTCCACCCCATAATGCTGTACCAATAGAACGCACAGCTGGGCGTGGTCACATCCCACATCGATCACCCGGCGGGCCCCCTGGCACAATTGGGCGAGGCCCTCCATCCGCTTTGAATTCCTCATGCCTCCCCTTCTCTCCTTTCTATGCGAAAAACAGCAGGCCGAATATCACTATCCGGCCTGCTGCATCCATGTTTGTTTACTTCGACTGGAAATATTCGTTCAACCGATTAACCAGATCATCCTCATTTACGCCGTGTACCACACAGGCTTCCGCAATGGATTCACCGCTGGAAGAAGGACAGCCGACGCAATGCATCCCGATCTCAAAGAAATATCTGGCGGCGCCCATATCCTCAGCCAGGACTTCGCCGATGGTGGTGTCTCTTGTTACAACCATTTTGTTGCACCTCCTGTTCCGTTCTTAGTCTTTCCCCATTATACACGAACATGCCATACAGCGCAAGAGCACAGGGGAATTTTCTCACAGAGCAAGCAAAAACCGGGCCGCCAAAGCAGCCCGGTTTTGAGAATTTTCAAAGAAAACTTAGCCCTGCTGTGCTTCCTTCATCTTGGCGAAGCATTCGCTGCAATAAACAGGCCGGTCAGACTTGGGCTCAAAAGGCACTCTCGCCTCTTTGCCGCAGGCGGCGCAAGTGGCGGTGAAATACTCTCTGGGGCCTCTGGCAGCGGCCTTTCTGGCATCGCGGCACTCTTTGCAGCGCTGGGGCTCATTTTGGAAGCCGCGCTCTGCATAAAACTCCTGCTCGCCCGCCGTAAAGACGAATTCTTTGCCGCATTCTTTGCATACGAGTGTTTTGTCCTGGAACATGTTGAGTTACCTCTCTTTTTCTCCCATCGTCTGGGTTTGGATATTTATTGCGAACAGGAACGAAGCCTGCTATCGCCCTTTTTGGAGATACATGGAGAGCTTCCGCCGGATACGCCGGATGGCATTATCCACTGACTTAGGCTCCCTTTGGAGCATGCGGGCAATTTCAGAGGAGCTGTAACCCGCCAGGTAATGTTTCAGGACGGAAGTTTCAAAAACAGACAACAACCCAGATAACGCGTTTTGGATTTCAAGAGTGGATTCCTTGGCCAATAACTCTGTTTCAGGATCTTGCTGCACTTTAACGCCTGACAGCTGTTCGTGTTCTTCTACGCGTTCCGGCACCATGAACTCGATTTGCAGGTGCCCGTCTTTGCGCCGGCTGCGGCGCACGGCATCGTAGACTTGCCGACGGATGCACAGCGAAGCATAAGCCTCAAAATTGTCGTTCCGCTCCGGCGAATATCGCCGGATGGCTTTCAGCAGGCCGATCATCCCCTCCTGCACCAAGTCGTCGTAATCGTCCCCGGCCAAAAAGAATGGGCGTACACAAGATTGCACCAACCGGACATAACGCCGGGCCAAAGCATCTTCCTGCTCCGGGCTTTGCTCGAAATGGGGATCACCCGCTGCCATAGTAAACCTCACTGTGCGTCTGGTCATTTTGCACGATGCAAATATATCATATACCCTGTAGCTTTGTCAAGAATAATTATTGCAAATGACAAAAAACATCTTGCAAAGCCAATACAACTCTTATTTGAGAATTTCTTCCGGGTCAATGGAATGTTCGTTTTTTACAGTGGATAAGATGACAATGGTCTTGGTCATCTTCACACCACTGACGCTTTTCACCTGGTTGAGCACCCGTTCCAGGGTATGGGTGGAGTTGGTGACGACCTTCAGGATAAAATCAAAATCCCCCGTGATGTAGTGGCACTCCAAGATCTCCTTGTTGTCTTTTACAAAGTTGGTGAAGGGTTCAATGTATTTGGGGTGCTCCAGGCTGATGGAGATAAAGCTGGTCACATCCTTGCCCGCCTTGGCCTGGTCGATGATGGTGGTGTGCTGGCGGATCATCCCCGAATTCTCCAGTTTGCGGATCCGCTCGATGACAGCTGACACAGACATGCTCACCTTTTCGCTGATCACTGAGGCATTTTCCCGCGCATTGTTTTTCAAACATCGCAGGATCTTCACATCGATCTCATCCATGGTTTTTCCTCCTCTCTGGGGCGAAGAGGAACTTGCCCCAGCACAAAATAAGTCGCAAGTTTAATTATAAGTTATTTTTGCCCGAGTGCAAGGCTTTTTTGCGAGGAGGTCGAAAAAATTTTTTGTTTCCTGCTCTTTTTCGCAATTATTTCCGCTTGCGGCTGACAAGGAAAAAACAGGCTGCCCCAATAGGACAGCCTGTTTTGCGTGTAAAGGGAGATGCCTTAACTTACTCTACTGTTACTGACTTTGCCAAGTTTCTGGGTTTGTCGATGTCACAACCACGGAACAGGCCCATGTAATAAGAGAACAACTGCATGGGCACGATGGAAAGAGAGGCGGACAACGCCGGATCGCAGGTAGGCACCTTGACGACAAAATCACAGATCTCAGGGTCAGCTTCCACATCTTGGTCGGTCACCATGATGACACTGGCCCCACGAGCTTTGACCGATTTCACATTGGACAGTGTTTTTTCATAAAGGTCTGGGTCATTGGCCATAGCGACCACTAAGGTCCCCTCTTCGATCAGAGAGATGGTCCCGTGCTTGAGTTCGCCGGCAGCATAAGCTTCGCTGTGGATATAGGAGATCTCCTTGAGTTTGAGCGATGCTTCCTGGGTGGCGGCATAATCCACCCCACGGCCGATGAAGAACACGCTTTGGCGGTTATGGTAAAGGGAAGCCAGGTGTTCGATCTGGGGCCGGGTGCGCAGCGCCTCGGTGATCTGGTCGGGCAGCGCCAAGATCTGCTGGCAGTAATTGCGGGCTTGCTCTTCGGTCAGCGTCCCACGTGCCAGCCCTGCTTTGATGGCGATCAGGTACAGGGCGGCCAACTGGGCCGAATAAGCTTTTGTGGTGGCCACTGCGATCTCAGGACCGGCCCAGGTGTAGAGCACGCTGTCCGCCTCCCGAGCAGCCGAACTGGAGACCACATTGACAATGGCGATGGTGCGGGCGCCCTTCTTTTTGGCTTCCCGCATGGCGGCCAACGTATCAGCTGTTTCGCCCGATTGACTGATGACGATGCACAGATCTTCTTTGCCGATGATAGGGTTGCGGTAACGGAATTCCGAGGCCACAGATGCAGATACCGGCACCCGGGCAAACCGCTCGATCACTTCCCTGCCCACAAGGCCGGCATGGAGAGCGGAGCCACAGGCCACGATGTGGATATTCCGCAGCTCATGGAACATCTCGTCGGTCAGCTGGGCGTCATCCAGGCGGGGCAGGCCGTTTTCTATGCGGGGCGATACAGTATCCCGCACAGCTTTGGGCTGTTCCATGATCTCTTTGATCATAAAGTGGTCATAGCCGCCTTTTTCCGCCGAAGAAATGTCCCAGTTTACCGTTTGGATCTCTTTTTGCACCGGCTGCCCCTGGGCATCGAATACCTGGACTTCGTCTGCTGTTACACGGGCGACTTCGTTGTCATCCAGCACAATGTATTGCTTGGTCTTGGCGATGATGGCCGGGATATCGGAAGCGATCATATTTTCGCCCTGGCCTACGCCGATGATCAGCGGGTTATCCCGCCGGGTGCACAGCAGCTCCTGGGGCCGGTCTGCCGACAAGATCGCCAGCGCATAGCTGCCCCGCAGCTGCTTGACTGTGGCCAGCAGTGTTTGCACACCGTCGCCTGTATCGTTTTTCTCCAGCAGATGGGAGACGACTTCTGTATCGGTCTGCGAGCGCATTTGGTAGCCGTCGGCTTCCAGGGCGTGGCGCAGATCCAGGAAATTTTCGATGATGCCGTTGTGCACCACAGCAATGCGGCCATTCTGGCTTTGATGGGGATGGGCATTCACATCCGAAGGGGCGCCATGGGTGGCCCAACGGGTATGGCCGATGCCACAGGTGCCCTGCAGCCCACCCTCCTGCTGGATCTTGTCGTCCAGATTCTTGATGCGGCCTTTTGTCTTGATGATCCGAATGCCATCGGGCTGCACAGTTGCCACACCGGCCGAATCATATCCCCGGTACTCCAGCTTATACAGCCCTTGCAGCAAAACAGGAACCGCTTCTTCGCGGCCTACATATCCTACTATTCCACACATAAGTAATACGTTCCTTCCCCAAAAGTAAAGTCGATGTGTACGGCGCTTTTGTCACGCTGGTCACCCAGCCCTTTTGTCGCGCCGCTCTTATGGCACCACATCCATGCGCAGGGGGCATCCGCCGAATGGTTCGATCTTCCCCCACCTCGTCAGCTGCCCCGCAGGGCAGCCCCGGCGCTTTTTCACTTCCACACGTCCCTGGCCTCACCTCCCTTCCAGGCAGGCGGCCTGCACCGCCGCTGCCCGGAACGAATTTTTCAGTTATTGGGGAAAGAGCTGCCGGATCACACCGGCGGCTTTTTCTGCCATCTGGCGCACCAGCGCCTCTTCCTGGCCTTCCACCATCACGCGCACCAGGGCCTCTGTGCCCGAGGGACGGATGAGGATACGGCCTTTTTCGCCAAACAGGGCGGCGATCTCCTGCCCCACCGCCTGGACTTCCGGCAAGTCGCCCACCGTTTTTTTCTGGTCGTTGGGCACAGGGACATTGATCATCACTTGGGGGAACTTTTCGATCTGCCCCGCCAGTTCCGAGGCTTTCTTGCCGCTCTGCTTCAGCACCTGCAAAAAAGTCACCGCTGTCAGTTCGCCATCACCGGTGGTGGCGTGATCGGTCAAGATCACATGGCCCGATTGTTCGCCGCCGATGTTCCAGCCGTCGCGCTGCATTTGTTCCAGCACGAACCGGTCGCCCACTTTTGTGGCGGCCATGGCGATGCCGTGGGCTTTCAAAAACGTTTTCAGCCCCAAGTTGGACAGGACAGTGGCCACGACGCCGCCTTTCAGTGCGCCTCGGCGCTGCATATCCAAAGCCAGCACACCCATGATCTGGTCGCCGTCGATCACCTGCCCCTGTTCGTCCACCAGCAGGCAGCGGTCGGCATCTCCATCAAAGGCGACGCCAAGATCGTATTGCCCTTGGCTCACCGTCTGGCACAGCGCCTCTAAGTGGGTGGAGCCACAGCCGGTATTGATGTTGACCCCATCTGGCTGGCAGAACAAAAAGTCGCAGTGCGCCCCCAATTTTTCAAAAATATGGGGGGCTGTGGCACTGGCCGCACCGTTGGCACAATCCACGGCAATGCGCAGGCCATCCAATGGGCCCACGGCGGCAGCCACATGGCTGGCATACTCTTCACAGGCGCTTTTTTCCTCCCGCAAGATGCGGCCGATGGCGCCGTCTGTAGCCAGCGCAGCATCAGAGGGATCGTCGATCAGCGCTTCCACCTGGGCTTCCAACTCATCGGAGAGCTTGCAGCCGTTTCCGCCGAAAATTTTGATGCCGTTGTGTTCGAAGGGGTTGTGAGAAGCAGAGATCACAACGCCTGCATCGGCATGATGGGCCAATGTCAAAAAGGCTACGGCGGGTGTGGGGATCACACCCAACAGTACAGCATCTGCCCCGGCGGCACAAATGCCGGCGGCCAAGGCAGCTTCCAGCATCTCGCCAGAAATGCGGGTATCCCGCCCGATGAAGATCTTGGCCCGGTGGCTCAGTGCCCGGGTGAGCACCGTGGCAGCGGCAAAGCCGGCCTTATAAGCCAAAAGGCAATCCAATTCCCGATTGACGACACCGCGGATCCCATCGGTGCCAAAATATTTACCCATAATGGTCATTTCCCCTTTTCGTGTATTACAATGTCAGCTCCTGCTGGCCCATGAAAGGAATTTGCAAATGGTCGTATGCCCGCTTGGTGACGCAGCGCCCCCGGGGCGTTCTGGTCAAAAAGCCGATCTGCATCAGATAGGGCTCATATACGTCTTCCAGCGTCACCGCTTCCTCGCCGATGGTGGCGGCCAAAGTATCCAGCCCCACCGGGCCGCCGCGGAAGTTGTAAATGATGCTTTCCAGCATCCGGCGGTCGATGGAATCCAGCCCCAGCTGGTCGATCTCCAGCGCGTTGAGCGCTGTGTTTGCCACCTGTTTGGTGATGACGCCCTGGCCCTTGACTTGGGCAAAATCCCGCACCCGCTTGAGAATGCGGTTGGCAATGCGGGGCGTCCCCCGGCTGCGCATGGCGATCTCCAAAGCGCCTTCCTCTTCAATGGCGACCTCTAAAATACCGGCGCTGCGCTGTACGATCTGCATCAGCTCTTGAGCGGAGTACATCTCCAGCCGGAGCAGCATGCCAAAGCGGTCCCGCAGAGGCGAGGTCAGCTGCCCTGCCCGGGTGGTGGCGCCGATCAGTGTGAATTTCGGCAGATCCAGCCGGATGGAACGGGCCGCAGGCCCTTTGCCGATGATGATGTCCAGGGCAAAATCCTCCATGGCCGGGTAGAGCACTTCTTCCACGCTTCGGTTCAAACGGTGGATCTCGTCGATGAACAACACGTCATTTTCATTCAAGTTGGTCAGCAGCGCCGCCAGGTCACCGGCTTTTTCAATGGCCGGGCCCGACGTGATGCGAATGTTGACCCCCATTTCTCCGGCGATGATACCAGCCAAGGTGGTCTTGCCCAACCCCGGCGGCCCATAGAGCAGCACATGATCCAGCGCCTCGCCGCGCATCCGCGCCGCCTCGATAAAGACAGAGAGATTTTCTTTGACCTTTTGCTGGCCTACATAATCTTCTAGTTTGCGGGGGCGCAGGCTGGCTTCTGCATCGTCCTCCCGGGTCAGGCTGCTGGTGACGATCCGCTCCTCTTCTTCTTCGAAATCTTTTTGAAATTCAATTGCCACAAAGCACCCTTCCTATCCGCGCATCAACTTTTTCAGGCACAGGCGCACCAGCTCTTCCACAGGCAGGGAGACATCCAGCCCCTGCATGGCAGACGCCGCTTCGGCCCGCGTATACCCCAATACATTGAGAGCGGCCAACGCTTCGCCCACAGCTCCATCGCCCACTGCGGCCGGCAGATCGGCTTCTTGCAAGGCGCCGCCGTCCAGATTGGCTTTTGCCATTTTGTCTTTGAGCTCCAAGATCACGCGCTGCGCCATTTTTTTGCCCACGCCTGCTGCCCGCGTCAACGCTTTTTCATCTTCAGAAATAACGCACAGCGCCAATTTAGAGGGCGTGACCACCGAGAGGATGGACAAAGCGGCTTTTGGCCCGACGCCCGAGACGCCGATGAGCATTTTAAAGCAGTTCAGCTCTTCGCCGTCGGCAAAACCAAATAGTTCAAAAACTTCCTCCCGCACATGGAGATATGTAAAAAATTTGGCTTCATCCCCCTGCTTGACAGAGGAGGCTGAGTAATAGGAGGTGTGGAGGGCGTAGCCTACGCCGCCGGCCTCCAATACCACCAGATTCTGTTCAGTGTGGGTCACTTTACCTTTGATATAGTAAAACATCCGTTAAACTCCTGTCTCCAGCAGCCGGGAGGAAGCCGAGTGGGCGTGGCACACCGCCAGCGCCAAAGCATCGGCAGCATCATCGGGCCGCGGGATCTTTTTCAACCCTAAAATACTGCGGGTCAATTCCATGACCTGCCGTTTTTCCGCCTTCCCATAGCCTACCACAGCCTGCTTCACCTGGGAGGGTGTGTATTCGTAAAAAGGACAGTTCTTTTGCGCCAATGCCAGCAAGATCACCCCGCGGGCGTGGCCGACAGCAATGCCTGTTGTCACATTGGTGTTGAAGAACAGCTCTTCGATGCTGGCCACATCGGGCTTGAAATGATCCAGCAGCGTCAACATATCTTGGTAGATCTCCACCAGCCTATGCTGCAGCGGCACACCGGCCTTGGTGGTAATGGCTCCGTAGCCCAGTGTGCGGAACTTGCCGCCGCGGGCATACTCCACCGCCCCGTACCCCACAATGGCATAACCGGGGTCGATGCCCAATATGACCATACAGCCATTTCCTCCCCGCATAGATATACATCATTATTATACTACGGAAGACTACACAACACAACGTCAAAATTTTTAAAAATGCTTCTCTTCCCACCCATGGGGCAAGAGAGGAAAAGGTCGATCATACAAAACAAATATTTTGTATCAATTCAATTCGTGCACTGTTTTTCAGGCCCCCATTGACAGGCTGTACAGCAGCTGTTACGCTTAATTACACCCGAGAGAAAACAGAAAGGGGGCGAAGCTATTGCCACATCAAACGCAACGCCAAGCCATTGTTCGAATCGTTCTGGCCCTTGTTTTGAGCATATTCTTTGGCACTCTCCTCGTGTCGGTACTGCTGGTCTATACAGACCCCATGGAAGAACAGAGGTTTGATTTTTCTGCCGGTCAGCCCCTTATGGAAGGCGGCGACTGGTAGGTGCAAGACGCCACAGGCGGCTGGACGGTATTCACTCAAGAAGGAGAAGAGCGCACCTGGTTGGAGCCCACTGGGGACGGCTCCTTTGCGCCGCTGCAATACCCGGCTCAGACCTTCTACTATTCCAGACAGCTGGCCGAATCGCTCCCGGCCCCTATGCTGGAGATCCAGGCGCTGAACCGCAGCATCGCCGTTTTTTTAGATGACGAGCTGATCTACACCGATTTCCCCGAGATGGAGAACAAAGTAGGCGCGATGCAGCTGCCTATGCAGCCGGAGGATCGCACGGAAAGCCTGCGCATTTCCTTGCCGCCCGATTACAATGGGAAGACATTGACCATCGCCCAATCTACACCGGGCCTGGAAAACAGCGAAAAGCCAGGCTATTTTGAAGAGAAAGCCTTTTTGTGTCCTGTCACCTTATTTTGCGGTTATTCTTATGAAAGCAGTATCGTGGCGGAATCCTTTCAAACGGCTTACCCAGCAACTGCTTTTGCCGTTCTCGCCGGGGCCACATTGTTCCTCTTCGTTTACCAAGCATGGCATGAAAAATTAGATCCGGCTTTTTTGTGCCTGGCCCTATTTTTGATCTTGCTGGCGTTACAGCAGTTGTTTTCCGCCTCGTTCGTCAACCGCTACTTCCCTTTTTTCTCTCAAGATCCTGTCTATTTTTTGGATGGAAGCGAGTGGATGCGATACCTCACCGCCATTCCCCTCTTGTGGTTTCTGACCATACGGGCCCAAGGTCTTCGCCGTTTTTTCTGCATAGCTGCTGTTTTGCAAATGGCATTGGCGGCGGCATGGACTTTGGCCCAGCTGCACATCCTCTTCCCCATTCTGGGTGGCTATGAAAGATGGAACCTTCTCTTGTTGTTGGCCTCCATTGGCCTTTGTTTGGCCGAATGGCGGCGGGGCAACCCATTTTTTACACAGTTTTGCAAGGGGATTTTAGGCGCCGCCGGCTGCAGTATCATGGCGTTGGCAGTGGTTTTGCTGTGGAACGATCGCCGGCAGGAAATTTTTCAGTGGATGGGCTCTTACTGGCCCAGCTCACGGCTGTTGTTTAACTGGGTACGCATTTTGCTGCTGGCTGCATCTCTGTGGGCTGTGGCAGTGGAATATGTGGCTGGGCGGGTCCGGCGCGGCAACGAAGTGCTGGCACTTCGTTTGCAGGGGAAGATCGCCTGGGAAAATTATGAGGCCATACAAAAACAGGCCCGGCAGACGGCGGTCATGCGCCATGATATTTCCAAGCACCTGGGCACGGTCCGCGCACTTTTGAGCGATGGGAAGCAAGAAAAAGCTATGGAGTATATCAACCAAGTCACCCAACAGGCAGCCCAGCTCCAGGCGGTGATCTCCTCGGGCAATTATATGATCGATACCATTTTGAACAGCCGGCTTTCCGGTGCGGAAGAACAAGGGGTCCAGATCCGCATCCGCCGGGCTGCGGTGCCCCAAAAGCTGGCCCTTTCAGATACTGATCTGTGCTCTCTGCTGCTGAACGCAGTGGATAACGCCATTCGGGCGGCGGCAACCCCCTCTGCTGCTCAGCATTGGCTGGAGCTGGATCTACACATCAAAGGCCGTTTTAGCTACATTAGCTTTACAAACAGCTGGGCTCCAGATGAAAAGCAGCCTGTGCGGGCAGAAGGCCACGGCTACGGCCTTTCCATCATGGAGCGCATTGCAGAAAATGCCGGCGGTATCATGGAGGTCACGCGGGGGAAAGACCGGTTCCAGGTGGTATTCCTCATCCCCTTGGCCGATCCGCCCTCCCCTGCTGCTGGGGAATAAAAAAGAACCGCGCACCTGGCACTGCTGCTCGCCAAGGTGCGCGGTTTTTTATGTATCTGTCTTGCCGCCATTTGGAGGGTCTTTCTGCCACTGGCATTGCCCATGATGCGGGCAACTGTGGCATCCGCTGCCATTGCAGCCGCTCTTCCGCACTGAGCGAAAAGCCAGCCCGGCGGCACAAGCCACCAGGGCGATCAGCAACCAATCGACGCCACTCATCTTTTAAAAAGCCAAGGCGATATGGTAGACGATGAATGCCGCCAGCCAGGCTATCACAGTCTGATAGATCACAACAAACAGGGCATTTCGTCCACCACCCATCTCCCGCTTCACAGCGGCGATAGCGGCCACGCAGGGGGTGTACAGCAAGGTGAACACGAGGAAGGACAGAGCTGCTGCAGTGGGCAGCATGGCGGCAAGGGTGGCAGGCAGGTCGGCCACCGAAGAGCCTGTCAGCACGGCCAATGTGCTGACCACCGCTTCTTTGGCAGTGAAACCGGTGATCAGCGAAGTAGACAGCTGCCAGCTGCCAAACCCCAAGGGGGCAAACAGCGGTGCGATCCAACGGCCGATCAAGGCCAACAGGCTTTGGCTGCTGTCTGTCACCACATTCAGCCGGGTGTCAAAGGTCTGCAAAGCCCATATGACGATGGTGGCCAAAAAGATGATGGTAAATGCCCGGGTGATGAAGTCCTTCGCTTTGTCCCACATAAGGCGCAATACGCTTTTGGGGGCGGGCAACCGGTAGGCCGGCAACTCCATGACAAAGGGCACCGGGTTGCCGCGGAACAGCGTTTTGCCCATCAATAGACCGGAGAGGATCCCCAGCAGAATACCGAAGACGTAGAGGCCCATCATGACCAAAGCGCCGTTTTCCGGGAAAAAGGCGGCGGTGAATACCGCATAGATCGGCAATTTGGCACTGCAAGAGATGAAAGGCGTCAACAAGATCGTCATTTTCCGGTCGCGGTCACTGCTTAAAGTGCGGGTGGCCATCACTGCCGGCACCGTACAGCCAAAGCCGATGAGCATGGGGACGAAAGAGCGGCCTGAAAGGCCGATCTTGCGCAGCAGCTTATCCATGACAAAGGCGACACGGGCCATGTAGCCGCTGTCTTCCAAAAACGAAAGGAAGAAAAACAAGGTGACGATGATCGGCAGGAAGGATAATACGCTGCCAATGCCGGCGAATGCACCGTCGATGACCAGCGAATGGACCACCGGGTTGATACCATATGCAGTCAGCGCCCGATCGGTCCATTGGGTGACAGCGTCGATCCCCACCGAGAGCACATCGCTCAAGAAAGCGCCGATGACACCAAAAGTAAGCCAAAACACCAGCAGCATGATACACAAAAAAATGGGGATCGCCAGCCACTTGTTGGTCAACAGCCGGTCGATCTGTACAGACCGCTGGGTCTCTTTGGATTCATGGGGCCGCACCACAGTGCCGGCGCACAGCTCATCCAAAAAAGAGTAGCGCATATCCGCTAAGGCGGCGTTGCGGTCCATGCCGGTGGCCTGCTCCATTTCGTCCACCGTGTGCTGGATCAGCTCTTTTTCATTATCCGACAGGCGCAAAGTCGTCATCATGAGCTCATCCCCTTCCAGCAGCTTGGTGGCTGCGAAGCGGGAAGGCACCTGGATGGCAGCGGCGTGGTCTTCGATCATATGGCTCACAGAGTGGATGGCCCTGTGCACAGCCCCTTGGCAGAAGTCCAGCCGTTTGGGCAGAATATGTTGCTCCGCCGTGCGAAGGACCACATCGATCAATTCGCTGACCCCTTCATTCTTGCTGGCGGAAATGGGCACCACTGGCACGCCCAGCTCCTCTGACAATTTGGCGATGTTGATGGAACCGCCGTTGTTGCGCACTTCATCCATCATGTTCAGCGCCAGCACCATGGGAAGCCCCAGCTCCATCAGCTGCATGGTCAGGTATAAGTTCCGCTCGATGTTGGTGGCGTCTACGATGTTGATGATGCCATCCGGCTTTTCGCGGATCAAGTAATCCCGGGTGACGATCTCTTCAGATGTATAGGGAGAAAGGGAGTAGATGCCGGGCAGATCCACCACGGTGACATCGCTGTGGCCGCGGATGACGCCGTCTTTCCGGTCCACCGTCACACCGGGGAAGTTCCCCACGTGTTGGTTGCTGCCGGTCAACTGGTTGAACAACGTGGTCTTGCCGCAGTTTTGGTTGCCTGCCAAAGCCAGTCTCATCGTACCACCTCCCTGCTTTGCTGCAAGGGCGGCGGCACGGAATCACAGCTCGCCTGCCGGGGGCAGCTTTCACAGCCTGCGCCGCGGAATTGGTCGGGCTGAGGGCACACCCAAATAGTGCGGGCATCCTCCAAGCGAATGGTCAGTTCATAGCTGCGGATATGCAGTTCGATGGGGTCTCCCATGGGGGCCGTCTTGCGGATGGTCACCAAGGTCCTGGGGGTCAAGCCCATATCCAAAAGCCTGCACCGCAGGGCCCCCTGGCCCCCCACTGCCGTGATGGCGGCCGTCTGGCCGATGGGCAGTTGGTCCAATGTCATAGGTTCATTCCTCGTCTCATTCCCAATTTGGGTGCGGCTCTCTCACAAGCACACCCCTCTTATATTACCCCGTACTAACCGGCTTCGTCAAGGGGGAAGCATGGCTTCCCATCCAGCGGGTGGCAGACAAAGACCCAGGCAGTTCACAACCGCCTGGGTCTTTGTGATCCCGGTCACCGGGCCGATAAAATGCGCTGGCAGCCGGCCATGACCCCCAGCTTGCCGGCTTCATAGGTCAGGCCGCCTTGCAAAAAAGCGGTATAAGGCTCCCGCATGGGCGCATCGCAGGAAAGCTCGATGGAAGAGCCTTGGATGAAAGCGCCCGCCGCCATCACCACGGGGCAATCGTAGCCCGGCATGGCCCAAGGTTCGGGCACGGCGAAAGAATCCACCGGCGCGCCGGCCTGGATGCCTTGGCAGAAGGCCAGCAGCGGCTCCGGCTTGCCAAATTCGATGGTTTGAATGATGTCGTGCCGGTCTTCTCCGCTGGATGGGGAGACGGCAAAACCCATCTCTTCCAGCAGAGCGGCGGCAAAGACCGCTGTTTTGAGGGCTTGGCTCACAGTGTGGGGCGCCAAGAAAAACCCTTGGTAAAAAGCCCGGTTGACGCCTAATGTCGCGCCGCACTCCCCGCCAATGCCCGGCACCGTCAGGCGGCAGGCCGCCCGCTCCACCAAGTCGGTCCGGCCGGCGATGTAACCGCCGGTGGGGGCCAGACCGCCGCCCGGGTTTTTGATCAAAGAGCCTGCGATCAGGTCGGCCCCCTGCTGGGTGGGTTCGGTGTCATCGACAAATTCGCCATAGCAGTTGTCCACCACAATGACCGTGCCCGGGTTCACTTGGCGCACTGTTTGGCATATCTCCCCCACTTGAACGCTGGAAAGAGTTTGGCGGGTGGCATAACCGCGGCTGCGCTGGATGAACACCGCTTTGACCCGGGGGTCCGCAGCCGCCTGCTGGATGGCGGGCAGGTCGGGCATCCCATTCTGCAAAGGCACTTGGCGGAATTCGATGCCGTAATCGGCAAACGTCCCCCCCACCCGGCCGCGCTGGCCGGTGACGGTCTGCAATGTGTCGTAGACGTTGCCCGTGGCAGAAAGCATCACATCGCCGGCAGAGACGCAGGCGTACATGGCGGCGGCGATGGTATGGGTGCCGTTGACGAATTGGCTGCGCACCAATGCGGCTTCTGCACCGAACACCTGGGCGTAGATCTGCTCCAGCTTATCCCGGCCCAGGTCGTCGTAGCCATAGCCGGTGGTACCACCAAAGCAGGCGTCGCTCACCCGGTGGTTCCGGAACGCCTCCAGCACTTTGGCGGTGTTCTGAAAGGCCATCTGCTCGATGGCGGCAAACCGGTCCCGGCTCTTCTCTTCTGCCCGCCGGGCCAGTTGCAACAGTTCTTCGGCAAATGTAAACGTGCTCATATTTTCCTCTTGGCGGCGCAAGCCAGCAGGGCAGCCGCCTGCTCTGCGTCGTGGATACAGATGGTCTCGGCTGTGGAATGGATGGAGCGGCCCGGGATGCTGATGCACCCGGCAGGCGCACCGGTTCGGCTGACCAGCATGGAAAGAGTGTCTGTGCCGCCGTGCAGCAGCACTTCGTCTTGATAGGCGATGCCCCCTTCTTCCGCAGCTTTCCGCAGATGATCCACTGCGGCAGGCGAGCAGATCACCGAAGCATCCTTGATCTTCACCGTAGGGCCGGCGCCCAGCTTCATCTCCCCTTTGGCCGCAGCTGGGCAATCCCCCGCCGCTGTCAGATCTATGGCGATCGCCATATCCGGTTCAATGCCAAAAGCCGCTGTCTTCGAACCGTGCAATCCCACTTCTTCCTGGGCGGTAAAGACAAAATACAGGTCGTTATCGCTCTTGCCCACCTGTTCCATGGCCAACAGCAGGGCGGCGCAAGAGGCCAAGTTGTCACAATAAGGCGACATCAGGCAGCCGCCGCCGATCTGGCGGGCTTCGTAGTCATAAACGGCGATATCCCCGACCCGCAGCATCTGGCGGGCCTCCTCCTCGCTGCTGGCGCCGATGTCCAAATACACATCGGTCATTTTGCTCTGGGCCGCTGTTTTTTCAGCCAGCTTGGCGTCGGCCCGCTCGAACAGCACGCCGCGCAGGCCGCTGGGAAAGCGGACCCGCCGCCCACTCAAGCGCACGGCGGTATGGCCGCCCACATTGGTCACGCCCACAAAGCCGTTCTCTTCAAAATGGGTGACCATAAAGCCGATCACATCCATATGGGCGGCGAACATCATCTTTCTGCCTGCCCCTTTTTTGTGGCAGATCACATTGCCCAGGGCGTCGGTGCGGATCTCATCGCAATAAGGCTGGGCCAGCTGGCGGATCACTTGGGCCTCCGGGCCTTCATAGCCCGAGGGCGAGGCCGCAGCCAGCAGCTGCCGGAATGTTTCAACAAAATTCATGGCGAATCCCTCCTTTATAGCGCCTGGCCAGCGGCCAAAGCCATCAAACGGGCGCATTGCTCCACGTCCTGCAGGCTGACCATCTCATTGGGCGAATGGATGTACCGGCAGGGAATGCTGATGCAGCCGGCCAACACACCGGCCTTGCTCTGCTGCATCGCAGCGCTGTCCGTGCCGCCGGCAGTCAGTACTTCGTCTTGATAGGCGATGCCGTTTTCCTCCGCCGCCCGGCGCAGCGCCGCCACGGCCTGCGGGTTGCACAGCAGGGAGCTGTCTTTGATCTTGATGGCAGGCCCTTTGCCTAAGGCGACTACCATCTTGGCTTTTTCCGCCGGGCAGTCACCGGTGCGGGTCACATCCATGCAATAGCCATAGTCCGGCTCAATGCCGTAGGAAGCGACCTGGGCGCCGCGCAGCCCCACTTCTTCCTGCACGGCGAAGACGAAGTACAAGTCGTTTTCGCTGTTTTCCACCAGCTCCATGGCTTTGAGCAAAGCGGCGCAGGCGATCAGATCGTCGCAGTACGGGCTGATGACCTTGCCGTTGACCTGTACCGGGTCCCCTTCGTACATGGCCACATCCCCGATCTGCACCAGCTTCTGGGCCTCTTCCCGCCCTTTGGCGCCAATATCGATGTAAAGGTCACCTGCTTTCACCTGGCCGGCAGGTTTGGCCACCGCCTTTTCATCGCAGCACACGCAGCCGCACAGGCCGCTTTCCAGGCGCACCCGTGTGCCGATCAAGCGGTATGGGGTAAAGCCGCCGATGCAGGCAAAACGCAGGAACCCTTGTTCGTCGATGTGGGTGACCAGCAGGCCGATCACGTCCATATGGGCAACCATCATCAGTTTTTTGCCCGGGCCTTTTTTGTGGCAGATCACGTTGCCCAGCGGGTCAATGGCCACTTCGTCACACAGTGGGGCAGCCCATTGGGCCAGCAGCTTGGCACAAGGGCTTTCCAGGCCAGAGGGCCGGGCAGCCTGCTGCAGCTGCACAAAGGTATCAAACAGATCAATCATCGCATTCCGCCTCCTTTATTACCAAACGGGCCATCTTCAGCACTTCTTCCGCATCGGGCCAATAGAGCACGTTGCTGGCCGAGTGGATGTAGCGCACAGGCGCCGCCAAGCCAAAAGCCTGGGCGCCGGCCCCGGCCAAATGGATGGCGCTGGCATCGGTGCTGCCGTTCATGCTGGCCCGGTATTGCCAGCGGATGCCCTCTTCCCCGGCCCGCTTGGTCAGGCGGCGGACCAGGTCGCGGTTGTAGACCGAGCCCCGGTCGGCCAGCGAGACCACGGCACCGCCGCCTTGGAAGCAAGAGCGCTCGTGTTCCGCTACGCCGGGAATGTCGGCGGCAGTGGTGCCCTCGATGACCAGGCCCCACCGGGGGTGGATGCGGCCGGCCGCCGCTTTGGCGCCCCGGCTGCCGATCTCTTCGCCCACCACAAAGGCGAACCAGGTGTCATAGGGGACCCCTTCTTGGATCAGCTGGATCATCACCGCACAACCGATGCGGTCGTCAATGGCCTTGGATTTGATGCGGTCATCGCCAAACTCCACCCAACG
Source organism: Candidatus Pseudobutyricicoccus lothianensis (assembly GCA_904419295.1). Lineage (GTDB taxonomy): Bacteria > Bacillota > Clostridia > Oscillospirales > Butyricicoccaceae > Pseudobutyricicoccus > Pseudobutyricicoccus lothianensis. The sequence goes on from CAJFRA010000022.1 coordinate 22,120, forward strand.
GCTGTCAAAAGTGGCGTAGTCCCCCACCCGGGCATAGCGTTCCGCCTCTTTGCGGTTCTGGGCGCCGATGTCGATGTAAAGGGTGTCCAGACCGGGGGCCTGCTTGCGCTCTTCCGCCGTGGTCAAGTGGATGGCTTTCAGCGAGATCACCCCAGGCACTTTCTGGGGCCCAACTTCCATGCGGCGCCCCACCAGGATGCGGGGGTCGATGCCACCGGCCGCCACGATCTTAAACATGCCGTCTTCTGTGACGCGGCGGATCAAAAAGCCCACTTCGTCCATATGGGCGCAGACCATCATCGGTTCTTTGCGCGGCTTTTCCCCTTTTTTGAATACCAATAAGTTGCCCATGGCATCTGTGATCATTTCATCGGCATAGGGGGCCACATGTTTTTCGATGCAGTGGCGCACCTCGTCCTCATAACCGGGCACGCCGTTGCAGGCGCACAGTTCTTTCAGCAGTTCTTTCATGTGCCCACCCCCTTACAGATTCCCGTCAAATTGCTTGACGAATTCGCACAAAAGCCGGCCGACCTGGCGCACATCGCTCAATTTGATGACTTCCACCGGCGAGTGCATATATTTGAGCGGCAGCGAGACCACAGCCGTACACACGCCGCTCTCCACCGTTTGGATGGCCCAGGCATTGGTGCCGCTGTGGGCAGGCACGGCCTCCAGCTGGTGGGGGATCTCCTTGGCACGGGCCACTTCCACCAGCCGGCGAGCAAACAACGGGATGCTGTTGGAGCCAAAGGCCACCACCGGGCCGCCGCCCAGATCCGACACCCGGTCATCGGGCTTGCTGTCCCCTGTTTTGGCGTGGCATACGTCGATGGCGATGGCATAATCCGGCCGGTCCACATAGGTGCGGGCCTTTGCGCCGTGGCCGCCCACTTCTTCCTTTGTGCTGCCCAGGATGATCAGATCCACATCCAAAGGCGCGCTGCCCAGCTGCTCCAGTGCATACAGGATGCAGACAAAGCAGGCCCGGTCATCCATAGAGCGGCCGCAGATCAGGTCGTTTTGCAGGGCGAATGTCTCGCCGGAAAAGGCGGCATAATCGCCGACCCGCACCAGCTGGCGGGCCTGCTCCCCGCTCATGCCCAGGTCCAGCACCATCTCTTCGATGGGGACGGATTTTTTATTGTCCCCTGGGTTCTGCAAATGGGGTGGGATGCAGCTGACCACAGCGGTGATCGGGCCAGAGCGGGTCAGGACGGTCAATTCGCTGCCCAGCAGCATCCGCTGGTCTACCCCCATGCCAATAAAGCGGCAAAAGCCTTCTTCCATCACTTCGGTGATGACAAAGCCGATCTGGTCCAAATGGGCGTCCAGCATCAGTTTTTTCGCACCGGGCTTGCCACAGGACCGGTAGCCGATGACATTGCCCAAATGGTCCGTCTCCACCCGGTCTACATAGGGCTCCAGCAGCTGGGCTGCAACGGCAGATACGCTGAATTCATCTCCCGAGACGCCGTTGGCAGCAGTCAACCGGGCGATGGTCTCCATCAGTTCCACAAAAAACACCTCTTTCTTTTAAAGAGCATTTACGAAATCTTTATAAGCACGGCCCTTGGCCATGAAGTTGGGGAAGGCGTCGAAGGAAGCACACACAGGCGACAGCGTGACGATATCCCCCGGTTTGGCCCGTTTTGAGGCCAGACGCACCGCCTCTTCCAGGGTGCCGCACTGGGCCACGGCGATGCCGCTGCCCGGGAAGTACTTGGAGTGCTCCACCGCCTGACGCAATTTCGGCGCTGTGGCGCCAGTGAGGATCAGCAGTTTGACATGCTGGCAAGCCTCGTCGCCATATTCGTCAAAGGGGACTTTTTTGTCGTAGCCGCCGGCAATGACGATCAATTTCTGCTGGAAGGAGTGCAGCCCTGCAATGGCCCGGGCCGGGCTGGTGGCAATGGCGTCGTTGTAGTATTTGACGCCGTCTTTTTCCCGCACGAATTCAATGCGGTGCTCCACACCGCCGAACTCTTGGGCCACTTGCCGCACCACATCCGGCTGCACATATTCCGAAGTGGCGCACAGGGCGGCCATATAATTTTCCACATTGTGCATGCCAGGGATGCGGATATCCTGCAGCCGCATCACCGGTGTCCGCTGACCGCCCCGGCATTTGCAGACGCATCCGTCTTCGATGCAGGCGCCGTTTTCCGGCACTTCCTTCCGGGAAAACATCTGCAGCGAGCCCTTGGCCTTCTTGGCCATCTCCCGCGTCAGCTTGTTGTCGGCGTTGAGCACCAGCAGATCGCATTTGTGCTGGTAGAGGAATACATTTTCTTTGGCCTGCACATACTCAGCCATGGATTTGTGCAGATCCAGATGGTTGGGGGTCACATTGGTCACCACCGCCACATGGGGGCTTTTTTTCATGGTCATCAACTGAAAGGAGGAAAGCTCCACCACGCACAGGTGGTCGGGCGCCATCTGGCCTGCCATGGGCAGCAGCGGCTGGCCGATGTTGCCGCCTACCCACACTTTGTACCCCGCCCTGGATAAGATCTCGGCGATCAATGTGGTGGTGGTGGTCTTGCCATCGGAACCGGTCACCGCCAGGATCGGGCAGGGGCACACATCAAAAAACACCTCCATCTCCGAGGTGATCTGGCAGCCCCGGCGCCGGGCTTCTTCCAGCTGGGGCACATCCGGGCGGATGCCAGGGGATTTGAAGATCACATCCTGGTCAAGCCCTTCCAGGTAATTCTTTCCCAAGTGGAGCTCTACGCCCTGCTGGCGCAGCTGGTGGGCCACGTCTCCAAGCTCCTCCTCGGTTTTTTTATCGCAGGCTGTCACCACGGCGCCGGCCTGGCACAACAGCGACAGCAGCGGCCGGTTGGAGACGCCGATGCCCAGTACGGCCACCCGGCGCCCTTTCATTTTTTCCAAAAATTCATCCATCGATTGCATTGAATCCTTCCCTTCCGGCGGGAATTGGCCCGCCTGCCCCATGGGCTTTTCCAATACTTCTATTGTAGCCAAACTGCGGCCAATGTCAAATAAAATCCGGCGTCCTTCCCCTCTTCTTTTTTGCCGCATTTTCTCCCTTTCGTTGGTTGACAGAGACCTTCCCCGCTGTGTATAATAAATAACCGAGTAAGCTGAGCAGCCGCGTGCACAGCGCCGAAAGGCCGTGTATGAGGAAAGTCCGGGCTTCACAGGGCAGGATAGCGGATAACGTCCGCCGGAGGCGACTCTAGGACAAGTGCAACAGAGATATACCGCCGCGCCTGGCGCGGTAAGGGTGGAAAGGCGGGGTAAGAGCCCACCGGTCCCACAGGTGACTGCGGGACCCTGTAAACTCTATCCGAAGCAACACCGCAGAGAAAACAGCGCCTTTGGGTGCAGGGCTTGCCCGGCCCGTTTTCGGCAGGTGGCTCGAGGCGTGTGGCAACATGCGTCCCAGATAGATGGCTGCACAGACAGAACCCGGCTTACAGGCTTGCTCCTCCATAGGAAAAGGGAATGCATCATGCATTCCCTTTTCCTATGGGCTTTATGAATCTTGCGGTTTGTTTCCTGCACATTGGATCAGGCCGGCACACAGCTGGCAGAGGGCCCACAGGGCCTGTGCAAAGACGAAGAGAGCCACCGCCAGCCACAGGGGGCGTATCTTTTGAGCTGTAGCCGTCACAGGCAGCAGCCAGGGAAGGTTTCCGGAAAAGAGGAACAACAGGTTTTGCAGCAGGCCCAGCCCGCCCAAGGCCAGATAGCGGAAAACAGGCCCTTGGGCCTTGTCCCGCCATTGGGAGTCTGCAGAGCGGATCTGCAGTGCAGAGCCGTCCCAGATCCGATACAGCCAGAGCAAAAGCAACAGATTTTGTCCTATGAGGGCAGGCGTCCATTCCGCAGAGGCAAAAGTTGCAGTCCCCCAGTTGAGCAGACAAAGGGCAGAGAGGCCGGCGGCCAGCCACCAAAGACGCCGCAGCGGTTGGACGGCCGCGAGCAGCCAGCTTCCGGCCAGCAGGACCAGGCCGCCCACTGCCGCCAGTCCATGACGCAGCAAAGGCTGCTCAAGGGGGATCGGCAGGGCCAAAAGCAACAGGGCTAAGAGCAAAAGGGCGAATGCGCGCCGCAGTGCACCGGCAGACCCCATCCATATTTTCATTGTACAGCCTCCCTCCTTTTTTGGCTCGGCCCCCGGGCCCTTACCGGCCTGGCTGCAGCTGTAGATGGTGTGGGCCACAACGGACACACACACACCAGACAGGCTGGGTCAGAGTTCGTGAGCGAGCTCAAAAGAAAACGATACAGTTCGAACAAAAAAGAAAGCGAATGCCGACGTTGTTTTATAAAATTTTACCACACCTTTCGACTGCTGTCCAGCTTAAAGGAGAAACATTGCAAGATATTTCTTGCTACCGCTGACGACCTGGGGTATAATCGTTACCAAAGAAACTGCGCTGCGGCCAGGCCGCGGCGATCGGGCAAGGAGGCAGGCCATGAAAAAGTTTGATGACTCTTTGAGCGGCAACCCGCTGCGCAAGCACGTGTATAAAGAGATCGAAAAGGCCATTTTGGATGGGGTATTCCCGCCGGGCTATTCTCTGACTGAAGGAAAGCTCTCCCACGAGTTGGGCGTCAGCCGTACGCCGGTGCGCGAAGCTCTGATGCAGCTGGAGCTGGAAGGGCTGGTCAAGACCGTACCCAACAAGGGGGCTGTGGTAGTAGGCGTCACCAGCCAGGATATCGATGACATCTACACCATCCGCACCCGCATCGAAGGGTTGGCCACCCGGCGTTGTGCCCAACACATCGGCGAAGAAGAGCTGGAAGAGCTGCGGCAAGTGGTGGAACTGCAAGAATATTTTGTAACAAAGCAGGACTATTTGCAGGTATGGCACCTGGACAGCCGTTTCCACGAGCTGATCTACGAAGGCTGCCGCTCCCGGCCGCTCAAACAGATCTTATCTTTGTTCCACAATTACATCCAAAAAGCCCGGGAATACTCGGTGAAATCCGGCAGGGCCAAGGCGTCGACCCAGGAGCACCGGGCGATCTTCGACGCCATTGAAGCCCACGATCTGGACCGGGCCGAAGCCGCTATGGCCCTCCACGTCAACAATGCCAGGGACGCTTTTTTTGAATATATGTAACAGGGCTTTTCAAGGGCCCCGCAAACTTTTTCCACGGTTTGCGGGGCCTTTCTGTTCCCATCCTCCCCACCGCCACATAGTATGGCGTGAAAGACAACAACGGGAGGAACTTGCCATGAATGAATCCATATCCTATCGGTTCTTTTTGGGCGCCAACTCCAGTCAGGGGTTTGTCTCCTTTTTTCCCAACGCCACAAGCGATCCGGCCATCGCCCACAACTATGTGTTCAAAGGCGGGCCGGGCTGCGGAAAATCCACCGCCATGCGCCGGGTGGTGGATGAGGCGGCACAGCGGGGGCTGCGCCGTGAGATCATCTATTGTTCATCGGATCCGGGCTCCTTGGATGGGGCACTGTTCCCCACCATCGGCGCCGCTGTTTACGACGGCACTGCCCCCCATACCATCGAGCTGGCCTTTCCCGGCGCCGAAGGCAGCTATGTGACGCCCCCGCCCTTCCAGGATGCCAAGGCTTTGCAAGGAAAAACAGCCGGTTTGCGTCAGGCAAATGGGCAACTGGGCCGCCATTATCAGCAGGTATTCCGCTTGACGGCGGCAGCCGGCAAAGTGCGGGAGAATATCCGGGCGCGTCTGGAACCCATCGGGGATTTGGCCCGTTTGACCAAACGGGCCCAGGGCATCATCGGCCGGGAATTGCCCCACGCTGTGGGACCGGGCCGCGAGAAGAAGCGCTTTCTCAGCGGCATCACGCCCGAAGGTCTGTTGTGCTTCTACGATTCGGTGGAAGCGTTGGCCAAAAAAGTCTACGACTTGCAGGATCCCTATGGCTTTGCTTCCGCATTGCTGGAACCCATTTGCAAAGCGGCTTTAGAGCGCGGCCACGAGGTCTATGCCTGCTATAGCCCACTCCACCCTGACCGGTTGGAACACCTGATCTTGCCAGGCTTGGAGCTGGCTTTTGTCACATCCAATTCCTATCACACATACCCGGGCGGTATCTACCGCCGCATCAACATCGCCGGCATCCTGGACCGGGCCGCCTTGCGGGAAGTGCGGGGCGAGGTGCGGCTGCTGCAAAAAATCGAACGCTCCCTGCTGGAAGACGCTGTGGAGGAGCTCCACAATACCAAAGGGATCCACGACCGGCTGGAATCCTATTACCGTCCACATTTGGATTTTGACGCCATGGATCGCAAAACAGAAGAATTGCTGCAAACCATCTTTGACTAGGGTTTGACAAAGGAAATTTCACCATCCCTCCAGAAAAAGGCCTGGGTCGCCCAGGCCTTTTTCTTATGGGGTGAAGTATGGAAAAACCGGGCGGCCCATGGGTCTCCACAGGCCGCCCGGCACAGCATACCTCTTTCAACTGAGGCCAACTGCCATCAGCACTTGGCGCCGGCCACAGTCTCGATCTCCAAAATTTCTTCTTTGCGTTTCAGCAGGTTGTCCGAAACCAGCATCTTCTCCACTTTATCCACGCCCAAGCGGTCCACCGTCTCGCCAAAGCGTTCGCCCGAAATGCCTTTGTACTTGAAGAGAAGGATGGCTTTTTCCACCACGCGGATCACTTCTTCCCGGGTGAACAGGTGGTTCAGCGGTGTGCCCATGCGCACTTTTTTGCCCCAGCGGCCGCCGACATAAACTTTGTACATCGTCTCGCTTTCTTCCAGGGCGTCAAAGCGGCAGGTTCCGGCGCAGCGGCCGCAGTTGTTGCATTTTTCCCGGTCGATGACCGCCTGCTTCCCTTCCATGGAGATGGCATCCATGGGGCAAGCCGGCACCATGGAGCAGGAAGCGCAGCCTTTACAGCCGCCTTCCTTCAGCTTGGGTACCCGCTGGCCGACGATGCCCAGATCGTTTAGGTCGGGTTTGACGCAGTTGTTGGGGCAGCCGCCCACGGCGATCTTGAATTTGTGAGGCAAGATCACATCGTGGTAGCCGTTGTAATACAGCTCGTGGAGCTCTTTGGCCAAAGCCTGGGTGTCGTACAAGCCAAAGACACAGGTAGTGCCTTTGCAGCTGACCACCGGACGCACTTTGGAGCCGGTGCCGCCTGTGACCATCCCCGCCTGGGCCACGTATTGCTGGAACGCTTCGATGTTGTCGTAATGGATCCCCGGCAGCTCCACTGTCAGGCGGGAGGTAAAGGTGATTTTGCCATTGCCGAATTTTTCAGCGGCTTCGCTGAGGCATTTCATCTGTTCGGCCGTCAGGATGCCGTTCTCTGTGATGATACGGCCGGAAAATTCCTCCGTACCACGGTTGAGCAGGAAACCTTGTCCTTTGACACGCTTGATGTCACTTGCTGCAATTGCCATAATCGATCCTCCACATTTTTCTCATTCATTGTCCACGATTCTTTCCAGTAATCCTATCATACCTCTTGCAGTTCATAAGGTCAAATAGTAATATTGAATCAAGTTCATAGGTAAAATACGATCAAAGAAGGTGCAACAGTATGACCATTCGCCATTTGCGCATTTTCATCGCTGTGGCTGAAACGGGCAAAATGGGCTTGGCAGCCAAGCAGCTGTTCATTGCCCAACCCACCGTCAGCCAAGTGATCGCCGATATCGAAGAGAGCTATGGGGTCCAATTGTTTGAACGGTTGTCTAAAAAATTGTATATCACCGATGCCGGCCGTCAGCTGCTCAGCTATGCCCGCCATATCGTCAGCCTGTTCGATGAGATGGAGTGCAGCCTGCGCAACGCTTCGGCCCAAGTGCGGCTCAAGTTGGGAGCCACCATCACAGTGGGCGCCTGTGTGCTCACCCAGGCCGTCCGCCGGTTTGAGGCCAGTTATCCGCCGGCCCAAGTCCAGGTGTTCGTGGATAACACCCAAGTCATCGAGCAAATGCTGCTGCGCAGCCAGCTGGACTTGGCCTTGGCCGAAGGGACCATCACCCACCCGGACCTGGTGGTCCGGCCGGTGATACAAGATGAACTCGTGCTGGTGTGCGGCGCCGGCCACCCTTTTGCAGAACGGGCCTCCCTTACCGCTGCCGACCTGCAAGGGCAAGCATTCGTGCTGCGGGAAGAAGGGAGCGGCACCCGGGCCATGCTGGAAGAATACCTCAAAGAAAACGGTGTCACCATAGACCCCAAATGGGTGTGCCATTCCGCCGACTCCATCCTCAATGCTGTGGCCGACGGCCAGGGACTCACCTTGATCTCCCGTCTGCTGGCCGGGCCACTGGTGCGGCAGGGGCGCCTGCATCAACTGCCCTTGCAGGGCGCCGCCCTTGGCCGCACCTTCAATTTGGTGTATCACAAAAATAAGTACCTATCCGACCCTCTGCGCCACCTGATGGAGACCATCGCCGGAAGCGATCATTTGGGGTCATAGCAGCCATGTTCCGGCGTTTGCCGGTCATTGGCTGCCAGTTCGTAAAAGCGCCAGCCGCCGGAAAGGTTGTAGCAATCGTACCCCAAGCCGGTGAGCATGCGGCAGGCCAGGTAGCTGCGCAGGCCAGAATGGCAATGAATGTAGACCGGCTTTTGGGGGTCGATCTCTGTATAGCGTTGGCGCAGCTCATCCAGCGGGATATGGATGAAGCCTTCGATATGGCCTGCCTCCCGCTCGGAAGGGGTGCGCACATCCAGCAGCGTGACGCTGCCATCCCGGGGCAGTTTGGCCACATCGTCCCAGAAGAAATTCTTGACTTTGCCGGTCAGCGTGTTTTCAATGACATAGCCCACAAAGTTCACCGGGTCTTTGGCCGAACCAAAGGGCGGGGCGTAGCACAGTTCCAGCTCGGTCAGATCCGTTGCGTTCAAGCCGGCGCGGATGGCAGTGGCCAGCACATCGCAGCGCTTGTCCACCCCATCGTAGCCCACCAGCTGCGCGCCCAGAATGCGGCCGGTCTCCTTTTCATAAATGGTCTTGATGGAAATGCCGTGGCCGCCCGGGTAATAGGAGGCGTGGGACTGGGAGTAGGTATATACTTTGTCGTAGTGCAGCCCGGCGGCTTGGGCGGTGCGCTCGTTGACGCCTGTCATGGCCACCGTCATGTCGAAGATCTTCAGCACCGAGGAGCCCTGGGTATTCTTATAAGAGGACGGGATACCGCAGATGTTGTCCGCCGCAATGCGGCCTTGCTTGTTGGCCGGGCCTGCCAGGGGGACATACCCTTTGTTCCCGGTGACGAAATCGGTGATCTCAATGGCATCGCCCACTGCATACACATCGGGGGCCGAAGTCTCCATGTGCTCGTTGACGATGATAGCACCTTTGGGGTTCAGGGCCAGTCCTGCCTGTTTGGCCAGCGCGGTATCCGGCCGCACGCCCACGGAGAGGATCACCATATCGGTCTCCACTTCCCCTTCGGAGAGCCGCAGGTTCAGCTTGTCGCCAGTGCCGTCGATGGCCTGAACCGCCTTGCCCAGCAGCAGATGGATGCCCTGGTCCCGCAGGTAGCGGTGCACTTCGGCCGCCATATCCCCATCCAGCGGGGCGATCACATGGTCGGCCAGCTCGACGATGGTCACATCCAGGCCGGCTTTTTTCAGGTTTTCCGCCATCTCCACACCGATGTAACCGCCGCCCACGACCACAGCGGTCTCCGGGAATTCCTCATCTACATAATCGCGGATCTTTACCGTATCCGGGATGTTGCGCAGGGTGAAGACCCGCGGGTCATCCGCCCCTTCCATAGGCGGTACCAAGGGAGCCGCCCCAGGGGAAAGCAACAGCTTGTCGTAGCTTTCCGTGTACTCTTCCCCGGTGTCCACCCGACGCACGGTGACTGTTTTGGCCTGGGTGTCCACCGCCACAGCCTCCTGGTTGACCCGCACATCCACGTTGAAACGGGAGCGGAAGCTTTCCGGTGTCTGCAGCGTCAGCGCAGAACGCTTGGTGATCTCACCACCGATGTAATAAGGCAGACCGCAGTTGGCAAACGAAATATACGGCCCACGCTCCAGCATCACGATCTCCGCTTGTTCATCCAGCCGGCGCAGCCGGGCTGCGGCAGAAGCGCCGCCGGCCACACCGCCTACGATTACAGTTTTCACAAAAACCCCTCCTTCTCATTGGTCGTCATTGCCTATTTTGACTGTTACTCCTATTGTAACATACTGTCTGTCGATTGTAAAATAGCATCTTCAGATCGTTTTCATAGGCAAAGAACTATGCTTTCTATTGACCATCAGGTAAATGCACTGCAGCATAGTGTCCCCTCCCCTGTTCTCCTCTCCCAATAAGATGCACTGGCCCCGGCGGGCTAGCTCGGGCAGCCAGGGATGCTGGAGCAGTTCTTTTGCCAGAAGCCCTGGCAGAGGGAGCCCGACGAAACACTCCCATTGCCGGGACTGAGCCAGTGCACGCTGGAAAAAGGGGTGCAGCGCGTCCCCTTGGCCTTGGGTGTGGAGACTGTAAAAGCAGCTGCCGGCCAAAGTCTGTTCTCTCATCTGCCGGGCGGCGTGCAGGCAGCCGTCGAACAGCCGGTCTTCCGGCTGCTTCCAACGGTCCCACAGGAGGAGCGGCGCTTCGCGAAAGCCGCAGCAGTGGTAGCCTGCAAACTGCCCGTCCACCGATAGAGCAAACAGCGAGCCGCACAGCTTGCGCAGCAAGGGCGCGGCTATGGGTAGGAATCCGGGGTCGGCCTGTTCCTGAGGCGAAAGCAAAAAGGCCAGCTGGAGCCGGGAAGGCTCTTGCCCCAGTGCTTGGCGCAAGGCGGCATCGTAGAAAAAAGCCCGGAAGGCAGGGGCGCGGCACAGTGCCTGTTCCGCCTCAGACAGGGCCATCTGCCCGGCGCTGTTGCGGCAAACCAGCGGCCCTGCCTCGGGCGACGGCGTGACCAGCCGCCGCAAGACCGCTTGGTCGGTGATCGGTTCGATTGCATTCATACAGTCAGCTCCTTTTCTGGCGGGCGGTTCTATCGCGCAGCGTCATACCGCCGGTAAAAAGTAAGGGGAGATCCGTTGTAGGTGGGCCATCCAAGTGGTATACTGGCATCAACAAAAGAGTCATCTCAAGGAGGAATGAAACATGAAGGTATTGGTCACAGGTTTTGAGCCTTTTGGCGGCGAGACAGTGAACCCGGCCCAGCAGATCGTGGAACGGCTGCCCCAGCAAGTGGCTGGCGCCCAAGTGGTGCGCCGCATCGTGCCCTGTGTCTTTGGCAGATCCATCGAAGCTGTGCGGCAAGCTGTGGAACAGGAGCGGCCCGATGTGGTGATCTGCATCGGCCAATCGGGCGGCCGGGATGCCATCTGCCCCGAGCGGGTGGCCATCAACATCTCCGATGCCCGCATCCCAGACAACGCGGGCAACCAACCCATCGATGAACCTATTTTTGCCGATGGGCAAAACGCCTATTTCTCCACCCTGCCCATCAAGGCCATCGCCGCTGCCGTGCGCCAGGCGGGCATCCCCTGCCAAGTATCCAATACGGCGGGCACCTATGTGTGCAACCACCTGATGTATGGCCTGCTCTACCACATCCAGCGTTCGTTCCCCGGCGTGCGGGGCGGTTTTATCCATGTGCCCTTCCTGCCCCAGCAGGTAGAGCAGAAGCCGGGCACCCCCAGCTTGCCGCTGGACGATATGGTGCAGGCCATCCTCATCGCCATTGAGACCTGTGTCAACACCCGGCAGGACGTTCACACCGCCGAAGGGGCGGAACACTGATCTTGCCTTATGCCAGAAGAGACGGCCCGGCTGGTTTTGCCGGCTGCCGTCTCTTTTTTTATAATCTTACAGATCAGCCTTTTTGAAACAGCCCTGCCTGCTCGATGCGGTCGAAAGCCTGTTCCAACACCGGGATCGCCTGGGTGCAGGCAATGCGCAAGTACCCTTCGCCGCAGGCGCCGAACTCGTCGCCGGGCATGGTGAGCACATGGGCCTTTTCCAACAGCAGGGCTGCGGCCTGCCGGCTGCTCAAGCCGCTTTCCCGAATGGAGGGAAACAGATAGATGCTGCCCTGGGGCTTGTGTACCGACATGCCGGGGATGCGCCCGATGCGCTCTGCCGCATATTCCAGCCGGCGGCCAAATTCCGCGGCAATGGCCGGCGTGATCTGCTCCGCATCCCGCAAGGCATAGATCGCCGCCCTTTGAGAGATGCTGGGGGCGGTATACATCAAAAAGCCGTTGAGGTAATCCACCGCTTCGATCACATGGGGCGGGGCCACCAAATTCCCCACCCGCATGCCGGTCATGACGAAGTTTTTGGAGAACGAGTTGACACAGATGGTCCGGTGCCGCATCCCCTCTATGGTGATCATGGGGACGAACTGGGAGCCGCCATAGACGAAGCCGGTGTAGATATCATCGCAGATGGCGACCAGGTCGTGGCGGATGCAGATTTCTGCCACCTGCTCCAAATTCTCTTTGGTGTAAACAGCGCCGGTGGGGTTGTTGGGCGTGTTGAGCAGGATGGCCCGGGTCTTGGGCGTGATCAGGCTTTCCAGCCGCTGGGGGTTCAGGGCGAAACCCTCCTCCCAGCAGGTGGGCAGAGGCACAGGCACGCCGCCTGCCATGCGGATCTGGTCCGGATAGATCATGAAATAAGGGTCCGGCACGATGACCTCGTCCCCCGGATCGATGACGGCCAGCAGCGCTTCTGTCATGCCGATGCAGCCGGCTGTCGTGACAAAGACTTCCTCCAAGGCAATGTCTAGCCCATAGGCCCGTTGGTAGTAGCGGCAGATCTCCTCCCGCAGGGCGGGGTCGCCCTTAGTGGCTGTGTATTTGGTGTGGCCCTGCCGGGCATCTTCAAAAGCGGGCTCCAAGATCTGGCTCGGCGTAGCCAGGTCAGGGTCGCCGATGGTCAAATTGATCAGATCGGGATATTGGCTGGCGCCTTCTGCAAAATTGGGGCCGCTGGGCGGCAGGATGCAGCGCTGGGCGATGCGCATGGTCTCTTGCATGGTCTTTACTCCCTTCGTGTTCCAACTAAATTGGGTATCGGCAATCAAAGCCTCATTGCTTTTCATTGTATCACAACCCCCGGCGGATGAAAAGCGCTCTGACCCGGCCAAGAACGCAGCCCAACCTTCTTTCTTTCGATGAAGCTTTTGTGAAAAGTTACAAATCACCCCTTCCCTCTTGGACGATTTTGGTTCATAATAGAGGTGAGATCTCTGAAAATGACTGGAGGAGTGTAGACGATGTCGATGCTGATCATTTGGGCCAGCCCCAACCAAGATGGGTTGACGGCCAAGTGCAAACAGGCTGCAGTGGATGGCATTTTGGAATATGGCATGGAGTGCAGCGAAGTACACCTCAACCGGCTCAACATAGGCCGGTGCCAAGTGTGCGGCAAGGGGTTTGGCCTGTGCAGCACCCAGGGGACCTGTGTGATGGATGACGACTTCAACCGGCTTTATGCCTTGATGAAACGGTCCGACGCCATCGTACTGGTCACGCCGGTCTACTGGCACGATATGGCCGAGCCCATGAAAGCACTGCTGGACCGGGTGCGCCGCTGTGCCACCAAAGCGGAGCGCGGCATGGAAGGCAAAAAGATCCTGCTGGTGGCCTGCGCCGGAGGGACGGGCAACGGCGTAGTCGAATGCCTGCAAAGCATGGAAATTGTCATGAAACACATGCATGCCAACGTGCGGGACCGCCTGCCTGTCACCCGTTTTTCGGCGGATTATATGCCGCGGGCCATCCGCTCAGCCGCTTGGCACCTGTGTTATGAGCTGACAGAAGACCGGAAAGGACAGGAGGAAGACCATGGCTAAAAAAGAGCTGGCCCCCACGGTGGCCCTGGCGCCGGTACCCGCTGTGTTGGTCTCCTGCGGCGTTGTGCCCGAAGAATACAACATCATGGCAGCTTCTTGGTGTGGCACTTGCTGTTCCCGGCCGCCCATGGCTTATGTGAGTTTGCGCCCCGCCACCCTATCCCACGGCATTTTGTGCCGCACAGGGGAATTTGTCATCAACCTTCCCACACGGGACCAGCTGGAATTGGTGGATTGGTGCGGCACGGCATCGGGCCGTGAGCACCGCAAGTTTCAAGAAAAGGGGCTGACCCCGGTGCCCGGCAGTCAGATCGCAGCGCCGGCCATTGCTGAATGCCCGGTGAATATCGAGCTCCGTGTCGTGCATCAGATCCACCTGGGCTCTCACGATATGTTCGTGGGTGAAGTGCTGGCCGTCCATGCCGAAGAAGGCCTGGTAGACGCCAATGGGCGAATCCGCCTGGAAGATCTGGAAACTGTATGCAACATGGGCAGCCGCTATGTGGCGCTGGGCCAAGTGCTGGGCGCCCAGGGGACGATCTGCCCGGGCAAATAAAAAGCGGCACTGCCGCAAGGAGGAGTCAAAATGGTACATTGGATCTGCATTAGCCGGCAATTTGCCAGCGGCGGCCGTGAGATCGGTCAAAAGGTCGCCCAGGCGCTGGGTATTCCCTGCTATGACCGAGAGTTGATCACCCAATCGGCCGAAGAGCATCAACTGAGCGCCGACGTGGTCCGGGACAATGAGGAATTTGCCAGCCGTCATCTGATGTTTTCTTATCCACTGGGCAGCATGAAAGCCTTTCCGTCCAGCTACAAAGAACCGATGTCTTTGCCGGATCAGGTGTTTTATGCCCAGGCCGATACCATCCGGCGTCTGGCGGACAAAGGCCCCTGCATCTTTCTGGGCCGCTGCGCCGGCGACGTGCTGGAAGGGCGGCATGGCATGCGACGCATCTTTTTGTATGCCGATTTTGAAGACCGGTGCACCCGTGTGATGGAACAGACAGGCTGTACGCTTCAAGAGGCCCAGGCCCTGGTCAAACGGATGGACAAACGCCGGGCCGCCTATTACAACTGCTATGCCAACCACAAGTGGGGCGAGGCCGACAGTTTTGATCTGGCCATCAACCGCTCTACCTGCAGCATAGAAGGGGCGGTACAGACCATTTTGGCCTACCGGAACGCCCTAGATTGAACCGCTGTGGCCGGCCTGCCTTCTGCGGAATAGAATGGAAGGAGTATTCCACAGGAGGTTTGCCATGCCCAGTTTGTATTTGAGCCCCTCCACCCAGGAGGGCAACCCCTATATCACCGGGGGATCCGAAGAGTACTATATGAATTTGCTGGCCGATGAATTGGTGCCCTACTTGGGGGCCAATGCCATCGCCTACACCCGTAACACGCCGGATATGACAGCCGTTTCTTCGGTGGCCCAAGCCAATGCCGGCTGTTATGACCTGTACTTAGCCCTTCACTCCAACGCCGCCGGCCCTTCCAGCAGCGGCCAAGTGCGGGGCGTGCTGGCTTTTTACTACCCCACCAGCGCCAACGGCCTGCGGGCTGCCGAGCTGTTCGTGCAGAATTTGAAGAACATCTATCCCCTTCCCAATCTGGTGCGCACCATTTCTACCACCAGCTTGTATGAAGTAGCCCGCTCCCGGGCGCCGGCCGTGCTGCTGGAACTGGGATACCATGACAACTGGGAGGACGCCCAGTGGATCACCGGCAATCTGCCGGCCATTGCCCGCAATTTGGCCCAGGCTTTGGCCCAATATTTCGGTGTGCCCTTCTTTGAACCGGTGGGCCCCTGGTGGGGCACGGTGGATATCCGCTGGGGTTCGCTGAATATCCGGGCGAGGCCCAGCACCGAAGCCCCGATCATCGGCCGGGCTTATGCAGGGGAAAAGCTGCGCGTGTTGGGTGCCGGCCCCGGCTGGTACAGTGTAGACCACGATGGCACACTGGGTTATGCCAGTGCGCAATACATCCGTTGATGTAAAAGACCGCTGGATTTACTCAGCGGTCTTTTATACGTTCATGTATGAAAGAGAGGCAAATTTCCATGAAATCATTGGATGTATTGTGCAAAAAATACAGCTAAAACTTATTTAAAACGACTATTTTAGAGAAAATGTCCTTTTTGCGCTTGACATTTTAACGCACTACTGTATAATAGTAGACAAGAAGAACGAGAGAGCAACCACACAGAGAAAGGGGGGAGCCCCAATGTACGATTCAGCGCAGCAACCGGCTCTCAGTTCCAGAGAAGAGGAAGCGAAGGGGCAAAACCTTTCTTTCCTTTGTTGTACATTTTAGAAACGCAGAACTGTCCACCTGGTTGAGGTGATCCGTATCCTTCCATAAGCAGCTCAGTGATGCCGGCGATGGGAATACCCGTTCCAAGGAGCAGAGCTTTGTATGCAGCAGAGGGAAAACAAATTTGAGGTATGCGAAAATGGCAACGAAACGGAGCTGAGAAGGCCGGAATGCAATTTTCCTTTGTTTGAACAGCACCTTGAAAAGAGAATGGGTTTCATTTGTACGGCAAGAGAGCCGTGATGCGAAAGCAGCTGGGCGCAAATGGAGCTTGGAGCCGTTCTTCTTTTTACATAGAGCACACCAGATAGAAAGGAATGGAATACATTGATCGGTACATGCTAGACCGCTTGTTGGATGTTGGTTCAACAAGCGGTCTTTTTTTATCTCTCCCTTCTTCCCTGCTGTGATTTTTCTGGACTTTTGCCAGGCTGCAGGCTACAATGGTATTACATATCCAGTCCGGTGTCCCTGCACTGTGGGGCCGCCGCATAGGAGGAATCACATTGAACCAACAGGAATTCGATCAATTTTTTGCCATTTTAAAGCCGGTGGTGGACAGCGGCCGCAGCGATGACTTTTTCAAACGCCACCCGGTGGAAGAGATGGACCTGACCCGTGAACAAGGGGTCCGGCTGCTGAAATATTTGGATGCCGGCAAGTTTGCCTCCCTCTGCAAAAAAGCCTATGGCTTTGAGATGGATTACACACCGGAAAATCTCTTGTATTTGGACATTGTGGTCAGCAGTTTGTGCGCGTTGGATCTGGATGACACCCAGATCACCCGGCTGTTGTGCCGGGATGCCAACATGCCCCACGACTGGGACGAATCGGCCATGCAGCTGCTGCTGACCTATACCATCAAAGCCCGTTATGAGGAACTGAAAGACAAGCTGAAAAGTGAGGCCTTTGGCCCCCGCCAACTGCTGGCCTGTGTAAACGACCAGGTGCTAGCCGACCTGATGGAAGGGATCAACGCCTATTTGTGTGAGACGTTTTTGAATTGTTATGGCGGGCAATGGCAGTGCGATGCCATCCGGGATGGCCATGCAGACGCCCTGGGCATTCGCACAAAACAAGGGGAGTACATCTCTTTTTGGGATGCGGTGCTTCACCGTTTTTACGAAGAGGACCTGCCCCTTTGCTATGTGTTTTGCGCAGTCTGCCACCTGGATTACAGCGAGATGCCCCATTTGCTGGGGGAAAAATACAAAGAGCAGCCCGAAGCGTAGCATTTGGTACTGCAACAGCGGCCGGTGGCAAGGCAGTTTCCCAACTTTGTTTGGGGGCTGCCTTTTGTTGCGCACATGCCCACGGGCTGCTGTGTCTTTGTCCCGTGAAAGATGCGGTATCATGACCGCCGTTCAGCGGCCTTCTACAAACCACAGTCCATCGTTTTCGTGAAACAGGTATCGCACGTTGCCGCGGATATCACAGGTGTAGCGCATCCCCTGCCCGCCTGCCCGCAGGCTGGCGGCCGGCCGCACATCCAACACTTTGTCGATGGCAAACAAGCGGCCATCTTGCCAGATGATGGCTTCGGGGTGGATCTGCCCTTGCCGGTCATGCCGGGCAAATACTTCCACAAAGATCTTCTCCATCGGGCTTCCTCCTATCCAAAATAGCTGACGGGGTGTATCCAATGCTCCTGGGGGTCCAGCGAAGCCAACTGGGCGTCTTCCAGCAGCAGTCCCCGGCGGATCACCCCATTGCCAAACCGGCGGCGCAAAGCGTCTACGGTTTCTTCCAACGCGCCCTCGTTCTGCTGGTCAAAAAGGCTCATCTGCCTGCTCACAGCAGGCAACAGGCCGCAAGCGCGCAGCCCCAAGCTGCGCAATGGCCGGTCTCTTTTGGCCTCCCGATAAAGGGCCAGGGCCACATTCCACAGTTCGCCGGTATGGCAAGTGGGTCCCGGCAACTTGGATCGGTGGGAATAGGAGAGCAAGTCGGCATCGCGCAAAGAGAGCTGTACTGTGGTGCACAACAAGCCCTGCTGTCGCAGGCGCTGTCCCACACTTTCCGCCAAGATCCGCAGGACGATCGCGGCCTCCCGGTCGGTGTGCAGATCCCGTGGTACTGTGGCGCTGTTGCCAATGCTGCGTATGGCCCTCCCTTCCCCCATGGCCTGCACGGGGGCGCCGTCATAGCCGTTGGCCCACCCCCACAATACCGTGCCCATTTTGCCCAACCGGCTGGCTAAAAACCAGAGGTCCGTCTGGGCCAACTGACCAATGGTGTAAATGTTGTAACGTGCCAACTTCTGCTGTGTGGCGCGGCCCACATAGAGCAGGTCTGCCACTGGCAGCGGCCAGACGATGGCGCGGAACTCCTCTTTGGGAATCACAGTGGTGGCATCCAGCTTTTTTAAGTCACTGCCCAATTTGGCAAAGATCTTGCAGAAAGAGACACCAACCGAAACCGTGACCCCCAGTTCCTCCCGTATGCGCTGCCGCAGGGCAGCGGCCACCGCTTCCCCGCTTCCCCACAAGTGTTCGCAGCCAGTCAAGTCCAGCCAGCACTCATCCAAACCAAAAGGCTCTACCCGGTCGGTGTACTCGCTGTATATCCGATGGGCATGGCGGGAATAGTGGAGATAGCGGCTGTAATGGGGCGGTATACACACCAATTCCGGGCACTTCTGCCGGGCCTGCCAGATCGCTTCCCCAGTCTGGACGCCTCTTTCTTTGGCCAAATCGTTTTTGGCCAACACGATGCCTTGGCGCAGGCCAGGATCCCCGCAGACCGCCAGCGGCTTGTCCCGCACTTCTGGGTGGTACAGGCATTCCACTGCTGCATAAAAATGATTCAGATCACAGTGTAAAATGGTTCGCATGGGATCACCTTGAAAATCGAACAAATGTTTGTATCTTTATCATACAATGAAACGGAGACCCAAAGCAAGGCATTATCTTTTGTCAATGGAGGGATTTTTGAAGTGCTCCCCAAAAGTTGGACAAAAGTTATGCGGCAAAGCCATTTTGAATTCTGTATTGGACAGGACTTAACCCATTCAATTTTTCTTTGATTC
>CAJFRA010000023.1 GCA_904419295.1 Candidatus Pseudobutyricicoccus lothianensis
TCCCTGTGGGGCGTGCGTGCCCTGCCCAGACTCCTAGGCCAGATTCGGCTGTTTTGGCTCCCTGTGGGGCGTGCGTGCCCTGCCCAGACTCCTAGGCCACATTCGGCTGTTTTGCGTACCTGTGGGGCGTACGTGCCCTGCCCAGATGCGCACAGGCAACCGGTCTCCACCCGTTTTGGCTGTCCGGCCTACCGGACCCGTTTTGGCTGTTCGGCCTACCGGACCCGTTACGGCCGTCCGGCCATCCGGACCCGGACACTTGCTTGGGGGCTTTGGGGAGTGTATAATAGAGCTGCAATGAGCAAAACGCAGAAATTGACAAAAAAGGACGATGATCATGCAGCAAAAACGCATTCATGAATATGGCGTGGCGGTGGGCACATTGCCCCGGGGGCCGCGCAACAAGATCACGGACGTAGACGGCGTGCGGGTGGGGCACTGCACCATTGACACGGCGGAGAACAAGACGGGCGTGACGGTGGTCGTGCCTGGGCCGGGCAATCTATTTGACCAAAAGCTGCCTGCTGCGGCCTTTGTGTGGAACGGGTTCGGCAAAACGGCGGGGCTTTTGCAGGTGCAGGAGCTGGGCACGTTGGAGACCCCCATTGCCCTGACCAACACGCTGAACGTGGGCCTGGTGCACGATGCCCTGGTGGAATATGCAGTGGAGCAATGCCAGCAGGATGGGGTGGAGATGACCAGCCTGAACCCGGTGGTATGTGAGTGCAACGACAGCCGTATCAACCAGATCACCCGGCGTGCCGTGACCCGGGAGCATGTGTTCGAGGCATTCCGCCGGGCGGATGTGGATTTTGACGAAGGGGATGTGGGCGCCGGCAAGGGCACGATCTGCCACGGGCTCAAGGGCGGCATTGGCTCGGCCTCCCGCCAGATCGTGATGGATGGCAAGACCTACACCCTAGGCGTGCTGGTGCAGAGCAACCACGGCAAGCTGGAAGACCTGACGGTGGACGGCATCCGCCTGGGTGCGGGGCTGGCGGTGCGCAACCTGGGGGATACCCCGGTGGACCGGGGCAGCATCATCATGATCATTGCCACGGACCTGCCCTGCAGCGACCGGCAGCTGGGCCGCATCATCAAGCGGGCCAGCGTGGGCCTGGCCCGGCTGGGCAGCTATGTGGGCCACGGCAGCGGCGAGATCATGGTGGGGTTCTCCACGGCGCGGCGCATCCCCCACACGGCCACCCAGGATATTGTGGCGTGCCGGGAAATGAGCGAAAGCCGGATCGACCTGGCTTTTCGGGCTGTGGCCGAGGCCACCGAAGAGGCGGTGCTGAACAGCATGGTGTGCGCAGAGCCCGCCACACGGCTGGATGGACAGATCGTCCACAGTTTGAAGGAGTTTTTATAAGGATTAGCAGAAAGACCTGGCCAAAGAGGGCCAGGTCTTTTTTTGCGCCCACCGGGGCATAGAAAAAGGAGCGGTCTTTCGACCGCTCCTTTGGTGTTGATTTGCTAATTCCTAAGGTTAGGAATTATTCGACATCAACAACGAAGCTGATATCCATACCTTCGATTTCTGTGAAGATCGCAGAGATCTCACCATCGGTATTTCTTACGAATACAGCATTGGTGTAATTGCCGCTTTCGCCAGTCTTAGCTTCAGCTCTCACAGCAGAGCCTTCGCCTTCAAAGTCAGCCTCAGTATTGTTATTCTTCACATCAACATTGAAGATCTTCACATCTTCAGCAACCTTGAAGTTATCGCCGCCGATGGTAGCACGTGTGCTGCTCCAAGCAGTCAGGTCACCAATGATCCACTGATCATACTTATTAGCAACAGTATTGTCGTACTCAACAGCCTTTACAATAGTCACATCAGCTGCATCAGCAACAGAACCATCAGATTCCAGATCAACATTGACCAGCTTACCAACCAGGCCATTCAGAATACCCAGCTGCTCATCGATGCTGCCATCATCGCTGTACTTGAATTCAAGAACAGTGTCAGTACCAGCAGCGTTGACCGGCAGGTTGATCACATAGTCACCATCGCTGTTCTCGCCAACATAGCTGGGAACATCGGTTACGAAGTAGTAATCCTCAGCCTCTGTTGTGACCAAATCACCAGACTCAATAAAGCCAGCCAAAATGGTCTCAAAGCCACTAATCTTCTGGGCAACGATCAACGGAGATGCTGTACCCGAAGCTGTAATGTCTTTTTTCAGCTCAGAAGCCTTGATAACCGCATATTGATCATCGATTGCCTTTTCGCTGGTATCCTTTACAAAGAAGTAGGTAGAATCGTTGATGACGTATTCCTTGGCACCTACTGTAGCAGTGCCTTCGCTCTCATCGAAGCCAATCCGACCACCAGCCAGATATGTGGCGCGATTACCGTCCAGCGCAGCCTTTGTTTCAATTGTTCTCAGCGTAATGGTGTTATCCCGCAGGGAATAGGTATAGATGCCATTATTGTACTGAGCCAGAGCATCTTCTCTCAATTCGTTGTTAATCGTGTTTTCATTTGCACCAGTAACATAGGTGGGATCACCATTCTCGTCCTCACCGATAATACCATCGTTAGCAGCATCGCCAACGCCAGCACTCTTGCTCAGAACATAGGAGCCCTTTGTACCGTCAGCCAGCACGACTTTGACACGCATAGTGATGCTGCCGAAGGAATCCTCGGAAGCGCCTGTGCTATATACATAAGCCAGGTTGCTGATGCTAGCAGAAGCAGATTCGCCAGTGGAGTAGACCACATAAGAGCCGTCCACATAGAAGGTATCATGACCAGCAGCGCCTGCACCTGTGTTCCAGTTGTAATCTTTCATTGCATTAGCATCCAGCTCGTAAGCTGTGCCATCAATGGTCATAGTGTCATAGTTACCATTTTTTGTTGTGTAGCTCTGTACATCGCTATTAACCGCATCCAGGACTGTCACATCATACTTCAGTTCGCCAGAAGACAGATTCTTTGTAATCTTCACAACATCTTCAGCGGCAACAGAAGAATCAATGTTCAGATAATCAGCGAAGTTCTCGCTGTTGGCGCGATTGAATGTGATTCTGGTAGTGCCATTTTCCTCGTACAGATTGACAGCGCCATTTTCAGCATCAATCAGACGGAACACGCCGTTTTCAGCATCAATCTCATCAACGACTGCATAAACAGGATCAGAAGAGATATAGATTGCTGTCACATAGCCGTCTTTATCATAGACAACTTTGGCAGGAGCGGAGCTGTTGATGCCCAGATAATCCTCATAAATGGTGTTGTTGTTATCATTTGCAACAGTGAAGGTCCAAGCATTCTGTCCCTTATCGACACCATTCACAGTGCCATAAGGTTTCACAGCAGCGTAGTCTACATACAGAGCAACCGGATGATCCTCACTGTATGTCATTGTACCTTCGCCTTCCACAGTCATATTGCTGGGGCTAGTAGAGCTGAAGGAAATCTGATCAACAGTGGTGTTCACAACTTTCTCAGAGCTATCGGCCAGGACGGCAAATACACTTCTGGGAGTAGTATCAGTAATGCTGGTCTGGCGATAGTACACTCTAACTTTTTGACCCAGCAGGCTATTATCAACACCACTGATCTCATAGTTAGTCGAATCAGGCTTTTGCTCTTCGCCATTGTTAACCTGCACAACACCTACAGTTACTTCGTCCTGGTTAGTGCCACGCAGAGAAGCGCTCAGAGAACCTGCAGTTACAACGCCCGTATCGCTAATACTACCAGAAATGCGCACTGTGTTGGTCGCAGTCAGAGTACCACGAGCGATGCCCAGCTGCAGATAGTTCAAACCATAGCTAGCAGTAGGATCGGCGATGGTGCCATACATGATCTCGCCTCTGTTGTAAGTAACAAAGGGAGCGTTGATGGCGTTCACCATCAGGCGGGCAGTCCACTGACGGGGAGCCGCAGCATACACAGAAGGTGTGTAGTTGCTGGTGATGCCAGAGTTGGCGCCGTCCATCAGCACGTTGGTCTGCCAAGCGTTGTTGTTGGTGTAGCCCTGCACGTCGGCTCTGTAGCCAACCAGGCACAGCAGCATCTTGGTCATCTCAACGCCGGTGACGTTACCGTTGGGATTAAAGACCTTCTGGCCATTCTCGGTCCAGCCAGCCATAATGCCCAGGTTCGCGCAGTAGTTGACGTAACCTTCAGCCCAGTGGCCAACGGGAACGTCAGAGAAGGTAGCCACGCCCTTGAAAGCAACAGCTTCATCATCAACGCCGTTGTTCTTCAGAACGTAGATCATTTTGGCAGCTTCAGCACGAGTGACATTGTTTGTCGGGTTGAAGTTGCCGTTCTCGTCGCCCTGGAATACGCCGAGAGCTTCCAGCAGGGTGATGTCGTCGCGCAGAGAAGAATCGATGGATTCTTCATCTTTGAAAGCGGCACCAGCCATCAGGGTGAAAGCCATGGCAAACACCAGAGACAGGGCGAGAACTTTCTTCAGAGTTCTCATGTTTCTTCCTCCTATTAAGATTTTTGGGCACATTGTACCCTTCGTGTAGCATGATACCAAACGGGAGAAAACTTTGCAAGAGATTTCAGCCGGTTGTCACAAAACTGTAAAAGACGCATAGGTTCCTCTGCGGAGGAACCCCGCCGCGCGATGAACCCGGCGCGGCGGCTGCCGTGGTGCTATTTGCAAGTCAAACTTGCAAATAGCGGTGGCTCCCGGATGGTGACCACGGCGATGCGTCTCACGGGGGAACTAAGTTCCCCCGTGCACCCCCTCCAGTCTCCGACGGGGTTTTTGCCGTGAACAGTGGCTTATAACAATGTTATCATCGAACTCTCGTCTTCCACCACTTTTACTTGCAAATGGGGGTAATTTTTCGCCAGCCACTTTATATTTTCATTTTTTTGGCCGCGGAAGGTGGAGACCTGGCCTTTTGGCACCGCTACCGTCACTTCTCCCGGGGGCAGGCCATCCAGCAGGGCGGCAGCCTGGCGGCGCAGGATGCGGGAACGGACGATCTGCCCCATGGCCGGGTGATAGGCCCCGCCCCGCACCTGGGCGGCCAGCTCTTGTGTGGGGTTTAGGCCGATACGCACCACGGGCACCCCCGCCCCTTCCAGCTCTTCCACCGCATCGGCGCACCATTCCGCCGCTTCTTCCACCGTCAGCGGCTGGTAGCGGCCTTGCTCCATCCAGCGGCACAGGGCGGTATGCTCCACCACGCACACCGGATACAGCCGGGCGGCAGTGGGCTGCAAGGCCGCGATCTGCCGGGCCGTCTGGCGGCAGGTCGCCCGGCTATCCCCGGGCAGGCCGGCCATCATTTGCAGCACCAGCTCGAAGCCCGCCTGCTGGATCTGCCGGGCCGCTTGCCGGGTCTGCTGGGCGGTGTGCCCCCGGCCGGAAAGGGCCAGCACCCGGTCATCCATGGACTGGGCGCCCAGCTCCACCGTCTGCACCCCATACCGGGCCAACCGGGCCAGCACTTGCCCATCGATGGCGTCGGGCCGGGTGGAGACCCGGATGCCGCTGCACCGGCCATCCTGCACAAAGGGAAAGGCCGCCCCCAGGTAGGCTTCCTGCAGGGCGGCGGGGATGGCGGTGAAACTGCCGCCATAAAAGGCGACCTGGGGCCTGCTGGCATATTGCAGCCCCTGCCGGATGGCCTGGGCCACTTCCTCCGGCGTGGGGGCCTGGGGCGCGGCAATGGCCCGCTGGTTGCAAAACACGCAATCGTGGGGGCAGCCCAGGTGGGGGATGAACAGGGGCAGGATGGACCGGTTCACTGGCCCATCAGCTCCAGCGCCAGCCGGGCGGCTTCTTGCTCCGCTTCTTTTTTGCTGCGGCCCACGCCCTCGGCGATCACATTGGAATTGATGAGCAATTCAATGATGAACCGCTTGTCGTGGTCGGGCCCGGTCTCCCCTTTCAGCCGGTAGGTCAGGGTCTCCTCCCGGTTTTTCTGCACGATCTCTTGCAGGGCGGTCTTATAATCCAGCGGATGCCGGGTGCGCAGCACTTTTTCCGCCTTTTCTTTGATGTAATCCAAAATAAAGCCTTTTGCCGCCCGGATGCCGCCATCCAGGTAGATGGCCGCCAACATGGCTTCCACTGCGTCGGCCAGCACCGAGGGCCGCTGGCGGCCGCCGCCGCTCTCTTCCCCGTGGCCCAGCAGCAGGTATTCCCCTAAATGCAGTCGCAGGGCGTATTCGTGCAGGGATTTTTCGCACACGATGGAGGCCCGCAGCTTGGTGAGCTCGCCTTCCGGCATGGAGCGGAAATGCTCATAGATGTATTCCGCGCAGATGAAGCCCAGCACGGCGTCGCCCAGAAATTCCAGCCGTTCATTGCTGTGCACCCCTTTTTCCCGGTTCTCGTTGGCGTAGGAACTGTGGGTCAGGGCGTTTTGCAGCAGGCTCTCATTGTGGAACTGATATCCAATGGGTGGTTGGGATATTGACATAGGCGGTACCTCCTTTGTTGCACCAGTGTTCGTTTGCGAATCGAAAGGGCGCAAGGGTTCCCATAGCCCCCTGCGCCCTTTTCCGGTTTTGGTATCGAGCTCTTTGCTGCCAAGGCTCATTCGCCGACGCGGCTTGTGATGAACTGGACAACGTCACCCACGGTCTTTACATTCTCCAGGGTGCCATCCTCCACCTCGCCCAAATCGAAGGCCTCTTCCACGCTCATGATCAATTCCACCAGATCCAGCGAATCCGCGCCCAGATCCCCTACAAAAGAGGTCTCTTCTGTGATCTCGGACGCATCCACGCCAAACTGCTCGGCAATGAGCGCGCTCAGCTTTTCCAATACCATCTTTGCCACCTCCGTTGCGTCAAAATCCAATGGTTCTATCTTGCTGCGGGCGCCGCATTTGCCGCGCTCCACAGGCCGTGACCCGATCAGCCCAAAGGGAGCACCTGGCTTTTGCCAGAAGGTGGCTCCTCTTTTAAGCTGTTTGATTATAGCAAACGGATGGGGGGTTGTAAAGGCTTCGCGGGAAAAATTTTACTGTGCCTTGGGCTCCAGCGTCATGTGCTCGATGTTCTCCACGATGCTCTCGATGATATGGCTGTCGGCGTATTCCATCGCCTGGCGGATGGCGCTCTTGACCGCGTGGGCGTCGCTGGAACCGTGGGCCTTGATCACCGGCTTGCTGATGCCCAGCAGCGGCGCACCGCCCACCTCTTTGTAATCCAGCTTCTGCTTGAACTCCATCAGGGAGGATTTGACCATCAGTGCCGCCAGCTTGGAAAAAGCGCTCTTTTTGAACATCTTCTTCATCTCGCCCACAAAATACATGCCAACGCCCTCGTAGGTCTTGAGCAGCACATTGCCGGTAAAGCCATCGCACAGCACGATGTCCGCAGCGCCGAAGGCTACGTCCCGGCCCTCGATGTTGCCGACGAAATTGATCCGCCCTGCCTCGTGGGCTTTCTTGAGCAGGGCATAGGTCTCCCGCAATACCGGGGTGCCCTTGCTCTCCTCCGCGCCGTTGTTCAGCAGGCCGATGGTGGGGTCGGCGCGGTGCATCTGCTTTTCAAAATAATAGGAGCCCATATAGGCGAACTGCAGCAGGTATTCCGGGGTGCACTCCACGTTGGCGCCGCAGTCGATGAGCAGGCTGCCGCCCTTGCCGGTGGGGATGATGGGGGCCAGGGCCGCCCGGCGGATGCCCCGGATGCGCTTGACATACATGGTGGAACCCACCAGCACAGCGCCGGTGTTGCCGCCCGAGACCAGGGCGTCGCCCTTCCCTTCCCCCAGCATGCGCAGGCCCACTGCCAAGGAAGAATCCTTCTTCTCCTTGGTGACGCTGGTGGCGCTGTCGCACATATCGATCACATCGGGGGCGTTTACCACTTCCAGCTTGTCCGTCACATCGCTGCTTTGGGCCCGGTCCAGGCAGGCCAGAATATCGCTCTCCCGGCCCACCAGGATCACTTCCGCCCCCAGTTCCCGGGCGGCCAGCACTGCGCCTTCCACTGTGCTCTGGGGCGCGTTGTCGCCGCCCATTGCATCTAAAATGATCTTCATTCGGCTCTTCCCTCCATCACTTGCCCTTTGCACGCCTCAATGGCTGCCAGCGCGCGCTGGGATACTTCGGTATACCGGTTGCGCTTGCCCCGCACCCGGTGATCTAAGGGGTCGATCAGTCCGAAATTGATGTTCATCGGCTGAAAGTTGCCGCCCTCGTAACTGCTGATATGCCGGCTCAACGCGCCAATGGCCGTCTGGGTGGAAAAAGCCACCAAGGGCAGGCCCATCAGCTGCCGGGCCAGGTTGACGCCGCAGGCAAAGCCCGACGCCGTGGATTCCACATACCCCTCTACCCCGGTCATCTGGCCGGCAAAAAAGACCCGCGGATCCTTTTTCGCCCGGTAAAATCCATCCAGCACCCGCGGAGAGCAGAGATAGCTGTTGCGGTGCATCACGCCATAGCGCAAAAACTCCGCCTGCTCCAGGCCGGGGATCATGGAAAACACCCGCCGCTGCTCCGGGAACTTCAAGTGGGTCTGGAATCCCACCAGGTTGAACATGGTGCCCTGCTCGTTCTCCCGCCGCAGCTGCACCACTGCGTAAGGCTCCCGGCCCGTGCGGGGGTCGGGCAGGCCGATGGGTTTCAGCGGCCCAAAGCGCAGGGTATCTTCTCCCCGGCGGGCCATCACCTCCACCGGCATGCAGCCCTCAAAGACTTTTTTGTCTTCAAAGCCGTGCACCGGCGCTTCTTCTGCCTGGCACAGGGCCTGCCAAAAGGCCAGGTACTGCTCTTTTTCCAGGGGGCAGTTGATGTAATCCCGCCCGGTGCCCTTGCCATAGCGGGAGGCAAAGTAAGCTTTTTCCATATCCAGGCTGGCAAAAGAGACGATGGGCGCCGCTGCGTCATAAAAGGACAGGGCCTGCTCTTCCCCCAGCCACCGGATCATATCTTGGGCCAGCGGCCCTTCCGTCAGCGGGCCGGTGGCGATGACCACAGCCCCTTCCTCCGGAACTGCATCCACCCGCCGGTGCTCCACCCGGATATTGGGGTGGTCCAGCAAGCGCTGGGTCACCTGCTGGGAAAAGGCCTGGCGGTCCACCGCCAAAGCGCCGCCGGCATCCACCCGCGTCTCATCGACGCACTGGATGATCAGGCTTCCCAGCCGGCGCAGCTCTTCTTTCAGCAAGCCGGCGGCATTGGTCAGCTCGCCGGAGCGAAAGGAGTTGGAGCACACCAGCTCCGCAAAGGTATCGGCACTGTGGGCCGGCGTCCGCTGCTGGGGCTTCATCTCCACCAGCGTCACCGCCACGCCGCGCTGGGCCAGCTGCCAGGCCGCTTCACTGCCTGCCAGGCCGGCGCCCACTACAGTTGCTTGCATCATTCTTCGGTTTCCTTCTCCGCTTCTGTCTGTTCGGCCGCCTTGGCAGCCTTTGTGGTCTTTTTGGCCCCGGTGGTCTTTTTGGCCGCCGTCTTCTTTTCAGCTGCCGTTTTTGTCTTTGCCGTCTTTTTCGGTGCGGCCTCTTCCCCGGCAGCCGTCTTTTTCGCCGTCTTCCGGGTGGCCTTCTTGGTCGGCGCTTCCTCAGGGGCCTGCTGCACTGCCGCGCCCTCGGCGGGCTTCTCCAAGGCCGCCTCTTCCGCCGCCTCCGCTTTTTTCCGGCTCTTCCGCTCGGGCAGGGGCTCTTCATAGCCGCAGCCCGGCTTATAGCACACATATTTCTTTTCTGCCTTGGTGTAGCGCTTGTAAAGGGGCTCGCCGCAGTTGGGGCACTTTTTATTGGTGGGCTTATCCCAGGTCATGAATGTGCAGGTGGGGTTCTTCTCACAGCCGTAATAATAGTAACCGCTGCGGGATTTCTTTTTGACCACCTTGGCGCCGCACAGCGGGCACAATACGCCGGTATCTTCGGTGATCGGTTTGGTGTTTTTGCACTCGGGGTAACCCGGGCAAGCCAAAAACTTGCCGAACCGGCCGGATTTGATGACCATTTTGCGGCCGCACAGTTCGCAGACCACATCGGTCTCTTCGTCTTTGATCTTGATGCGCTTCTTTTCCAGATCTTTTTCCGCCTGCTGCAGTTCGCTGGAAAAACCGTTGTAGAATTTGCGCAGTACCGTCTGGTACTTGGTCTTGCCCTGTTCCACATCGTCCAGTTTTTTTTCCATGTCCGCCGTGAAGTTGACGTCGATGACGTCGTGGAATTTGTCCACCATCAGATCGGTCACCGCTTCGCCCAAGGGCGTGGGCTTCAGCGCCTTGCCCTCTTTGACCACGTAATCCCGGCCCAATACCACTGAAATGGTGGGGGCATACGTGCTGGGCCGCCCGATCCCTTTTTCCTCCATAGTGCGGATCAGCGACGCCTCGGTATAGCGGGGTGGCGGCTGGGTGAAGTGCTGCTTGGGCTCCGTCTTTTTGTGTTTGAGCTCATCGCCCTCGTTCAGCACAGGCAGCGGCGCCAGATCGTCGTCGGCACTCACTTCGTCCAGCCCTTCTTCATACAGGGCCAAAAAGCCGGGGAAAGCCACGGTCTGGCCGGTGGCACGGAAGAGATAATCGCTGCAGGCGATGTCCACCGACGTGGTGTCCATCATGGCATCGGTCATCTGGCTGGCGGTAAACCGGGACCAGATCAGCTTGTATAGTTTGTATTGGTCTGCCGTCAAGCTGTGCTTCAAGCTCTCGGGGTCCAGCTGGGGGTTGGTGGGCCGCACCGCTTCATGGGCGTCCTGGGCGCTCTTCTTCGTTTTGTAATGACGGGGCTTGGCCGGCAGGTAATCGCCGCCGAACCGGGTGCCGATGTAATCCCGGGCCGCAGCCAGCGCGTCGTCCGACACCCGCAGGGAGTCGGTACGCATGTACGTGATCAGACCGGTCAGGCCCTGGCCCTCGATCTCCACGCCTTCGTAGAGCTCCTGGGCCACCATCATGGTGCGCTTCGCTGTCATAGACAATTTGCGGGAGGCTTCCTGCTGCAAAGTAGACGTGATGAAGGGCGGCGCCGGCGTCCGCTTTTTCTTGGATTTTTTCACAGTTTTGACCCGATAGGTCTGCCCCTCGATGGCTTGCAGCACCTGGTCGGTCTCCTGCTGGCTGTGCAGTTCCACCTTGCCCTCGCCATTGCCGTAAAAGCTGGCCAAAAAGCTCTTGCGGCCCGAGGTCAGCGTGACTTCAATGGACCAATATTCCTGGGGCTGGAAGGCCTTGATCTCCCGCTCCCGGTCCACGATGAGCCGTGTCACCACCGACTGCACCCGGCCTGCAGAAAGGCCGGCCCGCACCTTGCGCCACAAAAAAGGCGACAGCTCATAGCCCACGATGCGGTCCAGGATGCGCCGCCCCTGCTGGGCGTCCACCAGGTTCATGTCGATGTCCCTGGGGTGCTCCACACCGGCCAGCACCGCCTTTTTGGTGATCTCGTTGAATGTGACCCGCTTCGTCTTTTCATCCGGCAGGTGGAGCATTTCCTTTAAATGCCAAGAAATGGCCTCGCCTTCCCGGTCCGGGTCGGTGGCCAGATAGATGAATTCGCTTTTCTCCGCCGCGCTTTTCAGGTCTTCGATGATCTTGTCCTTGCCTTCGATGGGCTCGTATTGGGGGGTAAAATCCCCTTCCAGGTCCACGCTCATCTTTTTTCGCGGCAAGTCGCGCAGATGGCCCATGGAAGCCTTGACCACAAAATCCGGCCCCAGGTATTTGCCGATGGTCTTTGCCTTGGCCGGCGATTCTACAATGAGTAATTTTGACATGAAAGTTCCTCCACACGGCGGCCTTTTCTCCCTGCCGCCGCATCAATTTCCGTCTGTGAAAAGCGCCGCCCCTCCGGCGCGCGCCAGAACCTCCGAAGGTCCTTCTTTAACCATACCACGGTTTTCAGAGAATTTCAAAGTATTTTGCGCCCCGCTCTTTGACCACCTGCTTGATCTGCAGCATGGTCAGGGCCGTGAGCACCTGGGAGACCGGCAGCGGCACCTGCTGGCAAATGGCGTCGATGTGGGTGCGCCCCTGTATGGCTTTCACTACCATGCGTTCCGCCTCGGTCAGATCCCCTCTCTGCGGCTCCTTGCGTTCTTCCGGCTGCTCTGGCTCTGGGGACCGGGGGCTCTCTTCTTCCAACATGGCCACCATGCCGGGGTACCGGGCCGCATATTCCCGGCAGATCTCCACCGGGCTGGTGCACAAAATGGCGCCGTCCCGCAGCAGGGCATTGCTGCCTTCGTATTCCGGCAGATCGATACAGCCGGGCACAGCGAACACATCCCTCCCCTGGTTCATGGCACTGGCCGCCGTGTTCAGGCTGCCGCTGTGCCGGGGCGCTTCCACCACCAGGGTGCCCAACGTCAGGCCGCTGATGATCCGGTTGCGGTGCAGGAAAAAGTGAGGCAGACTGTGGGTGCCGGGCGGATATTCGCTGACCGCTGCACCCTCCTCCAAAATCTGGCGCAGCAGGCCGTTGTGGGCCGCCGGGTAACACACGTCGATGGCTGTGCCGAACACCGCCACCGTAGGGGCCGGCCCTTCCAGCGCGCCCCGGTGCCCGGCGCTGTCGATGCCCAGCGCCAGGCCGGATACAATGACAAACCCATGGGCTGACAGCACATGGGCGAATCGTTGGGCGGTCTCCAGCCCCCGGGGCGTGGCCCGCCGCTGGCCCACGATGGACAAAGAGGGTTCTTTTTCAAAATCGGGCAGCGTGCCGCGCACATAGAGCACGGCCGGCGGATCGTATAAACTGCGCAGCGGGGCCGGATATGCGGCATCTTCAAAAGAGACTGCCCGCGCGCCGCAGCGGCGGCAAGCCTCCAGGATCTGCTGGGGCCTCTTCAGGCTGCGCTGCTGCATCCGCTGCCGTTCCTCCGGTTTGAAAAAGGCCTCGCCTTCCGGCGTGTTGGCCAACCGGCAAGCCTGCTCCGCCGTGCCGAAATGCTCCCTTGCCTCTAAAATGCGCCGAGGCGGCAAGTGAGCCACCTCGCACATCCAAATATCAAAACGGACGTCCACCATACCGGAACCTCCTTTTTCCGCAGTTGGGTCAGCTGCCCCGCTTCATCTCCCACATCACCAAAGCTGCGGCCACGCTGGCATTGAGGGATTCCGCCCCTTGGATGGGGATGATCACTTGCCCCCCGCAGTGCTGCTGCATGGCCGGGCTGACGCCTTGGGCTTCATTCCCCACCACGACGGCGGCCTGGCGCAGATCCACTTGCCGGATGTCTTTTGCCTGGGGAGTCAGCGCTGCCGCATAAGCGGCAGTGCCCTGTTCCGCCCATTGGGCCCACAGCGCATCCCGCTCCACTTGCCGCACATCTGCCCGGAAAATAGAGCCCATGGTTGCCCGGATGGTCTTGGGCTGGTACAGGTCGGCACAGCTGCCCGTCAGCAACACAGGCACGCCCAAAGCCTCTGCTGTGCGCACCACTGTGCCCACATTGCCCGGGTCCCGCACATCTTCCAGCACCAGGCAGCAGCCCTGGGGAATGCTGGCTGCCAGCTGCGGCCTGCGGCAGACAAACAACACCCCCTGGGGCGACTCCACACCGCTCATCTGCTCCATCAGCCGGCGGGGCACCCGGTAGGTCTTTGGCCCCAGCTCCAACGCTTCGGCCTGGGGCAGATCTTCCGAAAGGAACACCTGCTCTACCTGGATGCCGCTGCTCAATGCCTCCCGCAGCAGCTTCTCCCCTTCGCAGCAGAACAGCCCTTCCTTCTCCCGGGCTCTTCGGTTGGTCTGCAGCTTGATCACTTGGCGTACTTTGGGGTTGTCCCGGCTGGTGATCTGCTCCATCATCCCAGTTGCCGGATGTCGTCGTTGGCGCCGATGACCACCAGCACATCGCCGCGGCGGATGATATAATCCGGTTCGGGCGATACGTTGATGGCACTGCCGTCCTGGTTCTTCACCGCCAGGATATTGATTCCATATTTGGCCCGCACGTCGATCTGCCGGATGCTCTTGCCGCACCAGCGGCTGGGCGCCCCCACTTCTACGATGCTGTATTCTTCGGAGATATCGATGTAATCGATGATATTGGAAGAGGCGATGAGCTGGGCGATGCGGATGCCCATATCCGCTTCAGGGAAGACGATGCGGTCTGCACCGATGCGTTTGAGCACTTTGACGTGCAGGTAGTCATTGCCCTTGGCGATGACGTTTTTGCACCCCAGCTCTTTGAGCATCAGCGTGATCAAAATATTGTCCTGGATATTTTCTGCAAAGGCCACCACTGCATAATCGAAATTGCGCACGCCGATGGATTTCAGCACCTGCTCATCCCGGGCGTCTGCCGTGATGGCATGGCTCACCGAATCGGCGATCCGGTGGACGACGTCTTCGTTTTTATCCACCGCCAGCACTTCGTGGCCCATGCGGTACAATTCCCGGGCCAGGGACATGCCAAAACTGCCCAACCCGATGACAACGAATGAATCCATACTTACTTCCTCCTTACCCGATCATGACCCGCGCTTCGGGGTATTTGATCTTTGCTTCTTTGCGGCCGCGCATCATGGCGGCCATGCCAATGGTGATAATGCCCACCCGGCCCAAGAACATCAGGCCGATGAGCACCAATTGGGACGGTACCGACAAGCTGGGGGTGATGCCCAGCGTCAGGCCCACGGTGCCAAAGGCCGATGTGCATTCATACAACGCCTCACTGAGGCTGACGGAATCAAACGCCGCCACCATAAATGTGCCCATGCTGACAAAGAAGATGCCGAATACAAACACAGACAGGGCGTCCACCACCAATTTATAAGAGATGGATTTGCCGTTGACCGTGGTCTGATAATTGCCCCGCAGCGCCTGGAATGCCGTCATCAGCAACACTGCCATCGTGACGGTCTTCACACCGCCTGCCGTACTGCCCGGCGAACCGCCGATAAACATCAACGCCACACTGAGGGCCTTGGAAACACCGGTCATAGAAGCCTGGTCCATTTGGGCGTAACCGGCCGTACGGGTAGTGACCGATTGAAACAAAGACGACAAAAATTTATGGAACACGTTTTCATTGCCAATGGTGGCCGGGTTGTTGTATTCTGCAATAAAAAAGACCACTGTGCCCAGCACGATCAACAGCAGCGTCACCCGCAGCACGATCTTAGTCTGGGTGTGCAGCCGGCCATTGTCCCGTGCCGAATAGATATCGCTCCAAACAAAAAAGCCCAAGCCGCCCAACACGATCAGCAGGCAGACGGTAATGGTAATGACAAAATCCCCCGCATAGGGGATCAGGGAGCCGAACTCCATCCGGTCTCCAAACAAGTCGAAGCCCGCGTTACAAAATGAAGATATGGAATGAAAGACCCCTCGGGCGATGCCGCCCAAAAAGCCATAATCCCGCATAAAACGGACGGAGAGGATCAAAGCGCCCATGCCCTCAAACAAAAAGGTGCCGAATATGACCCGCCGCACCAGGCGCACCATGCCCGACAAACTGTCCATATTCAAAGAGGTCCCCATGAGCAGCCGTTCCCGCATGGAGATGCGCCGCCGCAACAGCAGCGAAAAAGCAGCTGCCATGGTCATAAAGCCCAGGCCGCCTGTCTGGATCAACAGGATGATCACCGTGCAGCCGAAAGGGCTCCAAAACAAATAAGTATCCTCCACCACCAGGCCCGTCACGCAGGTGGCCGACGTGGCGGTGAACAGCGCCGTGATAAAATCTGCCCCTTCGCCACTGCGGGTGGAAATGGGCAGCATCAGCAGCAATGCACCGATCAAGATAACAGCGGCAAACCCCAGCACCATCACCCGCACCGGTTCCACACGCCGCACGGTCTGCTGGCGCTGGCGCAGCTTTTTGAGAATGTCCTTTTTAAAAATGTGCAACGACGACATTACGATTCTCCTCCCCCTTCTGAGCAAATCTGCCCAGATGGCGGTCTGCATCGCCCACAGCAGATCTTCTCTGCCGGGCCATGATCCTGACTCTTCTAATTTTAAACGGTTTGGGCTTTGGGCTGCCCTCTTTCCACTGGCCGGAAACGGTAAGCTGAAACCACCTGTCAAAGGGGTTTTTGCCAAGTGCAGAGCCACTGCCCCGGCCATTTGGACTTAAGTATAGCATAAGCATTTTTTATATTCAACTACTTGCCCAGCTATCCTTAAGAAAAATTTTGGTCAAGGTAAACGCCTGTGGAAAGCCGCGATCCTCCACAGGAAAATCAAGTGTCTTGTCTGACGCCAGAGACCAAAAGCCAGTACCGTCATCATTTCTGTGTGCTTGGATATCGATTCGGCACTTCCCTCAGCAACGCTTACCTAGAAAAACACCAAAAGTGTTCCATTTTTCGTTTTAAAAGTGTAACCGGCGCAGCCCAAATGGTGCTTATAAGGGTGAAAGGCCTTTTTAATACGGGGAAAAGGAGGGGAAACCTTTGGATGATTCGAAAATTATCGATCTGTTTTTCAGCCGGGATGAAACCGCGATCCGGCACACTGCCGAAAAGTATGGAAAACGTCTTCGCTCGTTGTCCTATAACATCGTACATGATTTTCAGACTGCCGAGGAATGTGAAAATGATACTTATGCACAAGCCTGGAACATCATCCCACCCCACAGTCCAAAGGAGTATCTGTACGCGTTTTTAGCAAAGATCATTCGCCACATTTCTTTAAACCGCTGCCGCGACCGCTGCCGCTTGAAGCGAAATGCGTACATCTGTGAACTGAGTACGGAGATGGAGCAATGTATTCCGGCTCCCGACGATTGCGCGTGCCGGATCGATGACATGATCTTTGCCGATGTGATCAACCGATTCCTCGCATCATTGACTGTTGAAAAACGCAGCATCTTTTTGCGCCGCTATTGGTATTTGGATTCCATTGCCGATATTTCCAAACGCTTTGGCTGCTCTGAATGGAAAGTAAAGACCATGCTTTTTCGAATCCGGAATCAGCTTCGAAAACATCTTGAAAAGGAGGGTTATACCTTATGAGAGGAAATGAATTTTTAGATAAAATGGAACTCGTCGATGCGGCCTTCGTTGAGGAAGCAGACAGACAGCCTTCTTTCAAAACGGAACAAAAAGCTAGAAAGGGGAATATATGTTCAGAAAAATAGCCGCCTTCGCTGCTGTGGTTGCCCTCATGGTATGCAGCGGCGCTGTTGGCGCGATTGCTTTTCACAGAGAAACGGTGATAGAAGTCCCGGCGAATCAGGAGACCATCGAACTGGAAGCGATCGGGCTGACGCTCATCTTGCCAGACAGCTGGAAAGGAAAGTACACCGTGGAAATGGACGCCGATGGCGAAGGGTGTTGTGTGTATGCACTATTTCCCCACGAAAGCGCCAACGGCTGGGGCAGCAAAGGGTATCTTTTCTGGGTGGGGCAGGCCTACAATGAACCCTTGACCCCTCAGCAGCTGCAAGACCGCTCCCCAGTCCCTTGCATTTATCTTTTCGCTACATCCGAAGATACCTACGACCTCAAATTGGCCAGCGATGTGTCGTATGACATCGATGACCCGGAAATTGCCGCATTATATACCACCATGTATCAGCAAATCAGCGATATTCAGTTTGTTGTGAATAATCCTGCCGCTATTGGATAAAACATCCACTAACGAAATTGCAGAACGGGACCGCCGGCATACCGGCGGTCCCGTGTCTTTTTCTCAAGCGATTCTCATTTCTGGTCAAATGGTTGTAGCCGCAGGAATCATGATCCCGCATAAATCCAGAGCTGATACAGGTTTGCAAGCCTTTTATCAGTCCAAAGGTTTCATGGTGGGGAACAGCAAAACATCACGGATACTGGCAGAATCTGTCAGAAGCATCACCAGCCGGTCCAGGCCAAAGCCCAGGCCGCCTGTGGGCGGCAAACCGTATTCCAGCGCGTTGATGTAGTCGTAATCCACCTGGCAGGTGTCATTGGGGTTCTGAGCCTTGCGGGCAGCCACCTGCTTTTCAAAGCGGCCCTTCTGGTCGATGGGGTCGTTCAGTTCGCTGAAAGCGTTGCCATATTCCATGGCGTTGATAAAGTATTCAAACCGCTCGGTAAAGGCCGGGTCATCGGCTTTCCGCTTGGCCAGCGGGCTGTTTTCCACCGGGTAATCATAGATGAATGTGGGCTGGATCAGCTTGTCCTCCACATAGGCATCGAACAGTTCCACCAACACAGTGCCCTTTGTGGCGTCGGCCGGCACTTGCACATGCTTTTCCTTGGCCGCGGCCCGGGCGTCTTCGTCGGTCTTCCAATCGTAATAATCGCAGCCGGCATACTTCTTCACAGCCTCGGCCATGGTCAGCCGCTCCCAATGGCTCATATCGATCTGCTTGCCCTGGTATGTGATCTGCAGGCTGCCGCACACGTTTTGTGCCAGCCGCTTATACAGCTCTTCCACCAGATCCATCATGCCCTTGTAGTCGGTAAATGCCTGATACAGCTCCACGCTGGTGAATTCGGGGTTGTGCTTGGTATCCATGCCTTCGTTGCGGAAGATGCGGCCTACCTCGTACACCCGGTCGAAACCGCCCACGATCAACCGCTTCAGGTTGAGCTCTGTTTCGATGCGCAGATACATATCCATATCCAGTGTATTGTGATGGGTGACGAACGGCCGGGCCGAAGCGCCGATCTCCAGCGGCAGCAAAATGGGGGTGTCCACCTCCAAAAAGCCTTTGCCGTCCAGGTAATCCCGGATCTCCCGCAGGATCTGGCTGCGCTTGACGAAGGTCTCTTTCACATCGGGGTTGACGATCAGATCCACATACCGCTGGCGGTAGCGCAGGTCGGTATCCTTGAGGCCATGCCATTTTTCCGGCAGGGGCTGCAAGCTCTTGGAGAGCAGGGTGATCTCCTCCACCTTGACGCTGATCTCGCCCATCTTGGTGCGGAACACTTCGCCCTTGACGCCTACCACATCGCCGATGTCGAATTTTTTAAAGGCGGCATAGGGCTCTTCGCCCACATTGTCCCGCCGCACATACAGCTGGATATCGCCCGAAGCGTCCCGCAAGTCGGCAAAGCTGGCCTTGCCCATCACCCGTTTGCTCATCAGGCGGCCGCCCAGGCACACAGTCTTGCCCGTCTCTTCCTCCGGCGCGATGCCGGCGAAAGCCTCTTTGATGGCGGCGGCATATTGATCCACGGGGAATTTCGTGATCTGGAAGGGATCTTTCCCCTCTTGCTGCAGCTTGTCCAGTTTTTCCCGGCGCACCTGCAAGATCTCATTGCGCTTTTCCTGCTGTTCCTCTTGGGTCAGTTCTGGTTGCAGCCCGGTGTTTTCTTCCTTCATTGTCCATCCTCCATACCGAAAGACAGCCGCAACAAAAGACGTTGCGGCCGCCCGTTCCTTTTTGATACGCCGCAGCCTTAGCGGGCAATGGCGATGATCTTATATTTGATGTTTCCATCCGGCGCTTCGACGATCACCTCGTCGCCGACGCTATGGCCATACAGGGCTTTCCCCAGGGGAGATTCATCGGAGATGCGGTCTTGCACCGGATTGGCCTCCTGGGAACCCACGATATAGATCTCCCAGGGCTCATCGTCCCCTTCTTCGACCACCGTGACCCGGGTGCCCATGCTCACGCTCTGGGTGGTAATGGAATCTTCATCCAATATCACGGCGTTGGCCAGCACGTTTTCCAGCTCTGCAATGCGGGAATACAGCTTGCCCTGTTCGTTTTTCGCTTCGTCGTATTCGCTGTTTTCCGAAAGGTCGCCAAAGGAGCGGGCCTCTTTGATCTGCTCCGCCACTTCCTTTTCCCGCACGGTCTTCAGATATTCCAGCTCATCCTTGATCTCTTGGAGCCTTTCTTCGGTCAGCATGAATTGTTTTGCCATGATTTCCTCCCCTTTGCCCCCAAAGGGGCGCTATTCCAGATAATATTAATCATTATATGGCCCTTCTCCCGCTGTGTCAAGCGTGGTTTTTGGAGCGACCACCCGGATCTCTTCCGGCCGGAGCAGCCCACTTTGCAGCAGAAGCGCCCCATACAGGGTATCCGCCAGCCCAGCGGGCTTCTGTTCCCTGGCCCATTCCGGCGCCAAGGCCAGCAGACCGCCATCGGCCCGGCCATCCAAGGGGATGATCCCTTCTTCGTCCGGGTCTCCGGCCAGGCACAGGCACAGCTGGCTGTATTCCGGTGGCACGCTCTGCTGCAGGGCAATGCCGTATTCTTCGTACAATTCTTCCGCCAGGGCTTCTCCCCCCACCGGCGCCCGCACGGTGAGATACCGCACGCGCCGTGCCAGCAGCCGGGCACAGCGCAACACGTCCCGATCCACCCGGGGTGTCTTCAGGCACAGCCATGTCTGCTCGGGCCACAGCCCCCGTTTTGCCAGCAGGGCCAGCGCGGCCTGGCCGCTGCAGGCCCGCCACAAAGGGGTTTCTTGGGTTGGCTGCAGCCCGGTTTCCAGCAGGGCCCCTTCCAATTCCGGGGCTGCGGCCACCCGGTGCACGCCTTTTTCCCGCAGCACCCAAAGCGCCCGCCGGATGGCCCGCTGCCCTCCCTTTGTCTCCCGTTTTCCCCGGGGCATGCCAAGGCAGCAGTCCAGCAGGGTGGCATTGCGGATGCACCGGGTCTCCACAGCCATCCCGCTCTCAGGGTGCAAGCTCCATCGCAGGCGCGCAAGCCCCCCCATCGCCTGCTCTTCCGTTTGAAAATACGCCATCATGCCCCATCGCTCCCCTTCGATCCACTTGGTAATATCTATGTGGGGGCGGAGCCAGGTATGCAGCACAGCGGCAAATTGCAAAAAGACCGCCCAGCAGCCGCTGGACGGTCTTCCTCATCTTCAAAACTGTCACCCGTTTCAAGACCGGGCGATCTGCTGCCGGAGCGTCTCCAGCGCCGCCTGCAGCTGGTCGTCCTCTTCGGGCTGCAGCGTATAGAAATTGGCCAGCTTTTCAGGGGCCATTTCCACTTCTTCATCCGGCTGGATGCCCACTCCCGCCAAGCTGACGCCCTTGGGCGTATAATACCGGCTGGTGGAGATGTTCAGCGCCCCGCCGTCGGAAAGGGGGATCAGGCTTTGGGCATAGCCCTTGCCCAAGGTATGTTCCCCCACTACAGTGGCCACGTCGTATTCCTGCAGGCAAGCGGCAAAGAACTCCGCCGCGCTGATGGAATATTCGTTGGTCAGCACTGCCATGGGCAGCTCTACCTGTTCTTCGTCGGAGGTGTAGTTGGTGCTGTTGCCGTCTTTATCCGCAATGCTGATGATCGTTCCTTTGGGAAGCAGCTCATCCAGCATATTCACCAGCACTTCCACAAACCCGCCCGGGTTGAACCGTACGTCAAAGACCAGCCCTTGGGCCCCTTCGTCCAACAGCTGCTGGAGCTTTTGGGAAAACTCCTGATCCACATTGGTGGAAAAGGATTCGATGCGGATGAGCCCGATGTTGCCATCCAGCATCTGGGCTTTGACCCCTGATGTCTGGACTTCTTCCCGCTCAATGGCGTACTCGGTCTGCCGGCCATCCCGCAGGATGGTCAACACCACTTGGCTGCCCGGCTCGCCGTGGACTTTGTTGTTCAGGTCGTCATAGCTCATGCCGGCGATGCTTTCGCCGTCCACAGCCACCAGCTGGTCCAGCACCTGGATGCCCGCCTTTTCCGCAGGGCCGTCTTCTGCCACCGCAGTCACGGTATAAGTCTGGCCGTCTGCGCTGGCGGATATGGTGATCCCCACGCCGGCGTAAGTACCTTCCCGCTGTTCCAGCACCGCCTGGTATTCCTCTTCTGTCAGGTAGGAGGACCACTGGTCTCCCATGCCGTTTATGTACCCTTTCAGCGCTGCATCCATCATTTCCTCTTTGTCGTATTCACCCACAAAGTATTTGTCCACGATGCTGGATACTTCGCTGAATTTTTCATATTCCGATTCCAGTTCTTCAAAGTTGCCCAGCCGGGCATTGTAGTATTCCGACGCCACAAAAAACGTTATGTTGAAGGTGCTGACCACGGCCAGCATCAGCAGCATCAACGTGGAACCAATGGTGATCTTCCGTTTGTTCATCCGTTTGCCGTCCTTCGTCATCAATACAGACCCAGGATGCGGCCTGCATCTTGATAAGCACCGTTGACGCGCACCTCAAAATGCAGGTGATTACCTGTGGAATATCCGGTGGAGCCCACCTCGCCGATCTTGTCGCCGGCGCTGACCGTAGCCCCTTTGGTGGTGGTTATTTTGCTCATGTGGGCATACAGCGTTGTCAATCCGCCGCCGTGGTTGATGACCACATAGTTGCCATAGGCCGTGCTGCGGCCGGCAATGATCACTGTGCCCGATTTGGCTGCCATAATGGTGGTGCCTCTGGGCGCGGAAACATCTACGCCGGTGTGCTGCTTGTATACGCCGGTCACCGGGTGCTCCCGCATGGCAAACCTACTGGTCACGTTGCGGTAGCCCGAAGGCAGCGGATAGGTATAGCCGCCGCTGACCTGCACCGTGCCCCCGCCGTTGTTCTGCTGCTGGCGGGCCGCTTCCTGTTCGGCCAGTTCCTTGGCCATCCGGTCGATCTCCGCCTGGATGCTCTGTTCTTCCTTTTCGATCTCCGCATAGGAGGCCGCCACTTCTTCAGAAGCTGCCTGCAGCTCTGCCATGCTCTGTTCCCGCTGGCTCAGCTGACTGTCCAGCTGGCTCTTGGTCTGCTGCAGCTCTTGCCGCGCCTCCACTTCCGCCTGCTTGTCCGATTCCAAAGCGGCTTTGGCCTGGGCCACTTCCTCTTCCAGGGCTTTCAGCTCTTCAAACAAGTTTTTATCGTATTGGGCGATTTGGGATACTGCTTCGTAGCGGAACAGAAAGTCTGAGATGCTCTCCGAAGACAGCAGCACTTCCAAATAGCTGGTATCGCCGTGCTCGTACATCACCCGCACACGGGCCTTGAATTTTTCGTACTGCTCGTCTTTTTCCTGCTGGGCCGCCGCAAGCTCCACTTCCTTCTGCTCGATCTGCCCCTGCAAGCTGCTGATCAGCTCGTTGCGCAGCTCGATCTGCTCTTCGGTGTTGGCGATCTGCCTGTCCAGCGTATCGATCTGGGTCTTCAATGTCGCCTTGTCCCGGTCCATACTGTCCAGCTGCTCTTTCAGCTTGGCCTTTTCTTCATTGGAGGCTTCCAGCTTATCCTTCAGCTCATTGACCGCCGATTGGGATGCGGCAGCCGATGCATCGGTGCGGAAAAACAAATCCGCCACCAAACCGAACAACATGACAAATGCCAACAGGCCTGCAATGCAGCCTGCCATTACACGGATGGTCTTTCTTTTCAATCTCATGGCTCTGTTCCTCGCTCCGTCTCGCATTCAGGTTTACACTTTCAAGAACTTGCGGATGGTCAGCACGCTGCCGCCCACGCCCACCACCAGGCCGGCCGCCAAGACGATCAGCAGCAGGGGCACGGCAAAGGTGGAAAAGCTGACCAGTTCTACCAGCCCGGTGGCATTGATGAACCCTTCCGCCAAATAATTGTACACGACGAAATCCAACCCAAAGGCCAGCAGGGCTGCAATTTCTCCCAGCACCAACCCTTCCACAATAAAGGGCATCCGTATAAAGTGGTTGGTGGCGCCCACCATACGCATAATGGCGATCTCCTCCCGCCGGGCGAACATGGCCAGTTTGACTGTGTTGGAGATGATAAAGATGGATACGGCGCCCAGCATGGCGATCAAGGTGTAGCATATGATATTGACCACCCGGCGGATCTGGATCAGCTTATCAGAAAATTCCTTTTGGCTGTCGGTATCCGCCACACCGGTGATCTGCTGCAGCTGCTCCACGGTCTCTGTGTGTTTTGAGATATCCCGCATGGTCACCCGGTAGCCGTCCCGCAGGGGGTTGTCTTCCTCCAGGCCCTCCAGCAGATAACCGTCTTCTCCCAGCTCTTCTTTGTACTGCTCCAGCCCCACATCTTTGGGGATATACTCGGCGCTCTGCACATTGGAAAGCGCCCGGATGGAACTGCCCAACGCCTCCGATTGTTCCGGCGTGTAAGTCTCATCCACCCACAC
This sequence comes from Candidatus Pseudobutyricicoccus lothianensis, assembly GCA_904419295.1. Classification (GTDB taxonomy): domain Bacteria; phylum Bacillota; class Clostridia; order Oscillospirales; family Butyricicoccaceae; genus Pseudobutyricicoccus; species Pseudobutyricicoccus lothianensis. The sequence goes on from CAJFRA010000023.1 coordinate 23,893, forward strand.
CATGATCTCACTTTGGGTCTCCAGCTCCGCCACCTGTATATCCAGGTTATAAGCCAGCATGCTGAAGCCCGATGTAATGAGCAGGCAAGCGGTGATCACAGTGATGGCCGCCACGGTCATGAACCGGTGGGAAAAGAAATTAGAGATGCCCTCTTTGAGATAGTATCTAAATTTCCAGTGCTTCATCTGCAAAATACCCGCCTTGTTCATAGTATCCGCCGGTGTGATCGCCAACGACCTGGCCGCGGTCGATGCTCACCACACGTTTGCCAAATTGGTTCACCAGTTCTTTTTCGTGGGTCACCACCAGCACAGTGGTGCCCAGCGAGTTGATCTTGCCCAGCAGCGTCATCAATTCCAGCGAGCGGCCCGGGTCTAGGTTGCCTGTGGGCTCGTCGGCAATGATCACGCTGGGGTTGTTCACCAGTGCCCGGGCGATGGCCACGCGCTGCTGTTCGCCGCCGGAAAGCTCGTTGGGGTGGCGCCTGGATTTGTGGAGCACGCCCACCAGGTCCAGCACATAGGGCACCCGTTTTTTGATGATCCGGGGGGATACGCCCACGGCCCGCATGACAAAGGCCACGTTTTCAAACACGGTCTTCTCTTCGATCAGCCGGAAATCTTGAAACACCACCCCCACCGTGCGCCGCATATAGGGCAGCTGCCGGTTTTTGATGGTGGTCAAATCAAAATCGTTCACATACACTTTGCCGCTGGTGGGCTTGAATTCGCCGATCAGCAGCTTTGTGATGGTGGATTTGCCCGAGCCCGAGGGCCCCACGATAAAAACAAATTCCCCGTCATCCACTTCCAGATCGATGCCGTTGAGGGCCTTTGTTCCATTGTCGTAAGTCTTGTATACGTCGATCAGTTTAATCATGACAATCACAGCGCGCCTCCGCCGCGCGGTTCTCCTCTTTTCCGCTGGGCTGCCGGCTCAATATGCAAACAGATCATTGCAGCCCCGGCAGGCGGTCTGCAATGATCTTCTGGCAGCGTGTGCCTATGCCATATTCTCTCTCGATTTCAGATATTGTTTGACCATCAGTGCCACTTTCAGCACAATGGCGTTGTCAAACTCCCGCAGGTCCAGCCCGGTGAGCTTTTTGATCTTCTCCAGCCGGTAGACCAAAGTGTTGCGGTGCACGAACAGCTTGCGGGATGTCTCCGATACGTTCAGGTTGTTTTCAAAGAACTTCTGGATGGTGAACAGCGTCTCCTCATCCAGCGAATCGATGGAACCTTTTTTGAATACCTCGGACAAGAACATCTCACACAGCGTGGTGGGCAGCTGATAGATCAAGCGGCCAATGCCCAGGTTTTCAAAGTTCATGACCGTCTTGTCTTCATCGAACACATGGCCCACATCCACCGCGATCTGCGCTTCTTTGAAAGAACGGGCGATGTCTTTCAGCTGGTTTGCCACCGAGCCGATGCCGATCACATGGGGGATGCCCACCTCTTCGGTCAGCGTCCGGTCCATCAGTTCGGCATAGCGGGTCACTTCTTTGGCATCCCCGCTCTTCAGTTCTTTGATCACCGCGATCTCACTTTCGCTGATGGTGATGACAAAATCCTTTTGCCTGTCGGGGAACAGCTTGACCATCGCTTCCATCACCGCCACATCCTGGCGCTCTTCCATGCGGATGCTGTAGGCCACCCGGCGGCAATCGCTGACAAAGTGCATCTCCCGGGATTTGATGTAGATGTCCCCAGGCAGGATATTGTCCAGAATGATCTTTTTGATGAAGGTCACTTTGTCATGCTTTTCATCGTACTGTGTCTTGCTGTTTTTGATCGCCACGGCGGTCAGCGCACAGACCAGCGAGGCCTGGGCTCCAATGCTGCCGGCAAACACAGCGTTTTCTGCACCGCCGTCGTATCCGCCGATCATGTGGAAGGTGTACCCTCCGGCCTGGCCCTCTTCCAGCCCGACTTTGAAAAACTCAACGGCGGCTTCGATGCTCTCGCCGATGAATTTCAGTTCAGTGCAGGCGGTGATCATGCCGGAATTGTCCACCACGCCCAGAATAAAATCGACCTTGTCTTTTACTTCAAGCAAAATGCTTTGAAACAAGCGAGCTGCCATCCAAAACCACCCTTTGTTTATTTTCAATAAAATGCAAGAAAGCGCTATGTCTATTTTAATGTATTTTTCTATGAATTTCAACAATTATTTGCAAAAATTTTTATCCATGTTTATCTTTTTTCGAAAAATCGCGGCCGAGACCCCCGAATTTTGGAAAGCACCCTTCCCCCCCCACTGCCCCAAACCCGTTGCGCGCCAACCCTTCGCGGCTTTCTTCGAACAAATGTATTCCCAATAAAAAAAACGGTACGCCCCTGCCAGCCGTACCGTTTTTTTGCTCTCTTTTCTTAAAAAAATTCTCTATTCCGCTGCATTTCCCCCAGAAATCGGCTCCAATCCGTGCATAAATCCATCCAGCGCTGCTGAATATACGGCACCGCCTATCACCCGGTTGCGATAGACGAGCAGGTCCAGCATGACCTCCGGTTCATCGGGGTAGTTTTGCACTGTATACGTGTAGAGCATCACTTGCTTGCCCCGGTATTTTTCCAGGTCAAAACCGCATTCTTTTTGCAGGCCGTTGTATTCTTGATACACCTGGTCAAATTCACTGGGGATCATCACTTCTTGGCTGCGGCTTGGCTGTTCTTCTACCGCATAGCCCAAAGACTGCACATAGGCCAACCGGTCTTCGTTGGTCTTTATCCCCTTGGCCGACGCCTGCCCGCTTCCCAACGCAGCGCTGGCCTCGGGCCGGTCCGACAGGCTGAGGATCAGGGCAGCCAGCGCCACCGCCGCCAAGATCACCAGGGCCAGCAGCCTTTTTTTGTTGAGCTTGGCTGTCAAAATAAGCATGAGAGCACCTCCATCCTTTGGTGCTACATGTATATGGGGCGCCTGTCTGCGCTATGCCTGGCAGCCTGAAAAACGGGTCCTTGCTTTTCCGTTCCGCTGTTTCTTTTGGCATACAGGCCGGTGTGGAGATGGAGAAGGACCAGCCTTTCGCAAAACAAAGGCCGGGGCTGTCAGACCCCGGTCTACCGTTTGTCTATTCAGCGGGCTTTTCCGGCCGTTTGGCTTCTTTTTCCTTGCCCTTTTCTTTGTGGCCGCCGTGGCTCTCGCCGCTCTTGCCCTTGCCCCGGCGGGTGCGCACCCGGCCGGCCCGCAGCACTTTGCAATCGCCTTTGCAAAAGCATTTGGGCGAATCGGCGGAATCCTCCAACCGGACTTTGCATTCCCCTTTGAGCAGGCTCACCTCGGTGACTACGCCGCGCCCTTGGGGCGTCTCCACCAGGGAATCCACCGGGGGCGTCGTCCGCAGCAAGTCTTGATAAGCTTCGTTTTCATATTTCAAGCAGCACATCAAGCGGCCGCAATTGCCCGAGATCTTAGAAGGGTTTAGCGAAAGCCCCTGGTCCTTGGCCATGTTGATGGAGACCGGTGCAAAATCATCCAAAAAAGTGGCGCAGCACAGCGGGCAGCCACAGACGCCCAAGCCGCCCAGCATCTTCGCCTCATCCCGCACGCCGATCTGCCGCAATTCAATGCGGGTGCGGAACACCGAAGCCAAGTCTTTCACCAGCTCCCGGAAATCCACCCGCCCATCGGCAGTAAAATAAAACAAGATCTTGCCCCGGTCAAAGGTGTACTCCACCTCCACCAGTTTCATCTCCAGTTTGTGGGCCCGAATCTTTTTTTCGCAGATGGAAAAGGCATCTTTTTCCAATTTCTTATTCTGGGCCACCCGCTGTTCGTCTTCTTCCGTGGCAGCCCGCAGCACCTTGCGCAGCGGTTTGACGATCTGTTCGTCCTCCACCTCGTGGTTGGCCACTGCCACTTCGCCGTACTCCACTCCGCGGTTGGTCTCCACGATCACATGGCTGCCCTTGTCTACTTTCAGGTTCACCGGGTCAAAGTCATACACTTTGCCCACTTTTTTAAATCGAACTCCAACTACTTCTGTCATAATACCTCCCATCAGCCCCGGGCAAACAACAGCTGGCCGCAAAAAGCAGACAGCGCGCCGCTCATGGCCGAGACGGAGGCGTTCCCCTCGGCCCGGGCCGACAATTCACGCAAATAGCCGTAGAGGGGCATGGCCCACTCGGCGGCAGGGTCTTGTTTTGCCAGCTCACACAGCTGCAGGCAGCTTTCATTGCAAAACTGGGTGTATTCTGCCCGGGAGAGCTTGGCCACCTCCAGGCAGGCTTCCAGCACAGCCAGTTCGCCGTGGCTCAAGGCCGCCAAAAACCGGCTCGCCAATTCTTCCCCTTTGTCCGGGCCGTTTTCCAGCCGGCAGAGCCCCCGCCCCAAACTGCCTCCGCTGCGCTGGGCCGCGGCCTGGACCGCAGCCGGGTCGGCCTCTGGCATCCGCCGCTGCAATTCCTGGCGGATCTGCTCTTCGGACAGCTCTTCCACTGCAAAGCGCACACAGCGGGAGCGGACGGTCTGCAGCAGCTGCCCCGCCTGTTCGCACAGCAGCAAAAATACTGTTTCCTGGGGCTCTTCCAGCACTTTGAGCAGAGCGTTCTGGGCCTGGGGGTTCATGTTGCCCGCCCCATTGATGACGAACACTTTCTGCCGCGCTTCGCTGGGCCGGATAAAGGAGAGCTTCCGCACCTGCCGGATGTCGTCCACCCGGATGTTGCCCCCTTCCTGGTTGAACACCTGGTAATCCGGGTGGGAACCTGCGGCCATCCGCACACAGGCGCCGCAGCGGCCGCAAGGGGGCTGTGGGCCGGTACACATCAGGTTGCGGGCAATGTCATAGGCCGCCGTCTTTTTCCCAGTGCCCGGTGGTCCTTCCAAGATCACCGACTGGGGAAAATTCTCTTTGAAAAAGGGAGCGAGCGCCTTTTTGAAGCGCTCGTTCCCTAGCAAATGCTCCAACTGCATTGTGATCAGACTTTCTTAAATTGCTCCACATCGAGCACGAAGATGGTAGCGCCGCCTACGACCACTTCCACCGGCATCGAGGGGTAGAAACTGATGCCAGCCTCGGCGCTGCTGGGGATGAGCTGTTTGCGGCTCTTGGAATACTTCGAGATGATCTCCAGACAGTGATCCAGCTTGTCGTCTTCCACGCCGATCAGCACGGTGACGTTGCCCGCCCGCAGGAAACCGCCGGTGGTCGACAGCTTCGTGATCTGATAACCTTCCTTCATCAGGTTGTGCATAACGGTGGAAGCATCATCCGAATTCAATATAGCGAGAACCATTTTCATAATTAGCCGCCTCCTTTATTTTTCAAATTGGTTTTAGATTCAAAACCTCCCCATATGAGGTTACCGTTATTATAACCTGTTTTCCCCAAATTTTCAATGCAAATCTTTTGCCGAATCGTGAACTTTATACAGCGTGGCCCGCTTTTTTCGCCTGTGCAGCCCTGCCTTTTTATATTGACAAGAAAACTTGGCTATATTACAATGGGCTCAACGAAGATACTTCAGAGCGCAGAGGAGACGATCATATGATAGGGAACAGGGGACGGCGCCGTTTTTCAACGAGGTCCCAGGGATAATGGGCGGCAAAGCAGAGAACGCTGGCGGGCTGGTGCTGCACAACCGGCTCAAAGAGGCCCGGGCCCAGAAAAAGCTGTCCCAAGCCCAGTTGGCCCAGCTGGTGGGGGTTTCCCGCAACACCATCAGTTCCATTGAGACCGGCCAGTTTAACCCCACCGCCAAACTGGCATTGATCCTGTGCATTGCCCTGGACAAAAAATTCGAAGACTTATTCTATTTTGATTGACCTCCTCCCCCTTCTTTCCCGGGGGGAAGGATTGCCCATGGCGGTTCCCCGCCATGGGCTTTTGCCATCTTCCCGGTCAACGGGAAGCTGTTTATCTTTTCATCACAAAAGATTTGTTGTCGATGGCGCGCATAGTCGCAAGGATCCCATTCAGATGGTCGTATTCATGCTGAATCAGTTCGGACATATCATCCTCCATTTGCATTTCCTGCGGCGTCCAATTTTCGTCCAAATAGCGCAGTATACAGTGGCGATGACGGCGCACGCGCACAAGCAGCTTTGGGAATGACATGCAGTCGTCCATCAATTCCATCATTTCGTCACCGACAAACTCCAGTTCAGGGTTGATGATCACATAAGGTTTCTCTGTGAGAATACAGATCAAGCGCTTCTGAATGCCGATCTGTGGGGCTGCGATCGCCCTCCCAAAACCGTAATCGCGGCGGATGCCTTTGATGCAGTCAAACATATCGGTAAAAACAGGCCGCAGTTCTTCCAGCTCTTCCCGGGTGACTTCTTCCGAGGTCTCATAGAGCCGCGGGTCGCCGAGCAGCAAGATCTGTCGTTCCATAAAGAATGCCTCCTCCACATAAATTTAGCTTTGTCGCTCTGCCTTCTGTACCAGTGTACCATGTATAAAGCTCCAATTCTACCAGTTTCCCTCTTTGTCTTGCCAAATAGCAGGCCGCTGCCTGTTCTCTTGTTCCCATTGCTTTATGGCATAGGCGCATTGGCAAAAACCGGCCGCAAACCGGCCCCAAGAAAAGGATAATAAAAAAAACCGACCCCCAAACGAAGCCCAAATGGCTTCTTTGAGGGCCGATTCCTATTCTTTCTGGGAGTCGCTGTGCTATTTCTTTCATTTTTTAAGTACATAAAAGACATATGAAGCAGCAACAGCGAAAGAATATTTCTTGCAAAGCTCAATTTCTTTCCCATCTAAAACATCTTGAATGATTTCTTGAGGGGTGTCAAGCAATTGACTCAGTTCATCAACTTGAAATTCATAAACATCCATTAGACATTCTAAAATGGCTTTTGTGCGTTCATCTGGAGTAGCAAGTGCTATTCCAAGGCCAAGACACATGGCCAACCGATCAAGATATACAAGATCATTTTTGTCTATGTTCGCTCTATTGCCAGAGAGGTATTGCTTTAATTGCGATTGAGAGATTTTAGAAGCTATCATAATTGTCTTTTCTGAAATTTTGCCCTCAGAAATCATAGTATTCAAAATTTCATGTAACTGCATTTCTCAATCCTTCCCGACTTTTTTGGGGTTTGATTTTAGCATACCACTCGTAACAAGGCAAGTTTGATGTATCAGGTTACTCTATGTAGCGCCGGGGGATCTCCGCAGGCACAAACATGGGAGACACTTCGAACACCGCTTTGGCGCCCGGCTGGCATTCGATCTCTGTCACATCTACCGTGGTGTGGTTCAGGCCCACATGCCCCAGCATCCGCACCCGGCGGCCGTTGACCGTGACATAAAAGCGCTTGCGCCGGAACCATTTGGCGCAGTCGCTCAGACAGTAGCGGAGGGTATCCTGAAACCGGAAGGTATCCCGGGCTTTTTCCACCATCACGCCATCGCAATATCCCACGGGGATCACGGCGATCTTTGTGGGCCGCTTGGTCACATAGGCCGGGCCATAGCCCACGCCATGGCCTGCCGGCAGCCACCGCACTTCTGCCACCTGGCTCTCCAGCCGGCCTGTCTTTTGCAGGCCTGTCTCCCCTTTGGCCGTGGTCCGCCCGCTCAGCGCAGAACCGATGCGGACACCGTCCAGAGGCGGCAGATCGCAATAGAACAGGGCCGCGCTGTTGGCCGCGTGGAGCATGCCCGGGTCAAAGCCGGCCTCCCGTATCTTGGCCGCCACATCCAGCAGCCGGTCATATTGGGCCCGGGTGGCTTTGCGGCTGCAAAAAGCCGAGGGGAAGTGGGTGAACACCCCGGTGACGTTCAAATTCCCCATAAAACGGAAGACGGAGAGGATCCGCTCCAGCTCCGAAGGCTCAAAGCCATAGCGTCCCATACCGGTGTCGATCTCCAGATGGACATCCAGCACGATGCCCTCTTTTTCCGCCAACCCGTTGAGGGCCACCGCCGCATCGTAACTGCCGATGGCCGCCGTAGCGGTGGATGTGATGATCTGCCGTATCTCCTCTTCCACCGATGTGGAACGCAGCATGATGATCTCTTCTTCCATAAACCCGGCATTGCGCAGCTGCACCGCATCCACCGGTTCCGTCACGCCAAAGCGCTTGACCCCCTGTTCCCGCAGCACCTCCGCCATCTGGCAAAGGCCCAGGCCATAGGCATTGGCCTTGAGCACGGCGATCAGTGAGGCCCCCTGGGCCTTTTTTTGGATCACTTGGATGTTGTGGACGACCTTGTCCTTTTCAATGACCAGTTCTTTCATATCGTTCCCCTATTCCGGCCTGGCCGGGTCCCATCTATTCGCTCTTCTGCCCTTTTTCTGGCCCCTTGCCCTTTGTTTTGCGCACGAAGTTGGCATGGCGGACCGAGCGCATGGTCTTCATGCCGGTATTCACCGCCACATTGACCACCGGTTTGTATATTTTTTCAAACTCGCCGCAAAATTCGGTCAGCTGGCCGGAAAAGCCTTTTTTAAACAGGTACAAGCCATACAGCGGGTTTTCCGGCGACAGATCGCCGGAAACGCCCCGGAAATCGTAGATGTCACAGCCGCACTCCACCGCCCACTGGATCATGTTCCATTGGAGCAGATAGTTGGGCATCACATTGCGGTATTCGTTGGAGGATGCGCCGTAGAGGTACCAGACCTTGTTGCCAAAGTGGATGGCCAATGTGCCCGCCACCGGCTTGCCGTTGTACAGCGCCATATAGAGCCTGGCATGGTCGCCCATGTGCTGCATCAGGCTGGCAAAATAGCTCTCCGGCCGGGTGATGAACCCATCCCGCTCGCCGGTCTCTTTCATAATGGCGGCAAAATGGTGGAGCATCTCCCCCAGGTTGCTCTCATCGCAGCAGATGACCTCCACCCCTTTGCGGCCCGCCAGCCGGATGTTGTAACGGGTCTTTTGGTGGAAAGCCGCCATCAGCTCCTCCTCTGTCTTCCCCTTCACATCCAGGCGGAAGACGTAATTGGGCTGTACCCCTTCGAAATTCTTGCCGCTCTCTTTGTGCTGGTAGCCCAGCCGCTTCATGATCTGGATAAACTCCACATCGCTGCTCTCAATGTCCGGATCCATCATTAGCGAATAGGCCCGGTATTTTTTTGCCAGTTCGGCCGCGCCTTCCGTCAGTTCCTGCAAAGTCTTTTCGTCGTGGCTGTCGCACACAGGGCCCCGGCCCGCGTACATCAGGGTATAGGGCAGCATGGGCACCTTGCGGATGAGCACAGCCAAACTGCCCCGCACTGCGCCATCGGCCCCCCGGCACAAGATCGCCTCCCATTTCCAGCTGTCCTTCACTTTGCCCCACAGGGAAGACTGCAAAAAATGTCCCTTGGGGTGTTTTTGGATAAATTCTTCGTATTCCGGCAGCGTGGCTGCGGTTACCGTTTCGATCATATTGTTCTCCATCCTCCGAAAAGGCGGAAAGATCCCGCCGTATTGATAGATTCCATCCTTCCGCTGCCTGGGCAGCCAGGTCTTCAGCTTTAGTATAGCATCCCAATACGGCGGGTGTCAAAAATTTATGGCGCCTTTGGCCTTTCTCTCCCTTTTAATAGGGGCCTTCCCCCGGCCTGGAGATCTCGGCCAGCGCCTGGGCCGCTTCCATATCGCAGGCATGGGTCCGCATCAAATCGCCAATGGACACCATGCCCAGTACCCGGCCCCCTTCTGCCACCGGCAGGCGGCGGATGCGGCATTGGGCCATGTGCAGCGCAGCCTCCCGCACGTCGGCCTGGGGCGGCACCGTAGCCACATGGCGGGACATGATCTCCCGCACCGGCGTCTGTTCAGCCGCCAGATCCGCCGCCACACAGCGGGTGGCGATGTCCCGGTCTGTGACGATCCCTTTCAGTTTGCCCTGCGGACTGCACACCGGCAGCACCCCTATGCCATGGCGCTCCATCAGACGGGCGGCGCAGGCCACGGTATCCTCTGGAAAGATCGTCACGGTGCTGGGGCTCATCAGTTCAGAAACCCGCATGCTTTCTCCTCCTGCTTTGGCGGCACAGCCGCCAGGTTTTGGTCTTAGTGTGGGCAAAAGAGGGATTTTTTATTCTGCCTCTCCGGTTTCCCGCCGGTCTAACAGCTGCAAATTGCGACGCAGCGGGGCAATACCCCGCCAGGCAAAGGCCCGGTCTGCAAATTGGTGGCGGAAGGCCCGGTCCCCCATCCCTTCCAGCTCTATCAGCGTGATGGAAGATCTTTTCCGCTGCCGGAAGGGTTCCAGCTGGGTATGCTCCGGCGCCCGGTTATAGGGACAGACGCTCTGGCACCGGTCACAGCCCCAAGCCAATCCCCCCTGTATCACCAATTCTTGCTGCCAGGGCTCCAGTTTGCCCCGGCGCTGGGTCAGCGCGGAAAGGCACCGGTCCTCCTCCAGCCTGCCGCTGTGCAGCGCGCCGCCGGGGCAGGCGTCTTGGCAGCGGCCGCACCCAATGCAGCCTGCCGGCTCTTTTCCGCCCTCCAGCGGCAGATCGGTGACGACCACCCCGCAAAAGACATAGCTGCCCCAGCAGGGCGTCAGCAGCAGCCCGTTCAGCCCCACCACGCCCAGACCGGCGCAGGCGCAGGCATAGACTTCCGGGTAGGGCGATGTGTCGGCATACCCTTGAAAGCGAAAGCCGGGGAAAGCCCGTTCCAGCCGGGCACAGGCTTCTCCCAGCCGCTGCCGTGCCACCAGGTGGTAGTCCTGCCCTCTGGCATACAAAGACAGGTTGCCAGGTGCTGCGCCGTCGTAATAAGGGAATACCGTACACACCAGCGTCCGCTGGCCGGGCAGCAGTGACAGCGCTTTTTGCCGCTGCCCTTCGTCCATCCGTTCCCAAAGGCGGTCCAGGGAAACCACCCCGGCCGGTCCGCCGCTCTCTGCCGCCACCAGGCGGCAGGCCAATTCTTCGGGGCTCATTGCGCCGCCCTCCTTTCTGTGGTATACTGTTTCTCCATCTATTGTAACCAAAAAGGAGGCGCAGCACAATGATCATCCAGTTGATCGGCGCGTCGGGCAGCGGCAAGAGCACGCTGGCCGGCGCTGTGGGCCGCCTGGCCCATCTGCCGGTATTGCACAGCGACCACTACCTGTGGCAGGACAGTGACTTCACCATCATGCGGCCCATAGACCAGCAGCACGCCATGCTCCAAGCCGATCTGGCCCGCCATTCCTCCTTTGTGCTGGATGGCGGCGTGCACCGTTGGCTGCCCGAGGGCGCGCTGCGCCCCACCCTGCTGGTGCTGCTGCGTTTGGACCAGGATACCCGTATGGAACGGCTGCGCCAGCGGGAATGGCTGCGCTACGGTGCACGCTGCCTGCCGGGCGGCGACCATTATGCCCTGACGGAAGAATTTTTGGAATGGGCCGCCACCTATGAGACGGCCCTGGCCCACGAGGAACACACCAGCCTGGCCGGCCATTTCCAGCTGCTGCGCCAGGCCCCGTGCCCCTGCCTGATCCTGTGGAACACCCGCCCGGCAGAGGAATTGGCCCAACTGATCTTCCGCACAGCCCAGCAGCTGGAAAGTGCCGCCCCCGCATAATCTCTTTGCTGCAAGGCCGCAGGTCCGCAAGCACGCCCTTTGCCCACGGCCGGGGCCTTCCCGGAAGAAAATACACAAAAGCCGGCCCTCCATGGAAGTCCAAATGGCTTCCACGAGGGCCGGCCCTTATTTTTTGTTTTCCCGGTCAGCTGCCATTGGGCCTTCCTGCTGCCAGGATCCCTTTGGCCTTATGCCGGCATGCCGGCGGCAGTCTTTTCATCCAGTGCCGCCAAACCCTCTACGCCCAAATAGGCGGAAAGGTCTGTGGTATACAACCGCCCCATGTGCTGCCCTCCCCGAGGGTCTGTGTAGTATTCGGCCGGGGCGCCGCCATACCAGGCATACCGGGCCGGCTGATACTCAGTCGTGAAAATCTGCTCCAGTGGAACAATGGTGTGCAGCATGATCTCCCTCCCCTTTTTCTTTGTCGATCATGGCGTGCAGGCAGGTTAGCGCATCGCTCAAGCTGCCCAGCTGGTCGATCAAGCCGATCTCCACCGCTTCGTTGCCGTAGACCACGCTGCCCACATCGGTGGTCAGTTCGCCGGTCTTCATCATCAAGCTGTGGAAGGTCTGCCGCTCCACATGGCTGTTGGCCACCACAAAATCGATGATCCGGTCTTGGATCTTTTCGAAATAGGTCATGGTCTGGGGCACGCCGATGACCGTGCCGCTCATGCGCACCGGGTGTACGGTCATGGACGCCGTGGGCGCGATGAAGCTGCGACGGGCCGAAACGGCCAACGGCACGCCGATGGAGTGGCCGCCGCCCAGCACCAGGGAGACAGTGGGCGTCTTCATGCCGGCGATCAGTTCTGCGATGGCCAGGCCGGCTTCCACATCGCCCCCCACCGTGTTGAGCAAGATCAGCAGGCCGTCGATCTCATCGCTTTCCTCAATGGCGGCCAGCTGAGGCATCACATGTTCGTACTTGGTGGTCTTATTTTGGGGCGGCAGCAGCATATGGCCTTCGATCTGCCCCACGATGGTCAAGCAGTGGATGGACGATTTGTTCTTGCTGTTTTCCAGTGTGACGGAGCCCATCTTTTCGATGGCATCCTCCGGCTTTTCCTGGGATCCATTTGCCGAGGACTGTTCTTCGTCCTCCGCTCCTCCGTTGTGGAGGAAGTTGATCTTTTTCAAAAAAACACCCCTGCGCTCAGTTTGCGCAGGGGTGCTGTCCTTTATGACGGTTGTTTGCAAAAACAGCAAAAGTTTTTTCACCAGCCGGCACCAATGTGGGGCGGCAGACCACCCGCTTGGCGACCTTCCTATTCTTCTGCCGGCAGCGGCGGCAGCGCGTCTTCCAGACGGCGGCACAGCGCTTGTTCATCCCCGTCGTTTTCGATCAGGATATCGCAAAGGGCCTCGTAAAACTCCCGGTCCGGCTGAGCTGCCAAGCGGATGCGGGCCTGTTCCGGGCTGATGCCATCCCGCCGGACGATCCGTTCTGTGACAGCCGGTTCTGGCGCCACGACGCCGATGACAAAGTCGCAGGCGTGGTCCAAGCCGCTTTCATACAGCAGGGGCACATCCATACCGATGCGGTGGCAGCCCTGGCTCGTCATCACGCGGATGCGGCGGCGGATCTCCCGCTTGACGGCCGGATGGGTGATGGCATTCAATCGGCGTAGGGCAGCCCTGTCGTGGAAGACGATGTCCCCCAGTGCCTTCCGGTCCACACTGCCGTCCGGCCCTGCCACGGTGGGGAATTGGTTGAGCACGGTGCGCATCAAGTTCCGGTCCAGCTTGAGCAGCTGGTGGTACACCTGGTCCGCATCGATGATCTGCCAGCCCAGCCGGGCCAGGCAGGCGCCCACGCTGCTCTTGCCGCTGCCCGATGTGCCGGTGATGCCGCACACCACAGCCTTGCCGGGGCGCACGGTGTGGAACCCCGCCGCCTTGTGGATGCGGTTGCTCACCGCCAGGCCCTCGCCAAAGGGGCGGGGCGCCTGGGCCAAGATCCGCTGGCAGGAAGTCTCATCCAGTTCCCGCAGGGCTGCAAACAGCTGCTGGGCCTGGGCTTGCTTGTCACAGGAGGCGCCGTAGCTGCGCACCGGCCCTTTTTCGTCGTCGTAAAAATCCCTGTATTCATCAAAGCACAGCACCGCGTCGTGGGGCTGCATCTGCTGTTCGATGGCCCGGGCCGTGGCATCCGGCGCGCCCTCGAACAACAGCACAGGCGCTTTGGGGGCATAGTGCCGGTATTTCATGCCGGGCGCCCGGACCACTTCGCCCGGCGCCACTTCGTGAAAGACAGCGCTGTCTACCTCCACGCTGCCCAACACCCGCAGGATCTGCTCCCGGGTGACAGCGCCGGGCCGCAGCACCCGCGGGACGTCCCCGGTCATATCCACCACGGTGGATTCCACGCCCACTTGGCAGGGGCCGCCGTCTAACACCGCGTCGATGCGCCCTTTCATGTCATTCATCACATGTTCCGCCGTAGTGGGGCTGGGCCGCCCCGAGCGGTTGGCCGAAGGCGCGGCCAAAGGCACGCCGGCAGCCTGGATCACCTGGCGGGCCGCCAAGTGCTGGGGCATGCGGATGCCCACCGTATCCAGCCCGGCGGAAGTTTCCGCCGGGATCTTTTCGCTTTTGTAGAAGATCATCGTCAGCGGGCCGGGCCAAAAAGTCTCGGCCAGTTTTTTGGCGGCGTCCGGCACCTGCCGCACCAGGGCGGGCAATTCCTCCAAACTGGCGATGTGCACGATCAGCGGATTGTCCTGGGGCCGGCCCTTGGCCTCAAAGATCTTTTGCACGGCCTGGGGATTTGTGGCATCGGCCGCCAGGCCGTACACCGTTTCGGTGGGAATGGCCACCACGCCGCCCTGGCGCAGCAGCTGCCCGGCCCGGCGGATATCCTCTTCTTCTTTTGCTTGTAGCAGCAGTGTTTCCATCATTTCAGGAACTCCTTTGCATCAATGCCCCAGCCGGGGCCCCGGCGGCCTCATTCCATCCGGCCGCAGAAATGGCATTCGTAGGTATGAATGGTATCGCGGATGATCTGCAGCGCCGCTTCACAGCCCAGTGTGTTGGAAAGGGTGGTGCTTTTGTGCTCCAGGCTTTTGTACACCTCAAAGAAATTGGCGATCTCGTTGAGGATATGGGGCGGCAGCTGGTTCACATCTTTGTAGTAATTCCAGGTGGGGTCTTGCAGCGGGATGGCGATGATCTTGTCGTCATATTCGTCGCCGTCCACCATCCGCACAACGCCGATGGGGTAACATTCCACCATCACCAGCGGGTCCAGCGTCTCGCTGCACAGCACCAGCACGTCCAGCGGGTCGCCGTCATCGGCATAGGTGCGGGGGATGAAGCCGTAATTGGCCGGGTAATGGGTGGAAGTGTACAAGATCCGGTCCAGCCGGAGCAATCCGGTGTTCTTGTCCAGTTCGTATTTCTTTTTGCTGCCCGCCGGAATCTCGATCACTGCCATAAATCTTTCCGGTTTGATGCTGGCAGGGTCGATGTTGTGCCAAATGTTCATAGTCGTTTCCCTCTCTTTGAGGCGCTGTGCGCCATGTCCCTGTCCTATTCTATGCCGCCTGCCGGCAGGACAGACCCTATTCGTCTCCGCCGGCCCGCAGTTTTTCCGCCTGGTCCGCAGCAGTCAGCGCGTCGATGATCTCATCCAGGTCGCCGTTGAGCACGTTTTCCAGCTTGTGCAGCGTCAGGCCGATGCGGTGATCCGTCACCCGGCCTTGGGGGTAGTTATATGTGCGCACCCGCTCGCTGCGGTCGCCGGAGCCCACTTGGCTGCGGCGCTCGCTGGCCCGCTCCTGGTCCAGGGCCTGCTGCTGCATCTCGTAGAGTTTGGTGCGCAAGATCTTCATGGCCCGGTCCTTGTTTTTGTGCTGGCTGCGCTCATCCTGGCACTCCACCACAAGGCCGGTGGGCAAGTGGGTGATGCGGATGGCGGATTCCGTTTTGTTGACGTGCTGCCCGCCGGCGCCGCCCGAGCGATAGGTGTCGATCTGCAGGTCGGCAGGGTCGATCTCCACTTCCACTTCCTCCGCTTCGGGCAGCACGGCCACCGTGGCCGCCGATGTGTGGATCCGGCCCGAAGACTCTGTCTCCGGCACCCGCTGGACCCGGTGGGTGCCGCTCTCGTATTTGAACCGGGACCAGGCGCCGCTGCCCCGCACTTCAAAGCTGATCTCCTTGATGCCGCCCAGCTCAGTCTCGTTGGAGCTGAGCACCTCCACGGAAAACCGCTTGCGCTCGGCGTACATGGAATACATGCGGAACAGAGAATGGGCGAACAGGGCGGCCTCTTCGCCGCCCACGCCGCCGCGTATCTCCACGATGACGTTCTTGTCGTCGTTTTCGTCTTTGGGCAGCAGCAGCACCTTGATCTGCTGTTCCAACGTCTCGCTCCGTTCTTTGGCCTCTTCGTATTCCATCTGGGCCAGCTCCCGCATCTCTGCATCGTCGCCGTGCATCAGCTCCTCGGCGTCCTGCAGATCCCGCTGGGCTTTTTTATAGCTGCGGAAGGCCTCCACCACCGGCAAAATCTCCTTTTGCTCTTTCAGCAGCTTGGCCGCCGCCTGGGGGTCGCTGTACAGATCTTCTGCCGCCAGCGCCTGTTCGATCTCGTTCAATCTCTTTTCAACCAATTCCAGCTTTTCCAGCATACAACAATTCCTTTGTCCTTTTGTGTGATATTATCGGATGTATTTGCGGGCCGCCCGGCGCACCAAGGGGGAAAGGGCCAAATACAGAACAGCCGCCACCGCCGACTGGATCAAATTCAGCGGGATGCCGGCCACTGCCGCGCCAAAGCCATAGCACAGCCAGCTGCCCAAAAAGTAGCCGGCCACGTTGATGGCCGAAGCCAACAGCAGGCCTATCACTGTCTTGCCCCAGGTGGTGCTCTCGCCCCCCACAAAGCGGCACATCACCCAGGCCATGGCGGCCTTGATCACCAGCGTCATGGGAGCCCAGGGCAAAAACGACCCCAAAAAAGTATCGGCCAAGGCGGCGCCTGCCGCCGCAGCCAGCATGGCATAAGGCGCAGGCAATATGGCGCAGGCCAGATAAATAACGCCGTCGCCAATGTGGGCGTATTCATTGAGGATCCGCAAAAAAGGGAACATGACCGTCACTAAAATAATGGCGGCAAATACCGATGCCAATGTCAACATTTGTGTTTTACTCCGCATGTTCTCTCCTCCGCTTCTCCGCCCGCGTTTCATCTGTCAGGCTACTTTGCATTATAGACGAAACACGGCCCGGTTGCAAGTGCCACAGCCCGGCGCATTTTCGGTGCCTGTAGGTGTTACAATGATGTGTAACAAATCAAAGAAATAAATAGCGAATAGGAGTGACCTGTGTTAAGGTAGAGTTGACCAGACAAAACCAAAAGGCA
>CAJFRA010000024.1 GCA_904419295.1 Candidatus Pseudobutyricicoccus lothianensis
CCCTTTTTTCCTGACATACTAAGACCCCCTAATGTAGTTCTATTTTCCTACATTAGGGGGCCTTTTGTCTATTGTCCGTTTTTACTGGTTCAGTTCAGATGCTGACGGCCCACGGCTGCCGGGCAGAAGTGGTGGCGGCGGCCCTGCTCCACGACACCCTGGAAGACACCAGCCTGCCCGCCGGGCAGATCGAGGCCGACTGCGGCCCGGAAGTGCTCCGGCTGGTGCAGTGGTGCACCGAAGACAAGACGAAAAGCTGGGAGGAGCGGAAGCAGGCCACCATCCGCAAAATGGAACAGCCCGGCCCTCTGGAGGCCAAGTGGATCACCTGCGCGGACAAATGCGCCAACCTGCGCAGCATGGCGGCAGATCACCAGCAGATCGGAGACCGGCTGTGGCAGCGGTTCAGCCGCGGCAGGGAACAGCAGGCATGGTATTACCGGCAGCTGACCCGGGCCATTGCTCAGCTGCCCGACTGCCCCATGGTGCGGGAGACATTGGCCTGGACCCAGGAGCTCTTCGGCGCGGTATGACCCGGGGGCCGGCGCCTATTGGGCGGGGGAGGACGGCGGTTCCTCCGCTTCTACGGCCTCCAGCTTGAAAATGACAGGCCGGGCGCCATCGTTGCAGCAGCAGATGGTGTATTTCGGGTCTTTGGACCAACCCACGCGGAAGGGCCTGCCGCCGACGATGGTGGCGTATACCAAGTGGCTGATGCAATCCCAAGCCCATTGGCAGAACCGGCCGTCGTGGGTGAATTTGGAAAAGTGGCTCTCGTCCACCAAAAAGGTCTGCCCCTCTTGAAACAGCGGGCATTTGCCGGTGGCGGGGTCGGCCAGGTAGGCGTCGGCCAAGTCCTGGTAATACTCCCGGCGCAGCACAGTGATCTTGCATTGATAGGCCATGGTAATTCCTCCTTTTGTGTCATTCGGCGGGGTAGATCCCTTTGCCAAAGGCGTAGGCCTCCGCCAAGTGGTTCGTCTTGTCGATCTGCTGCTGGCCATTGGTGCTGCCGCAGCCGCCGGCCAGCAGCATCCCCTTGTCGTGAAAGCCGATGTAGCGGACCAGGGCGAACCGGTAGTAGGCGACTGCCTGTTCAAAGGTCCAGAAAAAGTTGTCTGCCGCGGTGAGCAGCAAAGCGCAGTCCTTTTCCGGGTATTTTTCATAGCGGCCCAGGGGCGGGTGGTCGTCTGGCTGGGCAATGCAGTAAAAGCGCTCGATGAAGGCTTTGAGCTTGGCGGAGATGGTCCAAAAATACAAAGGAGAGGCCAGCACCAGCAGGTCGGCCCACTGGATCTTGGGGATCAGCTGTTGAAAGCCGTCTTTTTGCACGCAGGGCTTGCCGTAGCGGCAGGCGTTGCAGCCCAGGCACCCGTTGACCGGAACTTGCAGCAGGGAGACAGTCTCCACCTGGTGCCCTGCATCCCGGGCGCCTTGGGCAAAATGTTCCACCAACTGGGCGGTGTTGCCCCGGGGCCTGCCGCCGCCCTGCACGATGAGAATGTGTTTCATAGCGTCCATCCTTCCTTGGGAATGGCCGGGCAGCCGCCCGGCGGGTATCCGTCGATACCCCTATTGTACAGAGGGCAGGGGGCGGGTTCCATATCAAATGATACAGAGGAGGTGGGGCAATGGAGCAGACCCGCTTTTATTTTGCCGATCATTTCACGCCGTTTTACCCCAAGCTGGCCCAGCTGGCCTGGCAGCAAAAACAGGTGCCGGCCGGCCATGTGCTGGCGGCCGCCGGCCAGGAGATCACAGACCTGTTTTACATCATACAGGGGTTTTGCTGTTTTTCCCTGGTGGATGACCAGGGGAACGAGGCCATCCAATCCTTCCACGGCCCCGGTTCGCTGTACCCGGTCAAGTGCAGGCAGTTCCACTTCGTGCTGGAGCCCGCCTTCCGCTATGTGGCGCTGTCGCCCGCCCAGGTGCTCTGTCTCAAGCCGGAGGCGGTCCAGTCCCTGGTGCGTACCGACCCGGATTTTGCCGTGGCTGCCCTGGATTTCCACACGGTGTATGCCAACATGCAGTCGGCCCGCCTGGTGATCCACCAGAATGTCTGCGCCGTGCAAAAAGTGGCCACTTTCCTCTACCTGGCTTACCCCGCCTGGCGGCAGCAGGGCCAGGGCATCGGTCTGACCCAGGAACAGGTGGCGGCCGTGCTGGGGGTCAGCCGGGTGCAGGTGGCCCGGGCCTACCGGGTGCTGCGCCAGCAAAAAGCCATTGCGACCCACCGCAGCGGCGTGACGATCTTAGACATGGAAAAACTCAAAGAGCACTGCTCGGCCAGTTTCCTCTTTTGAGGGGGAAGGCGGCAAAAAAAGCCTGGCGCAGCCGCGCCAGGCTTTTTCGGTATGGGATGCAGTCTCAGCGGTACCGGTGGGAATATTGGCCGGGGGAGACCCCCACCATGGTCTTGAAAGTGCGGATGAAATGGGAGTTGTTGGAAAAGCCCACGATCTCCCCCACCTGCTGCACGGAGATGTTCTGCCGCAGCAGTTCCCGGGCCTTCAAAATGCGCAGGTTGATGATGTATTCGTTGAGGCCAAAGCCGGTCACATCTTTGAACAGGTGGCACAGGTAGTATTTGCTCATGAAGAACTGCTGGGAGATGCTGTCCAGCGTGATGGGGTTCTGGTAGTTTTGCTGCACATAGAGCAGGATGGGCTGCACTTTGTGAAAGCTCTCCTTTTGGGCGATGACATTCTCGGGCTGCACATGGTCAAAAAGGGAATTGACATAGAGCAGCAGCTCGATGAAAGCCATCTGGCGCCGCAGGTCATCCCCATAATCCCCCCGGTGGCCCGCGTTTTGGGCGGCTTCGAAATAGTCGACCAGCCGTTCGGTCTGCTCTTCTTTCAGCTGCACATTGCCGTTGTAAGAGCCCACCGGGTGCTCAAAGCAGCGGAGCAGGTTGGTCTGGGGGGTGGAAAGGCTGGCGGCGTATTCGGGGATGAAATGGGCCACATAGCGCTCATAATTGGGCACGCTGCCCCCTGCGCTGCGGTGCAGGTCCATGTTGTTGAAGACCAGCAGCCCGCCCCGGCGGATGGGGTAGGTGGATTCGCCCACAAAGAATTCACCCCCATCGGAAAGGCAGAGCAAGATCTCGTAAGTGTCGTGAAAATGGAACTTGTCCATTTTCCACGAAGCGTTTTGATGGAATGTAACGGTAAAGTCCTTGCAAAAATTTTGCTTATTGTCGGTTTCCATTTCCCATTCTCCCTGTTTGATCGCGCAGCGCCCTATGGGCGGCTTCGCGCGGTTCTCATGGTCCTATTATACAACGAAATGACAAGATGTGCAAACAATCCATCAAAATTTCAAAAGATTTTTCTTTTATGGCGCGCTACAATGGTGCTGATATCAAACGATCCAAGCCCAATAAAGGAGTGGATGCCAAAATGGAGCAGAACTTGATCCGCCCCATGACAGCGGAATACGAGGAATACCTGCGGGACGAATCCCGCAGCGTAGGCCATGGGGAGAGCATCTCTTTCCCCAAAAGCACCCAGCAGATCCAGGCGGTGCTCAAACAGCTGCAGGCCAGCGGAACCCCTGTGACGTTGCAGGGCTCCCGCACGGGCCTGACGGCGGCGGCGGTGCCCGACGGCGGCCATGTGATGAACCTGAGCCGCATGGACCGGGTGCTGGGCTGCCGGCAGGATGACCAGGGCGCGTTTTACCTGACGGTGCAGCCGGGCGTGCTGCTGGCGGAGCTGCGCAAAAAGATCCGGAACAAAAACTTTGACACCACGGGCTGGGATGAGGCTTCCCTCCGGGCGTATACGGCCTTTTGCCGGGCGCCGGAACAGTTCTTCACCCCGGACCCCACAGAGACGTCGGCTTCCCTGGGCGGCATGGTCAACTGCAACGCCTCGGGGGCCCGCTCCCTTTACTACGGCTCGGTGCGCCCCTATGTCAGCCGGCTGAAAATGGTGCTGGCCGATGGGGATACGCTGACCATCCGCCGGGGGGAACACTTCGCCAAAGAGCGCCAAGGGGCGCTGCGCACCGACAGCGGCCGGCTCATCCAGATCCCCCTGCCCACCTACCAGATGCCCCACACCAAAAACGCATCGGGCTACTATGCCGCCGACGACATGGACCTGATCGACCTGTTCATCGGGGCAGACGGCACACTGGGCGTGACGGCGGAGATCGAGATCCGGCTGGTGCCCCTGCCGCCCATCGTCTGGGGCGTCACCGCCTTTTTCGACCGGGAAGAAAAGGCCCTGCGCTATGTGCGGCTCATCCGGGGCGAAGTGCTGGAAGAGGGGCAACAGCCCTTTGTGCTGCGGCCGGTCTCGGCGGAGTTCTTCAACGGCGACGCCCTGGAGATCCTGCGGCGGCAAAAGCGGGAAAACAGCGCTTTTGCCCAGATCCACGACATCCCCGCCCGGTACCAGGCCGCCATTTATGTGGAGCTCCACGGCGAGCAGGAGGAAGAGGTGCTGGCCCGTCTGCTGGAGCTGGGCCGCGCCATCACCATGGCCGGCGGCGACGAAGGGGACACCTGGGTGGCCCGGGACCAGAGCGACCTGGACCGGCTGATGTTTTTCCGCCACGCCATTCCCGAATGCGTCAACATGCTGATCGACAAACGGAAGCAGAAGGACAAGACCATCACCAAACTGGGCACGGATATGGCTGTACCCGACAGCCAGCTGGAAGAGGTGATGGCCCTGTACAACCGCATGCTGCAGGAGCAGGGGCTGGAATCGGCCATCTGGGGCCACATCGGCAACAACCACCTCCATGTCAACATCCTGCCCAACGATGGGGAGGAGTACAAAAAAGGCCAGCAGCTCTACCGCCAGTGGGCCGCCTATGTGACGGAAAAAGGGGGCGCGGTCTCGGCGGAACACGGTGTGGGCAAGCTGAAAGCCGGGTTTTTGCTGGTGATGTACGGGCCGGAGCACATCCGGCAGATGCGCCGGCTCAAGCTGGCCTTTGACCCGGAGTGCCGGCTCAACCGGGGCAATCTGTTCGCGGCGGAGGAGGAAGCGAAATGAAGATCATCGTGTGTATCAAACAAGTACCTTCCACCAATGAAGTCAAACTGGACCCGGAGACCAAGACCATCATCCGGGATGGGCGGCAATCGGTGATCAACCCCTTTGACACCTACGCCATGGAAGAGGCGGTGCGGCTGAAAGAAAAGCTGGGCGGCACGGTGTGCGCCCTCAGCATGGGCATCCCGGCGGTGGAGCGGCTGCTGCGGGAGGCCATGTCCCGCGGGGTGGATTCCGCCCTGCTGCTCAGCGACCGGGCCTTTGCGGGCGCCGATACGCTGGCCACCGCCTACACCCTCTCCCTGGGCGTGCGCCATTTGGGGGATTTTGACCTGATTTTGTGCGGCCGCATGGCCATCGACGGCGACACCGCCCAGATCGGCCCGGAATTGGCCGAGGACCTGGGCATTCCCCAGGTGACCAACGTCACCGCCATTTTAGAGGCCAGGAAAGGGGAGCTGCTGTGCGCCAAGGCCACAGACCAGGGCACCCAGCAGGTGCGGGTCAAGCTGCCTGCGCTGCTCACCGTGGCCAAAGACATCAACATGCCCCGCATGGCTTCCATCCGCGGGGTCAAACAGAGCTTGCAAGCGCCGCTGGAGGTGCTCTCTGCCGCCGATGTGCAGGCCGACCCCCAGCGCATCGGGCTCAAGGGCTCCCCCACCCAGGTGGTGCGCACCTTCACGCCGGAAAAAACGGTGGAATGCGTCTGGCTGGAAGGGGACACAGCCCAGCAGGCGGGCCAGCTGGCCAAAGTGCTGCTTGAAAAAACACAGAGGGGAGAGGATGCCGCATGGCAGGCATGACAGTCGACAAAGACAAGTGCGTGGGGTGTGGCCTGTGCGCCAGCACATGCCCCCAAAACGCCATTTCCCTGGCGGGGGGCAAAGCCGCCATCAGCGAAGAGTGCGTGGCCTGCGGCCTGTGCCTGGACGCCTGCCGCCTGGGAGCCATCCGGCGGGAGAGCGGACAGCGGCAGCAAGGGCTGGAGCAATACCGGGGCATCCTGGTCTTCGCCGAGCAGCACCAGGGGCATCTGGAAGATGTGACCTTGGAATTGCTCTGTAAAGCGAAAGAGCTTCAAAGAGACTTGGATTGCAAGATCTGCGCAGTGGTGCCCGGCCGGCAGGGCAGCCATTTGGCCCAGACATTGATCGGCCACGGGGCCGACACGGTCTATGTGTGCCCGGCCGAAGAGCTGGACGAACCGCTGGAACAACAGGCCGCCGATCTGGTGGAACAGGCCATCCGCCGCTTCCAGCCGGAGATCGTGCTGTTTGGTGCCACCGAGCTGGGCCGCAGCTTGGCGCCCCGGGTGGCGGCCCGGCTGCACACCGGTCTGACAGCCGACTGCACCGTGCTGGAGATCGACCGGGAAAAGCGGCTGCTGCAGCAGACCCGCCCGGCCTTTGGCGGCAACCTGATGGCCACCATCGTCTGCCCGGACCACAGGCCCCAGATGGCCACTGTGCGCCCTGGCGTATTTGCCAAAGGAGAGCCGGAGGCCCGGCAGGGAGAGGTAGAGGCCCTGCCAGCCCCGGCCTGCCAGCCGGCCATCCAGCTGGTGGCCAACCAGATCGCCCAGCGCAGCGCGGGCATTGCCGACGCCCCGGTCATCGTGGCGGTGGGCAAGGGCATCGGCAGCCAGAAGAACATACAGTATGCCCAGCAGCTGGCAGACCGGCTGGGCGGGCAGGTAGGCGCCTCCCGGCCTTTGGTGGATGCGGGATGGGCCCAGTATTCCATGCAGGTGGGGCAGACCGGCCATACCGTGGCGCCCAAGCTGTACATCGCCTGCGGCATCTCCGGCGCCATCCAGCATCTGGCGGGCATGGCGGGGGCCCAGACCGTGGTGGCCATCAACACCGACCCGGATGCCCCCATCTTCCGGGTGGCCCACTACGCCGTGGTGGGCGATTGCGTGGAAGTGCTGAAGCAGCTGCTGGCCCAGTTGCCCGAAGCCCCGGTGCCCGGCGGCAATATCTGACGAAAAAAGGGCAAGCTACAGCGGCTTGCCCCTTTTTTCAGCTATAGTAAAGTTTATTGCATTGCCAGTGGTTATGCCATATATTGTTCCAAGATCTGGGCGGCCAGCTCCACGGTGCGCAGGCAGCGCTCCCCTTCGGCAAAGTACTTTTCCTTCACATCCCGGCACAGCTCGCTGCCGGCGGCCTGCTGGAAGGCCTGGACGAAAGCTTTGACTTTCTCCCGCATCTCCGGGTTGGAGTGGGCGTCCAGGTCCACAGGGCCGGTGCGCAGGGCGATGGCGGCGCAGCCGCCGGCCACAGCGCCGCAAAAGCTGCCGCAGCAGGCGCCTCCGCTGAAAGCGCCGATCATTTTCAGGCATTCCGGGCCGGCGCCCAGCTGGTATTCGTCGTTGGCCGCCAAAAAGATGGATTCGGCGCAGCTTTTGTTCTGGCCGATGTAGTAACCGTACACTCTGTCTTGGATCATGGTAGAATTCCTCCTGTCTTCTCGCACATGGGCCTGCCGCCATGGTTGCAAAGCCACTGGGAATGTGGTACGCTAAGCATGTTTGAACGCTGGGGCAAGGCGTTTTGTCTTTGCCATTATAGCACAAAAACAAATCTGGGGAAAGGAAAGAGACGGACCATGAGCATTTTTGAGGCCATCATGCTGCTGTGCTTTGGCGCGGCCTGGCCGATGAACATCGCCAAATCGTTGCAGAACAAATCCACCAAGGGAAAGAGCCTTTCGTTTTTGCTCACCATTGAGGTCGGGTATGTGGCGGGCATCACCCACAAGATCTTGTACAGCCAAGATATCGTGCTGCTGCTCTATCTGATCAACTTTTTGATGGTGGGCACCGACACGCTGCTCTATTTCCACTACCGCCGCAAAGAGCGTCAGGCGGAGAAGGGAGAGACGAAATGAACCCTACCGAACAAAAACTGGATCAGATCTTCCACCTGTGGCAGCAGGGGCTGTGCCCGGGCGGCCAGGTGCTGGTCAGCCACCGGGGCAAAGTGATCTATGACAAATGCTTTGGCTACGCCAACCTGGAGCACCAGGTGCCCATCACACAGGATACGGTGTTCCACGTGGCGTCGGTCTCCAAACAGATCACCGTGCTGTGCGCCCTGCTGCTGTGGGAAGAGGGCAAGCTGGATATCCAGGCCGATATCCGGCAGTATGTGGGCGACCTGGTGGCTTTTTCGGAGCCTGTCACGGTGTACCAGCTGATGCACAACATCTCGGGCATCCGCGACCAGTGGGAGCTGCTGATGATGCAGGGCGTGCGCATCGATGACACCATCACCATGGAAGACCTGAAGAGGGCCATCGCCAAGCAGCGGGCGCTGAATTTTGCCCCGGGCAGCGAATACCTGTACAGCAATTCCAACTTCACGCTGCTGGCCGAGATGGTGGAGCGCATCACCGGCGAGACGCTGCACCAGTTTGCCAAGCGCCGCATCTTCGACCCGCTGGGCATGGGCCACACCTGCATCAAAGAGCATTTCTCCCAGATCATCCCGGGGCGGGCCTATTCCTATGACGACAACGGGGAAGGGGGCTTTTGCTACCATCCCATCAACTTTGCGGCCTATGGCGCCACTTCGCTGCACACCACCGCCCACGACATGATGCGGGTGCTGGAAAACTACGGCGCGCCCAAAGTGGGCAAGCCGGAGACCATCGAGGCCATGATGGAAAGGCCCATTTTGGCCGATGGCAGCCAGAGCATCTACGGCGGCGGCCTGATGCTGGGCGAATACAAAGGACAGCCCTACCTGGAGCACGGCGGCGTGGACGCGGGCTACCGGGCCCATGTGATGCGCCTGCCCAAAGAGGATCTGAACATCGTCATTTTGTGCAACACCCAAAACACCATCCCCGCCCTGGCAGCGCGGCGCATCGCCGACGTGGTGCTGGATCTGCCCGAACAGCCGGCAGAGCACGAGGCATACCGGCGGGAAGAGGTGGACGCCGCCCAAGCCGCCGGCCTCTACCTGGCAGACCTGCCGTGGGCGGCCCTGGTGCGGGTGGAAATGGGCAAAAGCGGCCTGACCCTGGGCGCGGGCCCGGGCGCGCCGGCGCTGCTGCCCCTGGGCGGCAACTGCTACCAGGTGGGCTACCTGCCCGACCGGCTCTACCTGGGCCGGCAGCCGGCGGCCTACCAAATGGGGGCCAACCTGATGGAGCTGCGCAAGCTGGACACCGGCCTGGAGAGCACAGAACGGCTGCTGGACTATGAGGGGACCTACGGCAGCGCCGAGCTGGACACCCACTACCACATCTTAGAGGAAGAGGGCGCCCTGTATGCCGTCCACGCCCGGTATGGCCGCTGCCGGCTGTATGCCTGCGGCACAGACCGGTATGTGGTGCAGATGGAACACCTGACGGTGATTCTCACCTTCCTGCGGGGCTCGGGCAACCAGGTGATCGGCTTTGCCATGGATGGCGGCCGGGTGCGCCACATGGGCTTTACCAAGCTGGATGGCTGAGAGGAGGCGCACAGATGGAGAGAAGTTCGCCCCAGGCGATCTACAGCCTGCTGCAGCAGTGGGGCATCCCCTATGACAGCATGGAGCACCCAGAAGCGGGCACCATGGAAGACTGCAAAGCCATCGGCCGCCAGCTGGGGGCCCCTTTCTGCAAAAACCTGTTTTTGGCCAACCGGCAGCAAACGGAATTTTTCCTGCTGCTCATCGGCGAAGACAAGAAGTTCCGCACGGCAGAGGTCTCCAAAAAGATCGGCCGCTCCCGCCTGAGCTTTGGCAACGAAGAAAAGCTCTACCAGCTGCTGGGGGTCCGGCCCGGTTCCATCTCGCCCCTGGGGCTGGTGTTCGATGAAGGCCACGAGGTGCACCTGCTCATCGATGAAGACGTGGCCAAGCTGCCCCGCTTTTGCGTGCACCCCTGCCGGAACACGGAGAGCTTGGTGCTCTCCACCCAGGATTTTTTGCAGGTGTTTTTGAAAAAGACGGGGCACACGCCCCAGTTCCTCACCATCACCGGTGAAGTGCCAGAGGAGGGGACGAAATGAAAGAGCTGCTGCGGGATCTGGTGGCGCTGCCGGGCTGCGGCGCTTTTGAGCAGCCGGTGGGCCGGTACATCGCAGAGCGGGCAGGCCGCCGGGCCGACGGCGTGCAGACCGACGGCCTGGGCAATGTGATCGCCTGGAAGCAGGGCGGGCGGCCCGGCCCCACGGTGATGCTTTCCGCCCACATGGATGAAGTGGGCTTTATGGTGCGCAAGATCGAGCCCAGCGGCTTGCTGCGCTTTGAAAAGCTGGGCGGCAACGACGACCGGGTCATGCTGTCGGAACACGTGATCGTCCACACCCAGAATGGGCCGGTCCAGGGGGTGGTGGGCACCATCTCCTGCCACATGCTGAAGTTTGACGACCGCACCCGGGTGCGGCCCTACCGGGATCTGTATATCGACATCGGCGCCAGCGATAGGGCAGAGGCGGAGCAGATGGGGGTCCAGCTGGGGGACAGCGTCACCTGGGCCACGCCGCTGCAAGACTTGGGCCCCCATCGGGCCATGGGCCATGCTTTTGACGACCGGGCGGGCTGCGCCCTGCTCCTTGCCACCCTGGAAGAGCTGGATTTTTCCCAGCTGTGCGGCAAGGTGTATTTCGTCTTTTCCACCCAAGAAGAGGTGGGGCTGCGGGGCGCCCGGGTGGCCTCCCAGCAGATCGGGGCCGATGTGGCCCTGGCGGTGGATACGACGCCGGCCAGCGACACACCGGAGCCGGTGAACGACGGCACGGTGCGCTTGGGCGGCGGGCCAGCCATCAAGGCCATGGACCACAGCCTGATTGCCAATGTGGCGGTGCGCCGCCACCTGGTGGCGCTGGCCAAACAGCTGGGCCTGCCCTACCAGATCGAGATCTTCCCGGGCATCGGCACCGATGCGGGGGAGATGCACAAAGAAAAGGCCGGCGTGCCCACAGGGGTGATCTCCATCCCTTCCCGCTACGCCCATTGCCCCCACGAGGTGATCGATTGGGGCGATCTGGACCAGTGCAAGCAGCTGCTGGCGGCTTTTTTGCAGAGCATGGAAGAAAACACGTCTTTCCCCGGGTAAAGCCGGGCGGGAGAAAAGGAAAAAAGACACCTCCAGGTGTCTTTTTTCTTTGGCTATGGGTAAAAAAACAAAAAAGACACGATACGATCGTGTCTTTTTCATCTGGCGCGCCTGAGACGATTCGAACGTCCAACCAACGGCGTCGGAGGCCGCTACTCTATCCATTGAGCCACAGGCGCATCTGATAGCTTATTTAGTATAGCACAGGCGCCCCTGTTTGTAAAGTGCCTTGGCAAAATTTTTTTGATTCTTTTTTTGACATTTGCGCATTGTATGGTATAATAACCACAGAGCGGTTCGGATACCGGGTTTTATCGGCCCTTTTCCCCGCTGCCCGAGGGGCGGCTGAAAAGGGACTTTGTTTTGCCGCGGAGCGCTTCTGCGGCAAGGGATGGAAGGCAAAGGGAGTGACGCCATGCAGCGTGAACTGGAACCTTTGGAGCAGGATAGTTACCGGCAGACCCTGGCAGAGAGGGCTTTGCCCCAGCTGATCTTTTTTGCAGTGGAATGGTCGGAGCCCTGCCGGCAGATGCAGGAAGTGATGGAACGGCTGGCCGGCGCCTATTGCGCCACAGCCGACTTTTGCTCGGTGGATACGGACCAGCAGCCTCTGATCGCCGCGGATTTTCACATCACCAATGTGCCGACGCTGGTGGTGTGGCGGCAGGGGGAAGTGCTGGAGCGCATCGTGGGCATCCGCCAGCCGGCGGACCTGGAACGGAGCTTGAGCAAATACCTGAAATAGCGTTTGGGAGCAGTGGAAAAATGGGCGTATTGTTCAAAACATCGGTATTCGGCGGCTTCCGCAAGCAGGAGGTCATCGAATACATCGAAAAACTGAAGAGCAATTCGGCCGAAGAAGTCAAGCAGCTGGAGGGCGAGCGGGATGCGGCCCGGCGGCTGGAGCAGCAGGCGGACGAAAAGGCGGTGCTGACCGAAGACCGGCTGGCCGCGCTGCAGCAGGAGCTGGACCAGCTGCGGGAACACAACCAAAGCTTGCGCCTGGCAGCCGACGAGGCGGTGCGGGAGGCAGAGCGGGCCCGCGCCCAGGCGGAACAGCTGAAACGGGAATACAGCGAACTGAAGGAATACATAGCAGATATCGAGCTCTCGGCTTATAAGCGGGCCAGAGAAGTGCAGGAAGAAGCGGCGCGGCAGGCGGATGAAGTGACGAAATCCATCGAAACCGCAGGCGCTGCCATGGGTCCTGCGGCCGAAGAGGCCCGGGAAAAGGTGGTGCTGGCCGAAGAGGCGTTCTCTGGCTTTAAGACCCAGATCGCCACCATTACCGAAGAGCTGGATGAACTGGTGGAAGCGATGCACGCCATCGAGCAGCGGAGCCGGCAGAATGCCCGGCGCCCAGCGGAAACGCCTTTGAAAAGGCCTTGGACAACTAGTGACTCCCAGCTGCAGCCCTCCGGGGCGCGGCTGTACTCTGTACAAGAGATTTTGGATCGGGTCAAAAATACTGGTGAAAAGATGTAGGTGTACTATGAAAGAATGGAATCTGAACACAGCTGAATTGCGCGCCCACGCCAAAGAGATCAAAGTGGGTGACATGGTGAACCTGTCGGGCACGATTTACACGGCCAGAGATGCGGCCCATAAACGCCTGTTTGCCATGTTGGATGAAGGCAAAGACCTGCCTTTCGACGTCAAAGACGCCGTGATCTATTATGCGGGCCCCACCCAGGCAAAGCCGGGCGAAGTCATCGGCTCCATCGGGCCCACCACTTCGGGCCGCATGGACCCCTATGCACCCCGCCTGCTGGATATGGGCCTTGTGGCCATGATCGGCAAGGGCGGCCGGGCCAAACCGGTGGTGGATGCCATCATGCGCAATGGCGCTGTGTATTTCTGCGCCATCGGCGGCGCGGGCGCTGCCATCTCCGGCTGCATCAAAAAAGTAGAGGTGCTGGCTTTTGAAGAGCTGGGCTGCGAATCGCTGAAGCGGCTGACCATTGAGAATATGCCTGTGGTCTGCACCATCGACAGCACCGGCCAGAACCAGTTTGAGTTGGGCCGCGCCGAATACGAAGTAAAGGA
This sequence comes from Candidatus Pseudobutyricicoccus lothianensis, assembly GCA_904419295.1. GTDB lineage: Bacteria > Bacillota > Clostridia > Oscillospirales > Butyricicoccaceae > Pseudobutyricicoccus > Pseudobutyricicoccus lothianensis. Next base: position 13,122 of record CAJFRA010000024.1, read on the forward strand.
CTAAACCAGTAAAAGCCCCTCTTGTGGGGCTTTTGCTTTTTGCACAAATGAATTAAATAATTTATTTTATAAAAATAGAATTATAATAGAGCGTAAAACAGCCCATAAAATGAATTGATTTAAAAAGTTTCATTCATTTTGTAAAAAACTCTTGCATCTTGAGCCGAATGGGGGTAGGATGGAACAAACGAGGCGCTCCGGCGCTGTGAGGATGCAACCGAAAGAATGAGATGGAGAGGTGGAGCCTGATGGAACATTTGGATATTTCTTCGATCTATGCCGACAATGTGTTCAACGATGAATCCATGCGCCGGTACTTGCCCAGCAACATCTATAAGCAGCTGCGGGCCACCATTGACCAAAACAAGCCGCTGGACCCGGCCATTGCCGACAGCGTGGCCAACGGCATGCGGCTGTGGGCCCTGGAGAAGGGGGCCACCCATTACACCCACTGGTTCCAGCCGCTGACAGGTGTGACGGCGGAAAAACACGAATCCTTTTTGAACCCCATGTCCGACGGCAGCGTCATCATGGCTTTTTCGGGCAAAGAGCTGATCCGGGGCGAAAGCGACGCTTCCAGCTTCCCCTCCGGCGGCCTGCGGGCCACTTTTGAGGCCCGGGGCTACACCATGTGGGATTGCACGTCCCCGGCCTTTGTCAAGGACAACACGCTGTACATCCCCACCTGCTTCTGTTCGTTCAACGGGGAGATCTTGGACCACAAGACGCCGCTGCTGCGCTCCATGGAGGCCCTTTCCAACCAGGCGGTCCGGCTGCTGCACTTGCTGGGCAAGCCCGAAGTGGAGCGGGTGGTGGCCATGGCCGGCGCCGAGCAGGAGTATTTCCTGGTGGACAAAGAGCTGTTTGACCAGCGCCTGGACCTGATGTTGTGCAACCGGACGCTGTTTGGCGCCCGGCCGCCCAAAGGCCAGGAGATGGACGGCCACTACTACGGCAACATCAAAGAGCGGGTCATGGATTTCATGCGGGAGCTGGATGAAGAGCTGTGGCGGCTGGGCGTGCCCGCCAAAACAGAGCACAACGAGGCGGCCCCTGCCCAGCACGAGCTGGCCGCGGTGTATACCATTGCCAACATCGCCTGCGACAACAACCAGCTCATCATGGAGACCATGAAAAAAGTGGCTCTGCGCAAGGGCTTGGTGTGCCTGCTGCACGAAAAGCCCTTTGAAGGCGTCAACGGCAGCGGCAAGCACAACAACTGGTCGCTGAACATCTACAACGGCCCCAGCCTGCTGGATCCGGGCAAGACACCGGCGGACAACGCCCAGTTCCTGCTGTTTTTGTGCGCCGTGATCTGGGCGGTGGACGAATACGCCGAGCTGCTGCGCGCTTCGGTCACCAGCCCGGGCAACGACCACCGGCTGGGCGGCCACGAGGCGCCGCCGCCCATCATCTCCGTGTTTTTGGGGGATGACCTGACCGATATCCTGGAGGAGATCGAGACCGGCCGGCCTTCCCAGCTGCGCCAGGGCGGCAACATCGAGATCGGCGTCAACGCCATCCCTTGGTTGCCGCGGGATACATCGGACCGGAACCGCACTTCGCCCTTTGCCTTTACCGGCAAGAAGTTCGAATTCCGCATGCTGGGCTCTTCCATGTCCATCGGCACCTGCAACAACGCCCTGAACGCCGCGGTGGCCGAGATCTTGTGCCGCATCGCCGACCGGCTGGAAAAGGCGGAAGACCGGCAGGCCTGTGTGCGGGAACTGATCCGGGAGATCTACCGGGACCACAAGCGGGTGGTGTTCAACGGCAACAACTACAGCCGGGAATGGGTGGCCGAAGCCAAGGAGCGGGGCCTGCCCTGCGCCGACAACGATGTGGACGCCGCTGCCGGGCTGGTGTGCACCAAATCCATCGACTTGTACGAAAAGCACGGGATCTTCCGCCGCAAGGAGCTGGAGGCCCGGTACAACATCCGCTTGGAGACCTATGTGCGCACCCTGGATCTGGAAGCCCGCACCATGCTGGATATGGCGAAGCGCCAGATCATCCCGGCGGTGATCGGCTACACCAAATACCTGGCCGACTGTGTGTGCGCCGTGCAATCCACTGGCCTGACAGTGGACATGTCCATCGAATCCAGCGCGCTGAAAGACGTGGCGGCCGCCGGGGCCCAGCTGAAAACAGCGGTATCCAAGCTGGAAAAGGCGCTGGAAAAGGCGGCGACGATAGAGGATGTGCCCGAGCGGGCCCAGGCTTACCGGGACAAGGTGGGCACCGCCATGGCGGCGCTGCGGGAAGTATCCGACCGGCTGGAAATGCTGGTCAGCAAGGAATATTGGCCCATCCCCACCTATTCCGACCTGCTGTTCCAGGTATAAAAGCAAAAGGGATCTTGCAAAAGGGCGTGGCCTGTGCCATGCCCTTTTGTTCAGCGCGGCGCTCCCAAGGGCGTCGGTGAGCGCCACGCCTGCTCTGTGGAACAAACTGCACGGCGAGGCTGCGGCAGGTGGCGCTGCCCGGCTTTGCCCGGCGGCAAGACGGATGAAACAAGGCCGGCATTCTGGCAGGGGAGCCAGGATGCCGGCTTGCTTTTTCTTGGGGCAGGGGAAGGGTCATTGGAATTGGGCGTCGTACAGCTCCCGGTAGAAGCCGCCGGCCGCCATCAGCTGTTCGTGAGTGCCCTGCTCCACCACATTGCCATCCCGTACCACCAGGATGCAGTCCGCGTTGCGGATGGTGGAAAGGCGGTGGGCCACCACAAAGCAGGTCTTATCCCGCATCAGCTCCCGCATGGCCTGCTGGATCTGCATTTCGGTGCGGGTGTCCACGTTGGAGGTGGCCTCATCTAAGATCAGCATGGGCGCATCCAGCAGCATGGCCCGGGCAATGGTCAGCAGCTGCTTTTGCCCTTTGGAGAGGTTGGCGCCATCGTCGGTGAGCAGCGTGTCATAGCCCTGGGGCAGGCTTTGGATGGAGCGGTGGATGTGGGCGGCCTTTGCCACCCGTTCCACGTCTTCTTGCCGGGCCCCCTGTTTGCCATAGGCGATGTTTTCATAGATGGTGCCATAGAACAGCCAGGTGTCCTGCAGCACCATGGAGTAGGCCAGACGCAAGCTCTGGCGGGTGACGGATTTGACGGGCAGGCCATCCACCCGCACCTGGCCGGAATCCACATCGTAGAACCGCATGAGCAGGTTGATCAGCGTGGTCTTGCCCGCGCCGGTGGGGCCCACGATGGCCGTCATAGTGCCCGGCTTGGCATGCAGGCTCAAATCGTGGAGGATGGTGTGGCCCGGCTCGTAGCCAAAGGACACGTCTTCCAAAGCCACATCCCCGGCCACATGGTCCAGCACCTGGGCGCCCAAAGCGTCGGGAGCCTCCGGCGCTTCGTCCAGCAGGCGGAACACCCGCTCTGCCGCGGCCAGGGCCGATTGCAGCTCGCCCACGATGTTGGCCGTCTCGTTGATGGGGCCGGAGAATTTGCGGGAATAGAGCACGAAGGAAGAGATGCTGCCCACGGTCATCAGGCCCTGGAGGTAGAGCAGGGCGCCGCACACGCTGATCAGGGCCAGGGACAGGTTGTTGATGAAATTGACACAGGGGCCCACCCGGCTGCTGTAATATTCGGCGTTGAAATAGGCGTCCACCGTCTCGTCGTTCACCGCGTCCAGCTTGCGGATGGTGTTCTCCTCCTGGCAATAGGCCGTCAGGGTCTTTTGGCCGGTGATGGCCTCTTCCACAAAGCCGTTGAGCTGGCCGATCTTCAAGGAGCGGCGGCGGAACAGCGGCCGTGTATGGGAGGTGATGAAGCGGGTGATCAGGATGGACAGCGGCACGGTGACGCCAAAGACCAGCACCAAAGGGGGCGAGATGGCCAGCATCATGCCCAGGCTTCCCACCACCGTGACCACGCTGGCCAGCACCTGGACCAGGTCGGTGGAAAGGGAGGCGTTGATGGTATCAGTGTCATAGGAGATGCGGCTCAGGATATCGCCGGCCGGGTGGGTGTCGAAATACCCCACCGGCAGGGTGGCCAAGTGGTTGAAGATATCGGCCCGCATGGAATACGTCACTTTGCGGCTGATGGTGATCATGATGACAGAGAGCAGATAGGCCAGGGCCGAAGAAGCGGCGTAGAACACCAGCATCCAGAGGGCATACCGGCCCACCTGGGCAAAATCCACCCCGCCCGGGCCGCCCTCCATGCTGTCGATGGCCTTGCCCGACAGCATGGGGGCCAGCAGCGCCAGCAGGTTGGAGGCCAAAGTCAGGGCCAGCGCCAGCAGGATCCACCAGCGGAACCGCATCAGGTAGCGGCACAGGCGGGTCAGGGTCGCCCGCTTGTGCACCGGCTTTTGGGGGCCGGCAGGGGCGGCACGGCCATAGGCGGGCTGGGGGTTATTGGTGCGCGGCATGTTGGTCGCCTCCTTCCGGGGCAGGGGTGCTGCCGTCCCCCATCTGGATCTGGTAGATCTCGCGGTAAAGGGGGCAATCGCGCAGCAGTTCTTCGTGGGTGCCGTACCCCAGGCAGCGCCCCTCTTCCAAAACCAGGATGTGTTCCGCATGGCGGATGGAGCTGATCCGCTGGGCCACGATGACGCAGGTGGCCCGATAGCGGCTGCGGATCTGCCGGCGCAGGGCGGCGTCCGTCTTGTAATCCAGGGCGCTGGAAGAATCGTCCAGCAGCAGGATCTCCGGCGAGCCGGCCAAAGCCCGGGCGATGAGCAGCCGCTGCTTTTGGCCGCCGCTCAGGTTGGCGCCCTTGATGGCCACGTCCCCCTGGAAGCCCCGGCCCTGGGCCCCTTTGATGAAATCGGCCTGGGCGCTTTGGGCCGCCTGGCGGATCTGCTCCATGGAGATCTGCCGGCCCAGGCGGATGTTCTCTGCGATGGAATCGGCAAAGAGGGCGTCATTTTGGAACACCACGCCGAACTTTTGCCGCAGATCGTGGAGGGGATAGCTGCGCACGTCCCGGCCATCCACCAAGATGCGGCCGCTGTCTGCATCGTAGAGCCGCAGCAGCAGGGAGACGATGGTGGATTTGCCCGCGCCGGTGGGGCCGATGATCCCCAAAGTCTCCCCGGGCTCCAGCGCAAAGCTGATGTGGCTCAGGTCCAGCTCTTTTTTCTGGTAGGAAAAGCTCACGTCTTCAAACCGGATGCGGGCAGTGCCCGGGGTGGGGGGCAACGGCTGGGGCTCCAGGTCCGGCGGGGCGTCCAGCACCTCCACGATGCGGGCGGCCGAGGCGCTGGCCTTGGAATACATGGTCAGCACCCGGGTGATGGACAGCATGGCGTTGAGGATGATGGTGAAATAGGAGAGGAAAGCCATGATCTTGCCCACTTCCGAAGTGCCGGCGTTGACCCGCAGCGCCCCCGCGGCAATGACGAGCACCAGCCCCAAATTGAGGACCATGTTCATGGTGGGCCGCAAAAAGGCCATGTTCAGCGCGGCTTTCTGCTCCCGCTCCATCATCTGGCGGTTGGCGTTTTCAAAGTGCCGCCGCTCGTAATCTTCTTTGGAAAGGGCTTTGATGACCCGCACGCCGGCGATGTTTTCACGGACCACCCGCACCAGCTGGTCCGCCGCGCGCTGGACGTTTTGGTAGAGGGGCGTGCCCCGGCGGGAGATGAAGAACACCGCCCCGCCCATGAAGGGCAGCAGCGCCACCAGCACCAGCGTGAGCACCGGGTCCAGCGTCAGCGTGATGAGCACGCCGCCCAGCAGCAAGATCGGGGCCCGGAAGCCGATGCGCTGCATCATGCCGATGACTTGGTGGATGTTGTAGGTATCCGACGTCATGCGGGAGATGAGGGATGGGATCGTGAAGCGGTCCACCTGGGCGCTGGAAAGGTGGGCGATGCGGGCGAACAGGTCGTGGCGTATGCGGCGGGTGGCGTCCCGAGCCACCCGGGAGGCCGAGCGGTTGGCCAAGACGCTGGTCACCAGGCCTGCCCCGGAAAAAAGCAGCATAAACAGGCCCCACAGCAGCACTTGGCCCATGTCTTTGCGGGGGATGACCACATCGACGATATGGGCCAGGGCCCAGGGCAGCAGCAGATCCATGATGGTGCCGGTGAATTTCAAGCTGAGGCCGCCGGCAATGCGCCACACATAAGGGCGCAGGTAGTGGAAGACACGGCCCATATTGGCGCCTCCTTTCCTCCTGTCGGGGCAGTGCCCCGACCTTCTCATTCCCATTATGCAGCGCCCGGACTGCAAAAGTCAAGATTAGGTACCGAAATATTTTGCACATGGACAAAAAGGGCCGGATGGAGTAAAATGGGGAGCAGAAGAATGGTCGGGAAGCGCAGACAGCGCAGACGAATGAAGGAGGAAACACAGCATGAAAGTTTTGGCGATCAACGGCAGCCCGCGGCCCGATGGCAACACAGCCTATGCCATCGGCCTGGTCTTGGGGCAGCTGGAGCAGCAGGGCATCGAGACTGAAGTGATCCAGGTGGGCGGCAAGCCTTTCCGGGGCTGCGTGGGCTGCGGCGGCTGCAGCCAGACAGGGCGCTGCGTCATTGACGACGGGCTCAACGAGCTGGCCGATAAAATGGAAGAGGCCGACGGCATTCTGGTGGGCACGCCGGTCTATTACGCCGGCATCAACGGCACGCTGAAATGCTTTTTGGACCGGGCCTTTTACAGCCGGGGCAGCAAGATGCGCCACAAGGTGGGCGCCGGGCTGGCCGCTGTGCGCCGCACCGGCGGCATGACCGCTCTGGCCGATATCGAGCACTTTTTCACCATTTCAGAAATGCTGATCCCCGCATCGAATTATTGGAACGTGATCCATGGCCGGGCCAAAGGGGAGGCCCAGCAGGATGTGGAAGGGCGGCAAGTCATGGAGACTTTGGGCCGCAACATGGCCTGGCTGCTGGCCATGCGGCAGCAGGGGCTGGCCACAGCGCCCGAATACCAGAAAAAGCAGGCGATGAACTTCATCCGCTGACTGTTTGATTTGCAAAAAGGAGTGTAGTTTTATGGACGAGAAGACCATTGCATCCCGCATTGCCCAGAACCGGGATTTTATGAAGAGCAGCTTTGGCCGGGAGGCCGTGGTGTCGGATCAGCAGAAGCTGCTGCCCCAGCCGCCCCTGGTCAAGGAGGCCCAGGGGGGCAAGCAGATCCCCCTGACCCGCGATTTCAGCCAGGTGGTGACAGAGCACGACTATGTCAAACTGCTGGAAGAGCGGGTGAGCAACCGGTTTTACGCTGACACGCCCATGACACTGGACCAGCTGGCCTTTTTGTTGTGGTCCACCCAAGGGGTGCGGGCCATCCGGGGCAAAAACTACGCGGCGCTGCGGCCCGTGCCCTCCGCCGGCGCCCGGCATCCCTTTGAGACCTACCTGGCGGTCAGCCGGGTGGAAGGGCTGGCGCCCGGCATTTACCACTACCTGCCCATGGAACACGCCCTGGAACTGGTGAAAGAGCAGCAGGGGATGGCCGAAGAGATCGCTGCCTGCGCCTGCAACCAGAAATGGGCGGCAAAAGCGGCAGTGGCCTTTTTCTACACCTGTGTGGCCTACCGGGGGGAATGGCGGTACAGCGTCAACGCCCACCGGGTCATGCTGATGGATGTGGGCCACATCATGCAGAACCTGTATCTGAGCGCCCAGGCTGTGGGCTGTGGCACCTGCGCCGTGGCGGCCATCCAGCAGCGGCGGACAGACGCGCTGCTGGGAGTGGACGGCAAAGAGGAGTACACCGTCTACATGGCGCCGGTGGGCGTGCGGGACGAGAGCCGCAACGCCACAGGCACCCAAAAGCTGTACGCCGATGTCTAAAAGAGAGGCGCCCTGGCAGGGGCCAAACAAAAAGAGGCGGAAAATTCCGCCTCTTTCTTTTATTTGTCCGATCGGCCTTTCGCCTGGAACAGAATGGCGCCCATGAGGAAGGCGCCCATGACGATGACCGCCAAGGCCAACCCCAGCCCCGGCATTTGAACACCTGGCATGAGCTCCACAGCCAAGCCCAACCAAAAGGCTGCAAAGGTGCAGACCGCACTCAGAAAAATGATGCCGATACCCATGTTTAGCGCCTCCATATCCTGTTTTTTTGCTCTGTCAAACACTGGCCTCTTCATCGTCCCGGCTGCGCAGCCAGGCAGGTCGCTGCCGCAAGATGAAGCTGGCAGCAATGCCCAAGGCGCCGAACAGCGCCACCAGAGAGGTGCCGCCATAGCTGAAGAAAGGCAGGGTCAGGCCGATGACGGGCAGCACGCCGACGCACATGCCGACGTTGATGATCGTCTGCACCATGAACATCGACCCTATGCCGATGCAGACCAGGTAGCCGAAGCGGCCGTCGCAGCGGCCTGCATCGTAAAACAGCCGCAGCACCAAAATGGTGAGCAGCACCAGCACCACGCAGCAGCCCACAAAGCCGAATTCTTCGCCGATGACGGAAAAGATGGAATCGGTGTGTTTGGCAGGCAGGCTGTTGTGCTGGGTCTGGCGGCCCTGCAAATAGCCGGAGCCCAGGAACTGGCCAGAACCGATGGCGATCTTGCTCTGCTCGGTCTGGTAATAGCGGGCAGGGTCGATCTCCGGGTCGAAGATCACCAGGATGCGGTTTTTCTGGTAGGTGTCCAAAAAGGCCCACACCAGGGGCACGCAGGCCAGGCCGGCCGCCGTCATGCCGCCCAGCCACTTCCAGTTCAGGCCGCTGGCAAAGAGCATCACCACAAAGATCAGGGTGTAGGCCACGGCCATGCCCAGATCTCGGGTGGGGATGAACACCACGGCCAAGATGACGGCAAAATGGACGATGAGCTGGCCCACCGAAGTCACCCGGTTGATCTTATCTTTGAGCTGGTTCATGTGGCAGGCCATGGTGAAAATGAAGATCAGCTTGCCAAATTCGGCCGGCTGCACATTGAGGCCGGGGGCGATCTGGATCCAGCTCCGGTTGCCTGTGTCGCCTGCATGGCCCAGCGGGATGATGGCCAGCTGGAACAGCACGTTCAGCAGGAAAAACCACTTCCAGAACCGGCTGATGTTCTCAAAATCGATGAGGGAAGCGATGATGAAACAGAGGGTGCCCAGGCAGATGGCCACGCTCTGGATGACGATGTACCGGTCACTGTCCATCGTGTAGGTGGCGCTGTAAATGGCCACAAGGCCCAGGCCGGAGCACAGCAGGGCCAGCAGCAGCAGGAACAGATCCGTGTGCCGCAAATACGTTTGAATGCCGCGGAGGAATTTGATCATGGGCTACAACCTTTCCTGGGATGCGAAAATGTGAAATGGAAGGGGAGGCCTTTGGGCAGGCTCCCCACTCTGCGTTCCGCCGTTAAAGCTAATTGTACCATTGGCAGGGTGGATATGCAATGGCTATGCTTGGGCCAGAATAGACAAAAACCCTGGGGGACAAAGGGGGAAAGTGGACGTTTTTTCGCAAATCGCTTTCCTTGCCACAGCATCGGTGGTATAATATAAATAAATGCTGCCTTGTGCGGCCCACAGCGGCCGTGGGCTTTCACCAGGGCTGCGGAAGCCTGGAAAGGAAAACGGTTCCGGGCCGGGGAGCGGCAGGCAGCGCATCCACTTCTTTTAATAGGAGTTTTGCCATGAAAACGATTATGCAAACAAGCCAGCATTTCGCCTTTGACCCTTCGATCCCGCCGGCGCTGCGGGTGCACAGCGGGGAGACCGTCCGGTTCCAGTGCCAGGATTGTTACTGCGGCCAGCTGGAGCAGGATGGCTGGGATTTTGCCCGCATGGACATGGGACGCAACAACCCGGCCACCGGGCCTCTGTACATCGAAGAAGCCCAGCCGGGCGATGTGCTGCGGGTCAAGATCCTGACCATCGACATTGCAGAGGAGGGCTCCATGTGCGCGCGCACCGGCGCCGGGATCTATGGGATCGAGGGCTGCCATTGCCGCCGCTTTCCCATCCGGCAGGGCATGGTGCAGTTCGACAAGGGGATCCAGGTGCCGGTGCGGCCTATGATCGGCGTCATCGGCACGGCGCCAGCCGGCCAGCCGGTGCCCACCACCGTGCCGGGCGAGCACGGCGGCAACCTGGATATTCGGGATATGAACCAGGGGGCCACCCTGTATCTGCCCGTGCAAGTGCCGGGCGCCCTGCTCTCCATGGGCGACCTCCACGCAGTGCAGGGGGACGGGGAAACGGTGATCTGCGCCCTGGAGATGGACGGCCAAGTGACTGTGCAGGTGGACGTGCTCCGGGGCAGAGAGGACATCCCCACGCCTTTTTTGGTGACGCCTGACCGCTATATGACCACGGCGGCCGACCCTTCGCTGGATGTGTGCAGCGTGGCGGCGGCCCGCAAGATGCAGGCTTTCTTGCAGCAGCACGCCGGTTTGACCGACGCCCAGAGCGGCTTGCTGCTCTCGCTGGCAGGCAACTTGCGCATCAGCCAGGTGGTAAACCCCAGCAAGGGCTGCATCATGGAGCTGCCCCGGGGCCTGGCCCACGAGAGTTTTGAAGAATGAGCCCACGGAGTGTGACGACATTGACAGAATTAGAACAGGTGGATACCTATTCGCCCGAACAGACGGAAGCCTTTGGCGAGCACCTGGCCGGCGCTTACCCCGGCTGCCGGGTGCTGGCGCTGCTGGGCGGCCTGGGGGCAGGCAAAACAGCCCTGGTCCGGGGCCTGGCCCGGGGCCTCGGCTGCCGGGATGCGGTGGCCAGCCCCACATACGCCATCGTAAATGAATACCGGGGAGAGCATCCCCTTTATCATTTTGACATGTACCGCATCACAGACAGCGACGCCCTGTACGACATCGGGTGGGAGGATTATCTGGCCAGGGAAGGGATGTGCGCCGTGGAATGGAGCGAGAACATTTTGGACGCACTGCCGCCCGGCACGCTGTATGTAAAGCTGGACAAGCGGTCGGAGACCCACCGCCATATCACGGTATACCGGGAGGAGGGGACCACATGCGCATATTAGCGCTGGATACCACGGGCCGCATCGCATCCGCCGCCCTGTGGCAAGAGGACCGTCTGGTGGATTATGGGGAGAAGGATTCCCAAATGAACCACAGCCGCACGCTGCTGCCCGTCGTGCAGCAGCTGCTGGAAAAACAGGGGCTGTCCCTTGACCAGATGGATGTGTTCGCCGCTACCATCGGGCCCGGCTCCTTCACCGGCGTGCGCATCGGGGTGGCCGCTGTCAAAGGGTATGCCTGGGTGACAGAAAAACCCTGTGCGCCGGTCTCTACACTGGAATCGGCGGCCTTTGCCGCACCAGAGGGGGAGGGCACACTGTGCGCCCTGGTGAAAGCCCGGCAGGATGAATTTTTCTTTGCCCTGTTCCAGGGCAGCGGCAGAGAGCGGCTGACAGAGGACCAGGTGGGGAAAGCCGGCGCCATCTGGCAGCAGCTGCAAGCCTGGCCCAAGCCCTGGCGGCTCACGGGCGACGGCGCGGAAGAGTGGCTGGCCCTGGTGCCCGAAGCCCTGGGGCAGACGGAACAGACCCACTGCCGCCAAAACGCGGCGGCCACTGCCCAGTGTGCCGCCCGGCAGGCCCAAGAGGGCAAACTGGTGGATTGCCACACCCTGAAGCCCGCTTATCTGCGCCCATCCCAGGCGGAGCGGATGCGGGCCCAGAGAGAGGGACAAGCACAAGAAGGATGACAAAGGACGGGGCCGGCCAAGGCAGGCCTCTGCACAATAAAAATGGAAACAACGGATAAACAATGGAGGTATCGGTTATGAAAATCGCCATCGGCTGCGACCATGCTGGGTTAGAACTGAAAGAGCAGGTCAAAAAACATCTGCAGGAAATGGGCTGCACTGTCACAGATATGGGGACTTATGACAGCAAATCCTGCCATTACCCCATTTATGCGCAAAAAGTGGCCATGGAAGTGGTGAGCGGCCGGGCGGGCCTGGGCATCTTGGTCTGCGGCACCGGCGTGGGCATGTCCATTGCTGCCAACAAAGTCAAAGGCATCCGGGCCGCCGTGGTGTCCGATTGCTTCACCGCCCGGGCGGTGCGCATGCACAACGACGCCAACGTCCTCTGCCTGGGCGCCCGGGTGCTGGGCAGCGGCCTGGCCTGCCTGATCGCCCAGCTGTTTGTGGAGACCGAGTTTGAAGGCGGCCGCCACCAGACCCGGCTGGATATGATCCGGGACATTGAAGAAGGGAAATGACCGGGAAGGAGGCGCGGATATGGACCCCAAGACCTATGTGCTGGATCATCCGCTGATCCAGCACAAAGTGGCTATCCTGCGGAAGCAGCAGACCGGCGCCAAGGAATTCCGGGAGATCGTGAGCGAGATCGCCATGCTGATGTGCTATGAGGCCACCCGGGATCTGCCGCTGCAAAAGGCCCAGGTGGATACCCCGCTGGGCCGGGCCCAAGTGCAGGTGCTGGCCGGCCGCAAGCTGGCGGTGGTGCCCATTTTGCGGGCCGGGCTCGGCATGGTAGACGGTATTTTAGATCTGATCCCGGCGGCAAAAGTGGGGCACATCGGTTTGTACCGCGATCCGGAAACGCTGCGGCCCGTGGAGTATTATTGCAAGCTGCCCGCCGATGTGGAGCAGCGGGAAGTGCTGCTGCTCGACCCCATGTTGGCGACGGGGGGCAGTGCCTCGGCAGCCATCGGCTTCCTCAAAGAACGGGGGGCCAAGAGCATCCGCCTGCTGCACATCATCGCCGCGCCGGAAGGGGTGGCGCGCATCCGGCAGGACCACCCGGAAGTGCCCATCTATTGCGCCGCTTTGGACGAAGGACTCAACGAGCACGGCTATATCGTGCCCGGCCTGGGCGATGCGGGCGACCGGATTTTTGGCACCTGGTAGGCGGGCGGCAAAAAGGCGGGGCCCGAAGGCCCCGCCCGGCGGAGTATAGCAGATGCCGTTATTTGCGGCGGTTGTTTTGCGGGTAACGGCGGCGGGCCCGGCGGCGCCGGCGGTTGCGGCGGCGCCAGGAGGCCAGCAGGATCAGCAGGACCACCAAGGCCAGCAGGGCGGCCAGGATGATCTTGAATACAGGGCCTGTCAGAAACTCCTGCACCTGGTGGATGAAGTAAAGCACATCGGAACGCTGGATGTTTTCCGAAGCCACCAGGTCGATGGTGCCATAGCTGGTGTCGCCAAGGAACACTTCGGCGGTGCCCAGCTTATCCCCTTTGCTGACCGGGGCATCCACCGTGCTGCCGGCAGAGACTTCAAAGCGGATGTCTTCCAGATCGGTCCCGTCGGCAATGAGGCGCATAAAATCGTCGGAGGCCACCAAAACGGTGCGCTCCTTGCCGGCGGCAAAGCGCACAGGCATCTCTTGCACCGGGGTGTTTTCAGTGACGATGGCTTCGTAGGAATAGTGGTCTTTGGCATAATCGAACAGGGTGCGGGTGGCTGTATAGCAGGTGATGTCGCCATTGTCATCCTGTACGCCGCCCAGCACCACAGAGATATACTCCAGGTCGCCGTCGGTGGCGCCGCCTACCAGGCAATAGCCGGCCGGCGTGGTGGTGCCTGTTTTGATGCCGAAAGCCCCTTTATAGTAGTAGTTGGCATTGCGAAAACGGGAGATCAAGTGGTTCGTCGTGGTGATCGTGGTCTGCTGGGGGTGCATGTTGGTGGGGGCCAGCTGCACCGAAGCCGTGCCTACGATCTCCCGCAGTTCGGGGATCTCCATGGCGGCGCGGGCGATCTTATACAGATCCCGGGCAGAGGTGTAGTGGTTCTCATCGTGCAGACCGGTGGGGTTGACGAAATGAGTGTTTTCACAGCCCAGTTCCTGGGCTTTCTGGTTCATCATTTCGGCAAAGTTTTCCACCGAACCGCCCACATGTTCGGCCAGGGCATTGGCGGCGTCATTGCCCGAACCGATGAGCAGATAGCGCATCATATCCATGAAACCCATTTCTTCACCGGCCATTAGGAAGACGCTGCTGCCCTGTTCGCTCAGCCCTTCCACAGCGGCTCGTGATACAGGGACCATATCTTCGTGCCCGCCGTTTTCCCAGGCCACCAACGCCGTCATCAGTTTGGTGGTACTGGCCGGGTAGAGGCGGTCGTCTGGATTGGCTTCATACAAGATCTGGCCGGTGGTGGTCTCTGCCAAAAAGGCCGCTTTTACATTGAGGTCCAACGGGCTTTCCTGGCTGTCTTCCACCGGCGCTGCCAAGATGGGCAGCGAAAAGGCCATGGTCAGCGCCAGGAGCAGCGCCAGCAATCTGGTTTTCATGGTGATCCTCCCCAAAAGAGAAATTTTTGCGGGCCCCCTGGGGGCATATCTGCAATTCTAACAAAATATGCGCTTGATTGCAATGGTACAAACTCGTTTTCCGGCCATCTTAAGAAAAAAGAAAGGATCGGGGTGGGAACTGTGGCAGACCGTCGAAAGTACGCCGCGCCCTTGGCGGTGTTGGCCGCTTTGGCTTTGGGCATTTTTGCAGGCAGGGCCAGTGTGCTGCTGGGGGACTCCCACATCCAGTATGGCGGCGATGCCCAGCTGGTGGAGCAGCCTGCGCTGCTGCTGGAGGAATACCAGGTGACGCCTTTGGACGACCCGGAAGACCATCTGCTCATCGACATCAACACAGCGGGCGAGCAGGAGCTGTGCCAGCTGCCCGGCATCGGGCCGGCCAGGGCGAAAAGCATTGTGGAATACCGCCAGCGCTGGGGCCCCTTCGCCTCGGTGGAGGAGATACGGGCTGTCAGCGGCATCGGCGATCAGATATTTGAGAATATAAAGGATTCGATCACGGTGGGAGGAGCCCCGCCGGAAAAGGGAAATCGTTAACAGTGGAGGTTTGTATGAGAGTTTTAGTGGTGGATGACGAGAAGCTGCTCGTCAAAGGGATCAAATTCAATCTGGAAAACGACGGCTATCAGGTGGATACGGCATTTGACGGCGCGGCGGCCCTGGCTATGGTGCGGGACCAAAAGTACGACATCATCATTTTGGACCTGATGCTGCCCGAGGTGAGCGGCCTGGAGGTGTGCCGCAAGATCCGGGAGACTTCCAATGTGCCCATCATCATGCTGACAGCCAAGAGCGAAGGGGTCGACAAGCTGATCGGCTTTGAATACGGGGCGGATGACTATGTGACGAAACCCTTCGACATCCTGGAGCTCAAAGCCCGCATCCGGGCCATCCTGCGCCGGGCTGGCAGCCAGCCGGCAGCAGAGGCGGCCGACGACCAGATCCATATCGGGGACCTTCAGATCGATACGAGCCAGCGTTCGGTGCGCAAAAACGGCCGCGCTACAGACCTGACGGCCAAAGAATTTGACTTGCTGGTGATGCTGGCAAGGCACCCGGGCCGGGTGTTCAGCCGGGAGGGCCTGCTCAACGAAGTCTGGGGTGAAGATTACCCGGGGGATATCCGCACGGTAGACGTGCATGTGCGCCGCCTGAGAGAAAAACTGGAAACGGATGACTCCAACCCGGAATACATCCTCACAAAATGGGGGGTCGGTTACTATTTCAAACCAAGTGCCAGCAACCAGGCTGACTAAAGGGCTGCGGTTCCGCATCGCCCTGGTGATGACCGTGATGTTGGCGGCCCTGTTGGGGGTGCTCAATTTTTACCCTGCCCAGGCAGTGCGCCGCCTGATCATCAATTCCAAAGAGGCCGACCTTTTGGAGCGGGCCCGGACCCTGGCCACAGAGCTGGAAGGGTTCGCCACCCTGAACCAGGAAAACATCAATGTCTCTATGCAGGTGCTGGATCTGGGGGAAGACCAGCGGATCTTGGTGACGGACAATTTCGGCAGTGTCATCTACGACAATGCCAAAGCCAGCACCCTGGCGGGCCGCTATACGCTGCTGCCCGAGATCGTATCCGCCCTTTCGGGCAACGACGTCTTCCATTGCCGGTATGGAGAGGAAGCTTTTGTCTCCAGCGCTGCCGTGCCCGTGATGAACGGCCGGGCTACTTTGGGGTCAGTCTATATCTACGATTACGATACAGCCCAGGCCGATTTTTTGCGCAGCACCCAGCGCAATATCTTCCAGATCTCCATGCTGCTGGCCGTCATCGGCTTTGTCATCCTGGTGGCCTTCATGGTTTATTTTGGGAAACGCACCACCATGCTCATCGACGGCATACGGGATATGAGTGCGGGCAACTACGATTCCCGCATACAGATCTCGGGGCAGGATGAGCTGGCAGAAGTGGCCTATGAATTCAATCTGCTGGCCGACCGGTTGCAAAAGACCGAAGAGGTGCGGCGGGAGTTCGTCTCCAATGCCTCCCATGAGCTGAAGACGCCCTTGGCTTCCATCAAGCTGCTGTCCGATTCGATCTTGCAGACAGAGGGCATCAGCAAAGAATCGGTGGCTGAATTCTTGCAGGATATCAACGAGGAGATCGACCGGCTGACCCGCATTACCGAGCGCCTGTTGCAGCTGACTAAACTGGACCATGTGCCGCCCTCTGCCGCGGAAGACTGCGACTTGAACACTCTGGTGGAAAAGATCGGAGAGCTGCTGCGGGAAAACGCTTTCCAGGCCCAGGTGACGCTGGAAGATCAGGTGCCCCAGGGGCTCAAAGTCCACTTTGACAAAGACGGCCTGTATCAAGTGGTGTTCAACCTGATGGAAAACGCCATCAAATACAACCGGCCAGGCGGAAAAGTGACCATCCAGGCCCAGAAGCAGGAGAATGGCGAGCTGGTGCATTTGCAGATACAGGATACGGGGATCGGCATGGCGCCCGAAGAGCTGCCCCACATTTTCGAACGGTTCTACCGGGTGGACAAAGCCCGCTCCCGGGAGCGCGGGGGCACGGGGCTGGGGCTGGCTATCGTCTCCGATTGGCTGCAGGTGTTGGGCGGCAAGATCCAAGTGGAGAGCGTGCTGGGGCAAGGCACCACCTTTACGGTGACATTGCCCGCCGCCCGGCCGCCAGAGGAGGACAGCCTATGAGATATGCCAGATCCATCGCGGCTTTTTGCTGTGTCTTCTGCCTGCTCTTTGCAGGGTGCCAGCAGCAGACCTGGCAGAAAGGGCAGCAGGTCGAGCTGGATCTCTATTGCCTGACGACAAAAGGCATGGGGGAAGATTCGTGGCAGCTGACCACAGACACCCAATGGGTGGAACAGGCAGAAGCGCCGGAAGACTTCGTCAAGGGGATCCTGACGAAGATGAAGCAGATCCAAGAACGGGACAAAGAACCGGCCATTCCGCCGGGGGTGATGGTGACAGAGGTGGTCTTTTATGGAAACAGCGTCATCGTCAACCTGTCGCCCGAATTCAACGAGCTGGAGCCGGTGCAGCGGAGTTTAGCCGCCGCCGCCATTGCCAAGACGCTGGATCAGCTGGATGGCATTGACTTTGTCAAAGTATCCTGCGCCACAGAAAACTACGAGATCGACAGCGATTTTTACCTGGATGCAGACAGTCTTGTGCTGGATGAATCTGCCATACAGTTCAATGCCTTTGATGTGACGCTGTATTTGCTGGACAGGCACAGCGGCTATGCCGAGCCCATCGTGCGCACGATCAAAACAGAAGAAAAAGAGCTGACCCTGGAGATGGTGTTTGCTGAATTGGCCCATCCGGAAGAGGGAAGCTTGCTGCAATCGCCGGTGCCACAGGGCATGGAAGTGCCCAGTATCGCAGAGAACGACGGCATCTGTGTGCTGGATTTTGCCCAGATGACTGAGGAGCAGGCCGGGCAGATGGACGCCTTGGCCATCCGCGCCATTGTGGATACCATGTGCAGCCAGGAGGGCATCCGCGGCGTGTTGCTGCGCGTGGCTGGCAGGCCCCTTTCCTATTATGGCATCAATGGGTATGATGGAGTGCTGAGCTGAGAGAGGTCTGGCGCTTTTCGTCAAAGCGACGCCAGAGACATTTCCAGAGCAGCGGCTTGCTGCGGACCCGGTTACAGCGGAAGAGGGGGCAACGGGAGCAGCGCAGGTGTTTGCCGGCAGCCCCAAAGCCCGCTCCGACCGAAGAATAAAAAAAGCCAGGGGGAAGCACATTGCTTCCCCCTGGCTTTGCCTTACAGGGACCCTTGGCCAGCGGTATTTTTTACTTGTGACGGGGGTGCTGGCGCACCACTTCCGCGCCGCGGATAACTGCTGCCTGCACATCGGCATGGTATTGAATATTCAAACTGGCAGCCTTGCTGATGGCCGAACCAGAGGATGTGACAGCATAGCGGGGCGGCAGATTGTTCAGCGCAAAAGCGATGACATCGTTGCGGCACTGGTCGCAGGGGCAAAGGTCCAGCGATGCTTTCAGCTGGTCGAAGGCCTCTTCCACCACATCTTCCATAATATTGTGATACAATTTCATTTTCTCATCCCTCTCGTCTTGCGCAGCACAGGCTGGGCAGGGAAGCACAGGCCCTGCTGCGGAAAAAGTCATTGCAACCATTATAAAATAAGCGGTTCCAAAAGTAAATGGTTCCCTTACCGTTTGTCCAATATTTGATTGATGGAGGCCACCACATCGGTGATGGGCCGCACTTCGTACCCATTGGAGCGGAAGTAATCCACCAGCGAAGACAGGGCCTCTGCGTTTTCCGGGCTGCTGCGCAGGTTGAGCACCACATGGCCGGAGGCTCCTTCCAGATGGGAGAGGCAGGCGGAATAGATGGCGCCTGCTGTCTGGGCTTGGGTCTCAAAGCTGCCGTCCCACAGCCGGTATCCGCTCTCCACCAAGGCGGCCACTTCTTCCTGGGTCAAGCTGGCGCTGCCACCTGGCACCATCAAAAGACGGGGGCGGGTCTTGATCACCGCCTGGACGGCTTCGGTGGTGGCAGCTGCCTCCTGGGCCAGGTCTTGAAAGCCCGCCCCCACGCCGGCGTACCCATCCAGGTTGTTGCCGATGGTGTGACCGGCCGCCGCCGCCCGGGCCAAATATTCCACGTTGCCTGCGTGGAGCCGGCCGGTGACGAAGAAGGTGGCCTGGTAGCCACTCTCCTGCAAGATATCCAAGATCTGGCCGGTAGAATCGTTTAGATCGCCCTCAAAAGCCAGATAGACCACCGGCTTTGCCTCCGGCTCTTCCTCCACAGGCTCGCCGGAGGCATTGGGATTCTCGTTGGTGCTGGGCGGGGGCGTGCTGCTGTTTCCATTGGTCTCATTGTCTGGGTCAGGCTCCTCGGTCTCGCCGCCGTAATCCCGCTGGTATTGGTCGTAGATGGAGCGCATCACGGTAAAGCTGCGGGAGACCAGGTAATCGTCGCTGACCATATTGTCATCGGTGTTGATGCGCACGATGGGCCCCAGCAAGTTGCCTGGCACAAAGGAGAAATAAAAACCGAAGGCATCGCACACCACCCGGGCGGGCACATAATAGGTGCCGTTGCGCCGCACGGCGTTGGCCCCATAGACCGTGCCCTGCTCATCGTAGGTGATGGCGTTGGCCATATCAAAGGTCAGGATCCGGTTGATGTTGTAGAGCACCAGCTGGTTGTTGGCCGCGTTGTAGGTAGAGGAGAGGCCGGGGGAAGGGGCGATGAGGAAGGTGGAGTAGGGGACATAGACCAAGCCGTCGATCTGCATCGGCATGGTGTTAGGGGCCAGGTTGCGCAAAAAAGTGTCGTTGATGGCGGTAAAGATCACATCGGGCACTGCATTCGAGGTGGGGAATGCGCCCAGCAGCAGCACGGCCGCCAGGGCCAGCGCCAACAGGCGGTGGGTCTTTCGTTTCACACCGGTCTCCTCCTTTCTGTTCCTCTGCCAAGGCCGGGGAACGCTCTTTTGATCTGACACAAAAGCCAAAGATCTTTTATCAGTATAGCATATGGGCCGGCAGAAATCCACTGTGGGTTTCCGCGCCTCTTTCCACCCGACCGCCCCTATAGAGAGGAACGCCGGGAGGCGGCGCGGCGGTATGCCAGAGAGAAGAACGCTGCCGATAGGATGAAGTAAGGTGGATTTGTTCATGACTTTGTGGTAAACTCATCTTAATAGTAGCACCCGTCAAACAAAGAAATGAAAACAAACGATGAGAGTATGCAGAACTTTCCAAGCTTTGTGAAGAGGGATTTAAATGCGTAGAGTTTCACCTATTTCTTTGTTGTTCATACTCCTACTGGCGCTTTCCGGATGCAGCAACACTGGAAGATCACAAGAAACGATACCAGATGACTATACAATCGGTGTTGTTCGCACAATCGGTTATAAGAATAGCAGTGATATACTTTACTTTGACGATGAATTGAACCAGACTGGCATTACCCATTACGACTATGCAACAATGGGAGAACTCTTTTATAGCCCGATAGTCTATGACGGCTCCTTATATATTGTGCCACAGGGGCAAGCAAACAAGAAGGATGAAAAAACGGTCCTTCAACTGGATCTAGATTCATTTGAACAACAAGAATATTCATTAGACCAAATTGCGATATATGGACTAAGTGTAAATTCATCAGCTATTTTTGCGGCAAATAATATCAACCAGCAGTCCTTTATAAGCCGAATCGACCGGACGAATGAAACTGTAAAAACTGCTACTTACAATGACTTATATATTTCTATCGTTTGCTCATATCAAGACAAATTATATGCTTTTTCAAGTGAAAGCACGCCATCGGGAATAAAAAGTACTTTACACTGCCTTGATCCAATAACATTGGAAGAACTGCAAAGGATCGACATATCTGAATTTGGGAGCGGGGTCTATTCTGTAGTGGGTGTTGGCAATGTTTTATATTTCGTACCATCAGTAACACCACAAGATACATTCAATCACATTGTTTGTGCTTATAATACTTCATCCGAAGAAATCAGAACAATAGAGTTTCCCTATAATGTATTTCATGTTTTAAATGCAGACAATAAATTGTATGTCACACATGGAAATCTTGTAACGGGCGAAGGTACAGCATTGTCTGTTTTTGAGATTGAAACGGAAAAAATGGATACTTATGATTTGGGAATGTGGCCGGGACAAATAGCAATAAACGATAAGGCACTTTACGTCATGGGAACCGATACAGTTGCCAAATTCGACTTACAAACAATGGATAGACAGGCAGAAGCAAGTATTCCATTAAATGATGGCTATTACTTATCAAGTCTTTTCTCAAAATGAGATAGGCTTTGTGGAACGGAAGCAGAATCTTTTTCGATCACTGAGCAGCACACAGCAAAACCAAATAAGTCACCTGCAAGGGGCAGCCGAGAAATCGCCTGCCCATTTTTGATACCTGCGAGCAGAGAAGAGTTTTGATAAACTGTCAGGGATAAGGTACAATAAGTTTCGCAAATTGAAAAGAGGATAAAAGAAGACATGGTTTGCAGAACTCTGGTAGAATGAAGTTGCGACACACCATTCTGAAA
>CAJFRA010000025.1:0-32104 GCA_904419295.1 Candidatus Pseudobutyricicoccus lothianensis
GCAGGGCACGCACGCCCCACAGGGAGCCAAAACAGCCGAATCTGGCCTAGGAGTCTGGGCAGGGCACGCACGCCCCACAGGGAGCCAAAACAGCCGAATGTGGCCTAGGAACCTGGGCAAGGCACGCACGCCCCACAGGCACCCGTCATGGCCGTCCGGCCTACCGGACCCGGCCATCCGGATAGGGCACACCACACCCCACAGGCACCCGTTATGGCCATCCGGCCATCCGGATGTGGAGACCGGTTGCCTGTGCGCCTCTGGGCAAGGCACGCACGCCCCACAGGGAGCCAAAACAGCCGAATGTGACCTAGGAGTCTGGACAGGGCACACCACATCCCATAGGCACCCGTTATGGCCGTCCGGCCATCCGGACAGGGCACACCACATCCTATAAGCACCCGTTATGGCCGTCCGGCCATCCGGACAGGGCACACCACACCCCATAGGCACCCGTCATGGCCGTCCGGCCTGCCGGACATCTGGGCAGGGCACACCACATCCCATAGGCACCCGTTATGGCCGTCCGGCCTACCGGACATCTGGGCAGGGCACACCACATCCTATAAGCACCCGTCATGGCTGTCCGGCCATCCGGACAAAACCCCCGTGGCTATGATAGCCACGGGGGTTTGTGATCTCACTTATTCACTGAGTTCTGATTTGGTTTGGTCGGATACGCCCACTGATTCGCCCAGCACCATGTGCAGGCCTTTGGAAAAGTTCTGAGAATCCTCGGTGTAATCCTCCAGCTCACGCTGCAATACCAAGGCTTCGGCTACGCCGGTCTCCTCGTCCTTCACCGCCTCCATCATCTCCACATAAATGCGCATGACAGAGTCGTTGGCCTGGGCGCCCTGCTCGATCAGCGCTTGGGCTTCCAGATAAACTTCCGGCGCTTCCAGGCCGATGAACTTGGTGTACATGGGCCGCAGATTCTCCATGGCACCCTTGGCAAGCTCCAGCTTGTTGATCTGGGCGGCGGTCTTCTCTTCCTCTTGGGCAGCCATCATGGCTTGGTCCAGCAAATGGGAAGCTTCGCTGCTGGCTGTCATCAATTCATCGTAATATTGCTGCAATACGGTGACGTATTCTTCTTCGGTCAGCGGGCCTTCCTTGCCCTCCAGGATCTCTTCTGCCGTGGGGCCTGCGGGCTCCTGCGTCTCCTCCTGGGTGGAGACCTCCTGCTCCTTGGCCTCTGTTTGGGATGTAGTATCCTCAGGCTCGTCTTTCGCATCCTCCTGCTGGTTGCATCCTGCCAGCGCGAACAGCGTGGAAGAAAGCAGCAGCGCGACGCAGAGCCGGGTGAACAGTTTGCTGTGTGTCATGGTACCTGTCCCCTCCTGGGTAAAAAGTTGTGCAAAATACATAAATATTATTATAGCAGGATGAAGGAAGGATTGCAAGGATTCCGACAAATTTAACAATTTCGCAATGGCAGAGCTCAATAGCGCTCCAAAAGATCTTGCTTGATCTTCCACAGCTTGGGGGAGAGGTCCACGATATAGGTGTGGGGGTTCTCAAAACGGGTCACCTCGGGCCAGAGCAGCCCCACCTGCTGGCGGCAGAAATCCCGGATCTGGCCGATGGGCTTGGGCTGGTACAGGCAGCGCCCCCCTTGGAACAAGGGCTTGAGCAGCGGCACGGCGGTGTAGTTGGTCAGGGTCTTCTTCTTCCAGGTGTACACCGGGTCGAAGATGGTGTAGGGCTCATCCTGGGGGATGGGCTCATCGTGCAGGGCGACCACATCTGCGCTGGCCAGGCCGGTCTCATTGTCGTAGAAACGCCACACTTGCTTGAAATGGGGCGTGGTGATCTTTTCCACATTTTCGCTGATCTTGATCTTGGGGATGATCTGGCCATCCCGCTCGATGGCGGCCAGCTTGTACACCCCGCCAAAGATCGGCGAGCTGCGGGAGGTGATGAGCCGTTCGCCGATGCCAAAGGTATCGATGCAAGCGCCCTGTAGGATCAGGTCGCGGATCAGGAATTCATCCATGGAGTTGGAAACGACGATCTTGCAGTCCGTCAGGCCCGCTTCGTCCAGCTTTTCCCGGATGCGTTTGCTCACATAGGCGATGTCGCCGCTGTCGATCCGCACGCCTTTGAGACGGTGGCCCATGGGCTCCAGCACTTCTTTAGCCACCCGGATGGCATCGGGCAGGCCGTGCTTCATCACGCTGTAGGTGTCGATGAGCAGCGTGCAATCGGAAGGATAGACTTCGGCATAGGCGCGGAAGGCATCGTACTCGCAGTCGAACATCTGCACCCAGCTGTGGGCCATGGTGCCTGCGGCGGGCACGCCGTAATCCCGGTCGGTCATCACACAGGCCGTGCCTGCACAGCCGCCGATGTAGGCGGCACGGGCGCCCAAAACCGCCCCGTCGGCGCCCTGGGCACGGCGGGAGCCAAATTCCAGCACAGTGCGGCCCTCCGCAGCGCGCACCATACGGTTGGCCTTGGTGGCGATCAGGCTTTGATGGTTGATGGAAAGCAACAGCATGGTCTCAATGAATTGGGCCTGGGCCACAGGACCCCGCACCACCACAATGGGCTCACCGGGGAAGATGGGCATGCCCTCTTCCACACACCACACATCGCAGGCAAATTCAAAATGGGCCAGGTAATCCAGGAATTCTTCGCAGAAACAACCTTTGCCCCGCAGATAGTCCAGATCGCTCTGGGTGAAGCGCAGGTTGGAAAGATACTCCACCAGCTGCTCCACACCGGCCATGATAGCATAACCGGCGTTATCCGGCACGTTGCGGTAGAACATGTCAAAATAGGCGATGGTATCGCCCAACCCCTTTTGGTAGTACCCATTGGCCATGGTGAACTCATAAAAATCCGTCAGCATGGTCAGATTTTTTTCTACATTCAAAAAAGCCACCTGCTTTTCCTTGATTTTTGGCGGCAAGGCAGACCGTTTTTTGGCTGCCGCCCCCTTTGGTATTTGCTCTACCTACATCATATATGGTAAGATGGAAAGTGTCAACGAAATTACGGATTTCTGGATGAAGGCGGGGAAGAAGATGTTGGATTTATTGATACGGGATGCGACGATCGTGGACGGCACTGGGAAACCGGCCTATCAGGGCAGTGTGGGCTGCCGGCAGGGCAAGCTGCATCTGCTGCCCCGGCAGACGGAGGCGACTGCCCAACGGGTGATCGACGGAAGAGGACTGACGGTGGCGCCAGGCTTCATCGATGCCCATTCCCATGGGGATATCCCGCTGGGGAAACCGTTTTCCACCCTATCCAAAGTATCCCAGGGCATCACCACGGAGATCGGGGGACAATGCGGCTTTTCCCTGTTCCCGGTCAACCCGGAGACGCTGCCGCTGCTCCGGCAGGACCTGGCCATTTTTACCGATGAGCTGCCTGAGGAGGCAGCCGGATTCCGCAGCTTTGGGGACTTTTTGGCATATGCCCGCCGGCAGCCCCTGGGCACCAACCTCAAAATGCTGGTGGGCCATGTGACGCTGCGCATCGCCGTGATGGGCTTTGCCCACCGCCGGCCTACGCCGGAGGAAATGGAGCAGATGAAAACGCTGCTGCGCCAAGCCATGGAGCAGGGGGCTTTGGGGCTCAGCTCGGGGCTGATCTACATCCCCGGCGTGTACGCCGATACCCAGGAGCTGACCGAACTGTGCCGCGTGGTGGCGGAATACGGCGGCATCTACGCCACCCACATGCGCAACGAATCCAAAGATGTGGTGCAGGCTGTAAAAGAGGCCATTGCCGTGGCAGAAGGAGCGGGGGTGCCTTTGCAGATCTCCCACCACAAAGTGTGCGGCAAACCATATTGGGGCCTATCCCGCCAGACGCTCAGGCTGGTGGAAGAGGCAGAGGCCCGGGGCGTGACCATCACCATAGACCAATACCCCTACGATGCCTGTATGACCCATTTGAACGTGTGCGTCCCACCGGCATTTTTCGCCCAGCCGGGGGGCCTGATGGCAGCGCTGGAAGACCCGGCGGCCCGGCAAGAGATCCTCCGGCAGATGGAAGATTCCGATGAATACGACAACTATTACCGCAACTGCGGTGGCTTCGGCGGGATTTTCCTGTCGCGCAGCCCCCAGATGCCCGAGGCAGAAGGGAAGACCATATTGCAGCTGGCCGAAGAGCGGGGAGAAGACCCCTTTGATACCTTTTTTTCCATTTTGAGGGCCAACCAAGGGGTGGCTTCCGCCATTTATTTCTGTATGGGCGAAGAGGATATTTTTCCCATTCTGCTCCACAAGGATACGGTGGTGGGCACCGACGGCATTTTGCGCTCGCTGGAAGAGCGGGCCCATCCACGGGGCTTTGGCTCCTTTCCCCGGGCGCTGCGCTGGTTCGTCAAAGAAAAAAAGCTGCTCACTTTGGAGCAGATGATCCATAAGATGACCGGCCTGCCGGCCCAGCGGCTGTTTTTGCAGAACAAAGGGCGGATCGAAGAAGGGCTTGACGCAGATCTGGCGGTCTTCGACTGGCCTGTGCTGCAAGATACCAGTGACTACATCCACTCCAACACAGTGGCCCGAGGTATGGAATATGTGGTGGTTGCAGGCCAAGTGGTCTATGAAAAAGGGAGATTGACCGGCGCTGCACCGGGCCGCATCCTGCTGCACCGCCGGGATGGATAAGAGATCGGAGGGATGGAAATGAACCGCAATGTGGGCAGCCTGGAACTGATCAAGCGGATCAACCGCCAGCTCGTTTTGGATAAGATCAAGGAGGAACAGCCCATCAGCCGGGCGCGCATTGCCCGGGAGCTTTCGCTGAGCAAAACCACGGTGAGCGCCATCTGCGACAATCTGCTGGACCGGCGCATGATCGTGGACTTGGGGGAAAAGGGGCCGGAAAAAGGGAGCGGCCGCCCTTCCAAAATGCTGGGATTCAACCCCCGCTCCGCCTGCGGTGTGGGTATCGACCTCCACACGGAAAACGCCATGGCGGTGGTGACCGACTTAAATGGCGAAGTGCTGTACCGGCAAGAGGCGCCGGCGGTCTCACTGCCCGACACCATTGCCCGGCTGGCCATGGAAGTGGTCCAGCATTCCGGCATGCCGGTGGAAGACACCATTGCATTGGGGGTGAGCGTGCCTGGCACTGTGACCCAGGAGGGCGTGGTGATCCGGGCCAACCGGATGGGATGGCGGGAATTTGACCTGAAAGGCGCTTTGACAAAGCAGCTCCCCTTTTCTGTGACGGTAAACAACGAGGCCAATTGTGCCGCCCTGGGTGAACGGTGGCGAGGAACCGGGGGGAGATCGGACAATTTGTATTACATCGCCCTGGATGGCGGCGTGGGCAGCGCCATCATCAGCGAAGGGAACTTGCTCTATGGAGCGGGCTGCCGGGCGGGAGAGATCGGTTATCTGTTGGGGGCAGGCGACGTGGAAGCCGGCCGGCAGAACGTGTTGGGCCAGCGGGGCGTGTTGGAACAGAAGATCTACGCCCTGCTGCACTGGGAGGACAAAGGGCCCCGGCAGGTCATGGAGGACTATGTGCGGGGCGATGAAAAGGCCCGGGATGCTGTGACGGAATTTGTCAACATGTTGTCACTCACCGTGGCCAACCTGGTCAGTGTGCTCAACCCGGAAACGGTGGTCATCGGCGGGAGCATCGCCCAGTGGATGGAACCGGTGCTGCCAGCCATCCGGGCCATCGTCAGCAGCATGACGCCCATTGGGACTCAGGTGGTCTTGGGGTCTTTGGGGCCTTGGGCAGCTGCCATCGGCGCGGTTTACGGCGCCTTGAGCCACACGGAAAACGAGAACCGGAAATAAAAGGCAGAACGCCGGCATTTTTGTGCCGGCGCTCTGCTTCGCATGGGGCTTATTGTTTGCCGCCCAAGATACGGGCCAGGTCTTCTTCCGGGGTGTGGATGGGGGACAGATGAAATTGCTCTGCCAGATGATCCAACACATGGGGCGATACAAAAGCAGGCAAAGTGGGGCCCAGGTAAATGTTTTGCAGCCCCAGGGACAGCAGGGACAATAGAATGCATACGGCTTTTTGCTCATACCAAGAGAGCACCAAAGTCAAAGGCAGATCATTGACCGAACAGCCAAAAGCCTCGGCCAGGGCCAGTGCCACCCGGATGGCGCTGTAAGCATCGTTGCACTGCCCCATATCCATCAGCCGCGGCAGCCCATCGATGGAGCCCAGGTCCAAATCATTGAACCGGTACTTGCCACAGGCCAGTGTGAGGATCAAGGTGTCTGGCGGCGCCTGCTTGACGAACTCGGTATAGTAGTTCCGGCCAGGCCGGGCGCCATCACAGCCGCCCACCAAAAAGATGTGGCGGACAGCACCGCTGCGGACGGCCTGTACCACCTGATCTGCCACAGAGAGCACTGCATCGTGGCCAAAACCGGTGGTCAGCTGGCTGCCGCCGTTGATGCCGGCAAAAAGAGTGTCTTGCTCGAAGCCTCCCAAAGCCAGGGCTTTTTCAATGACAGGGCCAAAATCCTTGTCGGGTCCGATGTGGCGCAGGCCAGGGTAATCCACCACAGCGGTGGTAAAAGCCCGGTCCTGGTAAGAGGGTTTGGGGGGCATCAAGCAGTTGGTGGTAAATAGGATGGGGGCAGGCAGGCCATCGAATTCCCGTTGTTGGTTCTGCCAAGCTGTGCCGAAATTGCCCTTCAGATGGGGATAGGCTTTCAGTTTGGGATAAGCGTGGGCAGGCAGCATCTCGCCGTGGGTATAGATATGGATGCCTTTCCCCGCTGTCTGCTGCAGCAGCTGTTCCAGATCCTTCAGGTCATGGCCGCTGACGACAATGAAAGGGCCTTTTTCCACTTGCATGGAAACTGGAGTGGGCGTCGGGGAACCATACGTTTGGGTATTGGCCTGGTCCAGCAATTCCATGCAGCGCAGGTTGACCTGGCCGCATTCCATCAGCAAGGACAGCAGTTGATCCTGCTCCAGCGGTTCGCCCAAAGAGAGCATCCCTTTGTAGAAGAAACGATTCACTTGCTCATCGGTATAACCCAGCGCCCTGGCATGGTAGGCATAGGCTGCCATGCCCCGCAAGCCGAAGAGGAGCAGGGATTTCAAAGAACGCAGGTCTTCTTGCTCGCACCAAAGCTGGGAGAGGTCGTATTCCGCTGTACGGCCGCAGGGGGCAGCACACAGGCTGCAGCCTGGCGCCAGGGCTTCCTTTTCCCGGCGTACCCGTTCCATCTGCCGCTGGATGGAGGCTTCGTCGAAGTTTACGTTGGTGAGAGTGGTGAACAGGCCTTCGATCATGGCCTGGTCGGTGGCAGGGGCAGGCGTGGGCGCAGCGCCGTTGGCCGCCCGGGCCAGGGAGATCAGCGCGCCGGTCAAATCGTCTTGGAGCTGCGCCGCCGCAGCAGTCTTTCCGCACACGCCTTGGGCGCCGGTGCAGCCCGCACAGCCCGCCGTTTGTTCACACTGAAAGCAAAACATAGACATGGTCAGATCCTCCTGTCATTGGGTTTAGCGGTCCAAAATGCGGCCGTCGGTGGACAAAGTGACCACCTGCCAAGGGATGAACTTGCCGCTCTGCTGCAGCGCGCGCACAACGGCTTGTTCCAGGCCGCCGCAGCAGGGCACTTCCATGCGGGTGAGGGTCACGCTTTTGATGTCGTTCTGTTCCAGGATGGCGGCCAACTTTTCTGCATAGTCTACGCCATCCAATTTGGGGCAGCCCACCAGGGTGATGTGGCCTTGCATGAATTCCTGATGGAAGTTGCCGTAGGCGTAGGCCGAGCAGTCGGCGGCGATGAGCAGCCGGGCACCTTGAAAGTAGGGGGCCTGGATGGGCGCCAGCTTGATCTGCACAGGCCATTGGTTCAGCTGAGAAGGGCAAGGGGCGCCTGTGGGCTGCACTTGCGGCCCTGCGGGGTGCAGCAGGCGGGCCGCACTGCCCGGGCAGCTGCCGGATGGCTGCTGTTTGGCTTTGTTCTGCTGTACGGCCTGCTGGTCATAGGGGGCGGCTTCCCGCTCCACAAAAGAGATGGCGCCGGTGGGGCAGGCGGGCAGGCAATCCCCCAGGCCGTCACAGTAATCGTCCCGCAGCAGCCGGGCTTTGCCGGCCACCATGCCGATGGCGCCTTCGTGGCATGCTTTGGCACACAGGCCGCAGCCGTTGCATTTGTTTTCATCGATTTGTATGATCTTGCGAATCACAGGCAATTCCTCCGTATTGACTTGATGAACTTGCCCTGATTGTACTATACTGGGGAAAACAAATCGGTTGTTTTTACAACGGAAAGGAGAAAAAATGGATCCTTTGTTTTTGACAAAGACCCCGTTGTTTCAAGGGATCGCACCAAAGGAACTGGAGCAGATGCTTGAGTGCCTGGGGGCCTCTGCCCGGCAGTATGGCAAAGGGCAGACCATCTACCATGTGGGGGAGACCGTGGAGCAGATGGGGGTGGTGGTGACGGGCAGCGTCCATGTGGTGCAGGACGACGTGTGGGGCAACCGGAGCATATGGGCCCAGGTAGGGCCCGGCCAGGTATTCGCCGAGACCTACGCCAGCCTGCCGGGAGAGGTGCTGAACGTTGGGGTGGAAGCGGTGGAGGAGACGCAGGTGTTGTTTTTAGACGTGGGCCGGGTGCTCCAGGTATGCCCCGGGGGCTGCCCCTTCCACAGCCGCCTGCTGCGCAACCTGCTCCAAGTGATGGCCTTGAAAAATTTGAACTTGACCCGCAAGATCAGCCACATCACCCCCCGCTCTATCCGGGAAAGGATGCTGGCGTATCTATCCAACGAGGCCGTGCGCCAAGGGACGATGGATTTCCGCATCCCTTTCAACCGCCAGCAACTGGCGGATTATCTGTCGGTGGATCGCAGTGCCCTGTCGGCAGAGCTATCTAAAATGAAGAGGGAGGGCCTGCTGGATTATCAGAAGAACCACTTTATGTTGCACGGGGTGGAGGCCCCCAGACCATAACAAGACCCTGGAACGATCTTTTGCAGATGGTTCCAGGGTCGTTTGTTTTGCAAAGAAAAGATCAGCTGTCGGCGTTGGCTGCCTCGGTTTCCGGTACGCTGGAGCGCAGCTTGTCCAGTTCGGCCTCCTTGTGTTTCTGGTGGCCGACTCCGCGCTCGATGGCAATGCTGTGAGCCAGCAGGTTGACGGCCTCCATCACAGAGGCATACGAGTGGTAGATGAGCCCCCGGGCCATGGGGCAGTAGATCACCGTATCGGCGCAGGGCGCGATGGGAGAGGAGGGCTCATCGGTGATGGAGATGATCTGGGCCCCTTTTTCGGAGGCTTGCCGGAGAAAAGCGGGCAACGCTTCCATATAACTGGGGAAAGTGACCGCCACGACAGTGGTATGGCAGTCCACGGTCTCGGCCCGCCCTTGCAGGGAATTGATCTCGTCGGGGTTTACCACGATGGTTCGGATGGCCAGCAGGCTCAGCCGGTAGCTCAGGAACTCTACGATGCTCTTGCTCAGCCCCCGGCCCAACAGCAGCGTGTATTCACTGCCGGCGATCATACGGGCCGCACGCACCACGGCCTCCAGGTCCACGGTGGCCAAATAGGCCCCAATGTGCTGGGTCTCCCGCTGGCAGATGCAGTTGAGCAATTGCTGTGTCCGCCGGCTATCCCGCGTGTCGGCCGGTACCGGAGAAGGAGCGGCGCGGAAATACTCTTCATAGCAGCGCCGAAATTCCTGCTTGAAGGTGCCGAATCCAGAAAAACCTAGGCGCTGGCACAGGCGCAGCAGAGTCACTTCCGTACATTGGGCCCTGCGGCTGAGCTCCTTGAGGGAGATGTAGCATATTTCAGCCGGGTGGTCCAATATATATTGAATAATCTGTTTTTGCTTGCGGGTCAGCATCAGGCCGGATAAGTCGATTTCTTGCCGGAGCAGCGCTGTGAGATCCATCATATTATCATCCCTTTTCATAGAAGACAGTATAGCACAAAATGGTTGAGTTTGTATATAGATTAACAATAATTTGAGTATATGTACAAAATTTTTGTGAAAAAACTTGTAAAGCATCACGAAAATGATAAAAGGTGCAAAGAATCGCTTTACTTTAGATAAAGCGTTTGATATACTTTGTCACATACAATAGTAGTTGGTGGGAAAACAGATTGGAAGATGGTTGAGAGAGTTCAGATCCAAAGCCGGCGAAGGCCGGCCCAGTACGAAAGGTAGGAGAGAAGGTTATGTTGAAGAAAAAGTTGGTATCCCTGCTTGCGTTGGCCCTGTCATCCATGATGTTGCTGAGCGCCTGCGTAGGCAACGCAGACGGCGACACCCAAGGCGGGAACGGGGGCGAGGGCACCCAGACCAATGCCTCAGGCGAAGTGGTGAAGGATGCAAATGAACTGGTGATCGGCACATACATGCCCGTGACCACCCTGGTGCCCTGGAAGACCACTTCCGACGGCGACGGTTACATTTTGCGGCAGATCTATCACACCCTGGTAGAGATGGATGAGCAATCCAATTTCGTGCCTTCCCTGGCTACAGAATGGCAATGCAGCGAAGACGGCTTGACTTGGACGGTCAAGATCCGTGACGACGTATATTGGCAGACTGGAAACGGCCTGTTCGATGAAAAAGTCAAAGTCACGGCAGAAGACGTCAAATTCTCGTATGACTACTATTTGGACCCGGCAAACGGCTCTGTGCGCTATACAGAACTTTCCAAGTCTCTGAAAGAAGTCAACGTCATCGACCCCACCACAGTGGAATTTGTCACCAATGATATCGATGTGCTGTGGGAGTACAAGATGTATCAGAACTACATCATCCCCCAAAAAGCCATTGAAGAAAATTGGGATTTTGAAAACCAGCCCGTGGGCTCCGGCGCTTACAAATTCGTAGAACATGTCATCGACTCCCAGGTCGTGCTGGAGCGCAACGACGAATTCTGGCAAGAGCCTGCGCTGGACAAAGTCATTTTCAAGATCATCAGCGACAAATCGGTTTCTGCCATCGCGCTGCAGAACCAGGAAATCGATATGTCCCTGTCCATCCTGCCCACCGAGGTCGGCAACATCATCAGCAAGGATTATCTGGAATTGCGGGCTTCTGAAGTGGGTTCATACCGTTGGGTAGGCTTCAACTGCCAAAATGAACTGTTCACCGACCCTGAGATCCGCCGGGCGCTGAGCATGGCGGTGGATATGGATAGCGCCGTGACGGCTATTTTTGAAAATGATGCCGGTGTCGAGCTGGCAAAGCGCGCATACGGCCCCATTTCTTATGAACGGCCGGGTGGCAACGAAGAGCGGTTCAAGGCCGTGTGTGTTGAGTACGACCCGGAAGAAGCAGAGCGGATCCTGGATGAAAAAGGCTGGGTCAAGGGCTCTGACGGCATCCGTGAAAAAGACGGGAAAAAATTCAGCTTTACCCTGCAAGTAGGCAACAATGACTCCAACCGCGAAAACCTGGCGGTCGTCGTTTCGGCACAGCTGCAAGCCATCGGCATTGACTGCACGGCCCAGACGGTGGAATGGGGCACCCATACAGAAGACATCAAACAAGGCCGTGTGGAAATGTATATCCTGGGCGGTTATTCCAACCTGGATGGTCCTTACCGCATCATGCACACCAGCGATACGATGAGCCCCAACTGCGGCTATTCCAACCCGGAAGTGGATGCCCTGCTGGATGAAGCCTGGCGCACCATCGACCTGGAAGACCGCAGCGAGCTGCAGACCCAGGCGGCGGAGATCTTCATTGCCGATGCTCCCCATATCTTTAGCTATTTCGAATACAGCCAGATGGGCGTGAGCAAAGCGGTCACCGATTTTGAACAGGCCAGCGTGTACCGTTCTCTGTGCAACCAAGATCGGAACGTGGGCGTCAACTACAAATAATAGGTGAAACAGCAGCTTGCCTGTTGAATGGGTGAGAATGAAGGCCGCGAAGTGACCGGTCCGTTGGAAAAAGGCCGGGCTCGACTTTGAGGCGATACACAACGCCGGAACCTATAAGGCATGCCTTATAGGTTCCGGCGTATAAAGGAGAGTATGTATGTGGACTTATATTCTGAAAAGAGTGTTGCAGGCGATCCCTACGCTGCTTGTGATCTCCTTTCTCATTTTTTCCCTGTTATACATAACGCCCGGCGACCCGGTGGAATTGATCTTGGGCACCGAGGACGGCACGGTCTCGGAAGAGCAGCGTGTTCTGGTCGAACAGCAGTGGGGGCTGGATAAACCCTTCCTGGTGCGTTATGCCGATTTCGTCATCAACGCCTGCAAAGGCGATCTGGGCACATCCTATGCCACAAATCAGGACGTGTTCGACAGCATTATGGTGCGCATGCCCGCCACCTTTACCCTGGCCGGCTTCTCCATGCTGCTGGCGCTGCTGGTCTCGGTGCCCCTTGGCATCTTGGCGGCGCTGAAACACAACAGCATTTGGGATTCGCTGGCCACCGCGCTGGCCACCATCGGCGTCTCGCTGCCGAAGTTCTGGTTTGGCCTGGTGTTGATGATCTTCTTCTCTTTGAAGCTCGGCTGGTTGCCCTCTACCGGTTCGGCGGATATCTCCCAGGGCCTGGGCACCTTTTTGAGCTATATCATCATGCCGGCCTCCTCGTTGGCCTTGGGCATGGCCGCCACCCAGACCCGTATGATCCGTTCCAGCATGCTGGATGTGCTCAACCAGGATTATGTGCGGTATGCCCGGAGCAAGGGCTTGAAAGAACGGGTGGTCATCTGGGGCCATGCGCTGAAAAACGCCATGATCCCGGTCATCACGGTCATCGGCGGTGAGATCGGCGGCCTGTTGGGCGGCGCGGTGGTCACCGAATCCATTTTCTCTTGGCCCGGTGTAGGCCGCTTGGCGGTGAACTCCATTTCCAAGCGCGATTACCCCATGATCCAGGGCATCACGCTGATGTTGTGTATCAGCTATTTGGTGATCAACCTGCTCATCGACATCATTTACGCCTGGGTGGATCCCCGCATCCGCCTGGATAAAAAAGCCTAGGGAGGTGGCCTGTTATGAGTGAGGAAAAGAAAAAGGAGAACCTGCAGCAGACCAATACCCCCAGTGGCGAGATCGGGATAGAAGCACTGCCCGTTACCACCTATTGGGCGGATGTGGTACGCCGCTTCCGCAAAAACAAGATCGCCGTGGTGGGGCTGATCATGCTGACCATCATCATCGTGCTGTGCGCCGGTGCGCCCCTCTTTACCGATTATGATCCCATTGTGGATATGAATTTGCTGGATAAATTGCAGCCGCCCGGAAGCGAAGGGCATATGCTGGGCACAGACCATCTGGGCCGGGATATTTGGAGCCGGCTGCTCTATGGCGGCCGCACCTCGGTCCTCACCGGTTTGAGCGTGGCGCTGATCACCGCTGTCGTCGGTGTGGTCATCGGCCTGTTCAGCGGTTACTTTGGCGGCATTGTGGAAATGATCCTCATGCGCCTGACGGATATTATGATGTCCTTCCCCTTCTTGATCGTGGCCATTGCCATCATGGCGGCCTTGGGATCCAGCCAGCGGAACATCATTTTGGCCTTGGCCATTGTGGGCTGGCCCCGGTTCGCCCGCCTGACCCGCGGCCAGGTGCTGGCGGTCAAATCGTCGGAATATGTGGAATCGGCCCGGGTGGCTGGCTTTGGCAATCTGCGCATCATCTTTAACCACATCCTGCCCAACTGCATGGGCCCCATCATCATCCAGGCCACGCTGGCTGTGGGCAGCGCCATTCTTTCTGCCGCCAGCCTGACATACCTGGGCCTGGGCGCCGACGCTTCTGCGCCAGACTGGGGCGTTATGCTCAGCCAGGGCCGCAACTATTTGCAGTCGGATGCATACTTGACCATCATCCCCGGCTTGGCCATCTCCATCACCGTGCTGGCCATGAACTGGATCGGTGACGGCCTGCGGGATGCCTTCGATCCTAAGATGAGAAAGTAGGTGCCATGACAATGAGTGAGAAATTTTTAGAGGTCAAAAACCTGCGCACCTATTTTGACACGCCGGAAGGATTGGTCAAATCGGTGGACGGCGTTTCCTTTTCCATCAACCGGGGCGAAACTTTGGCCCTGGTGGGGGAATCTGGCTGCGGCAAGACCGTGACATCCCTTTCCCTGATCCGGCTGCTGGCGGATACCGCCCAAGTCCAGGCGGACTATATGGAAGTGGACGGCCAGCAGATCCTGGAGCTGACAAAAGACGAAGCCCGCAAACTGCGGGGCTCGAAGATCTCGATGATCTTCCAGGAGCCCATGACCAGCTTGAACCCGGTATACCGCATTGAAAAACAGCTGGGCGAGGTCTTCCGGCTTCACGACCCCAAGCTGACCAAACAGCAGGTCTTTGAAAAATCAGTGGACATTTTGAAGAAAGTGGGCGTGCCCAACCCGGCCGAACGGCTGAAAGTCTACCCGCACCAGCTGTCCGGCGGTCTGCGCCAGCGGGTCATGATCGCCATTTCCCTGGCTTCCAGCCCGCAGATGCTCATTGCCGATGAACCCACTACTGCTTTGGATGTGACCATCCAAGCCCAGATCATCGACCTGCTGAAAGAGCTGCAAAAAGATCTGAACATGTCCATCCTGCTCATCACCCACGATTTTGGCGTGGTCTCTCAGATCGCGGACCGGGTGGCGGTGATGTACGCCGGCAAGATCGTGGAAGAAGGGCCGCTGGAGAAGATCTTCGAAGACCCTTGGCACCCCTATACAAAGCTGCTGATCTTGTCCATTCCGGGCATCAAAGTGACCCGCGGCAACCGGCTGGAATCCATCTCCGGCACCGTGCCCAATCCGCTGCACTTCCCCGAGGGGTGCCGGTTTGCGCCGCGCTGCCCCTATGCGATGGAGATCTGCAAACAAAAGCCGCCGGAAGAACTGGTGGAAGGTGACCGCAGAGTGAGTTGTTTTTTGAGGCGGGGTGAACATGAATAATCAGAATACGATCTTAAAAATAGAGGACTTGCAAGTCCATTTCCCCATCAAGGCGGGGATCACACAACACACCGTTGGCGTCATCAAAGCGGTGGATGGGGTGAGCATCGACATCCGAAAAGGGGAGACCGTGGGCCTGGTGGGCGAATCCGGCTGCGGCAAGACCACCATTGGCCGTGCGATCGTGCGGCTCAACGAGCCCACCGCAGGCAAGATCATCTTTGACGGAAAAGATGATATCCTGCAGCTCAAAGGCAAGGAATTGCGGAACCTGCGGCGCAAGCTGCAGATCATTTTCCAAGATCCCTATTCCTCGCTGAACCCCCGGCAGACCGTCAAACGGCTGCTCAGCGAAGTGCTCACCGTGCAGATGGGCATGAACCAGCAGCAGGCCTTTGAGCGGACGGCAGAACTGCTGAACGCCGTGGGGCTCAGCCCGGTGTATGCCCAGCGCTACCCTCATGAGTTTTCCGGCGGCCAACGGCAGCGCGTGGCCATTGCCAAGGCCATAGCACTGCAGCCCGAATTCTTGGTGTGCGACGAAGCGGTCTCGGCGCTGGACGTCTCCATCCAGTCGCAGATCATCAATTTGCTGATGGACCTGAAAGAACAATTTGGCAACATGACCTATCTGTTTATCTCCCACGCGCTCAACGTGGTGGAGCATATTTCCGACCGGGTCGTGGTGATGTATTTGGGCAAGATGATGGAATTGGCGGACAATGAAGAACTGTTCAACCATCCGGCCCACCCCTATACACAAGCGCTGCTGTCTGCCATCCCCATACTTTCCGGCAGGCAAAAACGGGAGCGGATCGTGCTCAAGGGCGAAGTGCCTTCGGCTGCCAATGTACCGCCGGGGTGCCGCTTCCACACCCGCTGCCCCTATGCAGAAGAGCGGTGCTCCAAAGAGGAGCCTGATTTCCGCGAGATCGCAGCAGGCCACTGGGTGGCTTGTCACAAAGTATAGCAAAACAGAAGAAATTCTACTGGACAGCCAAAGAGCGCCGGGAAACCCCGGCGCTTTTTGGCTGTTTTTGTATTGACCGTTTGGATAGTAGTTTTAGGAAATATTGTTTTTTTAAATAAAGAAGAGAACTTTCTGGAAGCTCCATAAAGTAATTCAATAAATGGAAAATGAAAATTTGGTAAAATCGCAGAATGGGCTGTGATTTTCAACAAACTGACCGATGGAATGCCCTTGTCAACCGGCGAAAAAACGGCAAAATAACTAAATAAAGCAGAAGTTTGACAAAAAATTAGCAAGTTGCTATAATTGGCCTGCGATTTTGAAATGCCATTATATGACAGAAAGGATGACGACATGAGACGCATTTCTCTGACACGTATCGCTGCGCTGACACTGAGCATCGCCATGCTGCTGACAGCTTGCAGCGCACCCGAGGCGGGTGGAGACTCCAAGGGCGGTGATCCCGCCGCCAACTCCGGTGAGACCACCTATAAAACGGAACTCAATGTAGCAATCAATGCCAATCCCCCTTCGATGGACCCCCACGGCATCAATTCGAATACGGTAGGAGGCATCGGCATGCACATTTATGAGCCGCTGTTTTCTCTCAATGCGAATTATGAACCGGTGCCCGTCTTGGCCGAGGGATACACCGTCAGCGATGACGGCCTGGTGTATACCATTACCCTGCGCCAGGGCGTCAAGTTCCACAACGGCCAGGAGATGACTGCCGACGATGTGGTGGCTTCGATGAACCTGTGGCTGGAGCGCTGCTCCAAGGCCCAGCTGATCGCGGGCTCCACTTTTGCCAAAGTGGATGATTACACAGTGACCCTCACGGTGCCCCAGGCATCCTCCGATATCATCATGGTGCTGGCCGCACCCATCCAGTTTGCCGCCATTTATCCGCAGTCGGTGGCAGAAGCTGCCGGCCCGGACGGCATCAGCGAATACATCGGCACAGGCCCCTATGAACTGGCCGAGTGGAAGCAGGACCAATATGTCAAACTCACCCGTTTTGCCGATTACCAGTCTCCCGAAGGGGAAGCCAGCGGCCTGGTGGGTGAAAAGAGCGCCGCAACGGAGACCATCTACTTCCGGGTGGTAGCGGATAACTCTACCCAGATTGCAGGACTGCAGACCGGCCAGTATGACATTGTAGAAGGTGTGCCCCTGGAGTACTATGAAGACTTGTCTTCGGATAATAATCTGGAATTGGTTGTCGAAACAGGCGGCACTCTGAACCTGTTCTTCAATACGACCCAAGGCCCGCTGGCCAATGAGACACTGCGTCAAGCGGTGCTGGCGGCCCTCAACTGCGACGATATCCTGTTGGCCGCCTATGGCGACCCCAACCTGTATACGCTGGATCCCGGCTGGTGCCCGCCCGATGACGCGGTGTGGGGCAGCGAGGCTGGCAGCGAATATTACAACCAGAACGATCCGGACAAAGCCAAGGAACTGCTGGAACAGGCCGGTTACGATGGCGAACCCATCGTACTGGTCACCACGCCCGACTACAGCGAGATGTACAACGCCACGCTGGTGGTGCAGGAGCAGCTGAAACAAGCCGGCTTCAATGCAGAAGTGGAACAATACGACTTCAGCACCTTTATGGAGCACCGTTCCAACCCGGACCAGTACGACTTGTTCATCACCAGTAACTCCTATAACCCGCTGCCGGTGCAGCTGTCGGTGCTGAGCCAGGACTGGGCCGGCCTGAGCGCCCCCGAAGTCACAGAGGGGATCGCAGCCATCCGCGGCGCTGCCACCACCGAAGAGGCATCTGCCGCCTGGGACGAGCTGCAGGGCTTCCTGTATGAGTATGGCGCCGCCACAGTGCTGGGCCACTACACCGGTGTGTATGGCATGCAAGCTGGGGTCGAAGGGTTTGACTACATGCGCTATCCCATCTACTGGAATGTAAAAGTCCCCGAATAAACCATATCCGACAAGCAGCGGGGTGCATCTGAGCCCCGCTGCTGAACTGCGCAAACGTCTGTGCTTTCCGGGCGGCCGCGTTTGGCGGCTTGCCATTCTTCCATTTCAAGCGTCAAAGGGGTAACGTCCTATGCTTTCCTATATCCTCAAACGTATCCTTTCCCTGCTGCCGGTGTTGTTCGTGGTATCGGTGGTCATTTTCCTGGTGGTCTATCTGATCCCCGGAGGGCCGGCCACCGCCATGCTGGGGTTGGAAGCCTCCGCCCAGCAGATCGAAGAGCTCAACGCCCAGTTGGGGTTCGACCGGCCATTTTTGGTGCAGTATGCCGACTGGCTGGCCGGCGTATTCCGCGGTGACTGGGGCCAATCCTACTTTTTGGATGTGCCGGTGCTCACCGCCATTGCCGAATATTTCGGCCCGACCCTGAGCTTGGCCATACTGGCCCAGGTGGTTTCTCTGGTCTTCGCCATTCCCATGGGCATGCTGGCCGCTTATAAGCGGGGGACGGCAGTGGATCTGGCCACTGTGTCCATCTCCCTTTTGGGGACAGCCATCCCCGGCTTTTTGCTCAGCATGTTTTTCATGCTGTTCTTCGGCGTCTATTTGCAGTGGCTGCCGGTGGCAGGCTATGCTCCTATGGCCCAGGGCCTGGGAGAACACTTGCGCTATCTGGCCCTGCCCGCCTTGTCCCTGGGCGTGGTGCAGGCAGCCTACATCACCCGCATGACCCGCTCGGCCTTGCTGGATGTCTTATATAAAAACTACATCCGCACAGCCCGGGCCAAAGGCCTGCGGGAAAGCGCCATCCTGTTTGGCCAGGCTTTGAAGAACGCAGCTCCTACCATCCTCACGGTGGTGGGCCAATCCTTTGGCAGCCTGGTGACAGGGACCATCGTCACAGAAACCATTTTCAATATCCCCGGCCTGGGGATGCTCACCATGAGCTCCATCAACCAGCGGGATGTGTTCGTCATTCAAGGCGTGGTGTTGTTCGTCACAGTGATCTATGTGTTGGTCAATTTGGCTGTGGACATTTTGTACGGCTTGGTAGACCCGCGCATCCAGCTGGGCCGGCAGTAAGGAGGGTGCAGATATGTCAAAAAACAAGCGGGCTCCCGCCATGGGGGCCGCCATTGTCCGGGAGCAGCGGCTGCTGCGCCGGGCACGGCTGCTGAACAACCCGGGGCTGATCATCGGCGCTGTGGTCTTTCTGCTCATCGTTTTGGCCGCTCTCATCATTCCGGCGGTGAGCTCGGTGGACCCCAATGCCATGGAAGTCACCCAGCGCCTCAAGCCGCCCAGCGCCCAGCATATCTTCGGCACAGATGAATTTGGCCGCGACTTGTTTATCCGGGTGCTCTATGGCGCCCGCTCTTCTCTGGTGGTGGGCGGCGCCGTGGCTGTTTTCTCCTGCCTGCTGGGCACTATCATCGGGGTATATGCCAGCTACTTCAAAGTGCTGGACCATATTTTGATGCGCATTTGCGACGGCCTGATCGCCATCCCCGGCATTTTGTTGGCCATTGCCCTGATGGCCGCCCTGGGGGCCAGCAACTGGAACGTTATTTTGGCCTTGACCATCGTCTATACACCCAGCGTGGCCCGGGTGGTGCGCTCCAGCGCCCTGGTCACCAAAAACCAGACCTATGTGGAGGCGGCCAAAGTGCAGGGGGCCACCAATGGGCGGATCCTGTGGAAGCTGATCTTGCCCAGCGTGATCTCGCCTTTGACCGTGCAGGCGTCTTATATTTTTGCCCAAGCCATCTTGTCGGAGGCTTCGCTGAGCTTTTTAGGGGCCGGCATCCCTGCCCCTGCCGCCAGCTGGGGCAATATTCTGCAAGCCAGCAAACAAGTGGTGCAAAAGGCATCCTGGACCGTGATCTTCCCCGGCGGCGCCTTGATCCTGTGCGTGCTCAGCCTGAGCCTGCTGGGTGACGGTCTGCGGGATTATCTGGATCCGCGCACTGCAGGGAGGAGGAGAAAATGATGGAACAGACCGGAGAAAAGAAGGCCCCGCTGCTGGAAATGCAAGGGTTTCGCGTGCTCTTCCCCGGGCGGAAGGGCCCTATGGCCGCTGTGGATGGGGTGGACCTTTCCATCTACCCCGGGGAGATCGTAG
Organism: Candidatus Pseudobutyricicoccus lothianensis; assembly: GCA_904419295.1. GTDB lineage: Bacteria > Bacillota > Clostridia > Oscillospirales > Butyricicoccaceae > Pseudobutyricicoccus > Pseudobutyricicoccus lothianensis. The sequence goes on from CAJFRA010000025.1 coordinate 19,894, forward strand.
GCGTCGTGGGCGAATCCGGCTCGGGCAAAAGCGTCATGTCCCAGTCCATCCTCCGGCTGCGGGAGTATGAGACCAGTCTGCGTTACGAAGGCAGCATCCGCTTTGAAGGGCAGGACCTGCTGCAGCTGCCCCTGTCCGCTCTGCGGCAGATCCGAGGGAACCGCATTTCGGTGATCTTCCAGGACCCGCTGACTTCCTTGAGCCCGGTGCATACCGTGGGCAAACAAATGGGGGAAGTGCTGCGCCTGCACAAGAAGTTGTCCCGCAAGGAGGCGTTGGAGCGCAGCGGGGAGCTGCTGCACTTGGTGGGCATACCGGACCCGGCCCGGTGTTTGCGCCAATACCCCTATGAGCTGTCGGGCGGCATGCAGCAGCGGGTGATGATTGCCATGGCCCTGGCCTGCGAGCCCGCCCTGCTCATTGCCGATGAACCCACCACTGCTTTGGATGTGACCATCCAAGAGCAGATTTTGGACTTGATCGCCCAGCTCAACAAAAAATTGGGCATGTCGGTGCTGTTCATCACCCACGACTTGAGCGCCATGGCCCAGCTGTGCCACAGCGTGCGGGTGATGTATCTGGGGCAGATCGTGGAAGAAGCGGAAACCGAGGAATTGTTTGACCGCCCGATGCACCCCTATACCCAAGGGCTGCTGGCTTGCATCCCCCGGCTGGATGTGCAGCGGGGCCAGCCCCTGCCGGTCATCGAGGGGGCTGTGCCGCCGCTGTCGGCCATTCCAAAGGGCTGCCATTTCTGTACCCGCTGCCCCCAGGCGACTCAGCGCTGCCGTGAGGCAGACCCTCCGGCGGTGGAGGTCTCCGCCGGGCACCGGGTGAAGTGCTGGCGCTATGCAGCCCCTGCCGGGGCAGGAGAGGAGGAGACAAAATGAAGACCCCTTTGATAGAAGTGAAGGACCTGCGGAAGCGGTACCCCATCTATGGGCCGCTGGGCAAGTTGTTTCCTCCGAAGACTCATATGAACGCCGTATCTGGCCTGTCGCTGCAGATCTATGAAGGGGAGACTTATGGCTTAGTGGGTGAGTCGGGCTGCGGCAAAACCACCACAGGCCGTTCCATTCTGGGGCTGACCAAACCAGAAGAAGGGGAGATCTGGTACCGGGGCAAAAACCTGGTCCAGCTTTCAGACCGGGAGTTCCGCCCTTTGCGGCGGGACATCCAAATGGTGTTCCAAGACCCGCTCTCTTCTCTCAGCCCCTGGCAGCGCATCGGCGCGCTGCTGGAAGAGCCCTTGCGCATCCAAGGGGAAAAGGACGGGGAAAAACGCCGGGATAAAGTGCTTTCCATTTTGGAAAAAGTGGGCCTTTCCCAAGAACATTATTTCCGCTATCCCCATGAGCTTTCCGGCGGCCAGGTGCAGCGCATGGGCATTGCCCGGGCGCTGATCATCGAGCCCAAACTGATCGTGTGCGATGAGCCGGTATCGGCTTTGGATGTGTCCATCCAAGCCCAGATCCTCAACATGCTCACTGCCTTGCAGCGGGAGATGGGGCTGACGCTGCTGTTCATCTCCCATGACATGGGCGTGGTGCGGTACCTCTCCGACCGGATCGGCGTGATGTATTTGGGGGCGTTGGTGGAGGAATCCACCACAGACGAATTGTTTGCCGGTCCGCTCCACCCCTATACCAAGGCGCTATTTGCCTCCATTCCCGATCTGTCCAAACGGGGCAAAGAGCGGGAAATGCTGGGCGGCGAACTGCCGGTGCGGACCGATGAATTCAAAGGCTGTGTGTTCCACACCCGCTGCCCCTATGCAGAGGAGCGGTGCAGCCAGGAAGAACCGGTTCTGCAAGAGGTTTCTCCGGGGCACAAAGTGGCCTGCCACAAGGTATAACGGCAGATAAGGAAAGCCCGGGCGGCAAATCTTCAATGGAGCAAAGGCGGCGCGATCTGTGCCGCCTTTTTCTCTTTTCGGTTCGGCATTTTTCCTGATGTTCTCTGCCCTATTCGAAAAACACCCCCTGTATAGGTCTCATTTCCTATGCAGGGGGTGTTTTTCCATGGCCCGTTTTGCCAGGGCCGATGGGCATTGCCATCAATCGTGCTGCTGTTTATATTTCATCTTGGTGGCCATGCCGCCGCGGATGTGCCGCTCGGCCTTGTTCTCATCCAAGACAGATTTGACTTCCTCGTACAGCTGCCGGTTCGTCAACCGGAGACGATCTGTCACGTCTTTATGAACCGTCGATTTGGATATGCCAAATTTGGCGGCGGCCTGCCGGACCGTCGCGTTGTTGCGGATGATGTATCGCGCCAACTCTGCGGCGCGCTCTTCGGGTAACCCTTTCACAAATCAAATCCCCCTCGTTTCGGTTTCACTCTGCAATAGTACATGTTTATGCAGCGATCCACCGAAAAGACCCGTGAACCGATCAGGTCCCTGGCAGGAAATATAGAATGCGAGGAGGAGAGGTGCCGCGCAGGCAGCAGCTATTCCGTCTTTCGCTGGATACGCTCAACATTGTAGAAGTGAACATTTCGGTCGATCATCTCGTTGACTCCAGAGAAAGCAGCAGACCTGTGCCACAAATAACCTGTTTTGAGGATGGAGAAGAAATTTTCATCCAAGAGATTGTCATACGGGTTCCCATATCTTGAAATAAATGGCGCAATGCCGTATTATTTAGTCAGCTGGAAATAAATGCGAGAAAAGTGGAAGAAACCCTATTTTCATTGACTAGGGGAAAAGGTACGTGTACAGAGGATTGTAGTTCAGGAGGTCGCCGATTGATATGGTATATTATGCAAAATCACCCGAAAAAGATGGTTCACAGGAAACAGTACAAACACATTTACAGGTGGTGAAAAACCTTGCCGGGGAGTATGGAAAGGCTTTTGGAGCAGAAAAAAGCGCCGAATTGTGCGGACTTTTCCATGATTTTGGAAAGTATAGCCCAACGTTTCAAAATGTATTAAAGAGAACACAGACAGGTGTCGACCATGCTATCTGCGGGGCTGCATTTTTGTATTTTTATCAAAATTGCCAGAAAGACTCTGGCAAAAAGCCCTTTCGCCCCGCAGTGGAAGCCATCGCTGCCCATCATTCTCATTTGGTGAGTCAAGAGGATCTGGCCGGCGTGCTGGAGACTGTTTTGCGGACAAAGGACTCGGTTACAACTCTCAGCGGAAAGCAGGCAGCTCTGTGCGGAGGGCAAGCCTATCAGGAAGCGGGGCAGATCTTTCAGTCAGAGTTCCCAGATTTCCGCTTCCCCAAGAAGAAAGATATTTTACCCCACCCGGCTTTGGAGGGGCAGGAAGCCTCTATGCTGTATACCCGGATGCTTTTTTCCTGTTTGGTGGATGCCGATTATACGGCATCCGCTGGTGCCGCCTTGGAAGAGGAGCGAGTGCTGGACGTTTCCGATGGACTAAAACGTTTATACGCCTATCGTCAGGATCTCGGAGCAAAAGCTGGGGCTGACCCGGTGCTGAACCAATTCCGCAATCAGCTATTTGAACGCTGCGGCCAGGCAGGAGAACAAGCGGGAGGATTATTTACTCTGACTGCTCCCACGGGTACGGGGAAAACGCTGGCGCTGCTTCATTTTGCGCTGCGTCACTGCCAGCATACCGGAAAGGGCCGGATTATTGTGGTACTGCCTTTCCTGAGCCTGATTGAACAGAGCGCCCATGTGTACCGGCAGATCATCCCCCAGGTCGTGGAAGATCACAGCCAGTCCGGGCTGCCTGAGGAGATGAAAGAACAGATCGCCCGCTGGGATCAACCCTTTTTGATCACCACTTCGGTTCGGTTTTTTGAGGCGCTGTTCTCCAGTCATCCAGGGGATTGCCGTAAGCTCCACAATCTGGCCAACAGTGTGATTTTGTTTGATGAAGCGCAGAGTCTGCCGGTATCTTTGTTGGCGCCTACACTGAAAGTCATGCAGGAGCTTTCCAACCGTTATGGCTGCAGTGTGGTTTTTTCCACTGCTACCCAGCCGGATTATACCGGGCTGAGGGAAGTGCAGTGGCCTGCTGTAGAGCTGCTGCCGGAGCACCGGAGTTTTTACAAAGCCCTTGGCCGCACAACGATCCGCTGGGAAATCGACACGCCTGTGCAGCTAGAAGAAATTGCAAATCGAATGGCGGAAAGCCAGAATGTATGCGCCATCGTCAATCTGCGCGCCCATGCACGGAAGCTCTATCGGGCGTTGGCAGAGCGCTGTCCCAAGGAGGAGCTGTTTCTTCTCAGCACGGATCTTTGCCCGGCACACCGTACGCAGGTCATTCAGGCGATTCGACAGCGCCAGCAGGAAAAGCTTCCTTGCCGGGTGGTGTCGACTCAGTGTATAGAAGCTGGGGTGGATTTGGATTTTGAACAGATGTACCGGGCGCTGGCCCCGTTGGAAGCGATCATTCAAGCGGCCGGGCGTTGCAACCGCAACGGAACGATGCCCTGTGGAGAGGTTTGCGTATTCTTGCCGGCGGAAGACCGCCTTTACCCGGATCCTCATTATGAGAATGGGGCGATTATCGTCCAAAGGATGCAGAGGAAACAGCCGATCGATATCCATGATCCGGAATGCATCCGTCAGTATTATGGACAGTTGTTCGGCGCTTTTCGCGGCGATGCAAAATCCCGGGCATTGGAAAAGGCCATTGCTCAGCGGGATTTTGCCAAAGTGGAAGAAGAGTACCGACTCATAGAGCAGAAAGGTGTTTCGGTGATCGTGCCCTATGAAGATCAAAAAGAGCTGTATGCGAAGGTCCGCAGTGAAGGCCTGCAAAAGGGTCTGACGAAATCCCTTTTGCGGCAGGCAGCGCCGTTGATTGTCACCTGTTACGACCGGGAGCTGGTGGAGCAAGTGTGCGAACCTCTCTGTTTTGCCGGCGATGACCGTTGGGAAAACAGGGAAAGCCCCTATTCTATCGTTCTTCCCGGAAGAGAGGATTGCTATGATTCCAAAATGGGTTTTTGCCCCCCGAAAGAGCAAGGGTTACAAAATTTGTTTTGGTAATTTGTTGAAAAAGCTCCATTGACAGCAACGAGAAAATTATATATACTTTAATTGACCTGATATTTTTTGTCGGGGGAAGAATTGAAATAATTACAGTATGAGCGCTTTGCACGATGGGGTGCAAAGCGAAAAAGGAGGGTTTGATTTTGGAAGTATGTGTGGAATTTTGGGGGGATCTTGCCTGCTTTTCTCCGCCCTATGAGAAGGTGGAGCGCCTGTCTTATCCCTTTCCGACACCGTCTGCCGCCAGAGGAATGTTATCTTCTATTTATTGCAAAAGAACAGAATTTTACTGGCAGATCACCCGCATTGAGGTACTGTCTCCCATCCATTACATCAGCTTTAAGCGAAACGAGGTGAAGGAGACCGTTTCCGATAAGCCGATCAATACCGATGACTGCCGTACCCAACGGCAGACCATGGCGCTGCGGGATGTGCGTTACCGCATTACCGCCGCTATCTGCCCTCGGCCTGATTATGCCGGCAGCGAGGAGTCGCTCTATCAGCAAGCTTTGCGCAGGATTCGGGGAGGGAAGTGTTTTATGCAGCCCTGCCTGGGCCTTCGGGAATTTGCCGCCTATTTTGAGGAAAGCGACGGCAGCCGCCCGCCCATTTCGGAAGATTACGATGCAGGGCTGATGGTTTACGATGTATTTGATCTCCACGATTTTGCCCTTCGGAAAAAGGCCCGCCCCCGGCTATCCCTTTTTCATGCTGTGATGAAGCAAGGTGTGGTTGAAGTGCCGCCCTATGACGATTCATGTGTGTTGAAAACGGGAGGGAAAAGCCGATGTTGAAAGAACTGTATGACTGTGCCCAACGGATGGGTTGGGCATTGCCGCTTGGCTATACGGAGAAGACCATCCAAGCCTTTTTGTGCCTCACAGAGGATGGGGATTTTGTGGGCGTGCGGATGGACGGAGTGCATCCATTTCGTTGCCCTGATATTGGAAGCCTTGCCAACGGGACCCATAAGAGCAATTTGCTCGTGGAAAAGTGCAGTGTGATTTTTCCGCCGGAGCCCTCGGCGAAAAGCCGGTTTTTCCGGGAGGGACTGAAAGCGCTGGCAAAGGTGGAACCTCTGGCAGAAGTCTGCTGCAAAGCCTTGGAGGACGCTTCGTGCTGTGAGCATATGATTGCTGCGCTGGAACAGCACAAAGTCAAACCTGCAGATCGGATCTCTTTTATGGTGGAAAACACCTATTTGGTGGAATGCCCCACAGTGGAAACGTGGTGGCAGACCTACCGGCAGCAGTTCCAAAAGCCCGCCAAAGGGGATGAGCTTTCCCTGTGCCTGATCACCGGACGGCCCACCTCTCCAATGGCTACAGTGCCCAAAAACACCGGCCTCCGGGTGGTAGGAGGTCATTCCAGCGGAGATGCCTTGATCTGCTTTGACAAACCGGCCTTTTGTTCCTATGGGCTGAAAAAGAGCGCCAACGCCCCGGTCTCAGAGGAAGCCTTTGCCCAGGTGCGGGTCGCGCTGGACAACTTGCTGGAAGATGCCCCCGTTCTGGCGGGGATGAAGTTCGTCCACTGGTACGATAAGCCTTTGCCAAAGCAAGAGCCGGATATTCTCCTCCCCATTTTTGGCAGTTTGAAGCCGGAAGAAGAGGACGAGGAGGACGAAGAAGAGAGAAGCGATGAGACGGAAGAAGAGGCAACGGTGATGCAGCAAGCCCGGCGAGATGCCGACATGCTGGTGCGGTCAGTGCGAAGCGGACAAGCTGTGACCGATCTTCCTGATCGCTATTATATTTTGCTGCTCAGCGGAGTGAGCGGCCGGGTAATGGTCCGCCAGTTTGCCCAGGGGCCCTATGAAGACCTGAAAAAGAACTTGGATCAGTGGTATGCTGATTTGCAGCTGAGGAATCCAGGCGGCACAGGGAATTTGAAACCGGCAAAGCTGGCAGCCCGGTTGATACGCTTGTTAAAGTGCCAGAATTCCGATAAACAGGTATTTAAACGGCTGAAAGATGAACTGCCTGGTTTGACCGCTCCCATTCTGCATGCAATTCTTCATGGAACAGGGCTTCCAGATCCTGTTGCCGTCCGTTCGTTGCGATTCATACGCTCACAAATGCTCACAAAAGAGCCGGATCGTTATGGATCACTGGTCCCAGACCCCATCGCCTGCCAGTGGCTGAAGGTTTGGCTGATTCGAAATCACAAGGAGGAGGATCTTATGCCGGAATACAACCCCAAACACCCCAGCCCCGCCTATCACATTGGCGCCATGGTGGCGGTCTATGCAGCGCTGCAGCAAAAGGCGTATCCCGACGTGAATGTCACCGTGGTACAGCGCTTTTTTGCTTCGGCACAGCAGACCCCGGCGCTGGTGTTGGGAAGACTGGCCAAAATGTCTACCCATTACCTGGCAAAGTTGGAAAGCAAACAGTTGGTGCAGGAATATGAATCCCACCTTGCGAAAGTCAGTGCCCGCATCGGTGATACCATTCCCACTGTGCTGGCTTTGCCGGAGCAGTCCTTGTTTGCGTTGGGATATTATCAGATGTATGCTGCGATGCATGAGGAACGCCTTCAACAGTATGGAAACAATGCTGTTTCTGCAAATCAAAACAAAGGAGAGTAGATCATGGCTATTCAAAATCGATATGAGTTTCTATATTATGTGGCCTGCACCAATGCAAATCCCAACGGTGACCCGGATATGGGCAACACGCCGCGCATGGACCCTCAGACGATGCAGGGATATATCACGGATGTGGCCACCAAACGGCGTATCCGCAACTATGTGGAAACTGCCTATGGAGACCGGCCTGGCATGGGCATCATGATCCAGCAGGGCACCAACATCAACCGGCATATCGCTTCCGCCAAGCGTGCCGCCCAAGTGGAAGAGTGCGCCAAAACCACAGAAGCAGTCTATAAGGGAAGGCAGAAAGCCTGTGAAATGTTCTACGATGTGCGCACCTTCGGCGCGGTGATGTCCACCGGTCCCAACGCCGGACAGGTGCGGGGGCCGGTCCAAATCACCTTCGGGAAAAGCATGGATCCCATTTTGCCCCTGGATATTTCCATCACTCGCATGGCCATTGCAGACAGTGTCAAAGGAGAAACGGTGGAAGCCTATTTGGAAGATGAAAAGAAGCGGGATGTAGATGCCCTGCGCACCATGGGACGCAAGCAGTTGATCCCCTTTGGCCTTTATGAAGTGCGGGGATTTATCAGCGCCAACCTTGCCGCAGAAACCGGCTTTGACCAAGAAGATCTGCGCATTTTGTTTGAGGCGATTCTCAATATGTATGAACATGACCACTCGGCCAGCAAAGGAGAGATGTCCGTGGTATCTCCGCTGATCCTGTTCCGGCATGTGGGGACGGACACCGATGAGCGGCAACGCATTCGGCAGGCCAAGTTGGGGTGCGCTCCCGCCCATAAGTTGTTTGAGCTGGTGAAAGTTGCGAAAAAGCCGGGGGTGGAAGTTCCACGCTCCTACCGCGACTATGATGCGGCCATTGATTTGAAACACATTCCGGAAGGGGTGGAAGTGGGCTTCCAAACCTATGCTGGAATTGCCTGGGGCAAACTTCCGGAAGATGAGAACTGGTTCCATGAAGCATGATGCGGAATATCTGCCCCTTTCCTATTTGTCGCAGCTGGGATATTGCCCCCGAAGAGTGGGGCTATTGCTGAATGAACGACTCTGGCTGGAAAGCGCCGATACGGCAAAAGGGCGCAGGGAACACGAGAGCGTCCATACCCGGCGGATTGAGCGGCGAGGCCGAGAGCTGAAGCTTTTTGAATACCCGGTTGCTTCCAATGACTTGGGCGTTTCAGGAAAATGTGATTTGATTGAAGCACAGGAAGATCCTGCAGGCTGCCGGATTCCCGCAGTGGATTTCCCGGTCTTACTCTATCCTGTAGAGTACAAACACGGGAAATTGCGAGATGAGCAGGAATATGAGATCCAGCTTTGCGCGCAGGCCATGTGCCTAGAGGAGGTGTATCACACCACGATAGCGGAAGGAGCCATCTTTTATATCTCATCCCACCGGCGGCAAAGGGTGGTGTTGGATGAGCCGCTGCGCCGCCTGGTGCTGGAAACAGCCAAGGAGCTTCACCACATCCGGGAGTCTCTCTCGGTCCCTGCAGCCCGATATTCCGAAAAATGCAAGCGGTGTTCTTTGCTGGAATACTGCATGCCTGCTGTTGGACATTCGGCCCGGGCATACTGCCAGAAGCTGGCCCAGGAGGCCAAGGAGGTGGAAACTGTTTGAAAAAATTGCTCAATACCCTCTATGTCCTCACACCGGACAGCTATTTGTTCTGCCGAAATGAAACCATTGCGGTAAAGATCGGTGGCGAGGAAAAAACAGCTGTGCCCGCTAAGGACATCGAAGCGATCGTCTGTTTTGGACAGATGACAGTTTCCACGCCACTGCTTCAGTTTTGTGGAGATAGGGGCATTTCCATCACTTTTTTATCGCCTCACGGCCATTTTTATGGGCGGTTTTACGGTCAGGTCAGCGGCAATGTGCTGCTGCGGAAAAAACAGTATGAGAGCATGGCCTGTCCGGATTTTGCAGGTCTGCTGGTCCGGGATATCTTGCTTGGAAAAATCAAAAACAGCAAGACCGTCCTTATGCGCGCTGCACGGAAAAACGAGGATGCAGCCCAGTCGTTGACCCAGGCATCCAACCATCTCAGCCAGCTGGCGGTTCAGCTGGAATCCTGTGGATCCATCGACTCCATGCGGGGGATTGAAGGCGCAGCAGCTACCATCTATTTTTCGCAATTTGATTGCATGCTTCATAGTCCTGCCGGGTTCCGGTTTGAAACGCGAAGCCGCAGGCCGCCCGCAAACGAAGTGAATGCAGTGCTGTCCTTTGTCTATACATTGCTGACGCGGGAAATTTGCTCTGCACTGGAAACGGTGGGGTTGGATCCGGCAGCGGGGTATCTTCATACCCTGCGTCCGGGCAGACCCTCCTTCGCGCTGGATCTCATTGAGGAATTGCGAGCGCCGCTGTGCGATCGGTTCGTGTTGTCGCTGTTCAACTTGGGACAGCTGGGGGAAAAAGATTTTGAAAGAGATTTTGAAGCAGTTTTCCTTAATGAGCGCGGCCGACGCACCGTGTTGAGCAGCTGGCAAAAGAGAAAAGGGGAAACGGTGCAGCATCCTTTCCTCCGGGAAAAGATCCCCATCGGGATGATCCCCTATTCTCAAGCGATGCTGTTTGCTCGGGTTTTGCGGGGAGATTTGGATCGATATCCGCCGTTTGTTTGGAGGTAGCATATGCTGTTCGTTATCACATACGATGTGGATACTACCGATGTACAGGGGGCAAAACGCCTGCGGAAGGTTGCCAAACTGTGCGAACGCAACGGTATGCGGGTGCAGAACTCCGTATTTGAGGTATTGGTGGATGCTGCGCAATGGGTGGTCTTGAAAGAGGAGCTTTCCAAAACAATTGACCATGAGCACGATTCTATTCGCTGCTATCGCTTGGGGAACTCCTATCAGCATAAGATCGAAACGATGGGACGTACTCCCTTGGTGCAAGCAGGTGAAGCCTTGCTATTGTGATGGTGCGCCTACCATGCCAATACAGAAAATAGAGGGAGGTAGGCGCAGAAAAACAGAAGAACATGGCCGGGAAATAGAAGCTTTTTTTACCCATTCGAGCTGTACTTGAGAAAGAATATTAGATATTTGGTAATTTTGCAACAAAACAGATGTGATTATTTGTCTGATTTTGCTGTCGCCCCTCGCGTAGGGGCGTGAATTGAAATATAGAGCCTGCGGTTGCAGAAATCAATGAATACAGTCGCCCCTCGCGTAGGGGCGTGAATTGAAATTATTGCGAGAAATTACACGGTCTATTGCGACAAAGTCGCCCCTCGCGTAGGGGCGTGAATTGAAATCATGTGAACATAAGCAGAAACCACGTTGGATTCTCGTCGCCCCTCGCGTAGGGGCGTGAATTGAAATTTAATTTTCACTTAACTTTTTACAGCGAATGCTTGTCGCCCCTCGCGTAGGGGCGTGAATTGAAATAATACGATTAGCAGATTTCTTCGACGTCTCCCTGTCGCCCCTCGCGTAGGGGCGTGAATTGAAATATAGGGGGCGTGCCCCCTAATTTCCGCATTTGTACGGTCGCCCCTCGCGTAGGGGCGTGAATTGAAATCCGTATGTACGCTTCGTAATTTGGTCTACCCAAATAAGTCGCCCCTCGCGTAGGGGCGTGAATTGAAATAAGTGCCCAAAAACCAGGAAACCATTGATATTACTGGGTCGCCCCTCGCGTAGGGGCGTGAATTGAAATACTCTTGTCAAGAGTAACAGAACATGCTATGCTGTCGCCCCTCGCGTAGGGGCGTGAATTGAAATTTGGGAGATCAGTCTAGATGATCTGAAAGCCTTGCTCGTCGCCCCTCGCGTAGGGGCGTGAATTGAAATAAGGGCCAGGGCGTATACCGGACCGCCAGCAGGGTCGCCCCTCGCGTAGGGGCGTGAATTGAAATAGATCAAGACCATGGAACAGTATTGCAGGTCGATTAAGTCGCCCCTCGCGTAGGGGCGTGAATTGAAATATCGATTATTTGCCACACCTGTTCGGGATCCCGATCGTCGCCCCTCGCGTAGGGGCGTGAATTGAAATTTCTTTGTCGTCCAGCGGCAATTTTCTGGACTATATGGTCGCCCCTCGCGTAGGGGCGTGAATTGAAATGCAGAGATCTTCAAGGATTTGTTTGGAGAGTCCGAGTCGCCCCTCGCGTAGGGGCGTGAATTGAAATAGCAGGCCCGCCGGATACCGTAGCCCACTTGTCGATGTCGCCCCTCGCGTAGGGGCGTGAATTGAAATGTTCTTTAGTTTTTCCGGTTCCCACTTGATAGAGAACGGAGGGGTCGCCCCTCGCGTAGGGGCGTGAATTGAAATAACGTGATTGTGGAGAAATGGAACCGAAGGGAGGCCCAGCCATGGTCGCCCCTCGCGTAGGGGCGTGAATTGAAATAATAATATCCCGGGTGCTGTTCTGGATGGTGTTGCGGGTCGCCCCTCGCGTAGGGGCGTGAATTGAAATTCCAAGGTAGCTGAGCGGTATACAAAGGCAAATGAGGTCGCCCCTCGCGTAGGGGCGTGAATTGAAATCCTGTCTGTGCTGCCTGTTGCGGCGGGGCTGCGGGGTCGCCCCTCGCGTAGGGGCGTGAATTGAAATAGCCAACAAAATATCAGCTTCGTCGCCTGCAACCGTCGCCCCTC
>CAJFRA010000025.1:32113-32735 GCA_904419295.1 Candidatus Pseudobutyricicoccus lothianensis
GGGCGTGAATTGAAATCAACCCGTGCGGACATCAATGAGGGCTTTGCACTGTCGCCCCTCGCGTAGGGGCGTGAATTGAAATATTGGCCTTGATGGTGGGGTAGTTCACCATATTGGGTCGCCCCTCGCGTAGGGGCGTGAATTGAAATGAAGTCACCCAGCACCACGTTCTGGAGCTTAGTCAGGAGTCGCCCCTCGCGTAGGGGCGTGAATTGAAATTTCCCGCTGGGTGGTATATCCGCCCTTTCGGCTTGTCGCCCCTCGCGTAGGGGCGTGAATTGAAATATGCCATAGGCGATGTAAAGGGCCCCCAGGGTCTTCCGTCGCCCCTCGCGTAGGGGCGTGAATTGAAATTAAGGACGGATATCGGGTGCCATTCTCATAATCGGTCGCCCCTCGCGTAGGGGCGTGAATTGAAATCAAGATTCCGGTATATAGATTCGTTAAAATCTCTGTCGCCCCTCGCGTAGGGGCGTGAATTGAAATAAAGGGCATAGGATATTTTGCGTAGTGCATCTTTATGTCGCCCCTCGCGTAGGGGCGTGAATTGAAATTCTTTCATGTTAGTCGCTCCTTATGTAGTATATGTCGCCCCTCGCGTAGGGGCGTGAATTGAAATATT
>CAJFRA010000026.1 GCA_904419295.1 Candidatus Pseudobutyricicoccus lothianensis
TGACATAGCAATCCATCTTCTCCGCCCCGTCAAAGAGCTCGGAGGAAAGGATCTCCACGCCGCCGTCCAGAGAAAAGCGGTTGAGGGCGGGGCCCTTCAGGAAGCCCACGCAGTTGGGGCAGCAGGTGGCCGTCAGGATGCCATCCAGCCCCAGGAACCTCAGCCGCTCGTCCCGGCCGTCCAGCACCAGCATGTCCACCATCCGCCCGCCGCAGTGGGGGCAGGTGTCCTCCCGTGGTCGGCCGATGCGGACAGGGGATGTCTCGCCGAGCGCGCCCTTGACCATGGGATAACATGTGTTGAAGTTGAGCTGCATCCGGCGGCCCTCCTTGTCAAAGGTCCATCCGCCGATCTGCGCATAGCTGGAGGGGTCCACATAGAGGCCCTTGCGCCAGGGCCGGGGGTTCCGCTCCAGTTCCAGCAGAGTCTCCAGTGCCTTGTCATCCCCCTGGAAGGCAAGGCAGGACATCAGATTTCCAGCCTCATAGAAGTCCTCTGTTTTCAGCAGAGCGGCGATCAGACCATCCCGTACATCATCCGGTGCATGGTAGTAGAGTTCGTTGGGATAGAATCCCTCCGCTGCCAGCGCCGCACGCTGAATTCCCGGGGTGATGGCATCCCGGTAGCCCAGCAGCTGCCAGAAGCCGGTGAGTTCCGGGTCCTCCATATCCGCCAGACGCTGGATATTCTGAATCAGATTTTTTTGCTTCTCTGCGATTTGTTCCGGCGTCCAGGCCAGCGCAGCATTTCGATCCTGCTCACATTTGCATTTCCAGCACAATCCTTTGTAGCCCAAAGGTGTCCCACAGCCGGGGCAGGTGTATTTCAGACTCATGATTTCACACTCCTCCAGAAGATAGAAAAACGCCCTGCGCCACCCTGTCACTTAGACGAAAGGGGGTGCAGGACGCGAAAGGACGCAAGGAATTACCACATCCTTTTACGGATGTAGATTCTTCTGCCACCATTGTTTTTTCTCTGTATTTTGACTGGGCAGCGATGGACCACCCGTATTGGCTGTACATCGTAGACCTCTTTCCATGCAAAACATTTTATCGGTTTTGCGGTTGAAATTTATTATATCATACTCCTAAGCAGATGTGGAGAGGCCAAAACTGATTTTGTCATGGTTCAGACCATGTTCACATGAAATCTTTTGATATCCATTTGCGTGCTATCTAGATCCTTTTTTGAGCGGGCGGCCCAAACATTTGGGAAAACCGCACTCACTGCTTCTTGCGGCAGCATTGGATGCTCGCAGTCATATTCCGCAGTGAAATAGCAACCCAATTCCAAGAAAGTTCAAAAATGTTTCAAATCAAGACAAAAACCGGGAGAAAACAGAAAAGAAATGAAAAAGAGCCCGGGGAAACGAATTTCCTCGGACTCTTATGGGAGTCATTATTCAGGGACAATGCGCTTGTTTTGCGGGGGACAAGCTCACTCTTATTTCTTCGCCATAGCGGCCACTTCAGCGGCGAAATCATCTTCCCGCTTGGCCAGGCCCTCGCCCTTTTCATAGCGGGCGAATTTCACGATCTGAATGGAGCCGCCCAGCTCTTTGGCCTTGGATTCCACATACTTGGAAACAGAGAGCTTGTTCTCCTTGACAAAAGCCTGATCCAGCAGGCAGTTCTCCTCGTAGAACTTGTTGATACGGCCGTTGACGATCTTTTCCGCCACATTGGCAGGTTTGCCCTCGTTGACGGTCTGAGCCATCAGGATCTCTTTTTCGTGAGCGATCACGTCGGCAGGTACGCTTTCCCGGTTCAGATACTGGGGATTCATAGCAGCGATCTGCATGCACACATCATGGCCCAGCTCGGTGATGACGGCGTTGCCTTTCAGGTTGTCGGAAACTTCCATGCCAACCAGCACGCCGATCTTGCCGCCCATATGCACATAAGCCACATTGGCTGTTTTCTCGCAGAAACGGACAAAGCGGCGGATCTGCAGGTTTTCACCGATGGTAGCCACTTTTTCTGTCAGCACATCGGAAACCAGCTTGTCTTCGCCCGGGTATTTGCAGGCACCCAGAGCAGCCACATCAGCCGGGTTATCGGTCATAACGACTGTGGCCAGATCCTTGACAAAGTTCTGGAACACTTCGTTTTTCGCAACAAAGTCTGTCTCGCTGTTGACTTCGATCATAGCGCCTACGCCACACTTTTCGCAGACCCCGGCATACACCATGCCTTCGGCGGCAATGCGGCCCGCCTTTTTGGCAGCGGCAGCCAGGCCCTTTTCACGCAGGAATTCGATCGCTTTATCAAAATCGCCGTCCGAGGCGGTCAATGCTTTTTTGCAGTCCATCATGCCGGCGTTTGTCTGCTCACGCAGTCTTTGCACGTCTTTTGCTGTAAATGCCATTTGTTTCATCCTCCATTTCTATTGTGTAAGCCACCTTTTCCAAAGCTTGTCCCACAGGAAAAGGCCGGCGAAACCCGGCTTAAGCCCGCGGTGGGGCGGGCTTAAGCCGAAAGCAAAATGCTTTCTATCCGATCACTCTTATTCAGCTGTGATCTCTTCCGCTGTTTTGGAAGCTCTCTTTTGAGGAGCTCTGGGTGTGGTGTCCACAGCCTCAGCGGCCTCTTCGGCAGCGGCTACGTTTTCATCGCTCACTTCCAGCTGCTCGCCCTGGCGGCCTTCCATCACGGCGTTGGCCATCGTCTGGGAGATCAGCTTGATGGCGCGGATGGCGTCATCGTTGCCCGGGATCACATAGTCCACTTCATCGGGATCGCAGTTGGTATCCACAATAGCTACGATGGGAATACCCAGTTTGCGGGCTTCGGCAATGGCGTTCTTCTCTTTTCTGGGGTCGATGACGAACATAGCGCCCGGCAGACGCTTCATCTCTTTCACACCGCCCAGGTATTTTTCCAGCTTTTCGATCTCCAGCTTCAGCTTGACGACTTCTTTTTTGGGCAGCAGATTGAATGTGCCGTCCTCTTCCATCTTCTTCAGCTGGTTCAGCCGGTCGATGCGGCGGCGCATGGTCTTGAAGTTGGTCAGCATGCCGCCCAGCCAACGGGCGTTCACATAAAACTGGCCTACGCGCTCGGCTTCTTCCTTCACCGCTTCCTGGGCCTGCTTTTTGGTGCCCACGAACAGCACGCTCTCACCGCTGGCAGCCACGTCACGCACAAAGAAATAGGCCTCTTCCAGCTTCTTCACCGTCTTCTGCAGGTCAATGATATAAATGCCATTGCGCTCGGTGAAGATGTACTGGGCCATTTTGGGGTTCCATCTTCTGGTCTGGTGGCCGAAATGAACGCCGGCCTCCAGCAGTTGCTTCATAGAAACTACGGACATGATTTGATTTCCTCCTTTTGGTTTGTCCTCCACCGTTCCCCTTGCGGCGCGGCCTTTCAGGCACCGGGCGCCGGGCAAACGGTGTGCGTTTTAGCTATAATAGAATACCACAGCCTGCCTCCGTTTGCAAGAAAAATTTTCTGCAACGGGGCAGCGCTTCAAAACCGGCGGCGGCGCGGCGGCCGGGGCAAGGCAGGCAATTGTGCCTGACGCACCAAAATGATGTCATCCCCCACCTTTTCAATGGCATCCCAAGGGATCGCCACGTCCTCTTCCCGGCCCAGCAGGCCAAACAGGCGGGCTTTCCCCGGCACCAGCAAGGCTTTGACCTGGCCGGTCTCCATATCGATCTCCGCATCGTACACATAGCCCAGGCGGGCTCCGGAGCGCAGTTCGATCACTTCTTTGTATCCCATATCAAAAATCCGGCAGATCTGCATGGCGCACCCCTCCTGCCCCATGTATAAGCTGCCGGCCCGCCATTTATGCCTACGACAGGTCCTTTTCTTCCGCCCGGCGCAAATACCCCTGGGTATAGGGGCACACGGCAAAACACTTGCCGCACAGATCCGTTTCTATGCCGGTCTGGGCCTTCATCACAGCAGTCTGGGTCTCCATGCACCGGACTTTGTCCACCAGCCGGTCCCGTTCCATGCCGGGCTGCCACAAAACGCCGCGGAGCGCCTTTCCGGGACAGGACTCTACGCAGAGACGGCAAGCCCCACAGCGGGACTCTTTTGACGGCTGGCCGGTTTGCAGCGGCGCATTGGTCAGCAAACTGGAAAGCCGCACCGCCGAACCGAATTCCGGGGTGACCAGCAGGCAGTTTTTGCCGATCCATCCCAGGCCGGCCTGCACTGCCACCGTCTTGTGGGGCAGTTCTGTTTGGTACTTGTCCAGAAACCGGACGGCATCGGTGGTCTGGGGCTGGGCTGCAAAGCCTTGTTCCGTCAAATAGCGGGCGCCGGCCGTCACGATGCGGTCCAGCCGGGCATTGAGCTCCCGGTAGAGGTAATAGTATTCCTTGTTGGGGGCTTGCTGCAGCTGCCGGACGATATGGGCCGGCAGGACCACCGCCACAGATACCCCATAGCTCCATGGCATTTGGAGCTCGGCGGGCAGGCGGCAGCACCCTACCAGCTCTGCCCCTTCCCGCCGCAACACCTGCTCCAATTCCACTGTCCGCTGCAGCACCGGTTCTTTTCTCTCCATGTTCTCGCCCTTCCTAAAAAGATTCGCTGGGTTCTGCCGAAGACACCCGTCCGCCCTCTTTCCAGTAGACTTCTTCAAAATACAGGATGCCACTGGGGTTGATGGTCACGCCGCCCAGCCCCGCATTGTAGGCCCGCAGCTCCACCGGCTGGTACAAAGGCGCTTGGGTGCACAGCGCGTTGGCCAGAGCAGAAGCCTGGCGCAGCAGCTCCTCCCGTGCTTGCTCATCCACCGTGGCGGCTGCCTGGTCGATCAGAGCATCCAGCTCTTCATTGCGCAGCCGGGTCTTGTTGGTCGAGCCGATGGATTTGCTGTGCAGCACCGACGTCATATAGCTGACCATGTTGGATGCCGTATAGCCGCCGATGGCGCCCGTGTAGTTGCCCTCAATGGTGGTGGCCAGATAAGTAGCCAGATCCATGCTTTCAATATGGGCTTGGATGCCGATGGCCTGCAGGTCCTCCTCGATCACCTGGGCTGCCCGGCGCTTGGCCTCACTGGAGCAGATGATGGACAGCTGGATGCCCGCTGGGTCTACGCCAGATCGCTCCAAATACTGGGCCGCCAGCGCCGGGTCATACACATCGGCATTCTCTTCGCTGTGACCAGGCAAATTGAAGGGCGTTTGGGAGATCGCCACTGTCCCCATACCGTCCAGCGCCTGCCGGATGACCTCTTCTTTGTCGATGGCGCAGTTGATCGCCTTGCGCACCCATACATTGTCCAGACCTGGTTTTTCATTGTTCAACATCAGCCATGTGGGGCCGGTGGATTGAAACTCCAACACTTCTACGTTGGGATTCTCCCGCAGACGCTGGGCGTCTTTGTTTTCCACTTCTACAATAAAATCCACTTCCCCTTCTTCCAGGGCAATGGTCCGGGCAGCGCCTTGGGGGATGATCTTCCATGTCATATAACGAATGGCCGGCTCCCCTAAAAAGTAATCGGAAAAAGCCTGAAACTCCAGCCGGTCACCCAGCACCCAATTGGTGAACACATAGGGGCCGCTGCCCACCGGATTTTTATTAAAATCGTTGCCAGCGTCGATCAGTGATTTGGGCACGATGGCGTTGGCATGGACACACAGATCATCCAGCAATGTGGCATAGGGCGTTGTTGTATGGATGCGGAACGTCAGCTGTCCCACCACTTCCACGCTGGCGATCCCATCGGTATACTGCCGCATTTCCGGGAACGTCTTGGCCCACTCCAAGCTGGCTTTTACGTCTGCAGCCGTCATTTCCATGCCGTTGTGGAATTTGACCTCTGGGCGCAGCGTAAACTCCCATTGGGTGTCGGTCACCGTCTCGTATTTTTCCACCAGCAGCGGCTGTGGGTTCATCTGTTCATCCAACCGGAACAATGTGCTGTATGTCAACAGGTTCATATAGCTCCCCGCAACCGAATTGTGCCCTGTAGGCGACAAAGAAGGTGTCTCGCTCATCGTGGCGATCACGATGCTCTCCCCTTCCTGCCGCTGGGCTTCTGCTTCCACAGGCGACGGTTCCACCTCTTCCTGCTGGCATCCTGTCATCCCCGCCAGCAAACACAGCAATGTGAACAGCGCCAGCCACCTCTTGTGTTTTCTCACAAAAATCACTCCCAAAATTCCCACATCTTTTCGCAATCTCCCCAGATTTGCAGTTCCTATTTCTTCAATTATACAAAAAGGTATGCAAAAAATCAATCATTTCGTTATACTTTTGAAACAAAAGAGAACGCGGCGACCTGGGCCTCTATACACCGGGGCTTCTGTTGACTCTCCCAAATTTCTATGGTATATTTCTATAAAATATGACACAAAGGAGGTTTCACCATGAGGCAATTTATCCAAACAGTCGTAGGCAAGCTATTCTATTGGCTGATCTGGCTTTTCACCTGTGCCCTAGTATTCCGCGGCGTTGTCTGGCTGTGCAGCAACACGCTGGAAAACTGGATCGAATCGACAGCCTTGCTCAACGGATTGGTCCTTTTGTCGGTGGTGATCCTTTGCCCTTTGACTGCCACGTTGGTTGCCGGAAAATGCCGTGCTCTCTGGAAGCACTCCGGCCGTTGACTGTCCGGGGCTCCTTGGGCAGCGGGGCCGTTTGTTGGCCACAGCCTTCTTCTGCTGACAGGCCGAACCACTGCATCAAAAGGGTTGCGCTTTCAAAAAGCTGTGCTATAATAAGTCCGGGAATTGGCAACGGATCGTTCTATGGTCCGGCTCTTCCCATATCATACAACTGAATTAGGGTATGTCTTCAGGGCAGGGTGTAATTCCCGATCGGCGGTAAAGTCCGCGAGCGCTCACGCGCAGGAGCTTTTGGCTCAGGAACTGGTGAAACTCCAGTACCGACAGTGATAGTCTGGATGGAAGAAGATTTGGCACAAGGTTATTCCACAAGCGGTTGGCAGGCCGTTTGTTTTCCTTGTCGCTTTTCATGGATGCGCCGGGAAAGCCGGATCGCATTCCATGGCGGCCGCTTGTTGCGTGGCGCAGGCGGTGTCAAAAATGACACCTGAGAGGCATTCGCTCTTTCAGGTGTCATTTTTTATCTCAAAGGAGGAATCGTCACAATGAAACGATTCGACAGCAAAAAATTGACCACATTGGCCATGTTGTGTGCACTGGCCTATGTGGTCATGGCCGTGGGCCGCATCCCCATCCTGCTCTTTCTCAGCTATGATCCCAAGGATGTGGTCATCGCCATCGGCGGCTTTTTGTATGGCCCCATGTCCGCTTTTCTCATCTCCGCTGTGGTATCGGTGGTGGAGATGGTCACCGTCAGCGATACCGGTCTATGGGGGCTGCTGATGAATGTGCTTTCCACCTGCGCTTTTGTCTGCACCGCCTCTTTTGTCTACAAGAAGAAACACACCGCAAAAGGCGCGGCGTTAGGGCTGCTTTTGGGCGTAGCCGTACAGGTAGCCACCATGCTGCTGTGGAACTACCTCGTCACTCCCTTCTACATGGGCGTTGCGCGCCAAGAAGTGGTGGCGCTGCTGCTGCCCGCCTTTCTCCCCTTCAACCTGCTGAAAGGCGGTCTCAACGCGGCCATCACATTGCTGCTCTATAAACCTGTGGTGAACGCACTGCGCCGCGCCGGCCTGGCCCCGCCTTCTCAGGCTTCTCAGGCCAAAGGGAAACGGAATACCGGCCTGTTTTTGGTGGCCCTGCTGGTGCTGGTCTCCTGTATCCTATTGGCCCTTGTGTTGCAAGGGAAGCTCTAGTTCCCTTCTCCCTGCCCCATCCCCTAGGAGATAGCCACGAAAAAAGATCCAGCCGGTAAACCCGGCTGGATCTTTTGGGCTCGATAGAGAATATTGGCGTACAGCCCACGGTCCCCTGGGCCTATGCATCCAATTTGACAAACTTCATCAGCAGGCCGATGACCACTGCGCTAATGATGGTCTCTGGCAGCATAAAAGAGCCGTTGTATGTCAAAGACCAGAGCCAATCGGGCACAGCCGGGTCACCGGTGCCCCAAATGATGAGCCCCGAGAGGAAATGGCAGCAGAACCGCAGCAGGCATACGATGACTGTGGCCACGCAAGCGCCTGTCACCCGGTTGCGGAACCTTTTGGCAAACAGCGGGGCCAGCCCCAGCACACCAAAGGCCACCACATAATCCAGCAGGACCACCAGCACAAACCAGAAAAGTGTTTGAGTGGGCGGCGGATAGAATCCCTGGATCATTTGGATGACGGAAAAGACCAGCGCGCTGAACACTCCCCAGCGGGTGCCATAGCGCAGGGCGACAAAGATAATGGGTACCATGCTGGCGGCAGTGATGGAGCCGCCTTGGGGCAGGTCCAACACCTTTACCATGGCCAGCACAGCGGCCAGCGCGATCATGAGCGCGCTTTCTGTCAACCGTCTCGTTTTGTAATGCATCGCTTCTCTTCCTTTCTCACGGGAGCTGCCTTTGGCCCGGCCCTATGAAGAGCTGGACCATACCCATGAAAAAACCGCGGGCCAATGCCCGCGGTGAAAGCGCAAAAAAACAGATCCTCATACTTCCTACGCTGGCATTACCCAGATCAGGTTCATGGGTTGGCGCACAGCGCCTCTCAGCCGGCCAGAGCCAGCACCCCTTTCACTTGTCGGCTTTGAGTATACTCCAGCTACCGGCTGCCTGTCAAGCAAAATCCGACAGAAAAACGGTTTTATCCGCATCACAGCTGCCGCTTGATCTTCTCGATCACTCCCTTTTCCAGCCGGGATACCTGGGCCTGGGAGATGCCGATCTCTTTGGCCACTTCGATCTGGGTCTTGCCGTCATAAAAGCGCAGGGCCAAAATGCGTTTTTCCCGGTCTGTCAAGTCGCCCATCGCCTGCTTCATCGCGATCTGTTCAATCCAGCTGTCATCGGTGTTTTTGGGGTCTCGCATTTGGTCCATCACGCAAATGGCGTCTCCCCCCTCTTGATAGATGGGGTCGTACAAAGAGATCGGGTCTGCAATGGCGTCTAGGGCAAAGACCACTTCTTCCCGCTTCATGCCCAGCATATGGGCGATCTCCTCCACAGTGGGTTCCCGCTGGTGTTCGCTGGTGAATTTCTCCCGGGCCGTCAATGCCTTGTAGGCGCTGTCCCGCAGGGACCGGCTGACCCGCACAGCGCTGTTGTCCCGCAGATACCGGCGGATCTCGCCGATGATCATGGGCACTGCATAGGTGGAAAACCGCACATTCAGCGTGGTATCGAAATGGTCGATGGATTTGATCAAACCCACGCACCCCACCTGGAAGAGATCGTCCGCCGACTCTCCCCTGCCCACAAAGCGCTGTACCACCGAAAGCACCAAACGCAGATTGCCTTGTATCAGCTCTTCCCTGGCTTTTTTATCCCCCTGCTGGCACTTGAGCAGCAGCTGCTGGGTCTCTGCACTGGACAGCACTTTCAGTTTGGCTGTATTGATGCCGCAGATCTCTACTTTCCCCTGCATGGTCTCCCTCCAAGATTTTACTGATACCAGTATGGCCTCTTGGGTGGATTTTTAAACCTGCACGCACCGGCCGCTTCATTGTAACAATTATCCAAAACCTATGGTTTTGCACAGGCCGGCAGTTCGATCCTCTGCCTTTCGCACAACAAAAAGGACACAGATTTCTCTGTGTCCTCATTTGGAAGGGGCGGTTAAAATCGATATTTTGCTGTTTCAAAAGGCTATGAGTGCTTTTGCTGCTTAAAACGCTCCATATATATCTCTTTCGTACAGTTTCTCCAGTGAGTCAAGTCGGGGAGGCGATTCTCACAGAGAACTTTTTGAAAAATGCCAATCACTTCCTCTATTCTATGGACATACAATTTTTTCTGCATCCAAGGATGTTTCCTAATATATACTTTTCCATCCCTTTTATAGCTAAAAATATCTGGCTGCTCAAAGTGCAGCTCAACTCTCCACAAATTTTCATTATCTTTGCGCACTTGAAAATATGTCATGTTATTCAATGGAGTAGCCAAATCCACAGTGAGATAACTATCAAAAATGTTGCGTAAAGAATGGATAATACGGTCAATAATTTCAAACTGTTCCTGGTCGATGGGAGGGTTCATATTGACTTGCCACGAGCTTTGTCGTGCCGGGTCTTTGCATACAACTACTTTTTTTACCTTTATGCGGCGGTTTTCCATTTGCAATCCCTCACTTTATCACATCTATTGGAAGGAACGGTTAAAATCGATAGGCTCAGCTTAAGTCCTGTTTGCAGAAATACCTTCTAACGGCCCTTCTGGTCCGCGGCACAGACGGAATTCACTTCCGCCGAGCATTTGAATCACCAAAGGGTAGAGCCGCCCTTTTGGGCGGCGGAACCCACAAGAAAAGGACATCTGCAAAACAGATGTCCTTTTCTTGTGGAGCTGTTGAGCAGATTCGAACTGCCGACCTCGTCATTACCAATGACGTGCTCTGCCTACTGAGCTACAACAGCATATGGCGACCGTGAACGGGCTCGAACCGTCGACCTCTAGCGTGACAGGCTAGCGTTCTAACCAACTGAACTACACGGCCGTATGGCAGGGGCAGAAGGACTTGAACCCTCGGCACGTGGTTTTGGAGACCACTGCTCTACCAACTGAGCTATACCCCTATATCGCTCAGCGCCTTCATTGTTACGACGCTTGTTTATTATAGCTTCTCCTCTCCCATTTGTAAAGGGGTTTTTTCAAAAAATTTTTGAAAAAGACAAAAAAGTTTTTTCTGCCCAAATTCATAGGGTCCCCTTGAGGAAGAGGACCCTATGGCATCTCGATCAATTTTGCTTTGGTTGTTCCAGCGGCTCATACCCGCTGTTTTGAACGATCTGCTGCCCGGCTGGGCTGAGCAGCAGTTCCCTCATCCGCCGGCCAGGCCCATCTTGGGCCGCATCGGCCCGCAGCACTACATAGACATTCCCTGCCAACGGGTAGCTGCCATCCCGGAAGGACTCTGCCGACGGCGCCACACCATTGATGGACAGCAGCTTGAGTGCGTCTTCTCCCACCAAGATCTGGCTGCTTCCTAAAAAGTAGTAATAAACGCTGTAACCCAAGCCGTAGGCCCCCGCCTGTTCTTGGGGCACAGCGGCCACATCGGTCAGAATATCGGCCATGGCCACGGCAATAGTCTCCTGCCGGATGGCCGGGTCCACCGGTGCGTCCCCCAGGATGAACTGCCGCATCAAGGCTTGGCTGCCACTGCTTTCATTGCGGCAGAAGGGCACCAATGCCGCCTGTCCCCCGCCCAGCTGGCTCCAATCCTGGTAGGCGTTCTCTTCGTAGATCTGACGAATCTGTTCGGTCGTCAGGTTGCTGACCGGGTTCTCGCTGTTTGTAAAGAACACCATGGCGTCGTAACCAATGGGCGTGACCTCCAGCTCTACCCCTGCCTGTTCCGCCATCTCCAATACGATTTGGCTGGGCGGCACCGAGACCACTAGGCAGTCTGCCTCCCCTCGGATCAATCGCTCATAGGAAGCTTGGGTCTTGCTGTGGCCATTGGGATATTGGGGGTGCTGGGTGCCGTTGGTGAACAAAGCCGAATATATGCTCTCGGTGATGGGCAGTGTAGAAGTCGACCCATCGATCACCGGCATCTGCTCGGCAAAACCGTATTGCTCAGCCAATTCTGTGGGATAGGCCGGCACCCGGCGTGCCAGGATCCACAGGTATTCCATGGCGATCTCCCGGGTAACAGTATCCTGGGGCTTGCTCAGGCGCGCGTCCCCATCTCCGCCTTCTATGCTGTCGATGGTCAGCAGATTGTGATACAGCAAGGCGGCATAGGCTTGCCGCCCTTGGGCGCTTATGGCAGAGGCGTCGCTATAAGTCTCTTCTATCAGCGTATCCACCTGATCCGCCGGCGCAGGCGTCAGCCAACCCAAGTGTTCCATGACCGCCACCGACCACACCGTATACTGTTCTTTGGTGGCAGGTTCGTTGGGTTCCAAAACGCCGGAAAGGATGCCCATCTCTCGGGCCTGCTCCACATAGGGGGCATACCAATCCTGCCCCGGCTGGGCGGCCGGTGTATCCAGCAGCCGCATCACCATGGCCAGCGCTTCCGCCTGGGTCACAGGCCGGCTGTATTCCACTTGCCGCCCTGTGCTGCCCTGTACAATGCCTCTGGAAGCCAAATAAGGCGACGCCATGCTGTACTGCGCGTCGGTCTCATCGGCAAACCGCTCCCATTCCGGCAGATAGGGCTCCACCGGCCGGTCTTTGTCCTCTTCCGGCACCAAAGCGTAGACCCGGCCGCCTCCTTCATAATAGCTGGTCGGGATCACTTCTTTGGTATCGGCAAAGCGCAGCACCAACCGGTCTTCTTCATAAAAGTCCAATTCTTTCCCCTTGTATTCCGCCTGTACCACAGCATACCCCTCTGCCGGATAAGAAGCCGCCAAAGCAGGCACTCCCTGGCCGGCCAACAGGCCCGCACACAGGGCCCAGGCCAAGCACTGTTTCCTTCGTTTCATGGTCTCCCTCCTCTTCTCATCTGTCCCGTATCGGTCCTTGGGCCGGTGGCGCGTCCCTCAGCCGGCCCGTACGTTTCCTTATTTATATAGATGCACAGGCTGTCCCATTTGTTTCTGTGTTTTTCTCTTTTGTTATCGATTCGGCAGTTGTGCCAATTTTTCTTTTGCGGTTTTATGCAGGTTTTCCCGGCCCCGCCGGGGCTTGGCCGTTGCAAACAGCCGGTGTTGCTGGTATACTTTTGTGTATAGAATGCTTATTGAATCTGATAGAGAGAAGGGAACAACCATGCAATTTAACGAAAAGCGGGTGTTGGACCGTCTGTTCGAAATGATCCGGATCGACAGCCCCTCCTTTGAAGAAAAACCCATGACCGATTATCTGGAAGCCTATTTCAAAGACCGTGGCTTTGAGGTGTATCGGGACAACGCCGGCGAAGCCTTTGGCAGCAACGGCGGCAACGTGCTGGTGCACATCCCCGGTACTATGGAGGGTGAAGCCATCTGCTTCAACGCCCACCAGGATACTGTGGAACCTGGCCGGGGCATTGAGCCTGTCTATGAGAACGGCGTGGTATCCAGCAAGGGTGACACCATTTTGGGCGCCGACGACAAATCCGGCATTGCTATGCTGATGGAACTGCTGGATGTGATCCAGGAAAACAACATCCCCCACCGGGAGATGTACTACCTGTTTACCATCTGCGAAGAGCAGGGGATGCACGGCGCGAAAAACTTCGACATCAGCAAGCTGC
The DNA here is from genome assembly GCA_904419295.1 of Candidatus Pseudobutyricicoccus lothianensis. Taxonomy (GTDB): domain Bacteria; phylum Bacillota; class Clostridia; order Oscillospirales; family Butyricicoccaceae; genus Pseudobutyricicoccus; species Pseudobutyricicoccus lothianensis. Next base: position 13,219 of record CAJFRA010000026.1, read on the forward strand.
CCTGCCGCAACCTTTATGCTCTGGACGGCACCGGTCAAGTGGGCGGCATTTCCATGGCCGGCCCTTCCAAATACGGCATCAAGGCCACATTCCGGGGCAAAGCGGCCCATGCGGGCATCGAGCCGCAAAACGGCGTCAACGCTGTGTGCATGGCGGCCCGGGCCATCTCCCTGGTAAAGTTTGGCCGCATCGATGAAGAGACCACCTCCAATGTGGGCCGCATCGAAGGCGGCGGCATGACCAATGTAGTGCCGGACGAAGCCTGGTTCACCGCAGAGGTCCGCTCCCACAGCGATGAAAAGATGCAGCAGCAGCTGACCCTCATCCAGGACGCCTGCCAGCAAGCGGCCAAGGAATTCGGCGGCGAGGCCCAGGTGGAGCTGAGCCACGATTACCCGGCCATCAAGGCAGACAAAGACAGCTTCCTCTACAAGCTGAATCTGTACGCCATCGAAAAAGAAGGGATCACCCCCCGCTTTGTCATCAGCGGCGGCGGCGGCGATGCCAACATCTTCTCCGGCAAAGGCTTCCAGTGCGGCGGCATCACCACCGGCATGTTCGACGTGCACGGTGTCAACGAGACGCTGCAAATGGATGTTTTCCAGACTGCTTTCAACGTCGTATTCCGCATGATGACGGAAAACATGGATGCCTAAACAATAGGCATTCGGCTGCGGCGGCACTGGCAACTCGTTGTATTGTGAAAATTTTGTTGCCCCAATTTGTGCACTTTTTCTGTTTTTCGCAGAGGGATCTGCTGCCTTTTCCGTTTTTTTCTGGCAGCTGTCCAACTTGTACAAACACTGCGGCTGCAGTTTTGTCCAAACCGTCAAGGTTACTTTTTTCACAAATAATTTTTTGGCCTTCCATGCTTTTTTTCAGGAAGGCCAAAATTTTTTTGGTTTCACAAGGGTCAAATTTGGTATATAATAAAAGCGGGAAATGGGCTGGGTTCTACCAGCTGACTGCAACAACGATGCATATTTATCTATTTAAGGAGGAACGACTCACATGGCTTTCAAATCCGATATTGAGATCGCCCAGGCGACCACCATGGCCCCCATTGGGCAGATCGCCTCTTCCATCGGCCTGACAGAGGACGAATTGGAATACTATGGTAAATACAAAGCAAAAGTGGATTACAATCTGCTGAAGACAAAATATAAAGATACCCCCAACGGCAAGCTGATTTTGGTGACAGCCATCAACCCCACACCGGCGGGCGAAGGCAAGACCACCACTACCGTAGGATTGGGTGACGCACTGCACCGCCTGGGCAAAAAAGTGGTCATCGCCCTGCGCGAGCCCTCTTTGGGTCCTGTGTTCGGCGTCAAAGGCGGCGCGGCCGGCGGCGGCTATGCCCAGGTGGTTCCTATGGAAGACATCAACCTGCACTTCACCGGTGATTTCCACGCCATCGGCGCCGCCAACAACCTGCTGGCCGCTATGATCGACAACCACATCTACCAAGGCAACGCCATGCAGATCGACCCCCGCCGCATCACCTGGCGCCGCTGTGTGGATATGAATGACCGCCAGCTCCGCTTTATCACCGACGGCTTGGGCGGCAAGGCCAACGGCATGCCCCGTGAAGACGGCTATGACATCACCGTGGCTTCGGAAGTGATGGCCGCCCTGTGCCTGGCTTCGGATATCACCGATCTGAAGACCCGCTTGGGCCGCATCATCATCGGTTACAGCTACAGCGGCCAGGCCATCACCGCCCATGATCTGAAGGCGGAAGGCGCTATGACCGCCCTGCTGAAAGACGCGCTGAAGCCCAACCTGGTACAGACATTGGAAAAGACGCCTGCCTTCATCCACGGCGGTCCCTTTGCCAACATCGCCCACGGCTGCAACTCGCTGACAGCTACCCGCATGGCGTTGAAACTGGGCGATTACGCTGTGACAGAAGCCGGTTTCGGCGCGGACTTAGGCGCCGAAAAGTTCCTGGACATCAAGTGCCGCATGGCGGGCTTCGTCCCCTCCTGCGTGGTCATCGTGGCCACAGTGCGGGCACTGAAGAGCCATGGTGGCGTAGACAAGGCCGATCTGAATGTGGAAAACCTGGAGGCATTGGAAAAGGGCTTGCCCAACCTGCTCAAGCACATCGAAAACGTGACCAAGGTGTGGAACCTGCCTGCTGTGGTGGCCATCAACGCCTTCCCCACCGACACCCAGGCTGAGCTGGAACTGGTGGAGCGCAAATGCCGTGAACTGGGCGTCAACGTGGCCCTTTCCGAAGTGTGGGCCAAGGGCGGCGAAGGCGGCGAGCGCCTGGCCAAGGAAGTGCTGCGCATCATCGACAGCAGCGATACATCCAACTTCCAGTTCACCTATGGCGATGAACTGGGCCTGGCTGAGAAGATCGAGGCCATTGCCACCAAGATCTACGGCGCCGACGGGGTGGATATCCTGCCTGCCGCCAAAAAGCAGATCAAGCAGATTGAAGAGCTGGGCTTTGCCCATGTGCCGGTCTGCATGGCCAAGACCCAATATTCCCTGTCTGACGACCAGAAGAAAAAAGGCCGTCCCCAAGGCTTCCGCATCACCGTGCGCAATGTGAAGATCTCCGCCGGCGCCGGCTTTGCCGTGGCGTTGACCGGCGATATTATGACCCTGCCCGGCCTGCCCAAAGTGCCGGCTGCCGAGCACATCGATGTGGATGAGCACGGCAAGATCTCCGGCTTGTTCTAAGCCAAACGGAGGGAAATGGGATGTTAACAAGTAGCTGCAATGCGTTTTTGGACCGGCTGGCCTCTGGCCAGCCGGTGCCCGGGGGCGGTGGCGCCTCTGCCCTGTGCGGCGCTTTGGGCGCGGCCTTGGGCAGCATGGTCTGCCACCTGACATTGGGCAAAAAGAAATACGCCGATGTACAGCAGGATATCGAACGCCTGCTGCAGCAGGCCGAATCCCTGCGCGCCCAGCTGCAAGATCTGGTCCAGCAGGACGCAGTGGCCTTCGAGCCCCTGTCCCAGGCCTATGGCCTGCCCAAGAGCACGCCGGAAGAGCTGGCCCACCGGGAAGAAGTGATGGCCCGGTGCCTGCGGGATGCCTGCCAGGTGCCGCTGGACATCATGGAGGTATGTACCCAAGTCATCGCCATGCTGGAAGAGCTGGCGCAAAAAGGCTCCCGCATCGCCCTTTCCGATGTGGGCGTAGGCGCTGCTTTCTGCCATGGCGCTTTGGAAGGCGCCAGCCTGAACGTATACATCAACACCCGCCTGATGAAGGACAGGGCCCTGGCCCAGCAGATGGAGCAAAAAGCCGACAGCATGCTGGCCAAATGGCTGCCTCGCGCTTCCCAGGTGGTGGAAGCGGTCACCGCTTCCCTGCGGAAATAAGGAGGGACTATGGCTGAACTGCTCAAAGGCAAAGAAGTGGTAGCCGCCATGAAAGAGCGGCTGCTGGGCCAAGTGGCCCGGCTGGAAGAACAGGGGATCCACCCGCAGATGGCCATTCTGCGCTGCGGCGCACGGCCCGACGATCTTTCCTATGAGGCCGGCGCTTCCAAGCGGTTGGCCGGGTTGGGCATCGGCCTGCGGGTGGTGGAACTGCCCGAGGACGTGACCCAAGCCCAGTTCACCCAGGCCGTGGAACAGCTGAACCAGGATGACAGCATCCACGGTGTGTTGGTCTTCCGCCCCCTGCCCCCCCAGCTGGATGAAGCCGCGGCCCAAGCTGCCCTGCTGCCCGAAAAGGATATGGACGCCATGACCCTGCAGAACATGGCCAAGGTGTTTGCCGGCGACCCCACCGGATACCCGCCCTGCACCCCGGAAGCCGTGATGGAGCTGTTGCAGCATTACGGCGTCGAGCTTTCTGGCAAGCGGGTCGTCATCATTGGCCGCAGTTTGGTGGTAGGCCGGCCGCTGGCAATGATGATGCTGGCTAAAAATGCCACCGTCACCATTTGCCACACCCGCACGAAAGATCTGCCGGCCCGCGCTCGGGAAGCGGATATCTTGGTGGCTTGTGCCGGAAAAGCCCGCATGGTCACCGCAAATTATGTGTCTCCCGGTCAGACCGTCATCGATGTGGGCATCAATATGGATGAAAACGGCAAATTGTGCGGCGATGTGGACCAGGCCTCTGTGGAACCCATCGTGGCCCGCCTGACCCCGGTGCCCGCCGGCGTGGGCACGGTCACCACCAGCTGCCTGGCTGCCCATGTCATCCGTGCCGCGTCGGCAAAGGCTGCCGGCCACACGGGCTGCTGAACGGCGCCTCTGTATGGATCTTCTATTTTTGTGTTGAAACCCCTGCCCGGCCCTCACGGGTCGGGCAGAATGTTTGTCCGGCTCTGGCTGCACCGGTGGAGCACTGGCTCTGTGGGGCCCACAGCCATGCTATGCCGCTGGCCTTGAGCAGGCCTGTCGGTGCTGTCGGATTCGGCTATGAGAGAAGGTGCGATCATGTATCAACAAGAATTGGAGGCGGTTGCCCAAGCAGCGGAAAAAAAGGACGGTCTGCTCCGTTCCAATCCGCTGGGCTATTGGGTCGCCGCCATGCTGGCCGGTGTATACATCGGTTTTGGCATCATATTGGTCTTTACCATAGGCGGTCATCTTTCCGCCGCAGGCTCCCCCTATACCAAGCTGGCCATGGGCTTATTTTTTGGCGCGGCTCTGAGCATGGTCATCATGGCCGGTGCAGAGCTATTCACTGGCAACACTTTGGTGATGACCGTAGGCGGCCTGGCCAAGCGCGTCCGTTGGAGCCGCATTCTGCTCGTCTTGGTCAGCAGCTATGTGGGCAATCTGATCGGTGCGGTCGTGCTCTCCAGCCTGATGCGCATGGGCAACTTGTACGACCAAAATACCATTGACTACATACTGTCCTCTGCCGCCACAAAGATGAACGCTTCTTTCATCAAGCTGTTCATCGCCGGCATCCTGTGCAATATTTTGGTGTGCCTGCCGGTCTGGTGCTCCTATAAGCTCAAAAGCGAGAGCGCCAAGCTGATGATGATCTTCTGGGGTATTTTGATGTTTGTCACCCCGGGTTTTGAACATTGTGTCGCCAATATGACCCTGTTGTCTTCCGCCCTGTTGCTGCCTCACGATGCAGCGATCACTGTCGGCGGATTCTTCTGGAACATCCTTGTCTCCGGCCTGGGCAACGTGGTGGGCGGCGCTGTGGTCATTGGCTGTGGCTACTGGTTCATTTCACGCAAACGAAATTGACATTCCCTTTGGGAATGCTGTGACAATCGAAAAGGAGCGAGCCACAATGCCCTGTGTGGTTCGCTCCTTTTTTCGGTTTTAAGCGGGCTGCCGGCAACCGATCGTCAAAACGTCAGCTGCCCGGCAAGGCTGCGGTTGCCTTTGCGTTCTGTCACCCGGTCTTCCGGTTCCAGCTTGCCCCATAACAATGGGGAATGGGGATCATGCCCAGCCCTGCGGGCAGCAGCTGCCGCCGCATCGGTGCTGGCGTAACAATAGCAGCACCCGTTGGGGCAGGTATCATAAGCTCCGATCTCAACGCTCTCCACACAACCACAGGCAAGACGCTGGTTTTTGTCCTTCCCCCCACGCAGTGGCCGGCCCAACCATTTTTCCCACAGGCTTCCGTCGATGCAATGGCCGTGCCCAATACCGTAAGCCTGCAGATCGATCTCTTCGGCACAAGTCTCCACCGGAAGCCCATAGCTGTGGGCAATGGCAGACAGCTCCTTTGCCAGTGCTCTCTGTTCTACGGCTGATGGCGCCCAAATGCCTTGCTCCGCCATTCTCTTGGCGATCTTCCGGTACACATCCAAAAAACTGATGGTACACTTTTTCGTATAAGGCGCCAAGCGCTTGGCCAATTCTGCAAAATAACGAATGTGGTAATCCATGGTATAAGTGCTGCTGTATAAGATCGGGTCATACCGCCAGATCACCCGTTCTGGGCCGATGCGGTCGGACAGCCGCTGAAAGGCCGGGATGATCTGCCGGCTTTTGGAGGGTACACCGGGCTCTACATCGGCGCCATAAGAAGTCACGGTGAATTGAAAGCAATACAGATACCCGCGCAGCCTGTCCAACTGCTCCAGCATGGGGATGGGGTTTTTCGTCCAAAAAACGATGCCGTCTACCTGGTCGGATGCCAAGCAGACGCGGCTGACCTGATGGGGGTTCACCGGGTTCCGCACCAAGGCATATCCCTCTTGGAGCCGGTTCCAAAACCACTCGCTGTAATGGGCGGGGATATCCGTCCGCCGGCTGGCGCTGATCAACATGGTACCACCTCCGCTGTTGGGCTCTAGTTTGAAACGCAGGAAGGCTCGGCCGCCTTCTTTCTCCTTGCTTTGTAACTTTTGTTACAGACTTCCTGTCCCCTTCTGTGGTATGCTCTCTTCCGGTGGCAGGCCCACTGTCTCTACGGAACAATAGCGGGCCAAAGCATCGGGGCGCATCACTGCGATCCCCTTCCGCCGTGTCTGGATGATCCCTTCTTCGCGCAGGCGGGCCAAGCTCCTTGTCAGGTTGACACGGCTCATTCCCAGCAAGTCGGAAAGGTCATCCTGGGTGATCTCCATGGAGGCAGCACCCATCCCCGTCCGGTGGACCAGCAGCAAGTAGAGCAGATTGCAAAGCTTGATAAAAGAGCTGTTGTATTCCTGGTGAGCAGTATCGTAGAGCAGCAGATTGGTGTATGTGGCAAACCATTCCACCACCCGGGCCCGGAGTTCTCCGTTCTGTTCGAACATGCGGCGGAACTGATCTTTGGTGAATTCCAACACCTCCATAGGGCTCAAAGCTCTCGTGAGGATGGAGCGTTCTATTTGGAAGTCCTGCTGGTGGTAACCGGGGAACACGGTTCCACAGCCGTGAAAAGACAGGATCTTTCGCCGGCCGTTTTCATGTTCCACGTAGTTTTGGGACAAGCCGGAAAGGATGTAGTGGATCCGCCGGAATGGCTCGCCGGGCTCCCAGAGGTAATCCCCTTTTGCGAATTGCCGCCGGACATGGGGGTTGGCCAAAAAATAATCTTCCAACGGGCGGAAATCCTGGATGAAAAAATAGCGCGGCGTCAACACGCAGCATCCTCCCCTCTCTTGTGCCACTGCCCCTATTGTAGCAACTTTGCCTCCCCTTTTGCAATCCCTTGCCCGGCGATTCAAAAACAACCGTGTTAGGAGGAAAATACCATGAAACATCGCTGCAAAATTACTGTGCTGCGCAAAGAGTGCTTTGAAGACTTGCAGCAGCAATACCTGGCAGACCCCCACTCTGGCCCCTGCCCCTATTTCGAAGTGGGACAAGAATTCATCTTGGAGCAAGACGACTTTTTCCGGTTGCTGCATGGCAGATTCTGCGCCGAAGCCTGGGATGCCATCAGCCGCTATGTCTATGCCGCCCTGCAAGGCGGTTCCATCATGGAGGGCTGGACCAACGACGAAAAAATCATGATCGCCTGCTGCAACGACGGCACCCGGCCAGTGGTCTTCAAAATCGAACGTCTGGATGAGGAGACCGCACAATAACCTGCCCAGCAAGGGACGTTTTTTGCAAGAGGCGCTGACCCAAACAGTGAGCTATGCCTCTGGCAACGACTCAGGAACCCCCGGCGGCAATGCCGCCGGGGGTTTACCGGTTTGGTGAAAAGGGCCGGAAAGGCAGATCAATGACAGCGGCTTGGCTGGGCCCTTCCTGGTATGGCAGATTGCCCAAAATGCAAAACCCAAACAAGTCTGCTATCTCCTCCATCCGCTTTTCTTCCCGCCCGTCGGGCCGCTGCATCCACAAACGGTTGAAGGCAAACCGGTTTTCCGGCTTCATCAAACGGCTGGCCTCCCGTGGAAATCGGCAGACGGCCAGATCGATCTCATAAAACAGCAAAGAGGCCAAAGACCCTCTGGCGTACCAGCAACAAGGGCGCCCGGGGATAGCGCAGCCCATGACCAGCAGCTGGCCACCATCTGCCACTGAAAAAGAAAGGGCCGGCGCGCCGAAGGCCTGCCCATACAGCTGTGCCACATCCAAGGCGATATCGCTTTCCAGCCCCTCGTTGCAGATGGGGTCCAAACAAGTCATCCAGGGGCTTCCATCTGGCTGCACCCCGATGATGCGCTCCGGCACAGGCGGCCTGTTTTCGATCCATTCCGGTATCTCGATAAACGCTTCGTCCAGCGCCTGCGCTGCCCGGCGCAAACCGGCCACAGCCGCCTGCTCTTCCAGTTTACCGGGCAGCAGCAACGCCACATTGCCATAAAAACCGCTCAACTTGCTTCCTCCAACAGCGCCACAGCATAGGCCTTCATGCCCTCTATGGCGCCCGTAAAGCCCAATCCTTCTTCGGTCTTTCCCTTTAGGTTGATCTGTGTTTCATCAATGCCCAAAGCTCTGGCCAGGCACGCCTTCATCTGTGGGAAGTAAGGGGCCAGCTTGGGTTTTTGCGCCACGATGACCGCATCGATATTGCCCACCCGCCAACCGGCTTGCTTCAGCAGTCGGCCGGTCTGCTCCAGCAGGGTGATGCTGCAAATATCCCGGTAGGCCCCATCGGTATCAGGAAAATGGGTGCCGATGTCGTTCAGCCCGGCAGCACCCAGCAGCGCATCAATGATGGCATGGGTCGCCACATCGGCATCGCTGTGGCCCAGCAGGCCCTTTTCAAAAGGGATCTCGACGCCGCACAAAATCAATTTGCGGCCTGGCACCAGCCGGTGTACATCATATCCATTTCCAATTCGCACAGCCCATTCCTCCTCTATCCTTTGTTTTCCAGCCAAAGCTGGGCGATCTCCAGATCCTCTGGCGTGGTGATCTTGATGTTTTCGTAATAGCCGGGCACAATAGCGGGCTGCAGGTGCAGCCGCTCCACAGCGGCGCAATCGTCCGTCACTTCCACCCCTTGGCGCAGCGCATCCACCAGCGCGCCTTTGAGCAGGTCGATGTCAGTGGCTTGGGGCGTCTGCACTGCATAGAGCGACGCCCGCTCCGGCGTCTCCACCACCAAGCCGTCCCGCACCACTTTGATGGTGTCTTTTACCGGCACAGCGGCTGTGGCACACTGGAAGTCGTAGGCCTTTTCGCACACTGCGTCGATCAGTTCTGTGGTGACCAGGGGCCGGGCCCCATCCTGCACCAGCGCGAAAGCCGCCTGGCTGTCGCACTCGCATAATGCTTTGTATACGCTTTCAGCCCGGCTGCTGCCGCCACGGATGACTTTTGTCGCCTTGTGTATGGCAAAATCCCGGCAAATATCGGTGATGGGCAGCAAATTTTCTTCGGATGCGGCAATGACGATCTCATCGATGCATTCGCTCTTTTCCAGCGCCAGCAGGCTGTAGGCCACCACCGGTATGCCGCCGATCTCCTCCAGCAGCTTGTTGATGCCGCCCATGCGGGTGGCGCTGCCCCCGGCCGCCACCACGGCGGATGTAAACGGCCGTTTCTTCTTTTTTTGAAAAAGACGCAAAAAAGCCCTCCTCTCCTGTCTTTGCAGGCCTCTCTGCACTATACCAGGATCTGCTCAATGATATGCTCGATTTTTTGGTATTCTTCTCCCAGTGCCAAGGACAATTCCGAAACCAAGATCTTTTTGGCCACATTCAGCATTTTGCGTTCACCGGTGGGCAGGCTGCGCCGGCCCGTCTTCTCTCTGCGCTGCAGTGTGCGGATCACCACGGCCACTTGCCGCGGGTCGCCGGTTTTCAACCGCTCCATATTTTCCCGGTAGCGCTGGTTCCAATTGCCTTCCTTTTGCAGCGGCACCTGATCCAGCTGCTCTAACAGCTGCCGGGCCTGCTCTGAAGTGATGGTAGGGCGCAGGCCCACGGCCTCGCAGCAGTCGCAGGGCATGAGCACAGTCATAGAGTCTACGCAGAGCCGCAGCAGATAATACTGCCGCGCCCCGGCATTTTCCTGGCGGGTGACGATCTGTTCGATCACCCCAGCGCCGTGCATCGGGTGTGTCACTTTATCCCCAACTGTATACATTCCGCTGCCTCCTTCCGCCAAACGCGATCCAGCCAGCCCCTATTGATTTGTCCTCCGTTTTTTACGCCGGCGCAATGGGCCCTTGCTTTTGCTGCCCGGTGCGCCGTTCCCCTTTCAAACGCCCTGCACATGCCTCCGTTTTCTCTTATTTTTTATTATACCCCATCCTGTGCCATGAAACAAGGATTGGAGACGCTTTCCCAATTTTTCCGACAGATTTCGCACAGGGGATTTGTTAGAATAGAGTTGTGTTAGATGGAAACCTACACAAGCTCCTGTGCCGCCTGCAAAAAAACAGGCTGTGCTTCCTGCGATAAGCACAGCCTGTGGTTGGCGGCCTGGCGCCGATCAGCTGCATTTTAGCTGGAGGCGCAGTTTGTCCGCGATCATCGAGATAAATTCCGAGTTGGTAGGTTTTCCTTTTACACTAGAGATGGTATAGCCAAAATAATTTTGCAACACCTCAATGTCGCCCCGGTCCCAGGCCACCTCAATGGCATGGCGGATGGCGCGTTCCACGCGGGAACTGGTGGTGTTGTATTTTTTTGCCACAGCGGGATACAGCACTTTGGTCACGGCGTTGACCACGTCGATGTCATCCACCGCCATAATGATGGCCTCCCGCAGGTATTGGTATCCCTTGATGTGGGCCGGTACGCCGATCTGGTGGATCACTTCGGTCACGCGGATCTCCAGCGCTACCGAAGGGTCGACTGCTTTCATGGCGGCGGACACCGGCATTGGTGTGGACGGGATCGTCCGATACCGCTTGATCCGTTCTACCAGCGCCGCACTGTCACAGGGTTTGAGCAAGAAATAATCCACGCCCAGCGCTGCTGCTTCTGATGTGGTCTGTGGGCTGACGAAAGAGGCCACGACGAACACATCCGGCTGTGTGCCCGGGTTCTCCCGGATACGGCGGATGGCTTCCAACCCATCCAGCCCGGAAAGCACCGTATCGGTCACGATGAGGTCCGGCTGCTTCAGCTCTGCCAAGCGCACCAGTTCCTCTCCGGAAGACGCTTCACCTGACACATAGATGCTGCTTTCATTGTCCAGTCTCTCCCGGATCAGCCGGCGAAATTCGGGGCTCTCATCGGCCAAAACGACATTGATTTTGTTGTTCATAGTCATTCCACTCCGCAGTTTGACAAAGTTATATTTTTACAGCGCTGTACTTTTAAAATACCACAACAGATTGTGCTTTTCAAGCAGTATTTTTCAAATATTTGTCATGAATTTTTACAAAATCTCACAAAATATACAGAGTGGAAAACAGATTGTTACAGGCTTCGCGCCGTTTCGAGCATTCGCTCGATCCCAATGCCGTAGCCCCGCTGGGGATCGTTGATCAGCACGTGGGTCACAGCGCCCACCAGCTTGCCGTTCTGCAAGATCGGGCTGCCACTCACGGTTGATGTCAATATGGGACAACAACTTTCTTCAGAGAAAAATTTTCCTGAACAAGCGGCATCATTATTTCCGTTTCCATTTCTGTACCATGCTGCCGTGCCTGGTTGATCCGATCCATGTCAATCCTATCAGGCAGTTCCAACCTGAACATCCATTCGATTTTGATCGAGCCGTCCGGATTTATGATTATTTGCTTTACCAGTTCTTTCGCCAATTCCGGGGTCAGCGCAGATATATTTTGGTACTGGGTCAATGTCGAACTGATTTCCATTTGACTTTCCCCAAGCCTCTTCTTTTCCTTGAGCATCTCAATGCGCTTCTCCATTTCCCCGAGCTGCGCCTTTAATGCTTCTTCTTTGGGGCCTATCTCTTCCCTTTTGCGGATGAACTCCTCTTTGCTCAGGTTTCCACTGACATACTCCTCGTAGAGCCCCATCGTTGATACATGGCAATCCTCGATTCTATTTTTTAATCTTTTCTGTTCTTTGCTCAGAGCACTTTCTTCTAACGCAGCACTTTGATTGAGCCTCGAAATCTCATGGATCTGTTCATCTGCTATCCTACATTGCGTGAGGATCGCACGAAGTAAAATGTCCTTCATCTTCTTATCGTCAATCCGCACCTTGCTGCACTCAGAGTCAGTCTGATATCTGGCCGAAGCGCAGAGCCAGTTTTTGTTTTGGCTCTTCCCCTTGGAAAGCCGGTTCCCACAGCAACCGCAGACCAACAGGGATGTTAAAGGGTTTGGCTCCGCTTTTGGCTTTGATTTCTTTGTTGATTTGATTGTGGTTTGAGCCTTATAAAACATCTCGCGGCTGATAATCGCCTCATGCGTTTCGGGGATCACCTGTTGCAGTTCCTGAGGAATCTGTTTCACCTTGTCACTGCCAACCCGTACCACCCGAGATCGGAAGGGGACTGTATCCCCAGTGTAGATCCTGTTCTTCAAGATATTCCGCACGGATTCAAAGCTCCATATTGGCCGCGTTGGATACTTTCCACGTACTTTCGCCAAATAGACGGATGGTGTTGTAACACCCCGGTCGTTCAGTTTTTTCGCTATCTGTGTAATGGTCACGCCTTCAGCCGCCCACGAAAAAATCTGTCTTACAACATCGGCTGCCTCATCATCCACAACAATCGTGCATCGTTCCTCACCTTTCTTATATCCATAGGGCGCTGTTCCGTAGACATAGGCGCCGCTCAGTTTGCGGAGATCCACCGCAGATTTTATTTTCCGCGAAATATCCCTGCTGTACATTTGGTTGACCAAGTTGCGGATGGCCAGTTCCAATCCCCCTGTGGATTCACCATAGTCCATGCTGTCAAAGCGATCATTGATGGAAATAAAGCGCACATCATATAGCGGGAGGATAAACTCCAGGTAGTGCCCCGCTTCCAGGTAGTCACGCGAAAACCGAGAAAGATCACGGACAATAATTGTCTTTACAACCCCTGCTTCCACGAGTTTTAAGAGGCGCTGCATCCCCGGACGATTCATATTGGTCCCTGTGTACCCATCATCTACAATTTCCTCGAAGGGTCCGAGATCGGGCAACTGCGACTTGATAAATTGCTGGATGCATTTTCGCTGTGACGATATGCTCTGGCTCTCTTCCAGGCCCCCGGTTTCTGTATCTCCGTCTTCCTTTGATAGGCGCATATAAGATATATTGATTTCGCCATCGAGTAAATTCAATTTTTCCATGCTCTCAAGCACTCTCTACCACCTCAATTTCTCTGAGGAAGGATTCCATAATTTGATAGGGATCAGCATACTTTAGATTGACTTTAATATGCTTGTGATCATATACGATAATGCTATCGACCAGCAGGTCAAGGAGCTCTCTGCTCAATTCGGGCAACGCCGCATATTTTCTTACTGCAGATACCCATTCATTTGCCTCATCCAGTACCCGTTTTAGAGCCTCCGTCCTATCGCGCATTTGTTTCTCTTCCTCAACCAACTTTGTCAACTGCTGATTGTAACGCCGCTTCATATACATATACTGCTCGCGGTCAATGAGGCCATCAGACAGGTCTTCCAGCAGGCGCTCAATCTTGCCCTCCAGATTTCTCCTCTTTGTCACAGTACTCATTAGGCTTTGCTCAGATTTATTTTGGAATGATGACACAGAGGGCATTCGCTGCAGGCTCTGCATGAGGTTTTCAATATCACCGGCTATTTTCACCTGTTGATTGAGCAGGTTTGTTACACAGCCCATAACGGTCTCTTGCCGGATATAGTGACTGTTGCAGCGGCTATGATTTGAGTATCGGTAATTGTTACAGTCAAAGTAGATCCAACTTGGTTTATCCGGGCTGCGTGGACACCCCTTTCCCGCTGACATTGCACTTCCGCAGTCAGCACAAAACAACTTTCCGTGGAACAACTTTCTAAAATCCATCTCCGGATCGGGCTGTTTATGATAATTTGACAACCGCCCCAATTCCCTTTCATTGACCGCCTGCACTTTTTCAAATAATTCTGTTGAAATGATGGCAGGATGGGCATTCTCAATGACGGACCATTCCTCTGGGCCTCTTCTTTTTTTCTCCGCGCCGACCTTATCCCTTTTCACGCGGCCGTGGATGCGATGCCCAATATAAGCCTCATCGTTTGTGATTTTTCGTATTGTCCCTCGTATCCATTCGGCATTTTCGTATTTAGGCGCCTTTGAAATGCCCCGCAGAAATCTGAGCTTGCCGGGGCATGGGACCCCCTCCGCATTCAACTGCTTTGCTATGGCATTGAACTTCATACCTTCAGCACGCATCTCATAAATCCGCACAACCTGTTTGGCTGATTCCGGGTCAATATCATAGGTATTCTTCTCTGCGTTCCTTACATAGCCATATGGGATACTGCCTGCTGACGGGAGATATTCTCCGCTTTCAATTTTGGCACATATGCTGGAGCGGATCTTCCCTGAGATGTCCTTCACATAGTAGTCGTTCATGACCATTTTTAACGGCAGTGTCAGCGATGCCGTATCTGCACTCTCTTCATCACTGTCATAATCATCGTTGATGCTGATCAGGCGGACTTGCATCTGAGGAAAAATCCGCTCTACAAGCTCGCTTGTCAGGACGAAATGCCGACCAAGTCTTGAGATGTCTTTTATTATGACGCATCTGATTTTCCCAGATCGCAGGTCCTCCATCATTTTTAGGAAAGCCGGCCGGTTAAAATTCATCCCTGTATACCCGTTGTCAATATAAGTCTCTACAAGAGTGATATCCGGGTGTTCGACCAGATAGTGCCGTCCAATTTTTTCCTGATTTCCAATGGAATTTGTCTCGATATCTTCTTCGTCTTCATCTGACAGCCTGATGTAAAGCCCGCTCGGGATGAGGATTTGATCCTCCACAAAGCGTTCAAGCAACACTTGGACACGACTCTTTCTAGCCATTTACGCACCTTCCCCCTCTGCGCTCTCTACGATCTTCTTACAGAAATTGATTTCGTTTTGAAAATTGAATTCAATCCGAATCCGCTTGTCTTCGGAGACATATATTCGATCCACCAAGGCGATGACCATTTCCCTTGTAAGCTCTGTATCGTCCTTATATTTTATAAACTGCTCCATCCATAGGCGGTCACCGTCCACACCTGCCTGCGCCTCTTGCAACGATTTTTCCATTTCTTCAATGGCTGTCCGCGATTCATCAATGAGGAGCGTGTATTTTGTACGCATTCTTTCATATTCTTCTTGTCCGATCAGTTCATCCCGCAACGCCTCATATAAGTTCATACGGTAGTCCTGGTACCGGTCGATATCCGTTTTCTTCTGGGCGATCATAAGGCCGATCCGTTTTTCTTTCGCGCCTTGCATACTTTGCGCGCCAATCTCTTCCAGCAACTGCTCCATCTCGACTACGAGCATGACCTGTGCGCGAATTGCGTGAAGGACTGCAAGTTCCAATTTACTTTGTTCAAAACTATGGCTGGAGCAGCCTTGGCCGCGCTTATTTGTGGTACAGACATAGTACGAAAATTTCTTGCTGCCCCTTGTAACTGTACGCCTGCTCATAGACCTGCCGCAGTCCGCACAGAACAGCACACCGGAAAGCGGAAAGACGGTATCTTGTGAAGGGGACTTCCGTGTATCCCGTTCCAGCATTTGCTGGACAGCGCGAAAAGCCAGCGGATCGATGATCGGGTCATGGTTCTTCTCCACTATGACCCAATCTTCCTCTTTACGCACCCGCATCTGCTTGATCTTATAGTTTGGCGTACCACGTTTCCCTTGTACAAGTGTTCCGATATAGAGAGGGTTCTGCAGAATACCCCTCACAGTTCCTGCTGTCCATTTCCCGCTGGTCTTGGCAGCAAAGCCGGTTTTGTATTTGAGACCGAGGCTTTTTTTATATTCGGCCGGCGCCAGCACCTGCCGGCGATTCAAATGCTCTGCTATTGTTTGCTGGCTGTATCCCTTCAATTTGAGCGCAAAAATCCCCCTTACAACCTCGGCTGCGTAGTCATCGATGACGAGCTTATGCTTATCATCAGGTGATTTTAAGTAGCCGTAACTTGCAAAGGGGGCCAAAAACTCCCCATTGGCGCGCTGGATTCGAAACTGCCTGCGCAGTTTCTTCGACAGCTCACGACAATAGGCCTCGTTCATGATGTTTTTTACTGGGATGATGATGTCATCACAGGCGTTGTTATGCTCGGAATCCACATCGTCATTGATGGCAATAAAGCGCACACCGCGAGCAGGAAACACCATCTCAAGGTATTTTCCTGTTTCAATGTATTCCCTACCCAGACGCGAGAGATCCTTTACGATAACACAATTAACCCGGCCTTCATCAACTGCCGCCATGACAGCCTGAAAGCCGGGACGATCATAATTCGTTCCGGTATAACCATCGTCATACGCCTCATCAACAAGGCGGATGTTAGGCTTATCCTGCAGATAGGAATGCACCAATTTACGCTGATTTGCGATGCTGTCGCTCTCCTGCCGCCCAATATCCATCTTGGACAGGCGGTAGTACCCCAGCGCGCGGTATTCCTCTTCTGTTTCTTGCACGATAGATTGAAACGCCATAAACGCACCTCCTGATCACGTCACAGGATGATGTCGTTTCTGGCATCGAACCTCGATGATTGACCAAACCACCGACCACGCATATAGTATGCTGGAAGTAGAGCCATTTGTCAATGGCTCTGAATTGATTACCATAAAGTTCCTTTTGCCATGTTGATACTATTTGCATAGGACACAAGGCAATCGTGAAGAGTCACTTTCGTGTCCGCATAGCCGATTTCAACAACGACATCACCATCCAAATAGCAGTAGGGATCACCAATCTGTTTCACATACTGCTTCATGCGCTCCTCGCGCGGTAAGTTCATATCAATGTTGACATCACGAATATCCTTCAGAGCCGAGCGATCAATCATTCTCTTATCCATATACTCCTCTCCTCAAGAAAATTATTGCCAGTCCTTGGAGCTGTTATGCAAACTCATTTTCATTACGCAGAAATAATGGGATACCAACAGGCGGCGGTTGGCTGGACCGCTCCACAGGACTTACCTCCGCGGTCTCCGGTACCCACTACAGCCTGCGACGGATTGGCTACCACTCGGACTATAGCCTGGGCAGTGTATCATGATTGTGTATATGGGTCGTGGCCTCAAGCTGCCACAGCTTGCTTGTATGCGGCATCCGGCTCCCCTGAAAACGTAACCCCTCCTCCTAAAGCGGATCATGGCCCTGGTCTGCCCATACGGCTCGCCATATACGGAATGTACCTGTTGGCACTATGAGGCCATCGGCCTGTTTGTCAAGGTACAACAGGATGCCTTCCCTGAGGCTCTTTGAGCCTTCATCTCATTCCCCGTCATCAATGCGCAAAATTGCCACAAAAAATCGTCCCCGAGCCATTGCATCGGCTCGGGGACGATTTTTATTGATTAAAAATATCCA
>CAJFRA010000027.1 GCA_904419295.1 Candidatus Pseudobutyricicoccus lothianensis
TGATACCTTCTTGCCATATAGAATCCCCCCTGATGTAGTCTTATTTTCCTACATCAGGGGGGACTTTGTCTATTGTCCGTTTTTACTGGTCCGGTTCAAATCCTCAGGGGGCTGTTTTTCTGTTGTTGACTGCCTTTTCCGCCCGCTGCCTACAAGAGCCTGCGGCCATGGAATGGTGCCGCCGGCGTGCCTGTTTGCAGCCTTGCGTTTCCCGCTCCCGGCTCCACTGCCGGGGAAGGGCCCTGTTTTGTCCGGTCAGCTTGCCCGGGCTCTCGCCCCGGTCAACTCCTGCCCTGGCTGCTGTTCCTAGTGTCTTTTCGATATTTGGCAAATGCCCGCTCTGCATCCCCGTGCACATCCCGCAGAAAGACCGCCAGCCACAAAACACCGGCCAAAAAAGACATCCCGGGCCCCGCCAACTGGCAGAGCAGCGCACCGCTCAGCCACAGGGCGGCCCAAAGCAGCAGGGCACGGCGCTGGTCCCGGCTCAGCTTGTCCATATCGTATGTCTGCCGCCGCTCTTTGGGAATGCTTTGAAAGCCGCTGACCAGCAGCGCCCCTTTCGGGCCCAGCAGAGCAAATACCCCGGCCACTGCGGCGAACAGGTCGGCAAAGATCAAACAGGCTATCGTTCCGATGTTCATTATCCTCCCCTCCCCTGCCAGCATAGCACAAGTACCCGGGCGATGCAAGGCAGAGAGACCCCCTTGCCAAAGAACCGATACCGGAGTATGATGGATGCATCTGACTGTATGCAGTCGTTCCGAAAAAGCGATCCAGACCCTATCACATAGCAGGAGGTATCCCATGGGCAATCTGACCCTCTCCCTTTCCCGCCGGCCTGGCGTGCCTTACTACTTGCAGCTGTACCGCCACATCGTGGAGGAGATCCGCTCCGGCGGCCTGGCATCAGGTGAAAAGCTGCCCTCCAAGCGGGCGCTGGCCCAGCATCTCTCGGTGAGCATCAACACCGTGGATACCGCCTACCAAATGCTGGCGACAGAGGGTTATCTGCAAGCGGTGCCCAAAAGCGGTTTCTATGTGTGCCCGCTGCCCCAGCTGCAGACCCCTCCGCCGCTGCCAGAGCCGGAACCGGCCTCTCCGCCGCCGGAACCCGCCTGCCGGTTCGACTGTTCCACCGGTTCGGTGGATACTTCGGTCTTTCCCTTTGCCACTTGGGCCCGCCTGACCAAGGACATCATGTACCACGAACCCCAGCTGCTGCACCATGGGGATGCCCAGGGGGATCTATGCCTGCGCCAGGCTCTGTGCCGCTATCTCCACCAATTCCGGGGCGTGCGCTGCCTGCCCGAGCAGGTGCTGTTGGGCGCGGGCATGGAATACTTGCTGATGGTGCTGTGCAGCCTGCTCCCCGAGCAGACCCTGTATGCTGTGGAAGAGCCGGGCTACCGGAAAGCCTGGCAGGCCATAGAAAACTGCGGCCGGGCCGTGGTGCATCTGCCGGTGGACCAGGGCGGGCTTTCCATCCGGGCCCTGGAAGAAAGCGGCGCCCAGTGCGCCTATGTGACCCCTTCCCACCAGTACCCCACAGGCGCGGTGATGCCCGCAGGCCGCCGGGCGGAGCTGCTCCACTGGGCTGCGGCACAAGAGGGCCGTTTTTTGGTGGAGGACGATTACGACAGTGAATTCCGCTACAGCGGGCGGCCCATCCCGGCCTTGCAGGGGGCCGATTACGGTGGGCGCGTCATCTACGCCGGTACCTTTTCCCGCAGCATCGCCCCTTCGATCCGCATCGCCTATCTGGTGTTGCCCCCCAGCCTTCTGCCCGTCTACCGCCAACGGTTCTCCCAGCAGTCCTCCACCGTATCCCGGTTTGAGCAGCACACCCTGTGGCGCTTCATCCAGGAGGGCCACTGGGAACGGCACTTGAACCGGACGCGCAACCTCTATAAAAAAAGACGGGACCGGCTGATGCAGAGCTTGCGGAACACGCCGGTGGGCCCCCGGCTCCAAGTGACAGGGGCCGAAGCGGGCCTGCATCTGCTGCTCCGGCTGGAAAACGGCCTTGCTGAAGGGGAGATGGTGGCCCGTGCCCGGCAGCAAGGCGTCGCCCTGGTGGGCCTTTCCTCCTGCTACTACGACCCGTCCCTGGCGCCGCCGGCCACCGTGCTGTGCGGCTATGCCCGTTATACCGAAGCAGAGCTGGAACAGGTGGCTCAAGCCTTGGGCCGCGCTTGGCGGCTCGAAGGCCCGGTCCGTCCATCTTAATGCCTGCCAAAAACGCCCCCATCCAGCTGGATGGGGGCGCTGTGCTGTTTCAAAGGGCTTGGCATCTGCCTTCTCGCTCCTGTGGTTACGGAACTGGCGTCAGAGGTACCGTGACGCCGCCCAAAGTGACGGACTCCAGCTGGGCTGGGTCGATGGGCTCTGCCAGCATCCACTGGTCGATGGAACCTGCCGGCGTGCCGGTGAGCGCCTGGCCGTGCCATCCGCTCATCAACAAGTTCTCCGAAGTCAGTTCCAGATGGGTGCCGTCCTTCAAAGTGGCATACTGTTCCCTCGTGCCAAACGCTACAGAATCCTCGTTTTCCGTCTCCACTGTGATGGCAAACGTGGAGGCGGTCACCTGCGTCACCCGGGTCTCCCCGATGACTGTACCTGCCTGATAGACTACCTGTTCCTGGTGCTCCAGGGCAATATCCAGCTCCCATTGGCCCTCGACGGCATCTTTGGTGTTAAAAGTGCCGTAAAGGGAATCTGGATATACCGATGCCCATTGGTCCGGCGCTGCACCTCGAATGGCGATGTCATAATAGGCCTGGCCGTTTTTGGTGAAGATCGTCTCGGTACACTCCTGGTTATAGGCCATGTCGTCGCCGCCCGCCGGGCCCCGCAGAGTGGTCAGCAGGGCCAAATCGTCCAACTTGACATTCTCTGACAGGGCCACTTGCAAATGGAACCAGCCGTCGCTGCCAAACCCCATGGAAGACACCCGCAGATCCTGGGTCCCCTCCAGCGCGTGGGGGGTCTGTTCCGGCATCAGCACATTTTTCCCCTCTGCGGTCTCCACCTGCAGTTCTTCTGCCGTCATCCACTCCTGGGGCAAGGGCAGATTCACATCCCGGACGCCTCCCCGGACACCATAGACCGTCAGATGCGCGCTGGTTCTCTCCAGTTCGGTCCCGCCGCCGGCGGTCAGTTCCAGCAGTGCGGTCTTCGTCTCTGGATCATACCCCAGGAATTCCTGCCCCACGACCATCATGCCATCATTGGGCAGTTCCAAATGCCAGCCCATCGTTCCCTGGGCGGTGCGCAGCTGGGTGTTTTCGCCCAGCCGGTCGCCGGTGGTATCCTGCACTTCCAGATAGATCTTGGCATAAGAACGGTCCGACAAAGCCGAAACGGCCCGCACTACGATGCCGTTGTCTTCGTCCTGTGCGCCGGTGATGACCTGGCTCGCCGGCTCAAAATCCCCCAGGGCCCGGCCCAAGATCTCCCGCAGGCTTGGCACTGCGGCCAGTGCGCCAAAAGTGACAGCGCCGGCCAACACCGCAGCCAACGCCACTTTTCCGATCCGCTTGGGCCGGTGCTTGCCTTGGGCCCGGCTCAAGATCGCCCGGCGGCGTTCTTCGGATAGTTTGACCGAAGCCATTGACATATCCAATTCCTCCTTAAAATCCCGCTTCTTCATCGTAATACCATCCTTTCAGTTCGTCCCGCAGCTGCTGCCGTGCCCGGGAAAGGCGCACAGTGACAGTGGATAGCGGAATGTGGAGCAGCTGGGCGATCTCCCTGGCCTTCAGCTGCTGGTAATAGTGTAAAAGGATGACCTCCCGGTAGGGCCGTGAAAGGCGCATGATGGCTTTTGGCAATGTGTCATCCCGCAGGCCAGCCGCCGGCGCCGGCAGCTGGTCCATGATGTCGGCCGGCTCCCGCCGCCGCTTCCAGGGGCTGCGCAGATACCCCTTGCACACGTTGATGGCGATGCGGGTCAGCCAAGTCTTGGCGCTGCTCTCCCCGCGGAACTGCTCCCTGGAACGCCAGGCTTTTAAAAATGTATCCTGTACTGCATCTTCCGCCAGGTGAACGTCCTTCAGGTAGAGGGTGCACAGCCGCAGCAGCTGGTCGCCGTACTGGTCCAGCCAGGCTTCCAGCCCCTCCCCTTCCCGCAGCTGTAGGGTGCTCTCTTCTCTTTCCTGCATGCCCTCTCACTTCCCTTCACCCATTGGATGCCTGAGCCCCATCCATTGCTACACAAAAAACGGAAAATCACGAAAAAATCGGTTCTCTCTGCTTCGGCCCCTCAAAACTGCACAAGAAAACGGCGCATGGGGCCACTCGTCCATGCGCCGTTCTATTTCAGCACCAATCGGGCACTGTCTGTTCCCGCAGGGGCAGATCCCGGAAGATGGCCGCCACCTGGGCTTCGTAATCTGCCGGTTCTACCGCCTTGCGCAGCTGTTTTGCCTGTTTTTCCGTCCCTTCAAACAGGCACAGCAGGCAGCGCCACACGTCTTTCATGCGGCAAATGGCGTTCTTCCGGCTGCGGAACGCCTGGCTGTATCCTTCATACAGCCCATCGTGGAACAGCCGCAGCTCCTGCCGGCTGGCAGGCGGCCCCCCTTTGGCCTGCCGGGCCAGAGCCGGGTTGGCGATCAGCCCCCGGCCGATCATCAGCGCCTGCACTTGGGGGTACTGGCTGGCCAGCCGGTGGCAGTCCTGGGCCGTGATCAGGTTCCCATTGTAGCTCAGGGGCAGCGTACACCGGGCCGCTGCCTGAGCAAAGGCTTCCATCCGCACCGGATGCCGGTAAAAATCCGCCCGCACCCGGGGATGGAGGATCAGCTCCGCCACCGGATATTGCTGAAAGATGTCCAGCAGCCGGGGGAATTCCTCAGGGCTGTCCATGCCCAGCCGGGTCTTGATGGAAATGGGGATCTCCAGCGCCCCGAAGATCTGGTCCAAGAACCGGTCCAGCCCCTCCGGGTCCGCCAAGAATCCGGCCCCTTTCCCCTTGGCCGTCACTGTGCCCGATGGGCAGCCCAAGTTCAAATTGACCTGCCGGTAGCCCATCTGTTCCAGCTCCCGGGCGGCCCAGATAAAATCTTCCGCCCGGCGGGTCAGCAGCTGGGGCACCACCTCCATGCCCTGGTTGTCTTCGGGCCGCACCTGGGCCAGTTCCTTTTTGTTGAAGGTCCCATTTTGCCCCGGGGATAGAAAAGGGGTAAAATACCGGTCCACCCCGCCGAAATACCGGTGGTGCATCTGGCGGAACACCAGGCCGGTGATGCCCTCCATGGGGGCCAGCTCATAGCGAAGGCCGGCCTGTTCCCGGACCAGTTCCCACTTTTGCGGCCTGGTCAGCTTTTTGACAGCCGCTTCCCGCCGCAGCGCCTGGGAGTGGGTGCCGCAGGCTTGGGTGTAGACCAGCTCCACCGGCCTGCGGCCTCTGGTGTATTTGGCCCCTTTGCCGCTGTTGTGGGCGGCCAGGCGGCGGGGAATATCGCAGGTGGCGCCCGTGTACAGCGTGCCATCCTGGCAGCGCAGCATATACACCCACCAATTGTCCTTTTCCGGCCCCATTACGCTTGGCTGCCGTTTTGCTTGCCGGTGACTCTGGTCAGCTCCACACAGACCACAGTGGTGTTGGGGAATTTTGCGATCTCCTCTTCCCACCGGTCCTGCTGCCCTGGGGCAAATTTCCGGCAGATGTGCAGCAGCGCCTGCCGCCGCTCCTCCCCCTGGGCCACCCGGGCCCTCCCTTGGGCTACCACCGACTGATAAGCGGTGGTGAAGGCGGCAGGCTGCAGCCGGACTCCCGTCACGGCGCACAGGCTCACCTGGGGATTTTCCCGGATGTTGTCCAGCTTTTCCCCCTGGTGGGCGCAGTGGAAATAGAGCCGGTCCCCTTCCACCACCGGGGAGATGGGCACACTGTGGGGCTCCCCTTCCGGGTCTACCGTGGTCAGCACGGCATATTCACACTCTTCCAGCAGCTTGTGGGCCTGCTGCGGTTCCATCTGCCTTTCTTGGCGGCGCATGGGCCGTTGCATAGCGGTTCCTCCTTTTTCCTGTTCCGTTTTTTGTATGGCCTGTACCATCACCAGGCAGGGATCTGCCGGCCCCCACAGCTCAGGCAGCCTCTTCAAGGGCCGGAATCCCATGGCCCGGTAAAAAGCCCGGGTCTTGGCATACCCCGGGTCTGGGTTGGCCTCGTCCAAGGTCTTCACCAGCAAAAATTCCATCCCTCTTTGCCGGCAGGTGGTTTGGCAAGCCTCCACCAAACGGCGCCCCACGCCTTGC
The DNA here is from genome assembly GCA_904419295.1 of Candidatus Pseudobutyricicoccus lothianensis. Lineage (GTDB taxonomy): Bacteria > Bacillota > Clostridia > Oscillospirales > Butyricicoccaceae > Pseudobutyricicoccus > Pseudobutyricicoccus lothianensis. Next base: position 6,265 of record CAJFRA010000027.1, read on the forward strand.
CGGTGGAATTGGGGCAGCACGCCCATCACCGCGATCTCAGCGGACGACTGGGTGCAGGGTTCCATGGCCAAGATCCCCAGCAATCCCGCCGGGCCAAAGGCGGCGAACACCGCCTGGTCCCCGGCTTCTTCTATGTACCGTTCCCTGGGGGCAGAGTAGGCAAACCAAGCGGGCAGCGCTTCCAGCACTTGCCGGGCCGCAGCTTTCTTTTCCGCTGGCCCCTTCAAGAGCCGGACCACGATCTCCATTCCCATCAGCCGCTCCTATTCCCGCTTGGTGATGAAGGGGCTGGCAGTGCGCAGCATCATCATTTTGGTGCCGGCCCCGTCGAACTTCACTTCCAGCAGCACGTCGTTGCCCATGGGCGTGCTGGCGGCCACCACCCCATCGCCGAAAGCTTTGTGGGTGATGCGCTGGCCGGGCCGCAGGTCGGGCAACGGCTCTTTGGCCCCGCTGGACGGCTTGATAAAAGCCGAGGCAAAGCTCTTGCTCACGGCCGGGCGGATGGCGGCTGTGCGCCGGGGCGCCGCCGGCCGCTGGCGCTGGTGCTTATCCAGCCGCTCTTCGGGGATCTCTTCGATGAACCGGGAGGGCTTTGCAAACGAAGTCTGTCCATAGAGCATGCGGCGCTGGGCGCAGGTGATGTAGAGCTTTCTTTTCGCCCGGGTCATGGCCACATAGCAAATACGCCGCTCTTCTTCCAGCTCTTCCTCGCTGTCCATGCTGCGGTAAGAGGGGAACAGCCCTTCTTCCACGCCGCACAAAAACACGATGGGGAATTCCAGCCCCTTGGCCGAATGCATCGTCATCATGGTGACGGCATCGGCCTGCTGGTCATAGCGGTCGATGTCGGTGAACAGGGCGATCTCCTCCAAGAAATCCGCCAAGGTGCCCCCTTCGTGGTTGGCCTCAAACTCCGCGATGTTGGATTTGAGCTCCAGCACATTCTCTGCCCGGCTCATGGCGTCATGCCCCTTTTGGGTCTCCAGCATGTGCAGATACCCGCTCTTTTCCAACAGGGCGTCATAAAGCTCGGTCAGCGTGGAATCCTGGCTGAGCCGGCGCAGCTCTTCGATGAGCTGGGCAAAGTGTTCCAGCGCCTCTTTGGCCCGCGCCAGCTCCTCGTACTGCCGCGCCCGGCAGATGACATCAAATTCATCCGTCTGCTCCTGGGCGGCCAACAGGGCCACGGTTTCCAGGGTCTTTGCCCCGATCTTGCGGGGCGGGTTGTTGATGATGCGGCGCAGGCGGATGGTATCGCTCGGGTTGGCAATGACCCACAGATAGGCCAGCATGTCCTTGACCTCTGCCCGGTCGAAGAACCGCAGGCCGCTGACCATGCGGTAGGGGATGGCGTTGCGCTTGAAGGCGTTTTCCACACTGTTGGACAGGGCGTGGTTCCGATACAGCACGGCAAAATCGCTGAATTTTGCCCCTTTGCCATAGGCCTTCAAGATCTCTGAGGCGATGTACTGCCCTTCTTCATCCTGGTTCTCGCCGCAGAAATAGGAAATCTTTTCTCCGTCGCCGTTTTCGGTCCACAGGGTCTTGCCCTTGCGGGCGCTGTTGTGGGCGATGACCTCGTTGGCCGCGGTGAGGATGTTGGTGGTGGAACGGTAATTCTGTTCCAGCCGGATGGTCCGCGCATGTTCGTACTGCTTTTCAAATTCCAGGATGTTGGCGATGGTGGCGCCCCGGAATTTGTAGATGCTCTGGTCGTCATCGCCTACCACGCAGATGTTGCCGTAGCCGCCGGCCAGCAAGCTGCACAGCACATATTGGGCGTGGTTGGTATCCTGGTATTCATCCACCAGCACATAGCGGAACTTCCGCTGGTAATACTCCCGGGCCTCGTCGCAGGTCTGCAGCAGCCGCACCGTCTGCATAATGATGTCGTCAAAATCCAGGGCGTTGGCCGCCTGCATCCGGCTTTGGTAGGCCTCGTAGATCTTCCCGATGCTCTTTTTGTAATAGTCGGTACCGGCCAACTCCAAATAGCGGGCCGGGCCCTCCAACCGGTCCTTGGCCCGGGAGATCTCGCCGGCGATGCTGCGCAGGTCGAATTTCTTCTCATCGTAGTTCAGGTCTTTGAGGACCTCGCCCATCATTTTCTTTTTGTCGTCTTCGTCGTAGATGGTAAAGCTCTGGCCATAGCCCACCCGGTCGCCGTAGCGGCGCAAGATGCGGATGCAGGCCGAATGGAAGGTTTGGGCCCAGATGTCTTCTGCCACCGGGCCGCAGGCCGCTTCCAGCCGTTCTTTCAGTTCGCCTGCCGCCTTGTTGGTAAAAGTGATGGCGATAATCTCCCAGGGCCTGGGTACATCCACTGCGCACAGGTCCACGATGTGTTCGGGCACATCGGGCTGGGGGTCCGCCAAATAGGCCGCCATCGCCTTCAGATCGACGTCGGTGGCCCCCGGCGGGGCACAGGGGTCTTCGTAGCCCCTGCCGTACTTCAACAAGTTGATGATCCGGTTGATGAGCACAGTGGTCTTGCCGCTGCCCGCGCCAGCCAGCAGCAGCAACGGGCCCTCGGTGCAAAACACCGCCTCCCGCTGCTTGTCGTTGAGGGCGGCAAAATCCTCCTCGATGATGGATTGGCGCAGCGCGCTGTATTTCATATCAAATTCCGTCATAGCAATGCCGTTCTTTCTCCAGATTTTTCAGCCGTTACCGCAAGATCACATCCTGGGGCGCCAGGATGTGGGACAAATCGGCCAGCAGCACGCCGTTGGCGCTGACCCACAGGTCCTGCCGCGCCATGTACCGCTTGCCTGTCACACTGTCAAAAATGACCACCGGGATGTTGCCCGGGTGGCGGCGCAGCGCCGCCTTGGCCTCTTCCAGCCGGTGGGCGGTCTCCCCGGTCAGCCGCAGGTAGAGCTTGGGTCCCTGGGGCTGGGCCGGCGCTGCCGCCGCTGGCGACGGGCGGCTGGCCCCCGTCCGCCGGGCGCCGCCCCGGCGTGGGCCGTGGGGGCCGTGATCCCCTTGCAGCCACACCGCTGCCCGGTCTTCTGCCAGCAGGCTGCACTCTTCGCAGATCAGCTTGGGCGCTTCGTCTTCCCGGGCAGAGATCCGGCCGTAGACCATCACGGCATTATCCTCCTGCAAAGCGCCGGCCGCCTCGTCCAGCGCCTTTTGGAACACCAGCATCTCCATGGCGCCGGTCATGTCTTCCAATGTCACATAGGCCATGGCGGTGTTGTTTTTCGTCGTCTTGAGCTTGAAGGCGGATACCACGCCGGCCACGGTGACGAACATGCCGTCCTGCAGGTCTGTGGGCTGGACCACATCCCCTTCCTCCTGGCCAAAAGCCGCCAGGATCTGGCCGATGGGCCGGGCCCCGATGGTTTGGATCAGCTCTTTCTGGGCTTCCAGCGGGTGGCCGGAAAGATAGATGCCCGTGGTCTGCTTCTCCATGTTCAGCAATTCGTTCCGGGGGAATTCCGGGATGTCGGGCAAGGGGATCTCCCTGGGCTGCTCTTCTTCCACAGCGGCAAACAGATCGATCTGCCCTTCGATATTCTTCCGCCGCTCGTTGGCCGAAGAATCCAGCACCTGCTCATAGACCCGCAGCAGCTGGGAACGCTTGTGGCCAAAACTGTCGAAAGCCCCGCAGCGGATCAGGCTTTCCAGCACCCGCTTGTTCATATCGGTCTCTGCCATGCGCTGGCAAAAATCATTGAAGCTGCGGAAGCGCCCCCCCTGTTCCCGCTGGCGCACCAGGGCCTGGACAAAAGCCCGGCCCACATTTTTCACCGCCGCCAGGCCAAAGCGGATGTTGTCGCCGCTGACGGTGAAATCCGCGCCGGATTCGTTCACATCGGGCGTCAGCACCGCAATGCCCATCTCCCGGCACTCCAAAATGTATTCCGACACTTTGCCGCTGTCATCCAGCACCGAGGTCAGCAAAGCCGCCATGTATTCCTTGGGGTAGTGGTATTTGACATAGGCTGTCTGATAGGCCAAGATCGCATAACACACGGCATGGGCTTTGTTGAAGGCATAGTTGGCAAACTCCAACAGGTCGTCAAACAGCTCCGAAGCCACTTGCTCGGGGACGCCGTTCTTCACACACCCTGCGATGCCCTGCTCTTCGTTGCCGTGGATGAAGTTTTCCCGCTCGCTTTTCAGCACGTCCATCTTTTTTTTGCCCATGGCTTTGCGCACCAGATCGGCCTGGGCCAGGGAGTAGCCGGCCAGGCGGCGGAAGATCTCCATCACCTGTTCCTGGTACACGGTGCACCCATAGGTGACCGACAGGATGTCTTTGAGCAGCGGATGCTTATAGGTCACCTGCTCCGGGTGATGCTTGCAGTTGATGTAAGTGGGGATCGATGCCATAGGTCCCGGCCGGAACAGGGCGACAGCGGCGGTGATGTCCTCGATGGATTGGGGCTTCATACTCATGACCACCCCACGCATACCTGCGCTTTCCAGCTGGAACACGCCGGTGGTCTTGCCCTGGGACAGCATTTCATAGACCGCCTTGTCTTCGTAATCGATGTGGTGCAGGTCCAGCTCATGGCCCCCCTGGTGGACCAGTTCCACTGCGTCGTGGAGGATGGTCAGGTTCCGCAGCCCCAGAAAGTCCATTTTCAGCAGGCCCAGCTCTTCCAGGGTGGTCATGACATATTGGGTCACCACGCCCTGGTCGTTTTTGGCCAAGGGCACATAGCTGTATACCGGGTCCGCAGTGATGACCACGCCTGCCGCATGGGTGGAGGCGTTGCGCGGCATCCCTTCCAGCTGGCGGGCGGTGTCCAGCAGCAGGTGGACCCGCTCATCTTGTTCATAGAGGTTGCGCAGGTCTTTGGACACTGCCAACGCTTTGTCCAGCGTGATCTTCAGTTCGCGGGGCACCATTTTGGCCACGGCATCCACTTCCGCATAGCTCATGTTCAGCGCCCGGCCCACATCCCGCACAGCGGCTTTGGCCGCCATGGTGCCAAAGGTGATGATCTGGGCCACATGGTCCGCCCCGTATTTTCCCACCACATAGTCAATGACTTCCTGACGCCGTGCGCCGCAGAAATCCATATCGATATCGGGCATGGAGATGCGGGAAGGGTTCAGGAACCGTTCAAAGTAGAGGTTATAGCGAATGGGGTCCACATCGGTGATGCCCAGGCAATAAGAGACCATGGACCCTGCGGCGCTGCCGCGGCCCGGCCCCACTGGGATATCCCGGGAACGGGCAAAGCGGACGAAATCCGACACGATGAGGAAATAATCGGTAAACCCCATCTGGTTGATCATATCCAGCTCATATTGCAGCCGTTCCCGGTGGCCGGCGGGCTGGTCTGGATATAGCCGGGCAAAGCCTTCATCGGCCAGGTGCTGCAGATAGCTGACGGCAGTGAACCCTTCGGGCACATCAAAGGTGGGCAGGTACTGCTTGGTAAAGTCAAATTCCACCTGGCAGCGCTGGGCAATGGCCACTGTGTTGGAAAGGGCGCCGGGGAACTGGTCTTCCGGGAACAGTGCGGCCATCTCGTCCCCGGACTTCAGGTAGAATTCCTCCCCTTCAAACCGCATCCGGTTCTGGTCTTCCACCGTCTTGCCCGTCTGGATACACATCAGCACATCCTGGATCCGGGCATCCTGCCGCCGCAGGTAGTGGGCGTCGTTGGTAGCCACCATACCTACGCCCAGCTCCTCCGCCAGCCGCCGGATGCCTTGGTTGACCAGCTTTTGCTCTGCAATGCCGTGGTCCTGCACTTCCAAAAAATAATTCTGGGGCCCGAACAGATCCCGATAGGCGGCGGCCCGCTGCCGCGCCCCCTCGTAATTGCCCTGGCGCAGCAGCTGCGGGATCTCGCCGGCCAGGCAGGCCGAAAGGCAGATCAGGCCTTCGTGGTGCTGGCACAAAAGCTCCCAATCCACCCGGGGCTTGTTGTAAAACCCTTCGGTAAAGGCCATGCTGACCAGGTAGATCAAGTTCTGATAGCCCGTTTGGTTTTCGCACAGGAGCACCAGGTGATAGGCTTCGCCATCCAGCTCGGGCGTCTTGTCAAAACGGGTGCGGGGCGCCACATAGACTTCGCAGCCGATGATGGGGCGGACCCCGGCCTTTTGGCAAGCCTTATAAAAATCGATACAGCCGTACATCACCCCGTGGTCGGTGATGGCCAGGGCCTGCTGCCCCATCTGCTGGGCATACTGGGGCATCTGCTCGATGCGGCAGGCCCCATCCAACAGGCTGAATTCACTGTGTACATGCAGATGAACAAAATCTTTGGACATAATCTTCCGTGCTCCATTGTCTCGTTTGTATATCCGTCAAAGGGCGCTGGGGCCCTGGGCCTGCTGCCACTGGCCAGCCAGCTGCTCCAGCTTGCGCAGCCGGTTGTTGAGCCCTGGTTTGGATAGGGGCGGGTCAAAATAGCGCAGCAGTTCCGAAAGGGATTCTTCCGGGTGCTCCATGCGCACTTGGGCGGTGCGGCGCAGCGGTTCGGGCAGCGCCTCCAGCTGGCCGGCCTGTTCCAGAACGCGGATGGCCTGGCACTGGCGGGCGGCAGCCTCCACCGTCTTGCCCAGATTGGCTGTCTCGCAGTTGACTTTGCGGTTGATGTTGTTGCGAAAATCCTTTTCCACTTTTTGCAGGCGGAAATGCATGGCGGCGTTGCCCGCCCCCATCTGGCCGATCAGGTCTTCGATGACGCTGCTGTCTTTGTAATAGAGCACATAGTTGCCCCTGCGGCTGACAAAGCCACAGGGCAGGCCCATTTCCTCCAGCAGCAGCGCCGTCTCCCGGGCCACGTTGTAGTGGGAGGTAGCCAGTTCCAAATGGTAGCCTTTCCCTGGCTCCAAGCAGCTGCCGCCCGTCAAAAAAGCGCCCCGCAAAAAGGCGATGCGGCAGCAATCCTCTTCCACCATCGCCCGGTTCAGGTGCAAGGCGGCGCTGCTGTACTCATAGCCAAAGGCCTGGAAGACCCGGGCGACCTGCTCTGGTTCTTCCAGCAGCAGCGTGTGCCCCTTCTCCCCTGCCGCCGCAAAGGAGACGCCTGCGCATTTGCCCAAAAGCTGCCGGGCCCTGCGGCGCACGGCGGCCGAATCAGATTGCAATCGGATGCGGCTTTGGGAAAAGCCGGCGGCAAACAGCAGCAGGCCGTAACATTCTGCCCGCACGCAGCAGCGGCTGGCAAAGGGAGCCCTGCAAAGCTCCCGCTTGATATCCGTAGTAAACGACATGGGCTATCCCTCCTGCCGCAGCATCAGTTCGTCGTAGTATTGCAGCACCTTTTGCCGCGGCGTCAGGCGGGCGGCGGTCTTCATCACCGCATAGGCCAGGCGCAGCGGGTCGTGGCGCACGAAACGGGCATCCCGGGAGAGGATGGATTCGCCGGTCAGCTCCACCCCCATTTTTTTAAAGGCCGCCGGGTCGGGCCACAGCTGCCGGGCGCTTTCGCCCGCATACCGTTCCAGCAGGCGGCGTGCTACCCGGTCCGTGTTGTAAAGGCACACATCCACCAGGCCCTGGCCGCCGCCGTGGGCCTGCAGCGCCTCCAGGTGGTCTGCCGCCGTATAGCCCTCTGTCTCGCCGTCTTGGGTCATGATGTTGAGAATGTAGATCTTTAACCCTTTGGAACGGCGGATGGCCTGGACCACCCCATCCACCAACAGGTTGGGGATCACGCTGGTGTACAGGCTGCCCGGCCCCAATATGATCAGATCTGCCTCGTCGATGGCCTGGATCACTTCGGGCAGCGCCTGGGCGCCGGCAGGCTCCAGCCAGATCTTTTGGATCACCAGGTTGTTCTGCTTTTTGGCCCGGGTGATGGCCGTTTCCCCTTCCACCTGGGAACCGTCTTCAAACTGGGCCCGCAGGTGGACATTGCTGGTGGTCACCGGCAGCACCTGGCCGGTGACGGCCAAAAAATCGTTCATGCGGGCCACTGCCGTTTGAAAGGAGCCGCACACCCCATTGAGTGCCAGCAGAAACAAGTTCCCAAAGCTCTGCCCTTTCAGGGAGCCGTCGGGAAACCGGTAGTTCAGCAGCTCGTTCATGGCGTCACTGGTGTTGGCCAGGGCCAGCAAGCAGTTGCGGATGTCCCCCGGCGGCAGCATGCCGTATTCATCCCGGAGCACACCGCTGCCGCCGCCATCGTCTGTGACCGTGACGATGGCCGTGATGTTGTCCGTATATTCTTTCAGCCCCAGCAGCAGCGTGGAAAGGCCAGTGCCGCCGCCGATAGCCGCCACCTTCCGCCCGGCTGCCCGTGCCGCCCGCAGCAGGTCCAAAGGCTCGCTTTTCTGTTCCATGTCCATCCCCTCACCGCCGGGCCACATCCCGGTGGCGCACATTCACATTGCGGGCATGCTTGCCCAACATCTGGGCCAGCTGGCGGGCTACCGATACCGACCGGTGCTGCCCGCCGGTGCAGCCGATGGATACCACCAGGGACATCTTCCCCTCTTCCACATACCGGGGGATCATAAATTCCAACAGGGCGCAGACCCGCTCGCAAAAATCCATGGCCGCCGGGTCTTGAAAGACATAGTCGAACACGTCTTGGTCCAGGCCGGTCTTGTCCCGCAGCTGGGGTACATAAAAGGGATTTTTCAAAAAACGGACGTCCAGCACCATGTCCGATTCTGCCGGTATGCCGTATTTAAAGCCGAAGGAGCCCACGGAGATCACCATGGAGTCGCCCCCTTCGCCGCCGGAAAACAGGCTGACCAGATAGGCTTTGCAATCGGCGGAAGACAGGGCACTGGTGTCGATCATCAGATCGGCCTGCCGGCGGATGGGCGCCAGCATGGCCCGCTCCTGGGCCAGTGCCTGGGCAAAGCTGATGTCGCTGCTCTGCTGCAGCGGATGCCGCCGCCGGTTCGCTTTGTGACGGTTGGTCAAGATCTCGTCGTTGGCATCCAGATACAAAATGCGGTAGCAGAAATCCGGCCCCTGGGCCTGTTCCAGCGAAGGGCACAGGGTCTCCAAGTCGCTGCCGCTGCGTGCATCCACCACCAGCGCCACTTTGCGGTATTTTTCACTGGTGTTTTCAAACAGCTCGATAAAGCGGGGGATGAGGGACACCGGCATGTTGTCGATGCAGTAATAACCGATGTCCTCCAGCACATCCGCCGCCAGGCTCTTGCCTGCCCCCGACATGCCCGATATGATCAAACATTCCATTGCGCCCACTCCTTTCGCGCCGCGGCTTTACCGCCTGTGCCACACCACGCGGACTTCCCGTTCCAGCTCCACGCCGGTCTGCTCCAACACCGTCTGCTCCACGTGTTCCATCAGCCGGATCACATCCTCCGCCGTGGCGCCGCCGCAGTTGACGATGAACCCTGCGTGTTTTTCCGATACCATGGCCCCGCCGATGCGGTAACCCTTCAAGCCGCACTTTTCAATGAGCTCCCCGGCATAATGGCCCTCCGGCCGTTTGTATACACTGCCTGCCGACGGCAGATCCAGCGGCTGCTTCTCCCGCCGCCGGGCGGCGTATTCCTCCATTTTTTCCCGGATCTCTTGGGGGTCGCCGGGGGTCAGCTTCAGTTCGGTGTACAAGATCACGTTGCCCGGCTTTTGCTGGAACAAGCTGGTGCGGTAGCCGAACTGGTGGTCGGCCGGCGCCAGCATATGCAGTTTGGCCTCCGGGTCCATGTAGCAGGTACGCTGTACCAGCGGGGCCATTTCGCCCCCATAGGCGCCGGCGTTCATCAAAATGGCGCCGCCCACTGTGCCCGGTATTCCTTGGGCAAATTCCAAGCCGGTCAGACCGTGCTCGGCCGCCAGGTTGGCCACAGCAGCCAGGGAGGCCCCGGCTTCGGCGCGGATGACGTCGTTGTCGTCCAGATAAATGCCGGTGAAGTGGGGTACGGTCTTGACCACCATGCCCCGGTAGCCCTCGTCGGGAAAGATCAAATTGGAGCCGTTGCCCATGACCATGCACCGGAAATTGTTTTTGTGGGCCAAATAGACCAGGCTGACCAGCTCCCGGATGTCCCGGGGCTCCGCCAGCATGGCGGCAGGCCCGCCCACCCGCATAGTGGTGTGACGGCTCATGGGCTCTTCCCGGTAGATCTTGATGTCTTCTTTTTCAGCAGCTTCGCTGATGGCGCGGTTCTCTTCCATACTGCCCCTCCAAATGTGCAAATTACTCTAGAATAATTATAGCACAAAAGCGGCCAAAAAGCACCCCCTAACACAGGGCCCGGCGCCAACGCTTTGTGGTGCTTTGCCGGCCGGTGTGCTATAATGGAGATCATACAATGGCCGATCGCCGAATGTAGGGCTTTTTCGCCCGGGAGGTACTTTTATGTCCATGCTGCAGGAAGCGCAGATCTGCTGCCCACAGTGCGGCCAAGCCGCCCCATTCCAGCTGTGGGAAACCATCCAGGCATCCCAAGACCCCACGGCCCGCCGGCGGATCTTGGACGGTACGTTTTTTCAATTCATCTGCCCCCGCTGCGGGGCCTCCATGCCCGTTCACTACACCTGCCTGTACCACGATCCCCAGCGCCGCCAGATGGTCTACCTGCTGGCCGAAGAGCAGGAAGAGCTGGCCCGCGCCATCGCCCAGTGCCGCACCACCTTGCGGCAGGAGTACCAGCAGCAGCTGGCCCAATACCGCACCCGCATCGTCACCTCGGGCCACAGCCTGCGGGAAAAGCTGCTCATCTGGGACCGCGGGAGGGATGACCGCCTGGTAGAGCTGTGCAAGCTGTTCTTGCAGACGAACCTGCCCAAGCACCGGCCGGATTTCCAGTTGGAAGAAGCCTATTACGACTGGCAGGACGATGTGGAGTGCCTGCGCCTGTTTTCCAAAGAAGGCCAAGCCGCCCTCTACCCGCTGGATCCCCTGTACCAACAGTTGTCCCCGGCTTTCACGCCCCATCTGCCGCCGGAGGACCCGGCCGGTTTTCCCTTGGTGGATCTGGCTTGGGCCGCCCGTCAGCTGGAATCTATGACGGAGAACGACCCGCGATAGATTCCAGCACACCCCTGCCCAAGGGCAAAACGTCCCGCCTGTCTGCGATCCGACAGGCGGGACGTTTGTTGAATGACGCCCCGGCGGCTGGGGCTTTTTGCGGCAACCGGCCACTGCCCAAAGGCAGCTTAGGTTTCCGGGTTCTGCTGTGCCATCATGGTACGGTAGATCTTGTCGCTCAACTCTTTGGCCGCGTTGTGGCCCATGCGCTTGTTACGGTTGTTCATGGCGGCCACTTCCAAAATGATGGCCAGGTTCCGCCCCGGGTGGACCGGTATGGTCAGCACCGGCACTTTGATGTCCAAAATGGTCATGGTCTGCTCGTCCACGCCCAGCCGGTCATAGGGCTTGCCCTCTTCCCACCGTTCCAGGCGCACCACCAGATCGATCCGCTCGGTGGGCTTGACCGAGCCCATACCAAAAATACGGCGCACATCGATGATGCCGATGCCCCGCAGCTCAATGAAATAACGGATCATTTCCGGCGCGCTGCCCACCAGAGTGCGGGCCGACACTTTTTTGATGTCCACCGCGTCGTCTGCGATCAGCCGGTGGCCCCGCTTGACCAGCTCAATGGCCGTCTCGCTTTTGCCCACGCCGCTGTCGCCCAGCAGCAAGATGCCTTCGCCGTATACTTCCACCAATACGCCGTGAAGGGTGGTGGTCGGCCCCAGGTGCACATGGAGGGAAGAAGTCATGGCGGCCATCAGATCTTTGGTGGGGCTGCTGCTGCGGGCCACGGGCACTTGGTACCGCTCCGCCATGGCCAGGCACTCGGGGAAGGGCTCATAATCCCGGGCGAAGATCAGCAGCGGGATGTGCTTGGACAGCAGGCTGTCAAATACCTTCGTCCGCTGCTCGCTGTCCAGGGATTCCAAAAAAGCCCATTCCACCTTGCCCATCACCTGGATGCTGGTGGCGTCGAAGTAGTCGTAAAACCCCACTAATTGAAGCCCTGGACGATAGATATCCATGCTAGTCACATGGGATTCCAAGCAGTCTGGTGGAGCATAACACAGCCGCAGTTCGAATTCATCCAATATCTGATGCAGTTTCACAAAAGCCTTTTCCATAGCAACCTCCCAACCGCCGGGCGCCGCCTCGGCACGGATTTTTCATCAATGTATACGAAGGAAATCCCATACAATGGTTCCATTATAGTGTATCGGGCAAAAATTATCAATGCCTAATGATTTTTTCATAAATCTTCTTGCTTTTGTGCCTTCGGTGTGCTATTATAGCTTGTGTCGTTTTGTAGCTTATTGTTAAAGGAGGTGCAGAGAAAATGGCAAAATGCGATATTTGCGGCAAAGGCGTCACCTTCGGCATCAAGGTCTCCCACTCCCACAGAAGAACCAACCGCACCTGGAAACCGAATGTGAAGCGCGTGAAAGTGCTGGTCAACGGCACTCCCACCCATGTCAATGTCTGTACCAGATGCCTTCGTTCCGGCAAGGTTACAAGAGCTATCTGATTGCGGCTTTTCTGGACAAATCAAAACCTCTGCTCTGGCAGAGGTTTTTTTGTTGCCTTTTTCACTGATACAATGATATCATTTTTTGTAATACACTATTTTTTAATTTTATCTTGGATAAAAGCCTCCACTTCATCCAGCGTGGTGGCCGCGGCGATGCTGGGGTAAGAATCCCGGTCAAAGAGCAGCCCCTCTTCCCCTTCCAAAAAGGCATAGCGCTGGCCGTCTGCGAACCCAAAATCGGCAATGTCCGTTTGGACCAGCCGGGCGCCATTTTGCTCCCAGACCGAATCGCCGGTGTAGATGACCGGCATAAAAATGCCAGTGGTACCCACCTGCATGGCTGAGACGATTTCCGTATCCTCCACCCAAATCTCTCCCCCTATGGGGCAAGGCAGCAAGACCGATACCGTATCCCCGGGGCTGCAAGGCCCTCGGTAAGTCGCTTCCACCTGTATGCTTGCCACGGCCCGGTAAACTTTTTCCCCGTTGAAATTCAGTTCAATGTTCCGGATCTCTTCCACGGTCCCCTTAAAGATCGCTGTGTTCCAATGGGTAAACAGTTCGTCTTCCGTCAGGTAGATCAAATCACCGCTGCTGGCCACAGGCGGGGCTTTCTCAATGTAGCGTGCCGTCACATGGGCCGAGTTTTCCGAAAGCGCAATCCGGTTTTGCTGCCGGTCCGCCACAAAAAGGCCGGCCCCCAACACCACAGCAAGACAGGCTGCGGAAATAGCCCCTTTGATCCAGCCCTTCCTTTTCTTCTTTTTTTGCCGGAAAGCTTCGGTGTCTTCGATGATCTCGTCATCGAGATAATTCATCGCGTCACTGATCGTCTCCGCTCTCATCCAGAAATCCCTCCTGTTCCAAATACTGTTTCAATCCCAGGCGGACGCGGTGCAGCCCGCTCTTCACTTTGGCCTCACTCATGCCGGAATAGGCTGCGATCTCCCGGATGGGATCCATAAAGTAATAGCGGCCTATAAAGAGATGACGCATAGGTGATGGCAGCGTATGCAGATACTGCTGGATGGCTTCCGCCAGCAAGTGCAGATCCACATCCTGGGTAGTGGAGTCCCCTGCCGACACACATTCTTCCAGTTCTGAAAGGGAAAGGGCATACACGGAACCTTTCCGTTTGGCGCAGGTCCGCTTACGGAACCGGTCGATGGAGACCTGCCGGGTGATCTTGCCCAGATAGGTGGCAAGGCTCTTTGGCTTGTGGGGCGGCATGGAGTTCCACGCTTTCCAATAGGTGTCGTTCACACTTTCTTTGCTGTCCTCTTCGTCCGCCAGGATGCGATAGGCGGTCTTCATCAGATAGCGTCCGTATTTTTTCTCGGTTTCCCCAATGGCATTTTCTTTCCGCTCCCAATAAAGGGCTACGATGGCCTCGTCTTCCATGTTCTTCTTCCCCCCGTTTTTGTCTCTCTTTCCCTTCTTCCTATATCCCGTAAACCGCCGGGTTTGGTTGCACCCTTTTGAAAAAATTTTACGTACTTTTTCTCATATAAAAAAGCCGCCTGTGCTTCCACAGGCGGCCTTGCATTTTACCAGTTGATGTGCTGCATCCAGCTCTCTTCGATCTCCCTTTTTTTGTCCCGGGTCATCAGCTGATGGACCGTGTCCTCCAGAGAAGCCCCCTCGTAGAGCAGTTGATAGACTGCTTGGCAGATGGGCAATTCGATCTCTTTGTCCCGGGTCAGCTCATGGACCGCCTGTGCGGCAAAATATCCTTCCACCACAGCGCCCACCTGCTGAATGGCCTCTTCCGGCGACAAGCCGCCGCCGATGAGCAGGCCGGCCCGCCGGTTGCGGGAGTGCTGGGAGATGCAGGTGACGATCAGGTCACCGATGCCCGAAAGGCCGGTAAATGTCTCGGGCCGGCCGCCCAGGGCCACGCCCAGCCGGGCCATCTCTGTGATGCCCCGGGTCATCAGCATAGCCTTTGTGTTGTCGCCATAGCCTGCGCCGTCGCTGATGCCCACAGCCAGAGCCATGATGTTTTTCAGCGCGCCGCCCAGCTCTGCCCCCACGATATCCGGCGTGGTATATACCCGGAACACCGGGTTCATAAAGGCGGTCTGGACCAGCTCCGCCGCTGCCTGGTTCATCGAAGCCGCCACCACGGCGGTGGGCACGCCGCGCCCCACTTCTTCCGCGTGGGAAGGGCCTGTCAGCGCCACGATGGGCACTTCGCCCAGAAACACCCGCTCCAGCAGGTCGGAGAGCAGGGAGTAGCCGCTGTTTTTATCAAACCCCTTGGACAGCAGTACCACCACCTGCTTTTTGTTCAGGTAGGGCCGCAGCTTCTGTGCCGTTTCAAACACGGCAAAGCTGGGGGTGGCGATCACCACGATCTCAGCCCCCTGGGCGCAGGCGATGTCCGTCGTCACCCGCACGGTATCCGGCAAGCGGATGCCGGGCAGCAGGGCCGGGTTCTCCCGCTCTGTCTGCAGCAGAGCCGCTTCCTTTTCGTCAAAGGACCACAGCGTCAAGTCGTGGCCGTTTTCACTGAGCATCTTGGTGGCCGCAATGCCCCAGCTGCCCGAACCGATCATCGAAATTTTCATAAGACTTCCTTCCCTGCGCCGCGGCGCAGGAGCCCCTTTCTCAATAAATCACAAGCGGCGCCCTCACGCCTTTTTCTTGGCGCCCACTTTGGATTCCTGCCCGTGCAGCAGGCGGCGGATGTTGGCGTGGTGCTTGCCAATGACCAGCGCGGCCAAAGCGATGCTGGCTGCCCAATAGCCCCACCGGCCCGGGTAAAACACCACCATGCTCACCGGATAAGCAGCTGCGCACAGGATGCTGGCCAGGGAGACATACCGGGTCAGCACCACCACAACGGCAAAGATCACCAGTACCACCAAAAACATGCGCCAATCAAAGAACAAGATCATAGCAGCGGCGCTCATCACGCCTTTGCCGCCCCGCAGCCCATAATAGGCGGGAAAGATATGGCCCACCACCGCCATGGAACCGGCATACAGGACCCCGTCCTGCCCCACCAATAGTTTGGCCAGCACCATGGCCAATATGGCTTTCAAACTGTCGCCCAACATCACCAACAGCGCTTTTTTCACGCCGTAATTGCGCAGCGTATTGGTGGCGCCGGCATTGCCGCTGCCCATCTTGCGGATGTCTTGGTGGTAGAACAGCTTGGCCACGGTGATGGATGTGCTGAAAGAGCCCATTAGATAGGCGCACACCAGCGTGATGGCCCAGGCGATTACACTGTCGGCAAACATCATACCCCTCCTGCGGACAAAACAGGGTCGGCTCCCCCCGGAACCCCTTGGCCTGCTTTGTGATCGTATCTCAAACAGCATGTTCCGTTTCCGTTTTTTTCAAGGCAAACTGCGGAACGATTTTATTCTAAACCATCTGCACGACAGAAGGCAATACCCTTTCGCCTTTTTGTCAATCTTCGCCTTTTTGCCGGATGATCATTTTGATGGGTGTGCCTGTCAGGGCGAACACCTCGCGGATGCGGTTTTCCAAATACCGCAGATAAGAAAAGTGGAACAGGCGGGCATCGTTGCAAAAGCACACGAAGGTAGGCGGCTTGATGCCGATCTGGGTCATATAATAGATCTTGAGCCGGCGGCCCTTGTCGGTGGGCGGCTGCACCCGCAGGGTGGCTTCGGCCAAGATGGTGTTCAGCGTGCCTGTGGTGATGCGCATGGCATTGTTTTGGGCCACGGTGTTGATCAGCGGGAACAGCTGTTCCACCCGCTGGCCTGTGGCAGCCGACAGAAAGATGACGGGCGCATACTGCATGTAGGCCAGCCCTTCCCGCACTTTCAGCTCAAACTCCCGCTGGGTGTTGGTCTCCTTTTCCACCAGGTCCCACTTGTTCACCACGATGACGGCTGCCTTGCCGTTTTCGTGGGCATAGCCTGCGATCTTGGTGTCCTGCTCGGTGACGCCCTGGGTGGCGTCGATCATGATCAGGCACACATCCGCCCGCTCAATGGCCATCATAGAGCGCAGGGCGCTGAGCTTTTCAATGCTCTCGTCCACCTTGGCCTTTTTGCGGATGCCCGCCGTATCCACCAGGATGTATTTCCCATATTGGTTTTCCACCCGCTGGTCGATGCTGTCCCGGGTGGTGCCGGGCACATTGGAGACAATGACCCGCTCTTCGCCGGCAATGCGGTTGAGCAGGGAGGACTTGCCCACGTTGGGCTTGCCGATCAGGGCCACGCGGATGCATTCTTCCTCATCGCCCTCCCCCTCGTCTTCCGGCGGGAAATGGGCGTAGCAGGCATCCAGCAGGTCGCCGGTGTTGTTGCCGTGGATGGCGGAAACACCGATGGGGTCTCCCATGCCCAGGTTGTAAAACTCATAGAACTCCGCTGGCGGGTCGCCGGGCGCATCCAGCTTGTTGACGCACAGCACCACCGGCTTTTTACTCTTTTTCAGCATGGCGGCCACATCCTGATCTGCCGCAGTGACGCCGGTGCGCACATCGGTGATGAAGATGATCACATCCGCCGTATCAATGGCGATCAGGGCCTGGGCCCGCATGAATTTCAAAATCTCATTGTCGGTCTTCGGTTCGATGCCGCCGGTGTCGATCAGCTCAAAAGTGCGGCCCCGCCACTCCCCTTCCGCGTAAATGCGGTCCCGGGTGACGCCGGGGGTGTCCTCCACAATGGATTGTTTGCGGCCGATGATCCGGTTGAACAGCATCGACTTGCCCACATTGGGCCGGCCGACGATAGCAATCACAGGTTTACGCATAATTCGTTCCATTTCTCCGGCAGGCAGCCGGTTCCGTTAATCGTTTGCCTCTTCGGGGAACAGGGCATCGTAGAAGGCGCCGCCATCCACCGGCACCACCCGCACAGGGGCGCCGATGGCCTGTTCCATCTGTTCCAAGGATACGTCATCCAAAAATACGGTCTCGCCATGGCGCAACATGCAGTCGGGCAGCCAGAGCGCGTCCCCCTGGAGCTGCCCCCGGACTTTGCGGATGATGTCCCCGCCGGTGAGCAGGCCGGCCACATCTACCCCAGGGCCGAAAAACTCGTTCTCCACCGGGATCACCCGGGCCCGCAGCCCCGGGCATTTCTGGCGGCACAGGTCCAGCATCCGCTCCATGAAAGGGGCGGCGGCCAGGCCGGTGGCAATGGCAAAGGGCGGCGGCGCCGGCATGGCATCCTCTGCCATCCACAGGGCGCCCCGCAGCTCCTGCTCAAACAAAGAGAGCATGCCCACGCCGTTTTCCAGCTGGGGATAATCCCCATAGTACTCCACCGGCGGCAGGGGCAGCCCGGCTTTTAGGTACAGCTCGTCAGAAGCGTACAAAAACGCCTGGCCGAACCGCCGGGCACACCTTTCCCGGGCGCTGTCGATGACATTCAAAATGGCCCGGGCCTTCTCTTTCGTCACCGGTTCCAAAGGCTCCAGCCCCTGGCGGTAGCGGGTCAGGCCGACCGGCACAATGGCCACGCTCTCCACACTGGGGTGCAGATCCATCAGGTCATCCAAGGTGCGGCGCAGCTCTTCGCCGTCGTTCCAGCCGGGGCACACCACGATCTGGCACATGATCTTCAGCCCTGCCTCGGCAAAGCGGCTCAGGTAACCCAGGCTCTCACCGCCCCGCCGGTTGCCCAGCATGCGGGAACGGAGGTCTGGATTCGTGGTGTGCACCGATACGTTGAGGGGCGACACCCGCATGGCGATGATGCGTTCCACATCCTCTTCGCTCAGGTTGGTCATGGAGATGTAGTTGCCCAGCAAAAAGGACATGCGGGCATCGTCATCTTTGAAATACAGCGTAGGGCGCATGCCCTTGGGCAGCTGGTCGATGAAGCAAAACACGCATTTGTTGGCGCAGCTGCGCTGCTTGTCCATCAGATAGGTGTCAAAATCCAAGCCCAAATCCAGGCCTTCCGGCTTTTGGATGCGCACCAGGCGCTCCGGCTGCCCCTCTTCCTCCCGAATGGCCAGCTCCAGCCGGCTGTCGTAGGAGTAAAATTTATAATCCAATACATCGTGGATGGGGTGGCCGTTGATGCGCAACAGCCATTGCCCCGGCCGCAGGCCCGCCCGTTGGGCCGGGCTGCCTTGGTCCACATGAACGATCTGGGTCGACATAGTTTCCTCCCCCAGCGGCCTTTGGCCCGGGGACCCCTTTCTTTTTTTGTATTTGGTCTTTGCCTGCACGCCCTATGAAAAGCCCAGAGACTTTTCAAAAGATGCCATCACCGCCGCCGGCCGAATGTCTCCCGCTTGGGTCTGGCGCCGGCAGGCGGCTGGCACTGCTGCGCTTTTGCACAGAACGCCGCCCCTGACCGGTGCGGGTTCTATAAAAAAATAGAGAAGGTTGCCCCCTCTCTATCTTTCCTTGCATCTCGATTATTTGCCAGCCTCGACCTTGAGGACCTCACGGCCTTTATATGTGCCGCAGCTTCTGCAAGCTCTGTGGGGCATTACAAACTCGCCGCACTTCGGGCATTTGACCATGCCGGGAACTTCCAGCTTCCAATGCGCACTACGCCGCTTGTCTCTTCTCTGTTTCGAGATTTTACTCTTAGGGACCGCCATCGGTGACACCTCCTCAATCTATGCAAACATTTTTATTCTTCCTTTAAAAGCTGTGTGAGCTTTGCTAGGCGCGGGTCAACTTCCGTTCTGTCGCAGCCGCAATCCCCCTCGTTCAGGTTTTTGCCGCAGCGGGGGCACAAGCCCTTGCAGTCTTCGCTGCACAAAACGGTCATGTCCATGTTCAAGATCAGCTCTTCCCGTATGATCTCATCCAAGTCAAAGGTCTCGCCTTCCACCACATAGATGTCGTCGGACCCTTCTTCATTGCTCAGGGAAGAGGCGATCACCAAGTCGATCTCCAGTTCTTTCTGAACCTGCACCGGTACGCCGCAGCGGGCGCAATGGGTGTCCACTGGGGCCACCACCTGGGCACGCAGATAAAAAACATCCGCTTTATTCTCCAGCTTGCCTTGCACATGGATGGGCTGCTGAAACGGATGCTCTCCATAGAATTCTTCTTCCCGGAGATCCATGGTGTAATCAAAGGATACACACAGGTTTTCAGACGCTAAAACGTCCCGGAGGTTGAGCAGCACAAATACACACCTCCTTCAGTGATACAACGAATATTATAGAGACTCCCGCCGGGTTTGTCAAGAAATAGTTTGTCCCAGCCGCCTTTTTTCCGCCTTCCACCGGTTTTTGCCCCTTTTTCTTTGCCCCCAAGCCCAAATCGTGTATAATGGATGGGCAGGCCGGCCTTTTGGGTGGCCTTGCACCAAACGACCAGGCGATTTTTGCAAGCCCAAAGGAGCTTTGTTCTATGAAAGAGATCACCATCCGCGAAAACGATGCCGGCCAGCGGCTGGATAAATTCCTGCGCAAGGCTTTGCCGGCCCTGCCCCCTTCCCTGCTGCACAAATACATCCGCATCAAACGGATCAAGCGCAACGGGAAGCGCTGCGCCATCCAGGATAAGCTGGAAGTGGGCGATGTGCTCACTTTATATATCAACGATGAATTTTTTGAAAAGCCCGACCCGGAACAGGCCTTCCGCCAGATTCAGCCCCGGCTGTCCATCGTCTACGAAGACGACCAGGTCCTTTTGTGCGACAAACGGCCGGGCATGGTGGTCCATGAAGACGACGAAGGCGCCACCGATACGCTGATCAACCACATCAAGGCCTACCTGTTTCAAAAAGGCGACTGGGACCCGGACCGGGAGCAATCCTTCACCCCGGCCCTGTGCAACCGCATCGACCGCTACACCGGCGGCATCGTCATGGCGGCCAAAACCGCCGAGGCCCTGCGCATCCTCAACGAAAAGATCAAGCTGCACCAGGTGAAAAAATACTACCTGTGCCTGGTCCACGGCGTGCCCTCCCCCCGGCAGGCGGTGCTCACCGACCGGCTTCTGAAAAACAGCGCCGACAACACCGTGCGGGTGGTGCACGGCCGGCAGGGCGGCAAAGATGCCCGCACCGCCTCCATGCGCTACCAGGTGCTCCAGACCCGGGGCGCCGTCTCCCTGGTGGAATGCGAGCTGTTCACCGGCCGCACCCACCAGATCCGTGTGCAGCTGGCCTCCCGCGGCTGGCCGTTGCTGGGCGACGCCAAATACGGCCTGCAGGCCCGCAACCGGGCCTATGGCATGACCCACCAGGCCCTGTATTCCTACAAGCTGCGCTTTGCCTTCCAGGGGGAGTGCGGCTGTCTGGCCCCGCTGAACGGCCGGGTGTTCCAAGTGGAGGATATCCCCTTTCTGCCCTTCTTTTACAGCCTGCCCAAAGAGGGCCGGTGACCGCTTATTCCCCGGGCAGGTACAAAGCGGCTTTCACCCGGAAAACGCCCGCGTCGCCCCCTGCTTCCAAACTGCCCTCGTATTTTTTGGCCACCGTTTCCATCTGCCGGAGCCCGAACCCATGGAGTTCGGGCTCTTCTTTTGTGGTCAGCAGGCGGCCGCGCCCGTCCTTGCGCAGCGACCCTTGGTAACTGTTTTCACACTGGATGAACAAAATGCCCCGGTTCACCTGGGCCTGGAAGCGGATCCACCGGTCCCCTCCCTCCACCTTGCGACAGGCTTCCAGGGCATTGTCCAGCAGGTTCATCAGCAGGGTGCACAGATCCCCTTCGGGCACCGGCAGCTTTTCTTCCACCATAGCGGTGGCCTGAAAAGAGGTGTTCTGCTGCCGGGCCTGGGCTGCGGCCGATTGCAGGATGGTATTGATGCAGAAATTATGGGTGTAGCGGATGGGTGCCAGCTGGCTGTTGGCCTCTTTCATTTGGGCCAGCTGGGCGCCCAATGCCTCCAGGTCTCCCTTTTGATACAGCAGATCCAGCAAGGCGATCTGATGCCGCATCTCGTGGCGCATGGCGGCGCCCTCCTGGATCTTTTCTTCGATGAGCCGGTAGCTCTCCACCGCCAGCTGGTTTTTCAGCCGCAGGCTCTGGGCCTCGGCTTGATCCCGCAGCATGGTCTGCAACAGGGACCAGATGGAAACGAGGGCGCAGGCGCCGATGAGCCACACGTTGCACCAATACAGCAGGCTGCTGGATAAGCCCATTTCCGGCAAAGCGGCCAGCTGGCTGCTGATGTAGCGGGCAAAATGGCCTTCCTGGACCCATGACACCCAATAGGTCACCCCCAGGCACCCCGCGCTTCCCAGGACCACGGCGGCAAAATAGCGCCACAGCCGCCTGTTCACCAGCAAGTAGGCCAGCAGTGCCACCAGTGTCAGCACCCTCCACCCTGACCAGGTGCACAGGCGCAGCAATCCTGGGGTCAAAAAGTAGTAACCGCTGCTCTGGGCGATGGGGTATAGCAACATCCCCACCGCTGCAGCTGCCAGCGGCAGCAAGGTCCAATCCGGCCGGCCCCGCACTGCCCCCAACAGGAAGATGGCCCAGATCAGCACCAGGGCCAAGGCCGCGATGCCGGCCGGGATGCCTGACAGGTTTGCGTAAGCCATGGCGCTGCTTTGGCTCTGCTCCTGCTCCTCATACCGGAGCAAGGGTGGGAAAAGGCCGCTGCCCCCATCCACAGGGCGGTATTCCAACACCAGCTGCCCTTGGGCACCCGCCGGCAGCGGGTAGGAGATCTGTGCCAACCCGACAGCGCCGCTGTTTTGCCCGGCTGCAGAGCGGTACCACTCCTCCCCCTGGCACACCAAGCGGATCTCTGCGCCCGTCACTTCAAACACCAAATTGCCTTGGCCCAACCCTTGGGGCAGCGTGGTGGTGAACCGCAGGAACTCCCCCTCTTCCAGGGCCGGCGGCTCTACCAGCTGCTCCAGTGCCACCGGCCGTTCCCTGCCGTCTGCCCCCACCAGGGCGGCTGTCTCCCATTCAATGTATCGTATGGAATCGATCTCTTGGGTAAACTGCACCAAAAACAGCCAAACAGCGGCGCACACCGCCAAAAAGGCCAAAACAGCTGTTCCGCGGGCCATTCGCTTTTTGTCCTTTTGTTGCATACGTTCCTTCGTTCCTCCCGCAGCCAACTTTAGCTGCCCATTTTTTTGCTGGGGAACCGGCCTCCCACGGGGCTGGCGCAAATAGGCGGACGCGCCCTTCGCCGTCCGCCCCTCTTTCGCCCTCTGCCTGCTTTTCCTGGCTCGGGCTCATTCCCGATTGTAATAGATCAACATGCTCAGCGTCACCTGCCCGGCCCCTGTGTTTCGGTAGGCATGGGGCCTGTCTGCTGCGAACCGGATGGAGTCCCCCGCTTCCAGGCAATAGACCGCTCCATCCACCCGGATCTCCACTTGCCCTTGGAATACTGTGATGTATTCTTCCGCCCCTTTTAAGTGGGGCTGGGCCTCCAAGGCGCCCTGCTCCTCTATGACGATGCGGTATGTCTCAAACAACTTTTTTTCGTCAAACCCAAAAACTGGGTAATTGCGGTAGCGCCCACCGTCTTCCACAAGCGGCTCTGTCTGTGCTCCCCGGCGGACATCCACTTGCTTTTCCTCTTCCAGCAGAGAGGTAAAAGAAACTTTGAACCCGTTGGCGATCTTCCACAGCACCGATATGGTGGGGTTCACATCCCCCTTTTCAATTTGAGCCAGCATGCTGCGGGAAACGCCTGTGGCCTGAGCCGCACTGTCCAGCGTCAGCTTTTTCTTTTCGCGAATCGCCTTCACATTGGCGGCGATGCACTTTGTCACGTCCATCGGCATTTCGGTCCTCCCGAGATTGACAATATAAAAAACTAATAGTACAATATAAAAGAAATGGATCCATCCAGTTCATTATATCATCGAAAAGAGGAGGAGTCAAAATGTTCCCGTGGTTCTCGTTTCTGACTTATGCCGTGATCACTTCTGTCACGCCTGGACCGAACAACATCTTTTCCATGGCCAATGGAAACCGGTTGGGTTTTCGCCGGGCCTTGCCCTTCAACCTGGGGGTCTGGACCGGTTTTTCCGTTGTCATGTTGTTGTGTACGGCATTTTGCAGCTTTCTCTCCGGCTTGCTGCCCAAGATCAAGCTGCCCATGCTGTTGTTGGGCGCGGCCTATATGCTCTACTTGGCCTGGCACACATTCCGCAGTTCTGGCGAGCTGCAGCAGTCGGAAAGCAAAAACGGCTTTGTCTCCGGCCTGCTGCTCCAATTCGTCAATCCCAAGATCTATATCTACTGCATCGTCTCCATGGAAGCCTATATTTTCCCCTATTATCAGCAGCAGCCTTTGGTGCTGGCGGCCTTTGCCCTTTTGTTGGCCTTCATCGGTTTTTTGTTTACCCTGCTCTGGTCCGCTTTTGGCTCGGCATTCCAGCGGCTTTTTTCACACCATGCCAAAGTGGTCAATTCGATATTGGCCCTGCTTTTGGTCTATTGCGCCATCTCCCTGTTTTTCTCCTGACCGATGTTGCAAGGAAGGGGCGGAGTTTTCACTCCGCCCCTTCCTTTTTGTAAAAGAAAACCACCGGCAGTGCCGGTGGTTCCAAAAAGCTTTAGCTATGCGAAAAAAAGTATCCTCCTTTGGTAGAATAGTGGAGGTCTGCCAACCGCCAGAAAGGACCAAAGGAGGAATCAAGTCCAGATGAAACTTGATGTATCGAGTTTAGCACACACGAAGTGGGAATGCAAATATCATATCGTATTTGCTCCGAAATACCGTAGGCAGGTGATATATGGGAAAATCAAACAGGATATAGGGCAAATGCTGAGGAAATTGTGTGAGTACAAGGGGATAGAAATTATAGAGGCAGAGGCATGCAAAGATCATATTCACATGTTGGTAAGTATCCCACCCAAGTACAGTGTTTCACAGATTATGGGGTACTTAAAAGGGAAAAGT
>CAJFRA010000028.1 GCA_904419295.1 Candidatus Pseudobutyricicoccus lothianensis
TGGATGTAACAAAATGTTTACAAAATAGAAATAGACGATGCCGTCTAAAAGTGGTACACTTCCAAGATATAGACGGTATCGTCTGTATTTTAAATGATATCCAAGGGAGTCATTCACTATGGTAGCAATGGATATTTTGCGGTTGTTGGTGGCAGCGGCTATCGCATTTGTGGCAGGGAAGCTCATTGCGAAGCTGAAATTGCCTTCGATTTTGGGCTGGCTGATCGCGGGGATGATCATGGGCCCCCACGCCCTGGGGCTGTTGGGCAGCTCTGTGCTGGATTCCCGCTGGTTTGATGTGCTGGAAAGCTTGCTGGAATGCACCTTCGGCCTGATGATCGGCACGGAACTGATCTGGAGCAAGATGAAAAAGGCAGGCAAGCAGATCGTCGTTACCACCATCACCGAATCGGTGGGGACATTCTTGGTGGTCAGCCTGGTCTTTGGCGTGCTGTTCTGGTTTGCCGGCGTACCGCTGTATCTGGCATTCTTCTTTGGCGGCATCGCGCTAGCCACAGCGCCGGCACCTTCCCTTTCCATTGTTACACAGATGAAGACATCCGGCCCTGTCACGAGAACGCTGATCCCGATGGCTGCGCTGGATGACCTGGTGGGAGCCCTGGTTTTCTTTTTGGTAGTGGCCTTTGTTTCGGCCCACATTTCCACATCGGGCGTCTCGGTGCCAGTGGTCCTGTTCCTCATCTTTTTGCCGGTGTTGCTGGGCGCGATCACCGGGGGGATCGCCGGCTGGATGCTGCGGCACACCAAGACACGCCAAAGCACGTTGGCAGTGATGATCCTGATGCTGCTGTTTTCCGCGGGCTTGGGTTTTGCCATCAATAGTTTGCTGCCCACACCGGTGCTCAATTTCATGCTCATTGGCATGGCTTACTCCACCATGGTGGCGAACTTGATCGATGAAGAAAAGCTGAACGGCATTATGCAGGTGATGAACCCGATCATTGGGGTGGCCATGATCGTGGTGATCCTCAACCTGGGCGCACCGCTGGACTATCACCTGATCTTTGGCGCCGGCGCTTATACGGCAGTTTACATCATCGCCCGGGCCGTGGGCAAATACAGCGGGGCGTACTTTGGAGCGGCGGTCACCCATGCGCCGGAGACGGTGAAGAAATATTTGGGCTTGACGCTGCTGCCCCATTCCGGCGTTTCCCTGGTGTTTACCGGTATCGCTGTATCGGTGTTGAGCGGCCCTGCGCCCGAATGTGCCTCGATCATTCAGGGCACCATTGCGGCAGCAGCGGTCATCAATGAGATCATAGCGGTGTTTATGGCCAAGAAAGGGTTTGAATGGGCTGGTGAAACTGCACAGACCAAAGCCCAGACGCCTGTCTTGGAGCATCGTGAGCAGGCGGCCTCTTGAGTATGACGCAAAAAGAGAGGCAGGAGAACAGCAAAAGAGAGATCTTCCGTGCAGCCATGGAGGAGTTCGGAACAAAAGAGTACGAAACGGTCACCATGGAGGGCATTTGTGCAGGCCACAAGATCTCCAAAGGGATGATGTACCACTATTATTCCAACAAAGACCAGCTATTTTTGCTGTGCGTAGCCGATACCTTTCAAAAGGTGAAAGAATATGTGGAGCAGGCCACAGACGGGCAAAGGGCGAATACATTTGAGGCGATCCAACATTTCTTTTTGCTCCGGGAACGCTATTTTGAACACCATCCTCTGGAGAAAAATGTGTTTGAAAACGCCATGATCCATCCGCCAAAGCATTTGGCCCGGCAGATCACCCAACTACACCAGCCATTGCAGCAGATGAACCAGGACTTTTTGCGCCAGGTCATCTCCCATATGCAGCTGCGGCCAGGGTTGAGCCCGGCCGATGTTGCCAGCTATTTGGAATGTGTAGCGCCGGTGTTCCCCACCTTTGTGCACCAGCGGCAAGAGCAAAAAACAGCGAATACCCATTCCATGCTCTGCGCCGCCGAACAGGTCTTGCAGATGATACTGTATGGCGTGGTGCAGGAGCAGCCGGAGACGATGGGCAGCAAGAGTGGGCCCCTGTAAAGGGAAACATAAAACAGAAAGGAAGTGAGGTGGATGGCGATGACATGGAATACAGAAGAGCAAGACACCCAGCGAAATGAAGTATTGACCGACTTTTTCGGCGGGCACCAAGAAGAGGAACTCACGAGCGAATGGCTGGAACGGCTCCGGGAATTTGAGGGGCTGATGATGAAATACAATTCGGCCATCCGGGAGATCACCACAAAGCTGGAAGTGCTCAATGATGAATTGTCTTTTTCCTCCCGGCGCAACCCGATCGAGAGCATACAGGCCCGGATCAAACGCCCGTATAGCATTGCCCGCAAGCTGCGCAGGCTGGGCCAGCCTGTCACGGTGGAATCCATTTCTACCAACTTGAATGATGTGGCGGGCGTACGGGTCATCTGCCCCTTTTTGGATGATATCTACGCCATTTCGGATATGTTGTTGAAGCAGGATGACATTCAATTGGTGGCCAAAAAAGACTACATTCAGCAGCCAAAACCCAATGGATACCGCAGCCTGCATCTGATCATCGAGATCCCCATCTTTTTTTCCACAGGCAAGGAAATGACCCGGGTAGAGATCCAGATCCGCACGGTGGCTATGAATTTCTGGGCCAGCTTGGAACACCAGATCCGATACAAAAACGATGTGGTGGTCCAGCCGGAGATCGTGGAAATGCTGTCTGCTTGTGCCGACCGGATCGCCGAGACCGATTGGGAGATGATGCAGCTGCGGGATCAGATCGCCGCACAAGGGAAAGGGCACCGCTGACAAATCGGCCAGTTGCCCAGCAAAAAGACGAATAGAAATTCATAGTCGTGCATAATTAACTGTTGCAAATCTATTCATTCCGACGTATAATTATTGCGGAGTAGACCCATTCTGTTTTTAGTATATGGAGGATGAATGCAATGAAACGGATGAAACAGTTGGCCGCTTTGCTGTTGGCCGGCCTGATGGCTGCCGTATTGCCTGGCTGTACCACCGACAGCAGTTCGGGCAGCGGCGCCGGCGGAGAGAACAGCAGCGGCCAAGATACTTTAGTGTTGGGCACTTCGGCAGATTATGCACCCTTTGAATTCCATAAAATCATTGATGGAAAAGATACCATTGTGGGATTTGACATTGAATTGGCCCGGCAGATCGCCGAGGATATGGGCAAAGAATTGGTGATCAAAGACATGGAGTTTGGCAACTTGATCACCGAACTGAACAATGGCACCATCGATATGATCATTTCCAGCCTGACGCCTGATGCGGAGCGGGCCAAACAAGTGGATTTCTCGGAATGCTATTACTATGGCGAGCAAGTCTGCATCATCCGCAAAGCGGATATGGAAAAATACACGAGCATGGAATCCCTGGCGGGCCAATCTGTTGCCGCTCAGCTGGGCTCCATCTATGAAGGCATCGTCAAAGACATGATGCCGGATTCCAACTTGGTTTCCCTGGCTAAAATGCCGGATATCATCATGCAGCTGAACACCGGCAAGGTGGAAGCAGTGGTCGTGGACCGGGACAGCGCCGAGGGGTATCTGGATCAGGACGACACCTTGGCCATTGCGGATTTTACCATCCCCTACGATGAAAATGGTGCGGCAGTGGCTGTGAAGAAAGGCAACAGCGAGCTGCTGGAACAGATCAACGAGACCATCCAGCAGGTGACCAGCGATGGCACCATGGATCAGTGGATCGAAGAAGCCAAAGCCATGGACGATTCCAGCGAAACCGAATAAAAGCGTGACCCCGGGGCAGATGTTGCCCCGGGGTTTTTTGCAGAAAAGGGAACTTTTGCGCAGGCTGCCCTGTCCAATTTTTTAGAAAGGATGTGGTACCGTGAAGCAAAAGGCGAAAGAGATCGTTTTCTGCACTTTGTTGTGTGTTACATTGGCTGCCTGCAGCCAGCAAGAGAGCCCGGGACAGCCGGAGGAGCAGCAAAAGACGCCGGCGGTACAGCCTGCGGAAGAAGAGCCGGTCCGGCTATCCCTTGCCCGGGAGCGCTGCTCCGCCGCCGACAAGCAGGTGGAATACACCATTGCCAACACCACTGGCCAAAGGCTGGGCGTACACCCGGTGCCCAGGCTGGAACGGAATACGGATACCGGCTGGCAGACGGTTCCCTGCCATGGGGGCTTTTGCGGCGTGGAGGATCCGCTGGGAGAACAGTGGGAAGGAGTCTTGGATCTGGAGTGGTTTGCACCGTTGGAGCCGGGAGAATACCGGCTGACGATGACTGTGACACGGCAAGGGGAAGAATGGATGCAGGTGCAGGATACCTTCCGGCTGGAAGCATAAATGGAGTACCGTAGTGAGGCGGAGCTATGGCTCCGCCTCTTTTTCTCCCAACGCCGGAGCAATTTTATGCAATTTTCACGACGGGCATCCGCAGAGGAGAACGAAAAGAGCTTTTAGAGGGCCGGTTGGCTGAAAACCTTGAAATACCGGCAGATTGAACAGGAATCACAGAGACAGAACTGGGATTTCGTGCAAGGTGATGGGAAAAATGCTATTGCATTTTTATAAATTATGATGTATAATTATTGCAACGAAAAGAAATCCGTTGTGGAGCGGATATGGAGGAATGACAGGATGAAATGGAAAAAATGGTTGGCCCTGCTGATGGCAGCGGTTATGACACTGAGCATGGCGGCATGTACGAAAGATGCCGGCAGCGCGGGAAGCGCAGGCACAGAAGGCGGAAGCAATGAGAGCAGCGGCGAAAAAGATACGCTGGTGCTGGGAACTTCGGCGGACTTTGCCCCTTATGAGTACCACAAGATGATCGATGGCAAAGACACCATCCTGGGCTTTGATGTGGCCCTG
Organism: Candidatus Pseudobutyricicoccus lothianensis; assembly: GCA_904419295.1. Classification (GTDB taxonomy): domain Bacteria; phylum Bacillota; class Clostridia; order Oscillospirales; family Butyricicoccaceae; genus Pseudobutyricicoccus; species Pseudobutyricicoccus lothianensis. Next base: position 4,843 of record CAJFRA010000028.1, read on the forward strand.
GCCCGGCAGATCGCTGAGGACATGGGCAAGGAACTGGTGATCAAAGACATGGAATTCGGCAACCTGATCACCGAACTGAACAACGGCACAGTGGATCTGTTGGCCGCTGGGTTGTCTCCTACAGAGGAGAGAAAACAGCAGGTGGATTTCTCGGAACCCTACTATTTTGGCGAGCAGAGCATCATCATCCGGGAAGAAGACGCCGACAAATACAAATCTGCCGATGACTTCGAGGGTGCTTCCATTGCCGCTCAGGTCAACTCCATCCAGGAAGGCATCGTCAAGGAGCAGTTCCCCAAAGCCAACCTGGTCTCCCTGCCCAAGCTGCCCGATGAGATCATGTCGCTGACCACCGGCAAAGTGGATGGCGTCGTGGTGGAAGTGGCTGTGGCTGAAGGCTTCATCGCCCAGAACCCGGGCCTGATGATCGCCGACATCGAAGTCCCCTACGATGCCACCGGTTCTTGCATCGCCGTCAAAAAAGGCAATACAGAGCTGCTGGAACAGATCAACAAGACCATTGCCGAAGTGAAGGAAAACGGCAAGATGGATGAGTTCATCAAAGAAGCCGGCGCGCAAGCCGAGTATTGATCCCATATAGGCCGGGCTGTCCCGCCCGGCCTTTCTTCACCAGATTGATTAAAGGAGGTTTTCGGCTTGCAGGTTTCCTTTTCCTTTTTGCCGGAATATTGGCCCTATTTCCGCGATGGCGTCATTTACACTTTGATGCTGTCCTTCTTTACGGTGGTGCTGGCTGTCCTGCCCGCCATCCTGCTGGCGCTGATGCGCCTTTCGAAAAACAAGGTTTTAAAATTCATCGCCAGCGCCTATATCGATATCATCCGCGGTACGCCCATGTTGGTGCAGTTGTCCATTGTGTATTATGGGTTCTTCGGCGCCATCCATTTGCCCAACTACCGTATTTTTGGCTTCATTGACGTCTCGATGTTCGTGCCGGGCATCATCGCCTTGGCCGTCAATAGCTCCGCCTATGTGGCGGAGATCATCCGCGCCGGCATTTTGGCAGTGGACAAAGGCCAGACAGAGGCCGCCCGCTCGCTGGGCATGACCCAGGGCCAGTGCATGCGTATGATCGTGCTGCCCCAGGCCATCAAAAATATTTTGCCGGCTCTGGGCAACGAGTTTGTCACCCTGGTCAAGGAATCTTCCATCTGCTCGACATTCGGCATGACCGAGCTGATGTTTGGCGCCAACGCCACCCGGGGCGCTACATACCAGGTCATGGGCCCGCTGCTGCTGGCTGCCGGCCTCTACCTGTGCATGACGGTACCGGCTTCCAAACTGCTGAACTATGTGGAAAGGAGAATGCGCCGTGGCGACGTCCGCTAATCATTTGATCGAAGTCCATGATCTGGTGAAAAAATTCGGCGCCAACATCGTGGCGCTGGATAAGGTCAATCTGACCATAGACAAAGGCGAGGTCGTGGTGATCGTAGGTCCTTCGGGCTCGGGAAAATCCACTCTGCTGCGCTCGCTGAACCTGTTGGAGATCCCCACCAGCGGCAGCGTGATCTTTGAAGGGGTGGACATCACAGGGAAAAAAGTGGACCTGAACAAACACCGGCAGAAAATGGGCATGGTGTTCCAGCATTTCAACCTGTTCCCCCACAAGACCGTGCTGGAAAACATGACGCTGGCGCCCATCAAGGTCAAGGGCATGGATCAGGCAGAAGCCGAAAAAATGGCCAGAGGCCTTTTGGAAAAAGTGGGCCTGGCCGACCGGGCCGACGCTTATCCGGCCCAGCTCTCCGGCGGGCAAAAGCAGCGTATCGCCATTGTGCGGGCCCTGTGCATGCAGCCCGATGTGATGCTGTTTGATGAGCCCACCTCCGCCCTGGACCCGGAGATGGTGGGCGAAGTGTTGGAAGTGATGAGGGACCTGGCCAGCCAGGGGATGACCATGGTGGTGGTCACCCACGAAATGGGCTTTGCCCGGGAAGTAGGCAGCCGCGTGCTGTTTATGGATGAGGGCCACCTGCTGGTGGATCAGCCGCCGGAACAGTTCTTTGGCAGCCCGGAAAACCAGCGTCTCAAAGACTTCTTATCCAAAGTGCTTTGATCAAAAGGGAAGCTGCTATATCAGCTTCCCTTTTTTGCATCCATTTCTCTTGGAAAACGTAAAAAGGAGCGGGATCACCGCGCCTTTTGAGGTTTTTGCAGGCAGCCGGACTCTCTGCCCACCGCTTCCAAAGGCAGCAGGCCGAGCGGCATGCGCATGGGATACACAAAAAAACCAGGCACCGATCGGCGCCTGGTTTGCTTTATTTTGTAGGGTCGCCATCGGGCGGGGCCAGCAAAGAGAGCAGATCCAGAGGGGAACTCTCCTCGTGGGCCGCATCCTGGTTAAAATCCATGGCGCTGCGCAGTTCACTGCGCAGGATGGAAATGTTTTTCGGAGCATCGATGGCCAAACGCACCCGGCCTTTTTCAATGGCCAGCACGCTGATGCGGATATCTTCGCCAATGAGCAGCGCTTCCCCTTCTTTTCTTCCCAAGATCAGCATGTGGGCCCCTCCCCTTTGCGGCCGAATTCTGCCAGCAGGTGGCGCATGTGATATCGATCGGTATCCAGGATCACCTGAATGGCCTGGCGGCTCTCATCGTTGAGGGCGATGGGGCAGCGCAGATTGACTGTGCTGTTGGCCACCGGGTTTTTGACGGCGCACAATACATAATAGCACAGATCTTGGCTTTTGGACACCCCCAGCTGTTCCAGTTCTTCGGGCCGCAGCTCCGGCGCGTAGGAGGGCAAAAGGGCGAAAGGGTTCATGGCCACAAAGGCCAAGGCCGGCGTTTTCACGCTTTGCAGGCACAGCATGGTGCCTTCGCTGCCGTGAAAGGGCAGAAGCAAAAACTGCCTTTCGTCTTCAAAGCTGAACAGCCCTTGGGGAAAAGATAACACATCGGTCGCGCTGTATTCCACCGGGCCGAAATATTTGGTATCCAGTTTCAATAGATAGCCTCCTAAGCCTCGGTATCCACTTCAGGTTCGTAATTGGGGTCGCTGGAAGGGGGCACATAAATGGGCCCGCCCACATATTTGATGATGACATCGGGCATTTGAGTCACAGAAAACTCAATGTCGCCGGGGACAAATTCGAAATTGCCGCCGTTCAGCTTCCAATCAAAATTCAGTTTATCCATTTGATAGCGGATGTTCATTTCGCCCACATCCCAGGAGATCTCCGGGCCCACAGAGGGGAGGAACTGAATGTTCACATTGGCCTTGTAATCACGCATTTGGCTTTCTTGCGCCAGCTGGGTGATCTTTTCTTCGCCGATCTTGGCATTCATAAAGATCTTCCCGTTGCGGGCATAGGTGGCAGTGGCCTCGTAAGCGGCCTGCTGCCCCCGCTGGGCACTTTGTTGGATGCTGCGCATAGCCGTGGGGGTGATGGAATTGCGGGCCTCAAACGTATCCAACTTGACACGGATGGGACGACTCTTGATGCTCAGCCCGCCTTTGTTTCGTGAAATTTCCACCTCTGCCGAGGCACGGGTGTATTTGAGTTGGGCCGGAGTCGTTTTCATTTCAATTTCAATGGGAACAGTTTTGATCTCGATCAGTGGATACATAGCGCAAGTCCTCTCCTTTCCACTGCACTAGCATATAAATTGCATTTAACGCATGTAATCGATCAGCGATTGAGACAAAATATTGGTGCCGACCCGCAGGGCCGCATTGTAGCAATATTGGGCATAAGACATGGCGGTGATGGCATCGGCCATATCCACATTTTCCACCCCGACGATCTGGGTGTTCAACGTGTCAGCCGTGGATTTCAGCCGCTCTTCATTGGTGTTGAGGAACGAGACTTTGGTGGAAAGCTCGGTGTGCTGGCTGGTGATATCGCCCAACGAGGTATCCAGCTTCTTTTGCAGCGCCACGGCCCGTTCCTGGTCTTCTGTGCTGGCCCAGTTGCCGTCTTCATCGCAGCGGCCCAAAATGTCGCTCAGCTCTTTGACGATGGATACTACATTGTTGGGCAGACCCTCTTCGTCTACGCCAAAACCGGTGATGCTCAGGCCGGACAGGGCAGAATTGAAGGCGCTGGTGCTGATGATATTGCCTGACGCATCCTCCTGCAGGCCCATGCCCAGGTCCACATAGGTGGTCTCCTTCATCATTTGCTGGAGCTTTGCCAGATCGGCCTGGTCTTTCTCGTAGGCATCGATCTCCGCCTGAGTCGCGCCTTGGCCAGGCTCCGGCACGCTGCCGGCGTTTACATTGACGCCGCGGTACAGCAGCTGGCCGGTAGCCTCATCCCAAGAAAAAGGCACATTTTCGCCGTCGTTGCCGGCAAAGATGAAATTGTCGCCATACTTGGCGTTCAGGCTCTGCACCAGGTCCTCGGCCCGCTGATCCAGCAAGATGCCCAGGGATTTGCGGCCGCCGCCAGTGGGATCGTTGAGGGCACGGAGGGTCTCATCTTTGGTGATGGTGGTGACGGTCTCGTAAATGGAATCCACCGCCTCGTAGGCTGTGTTGAACTTGTGGGTGACAGTCTGCGAATTCTCGATCTGGCTTTCCGTGCGCCAAGCCGAGCGGCGCAGCTGGAACGCCTGGGTGGCTGCCGCCGGATCTTCCGCATAGGAATTGAACTTGCGCTGGGTCATCACCTGGGTCATAGAGTTATACAGCACATTGGTGGATTTCATCAGGTTGGATTTGTAGTTTTTCATCATCGCGTTGGATGTGATGCGCGAAATCATGGGTCATTCCCTCCTTTAACGGCCGACGATGCCGGTGTCGTTGATGAGCTTATCCAAGGCCTCATCCAATGTAGTCATCAGGCGGCAGGCAGCCGCATAGGATTTTTGGTATTGCATCAGGTTGGCCGCCTCGTCGTTCAGATCCACACCGGAGACCGCGTCGCGGCTGGTGTCGATCTCCAAAGCAGCGCTGTAATAGTTTTCCAACATCGTGGTGGTGGTGCTCATATCGTTGCCAAGAATGGAACTGATATCCGCCAGTTTTTCTTGGAAAGTACCGGTGAAATAAGGGGTATCGCTGTAATCTCCGCCCAACAAGTCGCTGGGGCGGTAGGTGAAATCGGTGGTGAACTGGGCCAGGATATGGGTCAGGTTGTCGTTGGCCGTGCTGGGGCTGGAATTATCGGCGTTGATCACCGCTGTGGTGGTGATACGGCTGGCGCCGGTAGACCAACTGTTGGAGATGGAGATGTTGGCCGCCGTGATTCCGGTGGTGTCGTCGCCGGTGTTGCTGTTGCTGAACAGCACTTTGCCTAAGCGTTGGCCTTGTTCTGTCAAAATTTGTCGCTGTGCTTCAGTCAGCGTAGCATCCTTTTTAAGGAAAGTTCCATTATTATCCTGAATTCGATTACCATTTTCATTTAGGTAATACCCTTCCGAATCCACCCGATAGGGCTGGTTGGCTTCGTTCATCACCTCGGCAAACTGGTTGGCCAAGGCATCCAGGGCCTTTTGGTAATAGGGGATGCCCCGGATGACCGTGCCTTTGGCCTGCCCTGCATCGACGGCAAATTCGCCCTCGGCGGTCAGCATTTCCCGGGAAGCCTGCAGCGAGCCGTAAATGGCCCCTTCGGCCAGGTGGCCCCCCGCAGAGCCTTCCAGCACCCGGCCCCGTTTGTCCACCAGCGCGGAATAATCCAAACTGTAATCCGGGCTGTCGATCTTTGCAGCCAGATTCCGGTTGTTCGTGCCGGTTCCATCTTCCTTCAAGTATTTAAACGTACCTGGAGTCCCATCATAATCCGGATTCGGTTTTGGCTCCTGCCGGATGGAAAGCTGGGTGCCATAATTGCCGTCCACCAAGGTGGTTTGGGAATCGTCCGCCAGCTTGATGGTCAGCTTTTGCACATACTTGCCTGCGCCGATGGGCTCTTGGCTGTAGATGACGTCGATCTTCATGTATTGAGACAGTTCATCGATCAGCGTATTGCGCTGGTCTTTCATCTCCAAAGCGCTGTCACCGTGGATCTCGCTGTTGCGGATGGACTCATTCAAGTTGCGGATATTTTCCAGCAGCTCGTTCACATGAGTTAGATCCTGACGGAAACTGGTGTCCAGGTTATCCCGCACGCCCTCCAAGTCTTTGGCGTAATTGTTGAACAGGGTGCACAGGGCAGAAGCCGAAGAACGGACCAGGGAATCGAACTCCTCTTTGCTGGCATTTTCCGTGTTGAAGGATTGGAGCTGCTGGATCAGGTCATTGATCTGCTTTTCGATCATGCCGTTGCCATCGCCTTTGGCTACTTCGTCGATGATGGCGGCGATCTGTTCCAGGGCAGAGAGCTTGGAATCCATGGCGCCCACACTGGATTGTTCATCCCGGAAGCGAATGTCCAGGTAAGGATCCCGCAGCTGGGAAATGCCGGTGACCAGCGTGCCTTGGCCCACCCGGGGATTGTTGGCATAACGGTCCGGCCCGTTGAGCTTAAGGCTGATCTGGTCTACCACCTGGCGGGTATAGCCAGACGTGTTGATGTTGGCGATATTGTTGCCGGTCACATTCAAGCCCATCATCGAGGCGGTCATGCCCAGGCGGGCGGTGGTGAATGCGCCGAAAGTACTGATCGTGCTCATGGTTTTACTCCTTCTCTATCTGAGGCTCAGGCACGGAAATCGGTGCGCAGCGGCTTGGGCAGCTGCGGGTCGCTCCCCTGGTAACCAGGGCCATCCAGCGCAGCGCCGCCCTCCTGGGCCAATATCTTTTCGATCTCATGCAGATTGCATTCCAGCGTGGAGCGGGCCACTTGGGCCGCACTGCGGAACAGCTGGTATTGCTGCTGCAGGTGCTCCACTGTCTTTTTGGCTTCCAGCCGCAGCGGTTCCGGGTAATGCTGAGGCAACTGGCTCAGGGGGATCTGTCTCAGACCCAGCGTATCCAGCGCCTCTTCCCTTTTTTTATCCAGCCCACGCAGCTGCAGGCTAGCGGTCTGCTCCTGCTTGATGCATTCGTTGAGGCCGGCCAGATCGTCTTTGCGGACTGCCTGGGTCTTGTTCCGCTCCACCTGGGAAAGGGCCTCCAGGGTGCCGGCCAGCTCGCCCAGCAGGGAAAGGTAATTTTGATAGGCCTCCATCATTCCACGTCCCCCATCAGCAGCATCCGGGCTGCGATCTGTTGGGCGTCAGGCCGGTATTCCCCTGTGGAGACCTGCTGCCGCAGTGCCTGGATATCCCGGGTCGTTACAGCGGAGCGGACCTCGCGGGATAGACGGGATACCAGTTCCATACGGAACCGGTCAGTGCCGGTGGGCTCAGAGGAAAGGGCCACCTGGTCGAAACGGCCGCCCACTTCGCCTGGGCCGCGGCCTGCCGGATCCGAAGAGTGGATGCGGTTCATGGCATACAAAGAACTGCCCCTTGTGACAGGATCAACAGTTGACATAAGTTTCCACCTCCATGGAGAAAGGTCTGTGCGCAACAAATAACGTCTATCAAAAGACGAGAGTCATTCGTGTTCTATATAGGATATCGTCCGCAAGCAGAAAAAATTAAGACGGCCTCGCGGGGGACAACCAAAATTTTTTGCCGGCCCTTTGCCTGCCGGCCGGGCAAATAAAAAAGGGGCCATGGGCCCCTTTTTCAGTGGTTTTTACATGGTTTGCAAATGGCGCAGCAGCACGGAGGCAATGTTGTCGCAGGAGGCCTGCACTTGTACCGCGCCGATGTCATAGGCCACCATGGGCATGCCGTAGACCACGGAGGACTCCCGGTCCTGCCCGATGGTAAAAGCCCCTTGCTTGCGCATGGCCAGCAGGCCCTCTGCCCCATCCCGCCCCATGCCGGTCATGATGATGCCCACCATCTGGTGGCGCACCACTTGGGCCATGGAAAGGAACAGGGAATCCACCGAGGGGCGGTGGCCCGAAACTTTTTCACCGGGCTTGCAGCTGACGGTATAGTTGCCGGCACCATCCCGCTGCATGCGGATCTGCAGGTCTGCCGGAGCCACCAGCACGGTGCCCCGCTCCACCTTGTCGCCGTCTTTGGCCTCCCGCACCTGCATCTGGCACAGTTTGTTCAGGCGGTCGGCGTACATTTTGGTAAAACCGGCGGGCATGTGCTGCACCAGCACCATGCCGGGAATATCGGCGGGCAGCTGGCGCAGCACTTTGAGGGCGGCTTCGGTGCCCCCGGTGGAAGCACCCAGGCCGATGACCATCCGGTCCAGCTTGGGCCGGCCCAGCAAAGGGATGGTGGGCAGCGGCCCTGTGGGCTGGGGCTGCCGGACGCCGGCAGGGGTCGGGTGCACCCGGGCGTGGGCGGCCACGACGATCTTTTGGGCCAAAGTGGCCAAAAAGGCATCCCGGCTTTGGTTGGCCTCCGGCTTGCGGACAAAATCCACCGCGCCGGCGGCCAGGGCGTCAAATACCCGCAGGTTGAGGGAAGACACCAAGATGACCGGGATGGGGTGGGTAGGCAGCAGTTCCTTGAGCAGGTCGAGGCCGCTTTCGCCGGGCATCTCCACATCCAGCGTCATCACATCGGGCTTTAAGCGGGGCAGCTTGTTTTTGGCATCCAAGGCGTTGATGGCATAGCCCACCACCTCGATCAGCGGGTGGGCGGAAAGGCCGGTGATCAGCAGATTACGGGCCACGATGGAATCATCTACCACCATGACGCGGATCTTCTTTGTCTTGGCGGGGGCAGAAACGGGGACGGGCATGGGGAAGACCTCCTTTGTTCAGGCGGTAGGTGCAGCGGCCATTGGCCGCTTTCCGCTAGGCGTGTGAGAACCAGACAAAAACATCCCGCCCCGGCGGGGCGGGAAGGCCTGCGGCCACCCGGAGCGGCGCTCATTCACTTTTGGAATGTGGAGGGCCGCAGCCTTCGGTATGGGGCGTTGGGGCTCAGGTTCTCGGAAAAGCTGATGAGCAAATAGCCGCCGGGCACAGTGGCGTCGTAGAACCGGCGGACCAAAGCGTCTTTTGTGGGCTGGTCAAAATAGATCATCACGTTGCGGCAAAAGATCACGTCGAACTTCAACTTGAACCGGATGGGGTCCATCAGGTTGAAGACTTGGAAGATCACATTGTCCCGGATCTTGGGGGCCACCTGATAGACACCCGGGGCAGCAGTGGGGCGGAAATAATTGCGCTTCCACGCCGGGGGGATGGTGTCGGGCAATTCATATAAGCCTTGCCGGGCTTTGGCCAGGGCTTTGTGGGAGATATCGGTGGCCAGCACCCGGGTATCCCACTGGGCGGCTTGGGGCCCCAGATAATCCATGATGCACATGGAGATGTTGTAGGGCTCTTCGCCGCTGGAGCAGCCGGCGCTCCAAATGGCCAGCACTTTATCCCGCTGGTGGCGCCGGACGATGTCGGGCAAGATCACCTGGGAAAAGAAGGTGAAGTGCTCTTCTTCCCGCATGAAATAGGTGTAGTTGGTGGTCAGCTTGTCCTGGACCAAAGTCAGTTCATCTGGGTCCCGGGTCTTCAGCAGATGATCGATGAATTCGGTAAAGCTGTGGTACCCCCGCTGCTGGATGGGGGTGGAAAGACGGCTGGCAATGAGCTGGCGCTTTTTGCTCAAATCGATGCCAAAGGTAGCGTGCATGAATTGGGCCAGCCGCTGAAAATCGGCTTCTGACAAAGTCAGCTGCATGGGCAAACCTCCCTCAGGCGTGGCATCAAGCCTGGAACAGTTTTTCACAGTCTAAGATCAAAAGGGTCTCCCCTTCTGCCAAAGAACACATGCCGGAGATCAATTCCTGGGTGTTCTGGGCGGGCATGGGTGAGATGCTCTCCCGGTCCACATCCACCATCCGGTCCACAGTGTCCACCAAAATGCCCAGCTGGGTCTCATTTTGGCTGAGCACCACGATGCAGTCGTCTTCCGCCGGCGCCTTGCCCAACCGGCTGCGGATATCCAAAATAGGGATGATCAAGCCCCGCAGGTTGATGATGCCCCGTACGTAGGGGGGCACGATGGGCAGGCGGGTGATGGCGTAATTGTTGATGATCTCCACCACATATTCGGCCTCCACGCCAAAGCGCAGGCCGTCGGTGAGAAAGACCAGATACTTGTCGGTCAGCGTTTCAGCGGGCGCTTCTTCCAGGAGCTCGGCCATCTGGTCCTCTGTTGCAAAAAGCATGTTTTCGTCTGTCACAGTGCTATCTCCTTCCAAGAGGGATTAAAAGACGGAGGATTGGGCGGCAGTATAGAAGTTGGCCACATCCAATATGATGCTGATGTTGCCGTCGCCCAAGATCGTACAACCGGAAATGCCGTGGTTTTTAATGTTGAAAGCGGTGACATAGCTGGGCAGCGGCTTGACCACCACCTGCTGTTCGCCGCGGAGCTCATCCACCAGCAGGCAATAGGAGATCTCGCCGGATTCCAGCCACATGACGATGCCGTCTTCCACCCTGTCGCAGCCGCTTTCCAAGTTGTAGATATCCTTGACCCGCAGGATGGGGTAGAAGTTGTCCATCACTTTGAGCATTTCGCCCTGGGCCGCATCGTGGATGATCTCGCCTGCCTCCACTTTGAAAGATTGGCGGATGTTGTTGATGGGAATGGTGAAGATGCTGTCGCCCACTGAGACCTCCATGCCATCCATGATGGCCATGGTCAGGGGGATCTTCAAAGTGGTGGTCATGCCTTTGCCCCATTCGCTGGAAATGGACACCACGCCGCCCACTTCTTCCACGTTCTGTTTGACCACGTCCATGCCAACGCCGCGGCCGGAAAATTCGGTCACTTCGGTGTTGGTGGAAAAGCCGGGCATCATCAGAAAATTCAGGATCTCCTTTTGGCTGTACTCCACATCGGGGCTGGCCAAGCCTTGCCGGATGGCCTTTTGCAGAACGGAATCGCAATCCACGCCGGCGCCGTCGTCCTTGATCTCAATGATGACTTCGCTGCCGGTGTGGCGGGCCGAAAGGACGATCTCCCCTTCCGGGTCTTTGCCGGCGGCGATGCGTTGGGCCGGGTCGCTCTCAATGCCGTGGTCCATGGAGTTGCGCACCAGGTGCATGATCGGGTCGCTGATGGTATCCACGATGGTCTTGTCCACCTCGGTGTCTTCGCCCACCAACACCAATCGGGCTTTCTTATTCAACTTTTTGCTCATATCCCGCACCACACGGTTCATCTTTTGGAACGTGGCGGACACGGGCACCATCCGCAGAGACATGGAAACATCCTGCAGTTCATCGGTGAGCTTGCGCAGCTGGCGGGCAGATTTGGTAAAAGTGTCCAGCTTGAGCCCTTTTAGATCGGGGGAGGCGGTCACCATGGATTCAGTGATGACGATCTCACCCACCAGGGCCATCAAAGTATCCAGCTTGGAGAGGTTGACGGAGATCAAGCTCTCCCGGGCATGCTGCTGGCCCGGGTGCTCCGGGCTGCCGGATTTGGCGGAGGACTGGCTGGCGGAAGCGCCCTTGGCCTCTTTATGGTCTTCGGCACTGGGTTGGGGCTTTGGCTCTTCGGCCTTTGCTTCCTCCGGCGCGGCCGCATCAATGGCCTGGTAATCCCGCACGGAACCGGAGGCCGCCAACAGGGGGATGGCCTTGTCACGGGCCTCTTTTTGCCGGAACCCCATGAAGAAGCCCTGTTCCACAATGGTCTCCGAAGCCTCTGGGTGGCCCTCTACACCGGCGGGCTCATAGGCAAAATCTTCTTCGGCGCACACGTCTTTCACCGAAGTCACCAGCATAAAAGCCCGCAGGTTTTCCATGCCGGCCCCTTCGTCGAAAAAGATGTGCAGCAGATAGGGGAAGTTTTCCGCCAGGGCTTGGACGCCGGTTGGCAGCTGGCTGTTTGGCCCTGGCTGCGGGGCCGCGTCAGCCCCTTGCTCCGCCCCGCCCGGCTGGCCGGAAGCCGGGGCCGTTTCCCCCGCCGCTTCTGCGGCAGAATCGGCCTTAATTTTATCGATCAGGCTATTAATTTTCCCTAGGAAGCTGTCGATATCCTCAGAGAGGGGTTGCCCGGCTTCGATCTTCTCCATCTCGCCGCGGAAAAAGTCCACGGCCTGGAACATCAAGTCGAACAAGTCCGGACGGTCCGCTTCGGGGACGATGTCCATCCCCTGCTCCCGGATGAGGAAGAACAGGTCTTCGATCCGGTGGGCCACAGTCATCAGGGCGTTGAACTCCATCATGGCGGAAGAGCCTTTGATGGTGTGCATGATGCGAAAGATCTCGTTCACATCGTCTTCGGAAAAAGTATCTGCCTTTTCGGCCTCGAGCACGATGGTGTCGAGCTGTTCGAGCAATGTATTGGTTTCATATAGATAAGTATCTAAAATGCTGTCGTTGCCGGTACCCATAAGCGCCACCTCGTTTGGTTTTATTCCATTGGTATCTTCTTCATTTATCGGCACGACTGGCAAAATAATTAAGAGGGATCGCTGCGCTTTTCCCACTTTTTCTTTCCTACTTGTTTGAAAAACAGCGTTTTTAAGGAGTGGCACAAATGGCCGACCTTTTGGGGGCGACCAATCCGGTACCGGGGCTGGACAACGCCGCGGCCAACCGGGGGGCACCCATCTCACCCAACGACAGACAATTGCAGAACATACCGGAGCCCACCCGGGTGAGCCGGGCCGATGGGCGCGCAGAGCGCCAAGGGGCCAGCGACGCCGCCAAGGCGCCGGTGCTGCGGTACGATTCCAACTTCCAGACATTTTTACAGCGGCTGCGGGAGCAGCCGGACATATTGCAGGCCATGATGCGGCTGCTGGGCCAATCCACCGTGGTGTCGTCGGGCATCACAGAGGGGCTGGCCACGGAGATGAGCCAATTCCTCGCCATGCTCCGCATGGACGAAGGGCAGCTGCTCCGTTTCCTCACGAACCAGCTGCAGAGCGGCAACCGCTTTGGGGGGCCTCTGTTCGCCCTGCTGCGCCAGGCCTATGCCCAGAGCCAGAGCCCGGATATGCAAAAGGACATCCTGCAATTCCTCAAAGCCTACAGCGATTATTCTTCCATGGGGCACATCGAGAAGAATCTGCTGCGCCATGCCAACCGCATGGCCCGCTCAGTGCCCGCCAGCTGGGGCGGGACGCTGGTGGAGATCGCCGGCCAGCTGGAAAACAGCTTGGCAGCCGGAGACCGGGCCGGGGCGCTGAAATTGATCCAGGGCCGGTTGATCCCCTACATTTCCCAGTACGTGGGCCGCACCCATGACCTGGGGACGGCCCGGGGCCTGCTGACCATGCTGGCGCTGGATGTGGCCCGCTTTGAAAACGGCAGCCAGGAAAACCTGCTGCGGCTGTTCCACCAGCTGACCGGCTACCGGGTGCTGCAGGAAAAGCTGGGCGGGCTGGATGACAGCGCTTTGCTGGCCCTGCTGGAAAAAGGGCAGTTCCAAAAAGCGGCCCAGGCAGACCAATTTGCAGACCAGCTGGCGGCCGCTGCCGCCCGGGCCCTGCGGGGCGAAGGCGGCGCCGAAGCCCAGAGCACGTTCCGGGAACTGGTGTCTGCCCTGCTCATCAACGAGAGCGTCTATATGCCGGTCAACCACATCCTCATCCCCTTGGAATGGGATGGGCGCATGCTGTTTTCCGAGCTGTGGGTGGACCCGGATGCGGACAGCGGCGATGGCCCCACCGGGGACAACGACAAGGAGCGGACCCTCCGTTTCCTGTTCAAAATGGACATCGAAGGGCTGGGGCTCTTCGATATCGTCCTCACCTGCCAAGAGCAGCGGGTGGGGCTGCAGGTGCGCTGCCCAGAACGGGTGGCCTCCTTTGCGGGGACCATGGAGCAGGCGCTGGGCCATATCTTAAAAGAAAACGGGCTGGAGCCCGTGCAGGTGCAAGTGGGGAAGATGGAGCGGCCGCTGACCCTCTCCGAAGTATTCCCCAAACTGTTTGAAGGGAAGAATGGCATCAATGTCAAAGTCTGAATCCAGCGGCCGGGCCGTTGCCCTGCGGTATGGCGAAAACGATGCAGCGCCCATCGTGGTGGCATCGGGCATGGGCTACCTGGCCGAAAAGATCGTGGAAGTGGCGGCCGACAACGGCGTGCCCATATACGAAGACAACTCCCTGGCCACCATCCTCAGCCAGCTGAAACTGGGGCAGCAGATCCCCGAAGCACTGTACCAGGCCATAGTGGAGATCTATCTTTATTTTTTGAAATTCGACCCCTCCGACCCGGAAAAGTGGCGCCGGGAGCGGGCACAAGAAAAGGAGGCGGTACAAGATGGCGGACTGGAAGAATGACCGGGAAGCCCATTATTTGATCGCAGACGAACTGGATACGCCTTTGGCCCGTGCTGTGCTGGAATCCCCGGCCGATGGGCCCACTTGCCAGCTGCGGCTGTTGGAAGGCGACGGCCAGGAGCTGGCCAAGCACGAAGTGTTGCAGCTGGTGCCCATGTCTGGCAGCTCGCCGCCTTTGAGCGGCAAAGTGGTGCGCAGCCGGGGGCGGCAGATCGTGCTGGAAAAGAAGGGGATGCCTTTGGCGGAACTGCGGCGCAACCTGCGCATCCCAGTGGCGTTCCATAGTTTTATTTACCCGCTGACAGGCCGGTGGAAAGGCCGGCGCACCATCCTCAGTGAGGACATCAGCTGCGGCGGCATCGCCTTTTACTGCGAAGAGGCTTTGGAAGACGGGGAAGAGTTAGAAGTGGTGGTGCCGGTATGCAGCCAGCCCCTCATTTTGCGGGCGCAGGTGCTGCGGACCCGGCTGACCGGCGGGCGTGTACCGCTGTACGCCTGCAAATTCCTGGAGCTTTTGCCAGAGGAAGAATCCATGGTGCGGGAGGCGGTGTTCGGCATCCAGCTGAAAAACCGGCACCTGGAAGCATAAGACCCAACGAAAAGGAAGGAAAGGAACCATTATGAGACTGTTTGCGAAACATGGGCCTGGGCGCCGCACGGTAGCCGCGCTGCTGGCATTGGTGATGGTGGTGGGCCTGGTACCCATGACCGCGCCCCAGAGCCAGGCGGCTTCTGTCCTGCAGCCCTATTTGGATAAACTGGTGGAATGGGGCGTCATGAAAGGGGACGCCAACGGGAACCTGGACCCCAACCGGGCCATCACCCGGGCGGAATATGTGGCCATGACCAACCGGGCCTTTGGCTACGACGAAGTGGGGCCTATCCCCTTTAGCGATGTGAGCGACCGGGCCTGGTACGCCGAGGATATCGCCATCGGCTACAATGCCGGCTATTTCCAGGGCACCAGCGGCAACACGGCTTCGCCCAGCGATACCCTGACCCGGGAACAGGCCGCCGTGATGCTGGGGCGCAATCTGCTGATGCAGGCCCAGACCGGTGAAAATACAGATTTCAGCGACAGCCGCAGCATGAGCGAGTGGAGCCGGGGCATTGTTGGCTCCCTGGTGGACAGCGGCATCGTCAAAGGGTATACCGACGGCACATTCAAGCCCAAAAACAACATCACAAGGGGCGAAGTGGCCAGCTTGCTGGTCAATGCCATCGGCACCCGTTACAGCGAAGCGGGTGAATATTCCCCGGGTTACATTTACGGCAACTTGACGATCACGGCTTCGGGCACCACCCTGCGCAATACCACCATCGCCGGCGACCTGTATATCACAGGCGGCGTGGGCCTGGGGTATGTGACGCTGGAGAACGTGACGGTGCTGGGTGAGATCGTGGTCTGCGGTGCCGGCGAGAGCAACCAGGGTGAGAGCAGCGTGCTGCTGCGCAACGTCACAGCGCCGGAGCTGGTGCTGGATTCCCTCTCCCGCCAGTTCGTCACCCTGCGGGCCGATGGCAACACCGTGATCGACAAGACCAGCGTGCGGGTCTCCACTTACCTGGAAGATACCACCGAAGAAGGATACGGCCTGAAATACATCGAGATGGACGCCCAGGAAGGCGACGCGCTGGAGCTGGCCGGCAACATCAAAGAAGTGGTGAACCTGACACCGGGCGCGGCCATCACCATGGGCCGGGGCGTGGCGCAGAAGATCACCATGGATGAAAAAGGGACCGGCAGTACCCTGACCATTGACATCGGCTCTGAAGTGAGCGAACTCAATTTGGACAGAGGCACCACGGTGAGCGGCGAAGGCGATATCAAAGATCTGAACGTCAACGCCCCGGGAAGCAAAGTGGATATGCTGCCCGACAATATCGTCATCCGCCCTGGCATCGATGCGGATATCGATGGCGGAAAGATGGATTCGGTGACCGCTTCGGAATCCTCCCAGGATCCGCGGCTGC
Source organism: Candidatus Pseudobutyricicoccus lothianensis (assembly GCA_904419295.1). Classification (GTDB taxonomy): domain Bacteria; phylum Bacillota; class Clostridia; order Oscillospirales; family Butyricicoccaceae; genus Pseudobutyricicoccus; species Pseudobutyricicoccus lothianensis. The sequence continues at coordinate 21,002 of CAJFRA010000028.1, forward strand.
TCTCCGGCTACCCCACGGTGAAAGACGTGGCCCCCACTTCGGCCACAGCCCTGTTCAGCACCAATAAGCAGGGTACCATCTATTGGGCAGTCAGCGCCATCACCGACGGTTCGGTGGAAGAAGACGACCTGATTTCGCCGCCGGCTTACGGCTCCAATATCTTGAAAAGCGGCAACATCAAAGCAACTTCCTCCAACCAGGAGTATACGGCAAAGATCACCGGCTTGACCTCCGACGGCTCCTATTACCTGTCTGCCGTGTTGGTAGACGCCCGGGGCAAACACAGCCCGGTGAAGCTGGATTCTTTTACAACGCCAGATGACACCACGCCGAATTTTGCCACCGGCTACCCCTATATGTCTTTGGTCACCAATACCGACGCCCAGGTGACGGTGATGACCACAAAGAGCTGCCAGCTCTATTATGCCCTGCTGCCCAAGGGCGCTGCAGCCCCTACGGCGGCGGATTTCAAAGCCAGCGCTGTGACGGGCAACCTGGGCTTTGGCGTGCGTGACGCGGTGAAAAACACCAGCCAGGCCATCAATGTCAACAACGTGAAGCTGGAAGAGCTGGAGGATTACGACCTGTACCTGTGGCTCAACGACTACGATGGAGCCAAGAGCTCTTCGGTGAAAAAGCTTTCCTTTACCACGGTGGATAAAACACCGCCCCAGTTCGTCACTGAACTGTACATGAGCGACCAAAAGGAGACTTCGGTGGGCTTTACCACCAGCATCAACGAAGATGGCACCGTGTACTGGGTGGTGGTGAAGGCCGGCGAGGCTTACCCCAAGCCCATGGCCGGGCAAAGCACCGAGACCGGGACACTGCCGCTGGACAGCGACGCTGCCAAAATACAGGTCTCGGCCGGGGCCAACGCCCTGAAGAGCGGCCGTGTCAACGCCAAAGCCAACCAGGACGCCAAGTTCACGGTGAGCGGCCTGGAAAAAGAGACAGCCTATGACCTGTATTATGTGGCCATGGACCAGGCGGGCAACTATTCGGATACGGTGAAGACCCTGCGCTTTAACACCCTGGATACCAATGCACCCCAGGCTGCCTTGGAATTTACCAAATACAATGGCAACGAGACAGACAAACCCTTGGCCAATACGGATATCCACATCGTGTTCACCGAAGAGGTCAAGACCTACCCCACCGGTCAGACCCTGACCTCCCTGTATGACGCGGTGGAAGCGGCTACCGGTGATGCGAAAGAGACCGCCAAAGAGACGATGGCCGATACGCTGGAAAGCATCCTGGACTTTTATGATCTGACCGGCGGCGACGAAGAGCTGGGCGTGGTGCGGGATGAAAACAACGAAGATACCGTGAACGACCAGTGGCTGGTGGATTACCGCAACGCCCAGATCAAGGACGAAAGCGGCAAGACGGTCATCATCCTGCCTACGACCGATGACAAAAACAAAGACAGCGCTCTGAACCTGAGCAGCGGCAGCACCTACCGCATCGATGTGCAAGGCATCTCCGATGCGTCGGGCAATGCCATCGGCTCCATGCAGCTGCCGGACCAGAGAGGCTTTACCACCGTGTTCGCCCAGGTGAACTTGAAGGCCCTCAATGCGCCGGAGATCGAGGAGAAGCAGATGGACCTGGCCTTTTCCATGACGCCCATCTCCACGAGCAAAGTGGACGATGAGATCTACTGGGATATGCTGCTGTGGTCGGACACTCCGATCCAATTTGAGCTGTATGAGAAAAAACCCGGAGGAGAGTGGGAATCCCAACCCCTAGGCAGTTCGGAGATCAAACTGGCTTCCGGCGGCGACGAGTATGTGGGCACCAGCTACACCTATGATGTGAAGTTGAGCAAGAACTTTGAACAGTTGAAATCCCTGCAGGAAAACCAGGAGTATCAATATGGCATTCTCGTCACGGAGCTGGACGGCAACAGCGACCATGATACATGGAACGCCACATTGAACATGAAGATCGGTCTGGCGGCCGGCGCCAACACGAACCTGAGCAACCTGGCGAACAATGTATCGATGGATAACTGGGAAAACATGACCCAGGCGGCAGAAGTTACTTCGATTGGCAACTGCATTGCCCAGGGCAGCGACGAGCTGACGCTCAAAAAAGTGTTCAGCGACAAAAAAGCGCCGGTGTTCGCTTCGGATTTCCCCAAATTTACACCCACTGATACCTCTGTCACCATGCAGGTGATGCTGGACCGGCCTGGCACGGTCTATTACACTGTGGCCCCTCTGGGCGATGTGACCACCAAATTGAAGGAGGGTGGGACAGAGATCAAAAACAGTACGGACTGGGAAAAGTACCTGCCAGAGAGCGGAAGCGACGAGAAGGCACCTGTTTATTTGAGCGCCCCAGACGACGGCGATATCACCAACAACCGTCTGGGTGGCGGCAACCCCGATATCAAATGGGGCAAGCGGGATAATGTGGGCGCTTCGGCCGTGCCGCTGGTGGTAACGGAGCTGCAGCCCGATACGGAATATATCGTATATTTCGTCTTGCAAGGCAATAACTCCAACACCTATTCGGAAACAATGGGCTACCGGTTCAAAACAGAAGAGGTGTACCGCCCAGTCATCCAGCTTTCCATCAACAATCCTTCCGTCAATATCAAAGTGGATAAGGATTCGGATGTGGATTATATCCTGATCCCGGATGACAGCATCCCTAATATGCTGAAAGAACCGTTTAGCAAATATGCCAACGGAGAGCAAGGAGTGGATTATAGTGATCCGGATTTCACTGTTTTGGATGCGCTGATGACCGATGTACCAGGGCAAACGGGCGGTTCGTCTAAAGGATCTGTGTTTGACTGGTATGCGACGGATCCGGCTAAATCGGATCTGGCCTTCCTGATCCGCAATGAAAATCCGGGCTCCACCATCACGGCCCAGGGACAGGAATCCATCCGGGCAAATGAGACGGCCACAGTGGATTTCGAAAATGATATGAAAGAAGTCACCTGGTATACGTTCCTGGCCGTGGGCAATGCTTCCGGTTCATCCGATGCCTTCCGTGCGGCACGTCCCGTCTATTTGCGGGATTCAGATCCGCCTGTGGTGGTAGCCTGCAATTCCAGCATGACGCAATATGAGCAGACCGGGTACTATAACGGCACCCTGTCCGTCACTTTCAGCGAAGGGATCTACCTCATTGAGAGAGAGGGCGGTGTAGGCGACCTCCAGCAATACAAAGGGGTAGAGGCCAAAGGAAATGACATTACACCTAGCGACAAAGAGAAATTTGTGACAGTGAAGACTGTGATAACAGGGGCTCCGAGCGGTAACTTTAATGTTGTCACTAACATCCCTGGTCAAGCAATGACTGCCGTGCAGTTCAAACTGACCAATGCGAGGATTGGCGATAGCTTTTCCTTTAATCCCAACCTGGGTGACTCCGTGGGCAATACATGGGCCAAGCCTCTGGTGCTGACCCTGGTATCCGATGGGGCCGGCGGCGCTTATTTCGAGATTACTCCTTCCCAATGGGATGGAACTGGGCAATAAAATTCTTTAGACAGCATTCACACAAATGAAATCCCCCGTTTGGGGGGCGACATCTTGGGCGGGAGCGGGCCGTTTGCGCCGGCTCCCGCCTGTGTGCTTTACAAAAAGGAGTGCGAACCTTATGAAACATGGCACGTTGCGCCGGCTCTCTTCCCTGCTGCTGGCCTTTGTGATGGCTTTTTCCCTGGCTGTGCCCGCCGTGGCCGCCGAAGGAGATCTGACGGTGACCGGCGACCCGGCGCCTACGGAGGAAGCCATGCCCATGACGGTGGGCGACACCCAGACTTTGACGGCCAAAGCCGAAGGGGCCGGGACAGACGAGACGGTCACTTGGCTATGGAGCGTAGAGAGTGGAAGCGATGCCGTTTCCCTGGATGGCGCTGCCGATCAGTCTACAGCCACTATCCAGGCAAAGGCCGCCGGGCAAGCTACAGTGAAGGCTACCGCCACAGCAGGTGGAAAGACCGGTTCGGTCAGCTGGCAGGTGGAGGTCTCGCCTGCGGTGGAGAGCATTGAGATCGTGGACTACGGGCAGACGCTGGATCTGGACCCATCGGGTGACTGGACCGATGGCCGCAATTCGGAAGCCCAGCTCCGCGTCAATGTGGTTCCCAACGATGCAAAACCGAAGATCCAGTGGAGCAGCAGCGACTCTTCCATCGCCACCGTAGATGAAAACGGCCTGGTCAAGGGCGTATCGCCGGGCGAAGCCACCATCACGGCCACGGCAGGGGAAGCCACATCCTCCCGCCAGGTGGTGGTCCGGGGCGTGCGGCTCAACACCCATTCGGTGGATGTACGGGTCAACCAGCAGGTGTCAGTGGATTGGGAGACCTACGGTTCCATCGACAATTCTGCGGCAAACACCGTCAGCTGGCGCAGCAGTGATGAGAGCGTGGCCGGCGTGGCCAACGGCAACATCACCGGGCGTACGGCGGGCAGTGCCACGGTCACCGTGCAGTATTACAACCAAACCACCAACACCACTTACCGCGACAGCTGCGACGTATCGGTGAAAGATGTTTCGGCCAACGCCATCACGGCAGAGGCAGACAGCGGCAACCCGTTGGCCTTTTCTTCCATCGCCTCTGAGATCAACGGCCAATGCCGCCAGGTTTTGGGGGAATCCCTCAGCTATATCACTGGCCTGACGGTGGATACGGATGCGGGCACCCTGTATTACGGCTACGTATCGGCGGAAAACCCGGGCCTGGGCGTGGCCAGCAATGACCAATACTACTATTCCGGCAGCACCAACGGCCGGAAAAGCCTGAACAACATCACTTTTGTGCCCAAAGGGGAGTATAGCGGCACCGCTGTGATCAACTATGTGGCCTATGGCAGCAGCGGCAATACTTTTAGCGGCACCATCCGGGTGGATGTGGACCAGGACAGCACCGATGTCACCTATTCCACCACAGCGGGGCAGAGCGTCACGTTCCGGCCGGCGGATTTCAACAGCGTGTGCCAAAGCCGCCGGGGCGTCAACCTGAAATATGTCACCTTCTCCCTGCCTTCCTCCGCACGGGGCACATTGTATTACAAGTATACGGGCAGCGCCAACTATGCGGGCCGGGTGACCAGCAACGACAACTATTACTACTCGGGCACACCCAACTTGGCAGATGTGACTTTCGTGCCGGCAGAGAATTACACCGGCACAGTGACCATCTCTTACACAGCACGGGATTCGGGCAACGGGGTCTACAACGGAAAAGTGACCATCACAGTGGCCGGCGGCGGTGGCGGCGATATCTCCTACCAGGTGTCCAGCGGCGACTATGTCACCTTTAACCGGGGCGATTTCAACGACCTGTGCCGGGATGCCACAGGCAGAACGCTGGATTATATCCGCTTTACTTCCCTGCCCTCTTCCAGCGAGGGCACACTGTATTACAGATACCGCAGCAGCGGCAGCTATGACAGCCAGGTGACTGCCAACAAAAACTATTATTACAGCACCAGCGGCAGCAACCGCATCAGCGAGATCTCTTTTGTGCCCAACTCCAATTATTCCGGCGGCGTCACCATTCCCTTCACCGGGTATAACACCAGCGGCGACACCTTTTCCGGCGTCATCAGCATCGAAGTGGGTGAGGGCGCCAGCGCCAACATCACCTACAATACAGACCAAGATACTGTAGTCACCTTTGACGTCACGGATTTTGACGACGCCAGCCAGGCCTTTGACGGCGAGCGGCTCGACTATGTGCGCTTTACCTCGCTGCCGGGCAGCAGCCGGGGCACGCTGTATTACGATTACCGGAGCAGCAGCAACAAAGGCACGGCAGTTTCTGCCTCCACCCGGTATTACCGCAATCAATCCCGGTATCTGGACAATGTCTCCTTTGTGCCGGATGAGGATTATACCGGCACTGTGTCCATCCCCTATACCGGCACGGATGTAGAAGGCCACAGCTTTAAAGGCACGGTGACCATCCGGGTGGGAGAAGGGGGCGAGGAGACAGACGTATCCTACAGCGTATCCCAATACGGCTATGTCACGCTGGATGACAGCGATTTCAACGACGCCAGCAAAAGCTACAACAACCGGAACTTGAACCGCATCCGGTTTGCCTCTCTGCCCAGCAGCAGCCAGGGGCGGCTCTACTACGATTATAAAAGCAACGGCAATTATGACGAGGCGGTCTCTACCTCCACCAGCTATTACCGGTCCTCGAACCCGCGCATCGACAAGATCTCCTTTGTGCCGGCCAGCGGCTATACCGGCACGGTGACCATTCCCTACACGGGTTATGACACAAACGGCGATGATTTCAAAGGCAACGTCATCATCCGGGTGAAAGAGAGCGGCGAGCTGGATGTGGTATACACCGCCATGGAGGACGCCGTAGTCCGGTTTGACGCAGACGATTTCAACCAGGCCAGCCAAAACTACCAGGGGCGGAATTTGAATTATGTGAGATTCACCACCTTGCCCAGCAGCAGTGCCGGCACCTTGTACTACAACTATGAGGATGCGGACGACAAGGGCAACCGGGTCTCCGCCTCCACCAGTTATTACCGCTCCAACGGCAGCAACCGGTTGGACAACGTGTATTTCGTGCCGGACGAGGGGTACACCGGCACGGTGAACATCCCCTACACCGGCTACGATTCCGCAGGCCGCAGCTTCAAAGGCACGGTGAGCATCCGCATCCAATCGCCGGTGGCCAGCACCATCTATTACACCACGGCCAACACCGGGTCGGTGACCTTCCGCCCGGCGGATTTCAACAGCGTGTGCCAGAGCCTGACAGGCAACGGGCTGAAGAGCGTCCAGTTCCAGCTGCCGGCCAGCAGCCAGGGCAGGCTGACTTATGGCACGGGCAGCGGCTCTGCCGTCAGCGCCTCCACCCAGTACCAATACAGCGGCTCCCCCTCCCTGGCCCAGGTGGTCTTTACGCCCACAGCCGGGTACAGCGGCACGGTGGATGTATCCTATACCGGCTATGATGAAGAAGACAACCGGTTCACCGGCACAGTACGGATCACTGTGTCGGCATCCACCACCTCCGCCCATTTCAACGACTTGGGCAGCTACACCTGGGCAGTGCCGGCCATTGATTACCTCTATGGACAAGGGGTGGTCACCGGCGTGGGCAACGGGCGGTTTGACCCCGCCGGGCGCACGACACGGGGCCAGATGGCGCTGATGCTGGTGCGGGCCTTCCAGTTCCCCCAGCAATCGGGCAACGGGTTCCGGGATGTACCGGCCAGCAGCATTTACCGCAACGCCATCATCACGGCCCAGGCACTGGGCATCGTGGAGGGCGACACCAACGGCAACTTCCGCCCGGATGACCCCATCACACGGCAGGACGCCTTTACCATGCTCAGCCGGGCCATGCGGCTTTCCGGCTGGAGCTTCAGCGATGGGACTGCATCGGACCTGGCTATGTATGCCGATGGAAGCCAAGTCTCCTCGTATGCAGTGGGGCCAGTGGGGGCTTTGGTGCGCCTGAACATCGTCCAGGGCGACAATCAAAACAAGCTGAATCCCAGGCAATACATCAACCGGGCCGAGACATCGGTGATCCTCTACCGGGCGCTGACCATAGGATAGGCGGCCGGGGCACAGGCCCAACAAAGGAAAGGGAAGCCTATGGAAGAGAAGAAGAGAAATGAGCAAAGGGAAACAGTCAACCATATGCAGAGCTTGGTGGGCGCGCTGTGCGAGGTGATGACCGTCGAAAATCACCTGGTGTGCATCGGCCGGCTGAGCCATGCGGACAACCGGGAGCTGACGCTGGTGCCCGCCACGGCCCGGGAACTGCCGCCTGTGATCTACAACACCCGGTTCAAACTGCGGATCTACCGCTTGGCCGATGCGCCCTTGGAAATGGAGGGCTCCATTTGCGCCAACGGGCCTACAAAGTGGCAGTTTGACCGGCTGGTCGATCTGAACCTGATGGAAAAGCGCCGGACTTTCCGGCAGCGCACCCGGGCGGCCGCTTATGTACTGCCTTACCGGCCAGAAGAGGAGGAGCAGGGGGAACAGGCCCCATTGCCCGAACCCCAAGTGGGCGTGGTGCTGGATATCAGCGTGGGCGGCCTGCAGCTGCGGTGCCGCACCCCCTTTCAGCAAGGCGACCGGATCTCGGTGCAGCAGGTGCGCTTGGAGCCAGAGGGCGAAGCATTCGACTTTTTGTGTGAAGTGCGCTGGGCCCGGTACCGGCCTGAGCGGGATGACTGGTTTTATGGCTGCCTGTTTGCCCCGCCGCTGAACCGCCAGCAGGAAGACCGGCTGTGCAGCGCCATTTTTTCATTGCAGCGCCATGAGCTCCACCGGCATAGAAACAGCTGACAGGCAAAAAGGCCCCCTGCGGAACTCGTTCCGCAGGGGGCCTTTGCCGTTTATGCGTAAGTGTCGATGTAGGCGCCCTTGGCCGGCGCAGGGGTGGCCGGCAACATTTTCGTCAGCTCTTGCAGGGCCAGGTCTTGGGAATCCATCACTTTTTTGGTGACGGCCAAAGACACGCTTTGCTGCAGGCTGGCAGCGCTCATACTTACGCTGGTGGCGGCAATGCTGTCCATTATGTTCATAATGGTCCGCTCCTTTCCGCCCACCGGCTCATGGCCGGAGGCATTGGCATGGCTGTGCCACAAAAATAGTATCGGCGAAAGAAAAGAAAAAATAATGCAAAAGTTCCCCATGCAGTCTGTGAACTGCATGGGGAACCTCTTGCGGGGCAAAGTTTCGCCCCAGTGAAACCGGTGCGTCAGCGAGCTGTTTTATTGCAGCAGCTGGAGCACACCCTGGGGCACTTGGTTCGCCTGGGCCGCGTCGTCGCAAAGTCCGCTTGGCTCCGTTTCCGCCTGCGGCGAAAACTGCGCCCGCTCCCTTGCTCCTTCGCTCCCCACCGAACCCGCGGCTTACGCCGCTGGGCTTCGGCGGGGACCCCGATTGGGACGACCATGCTGCCCCAGGCGGGAAGGCTGTTGCGCCGTTTTATGCAGGCTCTTATTGCAGCAGCTGCAGCACACCCTGAGGTACCTGGTTCGCCTGGGCCGCGTCGTCGCAAAGTCCGCTTAGCTCCGTTTCCGCCTGCGGCGAAAACTGCGCCCGCTCCCTTGCTCCTCCGCTCCCCACCGAACCCGCGGCTTACGCCGCTGGGCTTCGGCGGGGACCCCGATTGGGACGGCCATGCTGCCCCAGGCGGGAGGACGGTATTACGCCGATTGATGCAAGCTCTTATTGCAGCAGCTGGAGCACGCCCTGGGGCACTTGGTTCGCCTGGGCCAGCATGGCCTGGGCGGACTGGATCAGGATGTTATTCTTGGTGTAAGCCATCATCTCGTCGGCCACGTCTGTGTCGCGGATGGTGGATTCGGCATCCTGGATGTTCTCTTCCATGACGGACAGGTTGTTGATG
>CAJFRA010000029.1 GCA_904419295.1 Candidatus Pseudobutyricicoccus lothianensis
CATCCATTCACCCGCGCAGCATGTGTATGACAATGCTCCACAGTCCTCCCCTTTTCCGCCCTCTCAAGCACACAGCCAAAGGGAAGCGCCATGCCTGGCTCTCTCTCCCCTTGTGAAAACACTGCAAAACTGTTATACTGATAAAGCGGTGCAGGAATTCCTGTTGCGCGGGATACCAGACTATCCCGTTGCAGGCCTTCCGGGAGGTCGCACTCCCGGGGGCTGCCGCATTTTTCGTTTCCTTGCCCCCAGTATACCACAACACCACCCCAAAATCAACGGGCGGGCGAGGGCCCGCGGCCATGTCGGGTGGCACCGGTTGTACAGCCTTTTCAACGGCGGCCATTATTCAAGTATTGCAAAAGCAGAACCAGCGTGGGATCGTTCCCACGCTGGTTCTTTTCTGCTTATCTACCGGGGCCTGCTGGCCCCATTTGTAAGGCTGTGCCGGTGGTCATCTCCCGTCATGGCCGTCCGCCCCAGCGGACTCTTGGTGGAAGGGGAGGAGGACAGTGATTTCGGTGCCCACGTCTTCCTGGCTTTTCAGGATGACGCTGCCTTTCATCACCTGGGCGATGTGCCGCACGATGGAAAGGCCCAGGCCGGTGCCGCCCGTTTCCTTGGAACGGCTCTTATCCACCCGGTAGAAGCGTTCAAATACCCGCTGCTGGTGTTCGGGCGGGATGCCGATGCCGGTGTCGCTGACCAAAATAGCCGCCATGTTGCCCTGTTTTTCCACTGTGATGTGGGCAGAGCCGCCCTCTTTGTTGTACTTGACAGCGTTGGAGAGCAGGTTGGTCATCAGCTCATCCATCATGCGCTGGTTGGCGTCGATCACCAGGTCTTCGCCGCCGCAGCTGATGGAGACTTTTTTCTCCCGGGCCTCGATGCTCAAGGTCTCCACGGTATCTTGGGCGATCTGGAGCAAGTGGACGGGCTCCCACTCCTGGCAGGCTTCGCCCTCTTCGATCTCCGAAAGCCGCATGATGTCATCGATCAAGAATTGCAGGCGGCCGGCCTCTTGGCGGATGCGGCCTGCAAAGCCACGCACGTCCTTTTGCTGAGCCATGCCGCTTTCGATCATCTCGGCAAAGCCGCTGATGGAGGTGAGGGGCGTTTTCAGCTCGTGGGAGACGTTGGCGGAAAAATCGCGGCGCTGCTGTTCGGCTCGGATCTGGGCGCTGGAATCCACGATCAAGATCATAGCGCCGGGCACGCCTTCGGCCGGGCTGACATACACCCGCAGGTAGAGGCCGCCCACACTGAGCACGGTCTCGCTGGATTCCTTTTCGTGCACTGCCTGGTTGACCGCATGGGCAAATTCCGGCTCCCGGCAAAGGGCCAGCACGCTGTGGCCCACATAGTTGGTGGCGGCGTGGGCTTGCAGCAGGGAAATGGCGCCATCGTTGCAGGAGAGCACGTTTTTGTCGCCATCGATCAAGATCAGCCCTTCCCGCACGCCGGAGATGATCATAGACAAGGTACTTTTCTCCTGTTCGATGTGGTGGTAGTTGGCGGCGAGCTGCGCCGTCTGGGTGCGGATCTTATCAAAAAAGGGCTCCAATTCCTCGTACACCGGCTCGGGCAGGTTGGCGTCTTCCAGGGTCAGGCTCTGGGAGGCGGCCAGCACCGGGGCCAGCAGCCGCTTGGTCATCAGGCGGGAGACAGGGATGGAGACGATGACCATGAGGGCCACGATGCCCAAAGTAGTGGGCAGGTTGTTGACAAATACGTTGGTGATGCTGCGCAGGGGGATCGCGCCGCGGATGACGGAGCCGTCGTCGCACAGATAGGCGGCGTAATACGTCCGGTCACCCAAGGTGGAAGATTGGCGGGTGGTCTGGCCAAAGCCTTTGTTCCGGGCGGCGACCACTTCTTGCCGGTCTTGGTGGTTTTCCATCTGGCTGGCTTGGGCGTCGGTGTCAAACAGCACAGTGCCGTCGGCGTCGATCCAGGTGAAACGGATGTCGCCGGCTGCCAGCTTGACGGCTTCCAGGTATTCTTGGGGGTCTTCGCTGTAATCCAGGCTGTCGCGGATGACTTCCACCTGGGTGCGCAGCTGCTGCTGCACCTGGCCTTCATAAACGCTGTAAAACCCGGCGATGGAAAGGGCCGCTGTGAGCAATACAGCCAGGCAGGAAAGCAAGACCAGGCATTTCATGATGCTTTTTTTCATGTGCCTTCCCTCCTCATTCCTGCAGCGAGACTTTGTAGCCTACGCCCCGCACAGTCTTGATGATGGAGCCGCCGGCCCCTAGTTTTTGGCGCAGCGTTTTGATGTGCATATCCACCGTGCGGCTCTCGCCCTCAAAGTCAAAGCCCCACACATTTTCCATCAGGCGGGTGCGGGAAAGGACGATGTCGCAGTTGCGCATCATGTAGCACAGCAGCTCAAATTCCTTGTACGTCAGTTCCACCGGGTTGCCGTCGGAAGTGACGGTGCGGCGCAGCGGGTCGATGGTCACCGGGCCGCAGGACAAGACCTCTGCATCGGAGGGGGCGGTGCGGCGCAGCACGGCCCGGATGCGGGACAGCAGCTCCAGAACGCTGAAAGGCTTTGTGATGTAGTCGTCGGCGCCTGCATCCAGGCCGGCCACTTTGTCCAGCTCCGAGGTCTTGGCCGTCAGCATGATGACGGGCACAGAGCGGGTGCTGGCGTCTTCTTTGAGGCGCTGGAGGATGTGCAGGCCGTCTTCGCCGGGCAACATGATATCCAGCACCAGCAGATCGGGTTTTTCCGTGGCCATCCGGTGCCACAGGGCGGCGCTGCTGGAAAAGCCCTGGGCCTGGTAGCCGCCGCTTTTCAATGCATAGCAGATCAGTTCGCGGATGCTGTCGTCATCTTCCACACAGAAGATCAACGGCTGGTTCATAATCCATTCCTCCCCATGCGGTTACAGCACGCGTTCGTTTTTGTGTTCGCCTGTGATGGAAAAGACCACCCATTCCGCCACGTTGGTGGCGTGGTCGCCGATGCGTTCCAGGTATTTGGCCACCATCAAAAGGTCCACAGCCTGTTCGCCGTTGTTGGCGTCTTTGCGGATCAGGGCGATCAGGTCGTTTTTCACCTGGTTGAACAGGTCATCCACCACATCGTCCTGGGCGACGACCCGCTGGGCCAGGTCGATGTCGCTGGTGACAAAAGCGTCGATGCTCTCTTTGACCATTTTGATGACGGCTTCCGCCATTTTAGGAATATCCACCAGCTGCTTGATGTAGGGCTGGTCCGCCATTCGGTCCGCCAGCTCTGCGATGTCGCAGGATTGGTCGGAGATGCGCTCCAGATCGGTGATGATCTTCAAGGCAGTGGAGATCACACGCAGGTCGCTGGCCACAGGCTGCTGCTGGAGCAGCAGTTTCAGGCAGCGGCGCTCCACCTCTTTTTCCTTTTCGTCCACTTCCCGCTCATATTCATAGACTTGCCGGGCAAGCTGCCGGTCTTGCTGCAAGAGGGCGTCTTTGGCTGTCTCAATGGATTTTTGGGAAAGGGTGCCCATCTCGATCAGCAGGTCGTGGAGGGCTGTCAGTTCCCGGTCAAAACGATTTCTCATGGTGTACCGCCTTTCTTAGCCGAAACGGCCGGTGATGTAATCTTCTGTGCGCTTGTCCTTGGGCATGGAGAACAAAGTCTCGGTATCCGCATATTCGATGACTTCGCCCAGCAGGAAGAAGGCGGTCCGATCGGAAATACGGGCGGCCTGCTGCATGTTGTGGGTCACCATGATGATGGTGTAATCTTTTTTCAGCTCCACAGCCAGGTCCTCGATCTTCATGGTGGAAATGGGGTCCAGGGCCGATGTGGGCTCATCCATCAGCAGGACTTCCGGTTCCACCGCCAGGGCGCGGGCGATGCACAGGCGCTGCTGCTGCCCGCCGGAAAGGCCCAGGGCGCTCTTCTTCAACCGGTCCTTCAGCTCATCCCAGATGGCGGCGGAACGCAGGCTCTGTTCCACGATCTCATCCAGCCGGCTCTTTTTCTTGATGCCGTGGGTCCGGGGGCCGAAGGCGATGTTGTCATAGATGCTCATGGGGAAAGGGTTGGGTTTTTGGAACACCATGCCCACTTTTTTGCGCAACAGGGTGCTATCATAATTATAATAGATATCCTGGCCGTCTAAAAGTACTTTTCCTGTGATTTTGCATCCTTCTACCAGGTCGTTCATCCGGTTCAGGGTCTTCAGCAGGGTGGATTTGCCGCACCCCGAAGGGCCGATGAACGCGGTGATGTTTTTTTCTTCCAAATTTAAGTTGATGTCTTTCAAAGCGTGGAAATCCCCGTAATAGAGGTCCAAGCCGCTGATCTCAAATTTATTCATATTCTTTACCCCTTTGTGATCCGTTTGGCGATCCAGTTGGAAAGTGCGTTCAGCAAGAGAACGGTGACCAGCAGCACCACCGCAGTGGCAAAGGCCTCATTGGTGTGCAAGCCCTCGCTGGAAAGGGCGTACATGTGTACCGACAGGGTGCGGGCCGATTCCATGGGGTTGCCGGTGATCTTGGCAACGGTGCCCGCTGTGTAGATCAGCGCCGCCGTTTCGCCCACGATACGGCCCACCGCCAGGATGATGCCCGCCACGATGCCGGGCATGGCCGGCGGCAGCACGACGCGCATCACGGTGCGCAGCTTGCCGGCGCCCAGGCCAAAGCTGGCTTCCCGGTAGGAATCGGGCACTGATTTGAGGGCTTCTTCGGTGGAGCGGATGATCAGCGGCAGCACCATGATGGACAAGGTGCAGGCGCCGGCTAAAATGGAGTACTTCCACCCCAAAGCGGTGACGAAGAACAGCATGCCGAACAGGCCGTAGACGATGGAGGGGATGCCAGACAGGGTCTCGGCCGCCAGACGGATGACCTCGACGACCTTGTTGCCCCGCTTGGCATATTCCGTCAGATAGATGGCGCAGCCCACGCCCAAGGGTGTGGCGATCAGCAGGCAGAGCACAGTCATGTATAGGGTCATCACCATGGCGGGGAACATGGAGACGTTTTCGCTGTTGTAGTGCAGCTCAAAGAGAGAGGGCTTTAGGTGGGGGATGCCCCGGATGAGGATGTAGGCGATGAGGGCCAGCAGCACGGCGGCGGTGATGGCGGCCGCCAAGCAGACCACCAGCCGCAGCGCCAGGGAAAGGGGATCCCGGCGGTAAGAAGCCAGCCGTTCTTTCCAGGTGACCTGGTTGATGCCGGCAGCCGGTACGCCCTGTGCCGCAGGGACGGCGTTTTTCCTTTTCAGTCGGTTCATGATCTCATCTCCTTGTGTTTGAGGGCTGCAAACAACGCATTGATCAACAGGATAAAGGCGAACAGCACAGCGCCGGTGGCGATCAGGGCCTGGCGGTGCAGGTCGGCGGCATAGCCCATTTCCAGCACGATGTTGGTGGTCATGGTGCGCACGCCGTCAAAGATGCTGTCGGGCAGCCGGGCCTGGTTGCCGCACACCCACAAAAGGGCCATGGTCTCGCCGATGGCGCGGCCGATGCCCAGCACCACGCCGGCTAAAATGCCGGATTTTGCGGCGGGCACCACGGTTTTGAACACCGCCCGCTCGTGGCTGGCGCCCAAGGCCAGCGCGCCTTCGTAATAGCTTTCGGGCACGGCCCGCAGCGCCGCTTCGCTGATGCCGATGATGGTGGGCAAGATCATGATGCCCAGCAAGATCCAGGCGGTGAACATGCTGTTGCCATTGCCCGGGAAAAACTGGCGCACCAGAGGCACCAGCACCATCAGGCCGAAAAAGCCGTAGACGATGGAGGGGATGCCGGCCAACAGTTCAAAAGCCGGTTTGAGCCAGCGATAGAGCCGCTTGGGGCAGAACCGCGCCATAAAGATGGCCGACAGGATGCCGATGGGCACGCCGATGAGAATGGCGCCGCCGGTCACATAGATACTGCCCATGATCATGGGGAAGATGCCGAAAGACGGTGGGTCTGCCGTGGGCTTCCAACGGGTGCCTCCCAGGAACTCAAACAGGCCGATCTGGGAGATGGCCTCATAGCCGCCCTGGAAGATGAAGATACAGATGAGGGCCACCGCCAAGATGCTGGCGCAGGCCGCCACAAAGAACAGGGCCGCCATGCCCTTTTCCAGCAGATTTTTCCGATTGGCGCGCAGCCGCTGGCGCAGGGTCCGCCAACTGAGCTTGGAGGGAGCTGTCCTCCCTTTTTCCGAAACTAGATTTTCTTTCATTGCCACTCCTCCGCCGGCGCCATGGCGCCGCACTTATTTGCAGATTCTTTTTCCAAAGCAGCCCCATTGTAAAAGGCCTGTGTAAAATCCCATATCCGGCTCAGTAAAAAAGCGGTAAAATCCATGATTTAGTATGCCCCAGAACAAAAGAAAACCCCTGCTGTGCCGGGCACAACGGGGGTTTTGTAAAAAAAGCGTAAGGTCTGGTTTACTGCTTTTGGCCATCGGGGCTGCCCGGTGGGGCAGGCAGTGTCACGGTAAAGGTGGTGCGGGCAGCGTCGCTCCGGGCGGTGATGGTGCCGCCGTGCAGGGTGACGATCTGCCTGGCGATGGCCAGGCCCAGGCCGGCGCCGCCGGCCTGGGAAGAACGGGCGCTGTCCAACCGGTAGAATTTTTCAAAGATGGTCTCCAGCTGATGGGGCGGGATGGGCTTGCCCTTGTTGTGAAAGGCCAGCACCACCTGATCCCCCTGGCGGCTTCCCTCGATCTCCAGCGCCGTGTTGGGGTCGCTGTAAGCCACGGCGTTTTTCAAGATATTGTTGAATACCCGGGCCAGCTTGTCCGGGTCCGCCTCCACCGTCAGCCCAGGCTCTACCTGGAGCTGGGCCCATTTGCCCTGGGCGGCCAGCATGGGGTAAAACTCATCGGCCAGCTGGGCCAGCATCACATCCAGCCGGACCGGTTCTTTTTCCAGCACGATGTGCTGCAGGTTGAAACGGGTGATATCAAAAAACTGGTTGATCAGATCTTCCAGACGGTAGGCCTTTTCCAAGGTGATGTGGGTGTATTTGGCCCGCTGTGCCGCCGGCATGTCCGGCGCTTCTTCCAGCAGGCTCAAATAGCCGATGACAGAGGTGAGGGGCGTTTTGATATCGTGGGCCAAATAGACCACCAGATCGTTTTTGCGCTGCTCACTCTCTTGGGCAGCCAGCTGCCGCTCTTTCAAAGCCTCTTTGATGCGGTTCATCTTCTCATCCAAAAATTCCAGCTCCGGCGGCAGTTCCACAGGGAAAGGGACCTGCTCCACCAGCAGTTCGTCCAGCTTGTCATCCACCAGACGGAGGTAGCGGGTGAACTGCCGCAAAAGGAGGAAAAACAGGGAGAAGAAGATGCAGACCAGCAAAAGGGCAGTCCAAAAACCCTTGTGGTCCCGGAAGATATTGTGGTACAGGACCAGGCTTTGGTCTTCGCTCAAGCCGCCCAGCGCCTGGGCCAGCGCCAAAAAGAAGCGGGCGAAGGGGTCTTGCAGCGCGCCGTCGATCACAAGGGCCATGGCCGCTACGCCGATGAGGTAGGTCAGCGGAAAGAGCAGCAAAAAGCGGAACAGCAGTTTGCGGCGCAGTTTTTTCAAGTCCGCATCCTGCAGGGCGCGGCGGCGGACTTCCCGGGAATCAACCATCGATCTTATACCCCACGCCCCACACGGTCTTGATGTACTTGGGCTTGTCCGCCGTATCTCCCATTTTTTCCCGCAAGTGGCGGATGTGCACCATCACGGTATTGTTGCTGTTGGTGAAATATTTTTCGCCCCAGACCTGGTGGAAAAGGTCTTCGCAATTCATCACTTTGCCCCGGTTTTCACAGAGCAGCCACAGCAGGTTGAATTCGGTGGGGGTCAGGGACAAAGGCCGCTCGTTGAGGGTGCAGGTATGCGTGGCACGGTTGATGACCAGGCCGGAAAAGTCGATGACATCGGCGGAAGGCTGGTGATTGCCGTCGTTGTACCGCCGGGCCCGGCGCAGCTGGGCCTTCACCCTGGCCACCATCTCCAAGGGGCTGAAGGGCTTTGTGATGTAGTCGTCGGCCCCCAAGGTCAGCCCATTGATCTTGTCCATCTCTTCGCCCCGGGCCGTGAGCATGATGACGGGGTAGGTGTGGGATTCCCGTATCTTGCGGCAAATGGCAAACCCATCGGTGCCGGGCAGCATCACATCCAGCAGCGCCAGGTCCAAGGTCTCGGTCTCGATGCAGTGCAGCGCCTCTTCTGCCGTGTAGTATTTGTAGACCGTGCAGCCTTCATTTTGCAGATAGACCTCCACCAGGTCGGCAATGGCGGCTTCGTCGTCAACCACCAAGATCTTTGCATCCATCGGTCGCACATCCCTTCATATTGTTTCCACCTTGTATCATACCCCAGGATGGCGGCCAGGGAAAGTGGAAAATCCTTAAAATTTTCTGAAAAGGGCCGGGCGGCCGGCAGGGGAGGCGCCTTCCTTTTTTTCACCTGCTGTTGTATACTGGGGGTAGAATCGCAAAAAAGGAGAGACAAAATGAAAACAATCGTCGTGATCGATGGCAAAGGCGGCGGAGTGGGCAGCGCGCTGATCAGCCGGCTGAAAGCCGAAAACGTACCGGCCCGGGTGCTGGCACTGGGAACCAACGCCTTGGCCACTTCCGCCATGCTGCGGGCCGGCGCCGACGACGGCGCTACAGGGGAAAATGCCATCGTCCGCTGCTGCCAGCGGGCAGATGTGGTGGCCGGCCCCATTGGCATCGTGTTGGCTGGCGCCATGCTGGGGGAAGTGACGGACGCCATGGCCGCCGCAGCGGCGCAGTGCGAAAGCCGGGTATTGATCCCCAACGCCAAATCCGGCACCTATGTGTGCGGCGTGCAGGAGCTGACCCTGACCCAGTACATCGAGCTGGCCGCCCGGCAAGTCGCCCGGCTGGTACAGGGGGCAGGAAGCCCGCTGGCGTAAAGTTGTCATGCACCGGCAAAAAAGAGCTGGATGATCTGGGTAGATCGTTATTTTATCCATACAAAATGGAAACACAAGAAGAAATTTGACAGATCGTTGTGAAAAACGAATCGGTATCCTACCAGGAGAAAGACAGGCAAGGATTTTCAGAGGTAACTGTATGAAGGTGAAGAAAGCACAAAAATTGCGGAATACGCTTTTGATCGTGGGTACTATCATTATGCTATTGGGTCATTTGTATGGACCTTTTGCCATAATTGGTGCCATAGTTGCGCTTTCATGTCTGATTTCGCATTTTCTTTGGAATAAATGCCCCCATTGCGGAAAACAGCTGGGCAGGAATGAGGGTGCGCTTTGTCAGTGCTGTGGAACGCACATCGATTGATTCCTTTCCATTGGAGTGGCAAGGCTAGTTAGGAGACATCGTGATGAAACATAAGGGTATAAGCAGATTGAAAAATAGAATAGCGAGCATTCTTTATGCGCTTTGTCTGGCGCTGTGTTTCTTTGGCGTCATGTTTCAATCCAAACTTTTAATCGCTTCGATTATTCCAACCTCGATCATTGCAACGCTTTTGCTCATCACTACCAATCGTTGCCCCAATTGTAACGAATATTTTCGTGGAGCATATTGGTCAAAAAGTGCAGGATTTTGCCGCAAATGCGGTGAAAAGTTATACTTCGATGACGAGATCGACAAATCATGGTGAAACAAGCGCAACGACCTGCTACCAGGAATTTGGGTCAAATCGCGTGGAAGATATTCAAAAGCTGAGAAGTATCCTGGGGAAACGGTTTTATGCTGTCCCCTATATAGGCGAAGAGGATGGGGAGGAATATTACAACATGGTGCTCGAATCGCCGCGTTGACATTCCGAAAGCCGGTGCAAGAGCGGGCCGGCTTTGCCCCAGTGAAAGAGACCGGTCAAAGGGAACGCTGGCGGCCCGGGAAACGGAGCAGAAAAGCGGGAAAAAGAAAGGGGATCTACTGTGAAAGACATCGAAAGCAGCTGCAGAATTGCGTTGGTACAGGCGGAGCCCGTGCTGTTTGACAAAAAAGCCTCCCTGGCAAAGGCGCTCCAATGGATCGAAAAAGCCGCATCTCAAAAACCGAATTTGATCGTGTTTCCCGAGCTGTTTATTCCCGGCTACCCGATCGGGATGCATTTTGGCTTCAGCATAGGCAAACGGACAGAAGCGGGGCGGGAAGATTGGAAACGCTATTATGACGCTTCCGTCGTTGCCGGGGAAGCAGAATTTCAGGCCCTTGCCAATGCCGCAAAGAAGGCGGATGCCTACATCAGCCTGGGTTTTTCGGAACGGGATGCGGTCAGCGGGACGCTGTACAACAGCAACGTCATTTTTGAGCCGGACGGAACATACAAGGTGCACCGCAAGCTCAAGCCCACCGGTACGGAACGGGTGGTTTGGGGCGACGCCAACCAGGGGTATTTTCCCGTGACCGAGACGCCGTGGGGGCCGATCGGAAGCCTGATCTGCTGGGAAAGCTACATGCCCCTTGCCCGGGTGGCGCTGTATCAAAAAGGCATTACCATCTATATTTCGCCCAATACGAATGACAACCCAGAGTGGCAGTCTACGATCCAGCACATTGCCATTGAGGGCAAATGTTATTTTATCAATGCGGATATGATCGTGAGAAAAGATTCTTACCCCTCGGACCTCCGCGAAGCGGAAGCGATCCGCCAGCTGCCGGAGATCGTGTGCCGCGGCGGCAGCTGCATCACCGACCCCTATGGGCATTATGTGACCCAGCCGGTCTGGGACGAAGAGACCATTCTCTACGCCGACCTGGATATGAATTTGCCTGCTGCATGCAAAATGGAACACGATGCCGTGGGACACTATGCAAGGCCGGATGTGCTGGAACTGATCGTCAACGAAAAATGACTTCCGCAGGGCAGGGGGGTGGACAGAGCGCCCGCTGGTGGAAAAAACGCCAGTCCGGGGATAGATTCCACCCACCTGGGGCTCATGAAGGTTTCGCACCCGCCTCACGCCCTTGGATCCCATGGCCCTGTGCCGCTTTTGGCGGCGCAGGGCCATTTTTGCAGTGCTTTGGCATAGTAAAAATCCTCCGTATGGCTTTGGTCACACGGAGGATCTTGCTTTATGGTCTGCCGAATAGGCGCTTTTTCAATGCGTCGATCCGCTCTTTGCGGGCCTGGGTGGCCTGGATATCCACTTGCCAGCCTTCCCCCCGGCGCACCAGCACATCGCCGGGCCTGGCAGGGGGCAGCTGGCTGCGGGGCACATCCAGCAGGCGGCCGTCCGGCCCTTCCAGCACGGCAGTGCCGCCCTCCCAGCGGTCCAGGATATATTCATCGTTCTGTGGCATAGGCCAATGCACCGTCCTTGATGGTAAATACGATATTGCCCCGCTGGTCGGTGCGCAGCACTGTGCAGCCCCGGGCCTCCAGCTCTGCCAGCACACTGGCGCTTGGATGGCCGTAGGAGTTGCCAGCCCCCACGCTGATGACGCAATACTGGGGGTCGGCGGCATCCAGCAGTTGGGCACAGGAGGAAGTGTCGCTGCCATGGTGGCCGGCCTTGAGCACAGTCACCGGTTCCAGGCTGCCAACAAACTGCTCTTCCACCGAGCTTTCCGCATCGCCGGTCAGCAAAAAAGAGTAGGCGCCGTATTCCACCCGGATCACCAGGGAGACGTTGTTGGCGTTGTCATCTTGATAGCCCTCCTCGGGCCAGAGCAGTTGGAGCCGGGCTTGGCCCAGGGAAAAGGAATCGCCGGCCTGGCCGGTCTGGGCCTGGGCGCCGCAGGCTTCCACGCTTTGCAGCATGTTTTCAAAGGTGCGGGTATACGCTGCCGCATCCGGCATGACGAAGGTCTGGCAGCCAAAAGTGTCCAGCACTTTGGACATTCCGCCGATGTGGTCCGCATGAGGGTGGGTGGCAAAGACATAGTCCAGCTGCTGGATCTGCTGGCTCCTCAAGTATTCCACCACAGCGTCGCCGCCTTCGGCTGTGCCGGCATCCACCAGGGCGGATCGGCCGTCGCAGGTCAGCAAAATGGAATCCCCCTGGCCCACGTCGATGAAATGGACGGACAAAGTGCCATCCGGCATAGAGGGGGCCGGGGCCAGGTATTCCTGGTACCCGTAAAACAGGAGGGCGGCCAGGGCCGCCAGCGCGGCATATAGGCGTTTAAAAGTTCGTTTTCTGCGGTAACGGCTCATAGTTTTCTCATCAAAGCCTCATAAAATGCAACGCCGGCGCCAAAGCTTTGGCAGCGGATCCGCTCATCGGCCCCGTGGATGGTGGAAAAGGTCTGCGGATCGCAGGGGAAGGGCAGAAAACGGAAGATATGGGAGGAAAATTCGCCATAGTGCTTGGTATCCGTGCCAGCCGGCATGATGGTGGGGATGCAGGGCAGCCGCCCGAACACCTCTCCGACGGTGGAAGTGATGGTCTGGTAGATGGGGCCCATGGATTCGGTGATAGCAGAGGGCTCTACACAGGAGACCATCTCCACCGTGACAGGCAGGTCGGCCAGCAGAGCCTGGATATATTCCAGCACGCTTTGGCCGCTGTCCCCTTGCAGCAGGCGGGCGTTGATGGTGGCCTGAGCTGTTTCGGGCAGCACATTGGCCGTGGGGGCGCCGCTGCACTGGGTGACGGCCAATGTGGTGTGCAGCAGGGAGGAAAGCTGGTCGTTGTGCCGGGTGAAATGGTAGAGCAGGGGCCGGGTAAAGGGCAGGTTGGCCACGCAGATGCGGCCGGCCAGGCCCAGGGCCGGTGCAGAAAAATCCAGGCACTGGCGCATAACGGGCAGCAGCCGTTTGTGCATGGGGGCAGCTTCCAGCCGGCACACCGCTTCGGCCAAAATGCCCACCGCCGTATGGGCGGGCGGCATGGCCGCATGGCCCCCCTTGGTGTGGACCGTCAGCTGGTAGGTAGCCGCGCCTTTTTCCGCCACGCCCACCAGGGCGGCGGGAAAGTTCTTGTTGCCCAAGTGTTCGGTGGTGATATTGCTGCCTTC
This sequence comes from Candidatus Pseudobutyricicoccus lothianensis, assembly GCA_904419295.1. Lineage (GTDB taxonomy): Bacteria > Bacillota > Clostridia > Oscillospirales > Butyricicoccaceae > Pseudobutyricicoccus > Pseudobutyricicoccus lothianensis. The sequence goes on from CAJFRA010000029.1 coordinate 12,901, forward strand.
GTCCAAAATGAACTCAAAGGCGAGCCCCTGGCGGCGCAGTTCGGCGGCAATGGCTTTGGCCCCTTGCTCGCCACCGGTCTCCTCATCGCAGCCAAAGGCAAAATAGAGGTCGCGGCTGGGCTGGAAGCCCTCTTGCAGCAGGTCTTCCACGGCGCACAGCAAGCCGACCAGCACATTTTTGCAATCCAACGCGCCGCGGCCGTGGACAAATTCTTCGTCGATTTTGCCGGAAAAAGGGTCTGCCGACCAAGCCTGCCCTTCCACGGGGACCACATCCATGTGGGCGCAGAGCAACACGGGCTTCTGGCCGCCGGTGGCAGTGCCGCGCCAGCGCAGCAAGAGCGCGCCAGAGGGCAGGCGCGTGGTCTCCAGGCTGGAAAATACAGTGGGGAATTGGGTCTGGAGCCACTGGTACAGCGCCTCCATTTGGGCGGTATCGCCGGTGACCGTGGGGATCTGTATGGCCTGGGAAAGGGCTTGGCACCAAGCTTGCTGCCGGGGCGGCTGGGGCATTTCCAGCCCGACTTCTGTGCGGCGGATGCGGCGGTTGAGGCGCAGCGTGCGCACCGCCACCACTGCCAGCACAAAGAGCACCAGGCAAAGAAGAACGGTGTTGATCAGCCGCCCATAGGCGGCGTTGAAGTTGCTGTAAAAAATGCGGAACGATGCGATCAGGTCATTCAGAAAGGTCATCCATGTCACCTCGGTCGTAGGCCGCCAGCAGCTGGGCGGCGCGCTTTTGGTCATTGGCGATCTGCTCTACCAGCAGGGCCGGGTTTTCAAACTTTTGCTCCTCCCGCAGGTAGGCGCAGAACCACACCCGGGCCCATTGGCCGTAGACATCCCCCTGGAACCCTGTGATGTGAGTCTCCACCGTGGCGCCGCCCCCGGTGCGGAAGGTGGGGCGCACCCCCACATTGGTCAGCGAATGGTAGAGCGGGCCGCCTTCCAGCTGGGTCAGGGTGGCATAGACACCGGCGCGGGGCAGCAGCATGCCTTCCGGCGGCGTCAGATTGATGGTGGGGATGCCCAGGCGGCGGCCCCGCCCGTCCCCGTGGACGATGGGGCCCCGCAGGGAAAAGGGGCGGCCTAGGCATTGGCGGGCCTGCTGGGGCTCCCCTTCCCGCAGCAGGGTGCGGATCAAGGTGGAACTGATGTAGCGGGAACCCAGGGTGACGGGCTCCACCACCTGGTGCAGCAGCCCCCGCTGGGCGCACAGGCTTTCCAGCTGGGCCGCATCGCCGGCAGCGTGGGAACCGAACCGGAAATTGGGGCCGCAGCACAGACCGCCGCATTGGTATTCCCGGACCAGCAGATCCACAAAGGCCGCGGGGGAGCGGGATGCAAAGGCACAGTCAAAGGGGATCATCACGATCTCCTCCATCCCTTGGGCGGCAAACAGGCGGCGCCGTTCGGCCGGCGTGGTCAGCAGGGCAGGCGCGCTGCCGCCCACCACAGACTGGGGATGGTTTTCATAGGTGAACACGCCAGGGCGCATATGGTGTTGGGCGGCCAGGCGGCGCACTTCGGCAAAAATCGCCTGGTGGCCCCGATGCACGCCGTCAAAAAAGCCCAGGGCATAGAGGATCTTGGTTTGGGCCATGGTTCTCCCTCACTCTGCAAAGTTTTTATGGCAAAAAATAGCGGGCTGGCCGATATCCAACCGGCCGGTCTTGCCCGTCATCAAAAAAGCACCGGCCTGGTCGTAGACCCGGCACAGGCATTCCTCCGGCGGCAAAAGGCCGGAAGCCAAATGTTTCGAAGCCAGATGGGCGCCGTTGCGGGCGCGCCGCGCCCCTTCTTCTGTGACGGTCACAGCAGGCAGGGCGGAAAAGACCCGGTCGGTGGGCAGCACATGGGGGGCCAGCTGGCCTTGCTGCTGCAGCAGGGCCACCTGCTCCAAGGTCAGGGCGTCTTCCAGGCGAAAATCCCCTACCCGGGTGCGCTGCAGCCGGCTCATGGCGGCGCCGCAGCCCAGGGCCTGTCCCAGGTCGTGGCACAAAGTGCGGATATAGGTGCCTTTGGAGCAGCAGACCGACAGGCAGCCCCGCTGCGCCAAAGGGTCGAAGGACAACAGCTCCAGCCGGGGGAGTTCCACAAAACGGGCCTGGCGCTCCACTTCCCGCCCTTTGCGGGCCAAGTCATACAGGCGCACCCCATCCTGCTGCAAAGCGGAGTACATGGGGGGCGTTTGCCAATAGCCGCCGGCGAACTGGGCCAGCGCCTGGGCCACCTGGTCCTGGGAACAGGCGCTGGCTTGCTGCCGCACCACGGTGCCGGTGGTATCTTGGGTATCGGTCTCAACGCCTAGTATAAATTCTGCTATGTATTCCTTATCGGAGCCGGAAGCATATTCGCTGGCCCGGGTGGCATTGCCCAGCAGCATCACCAGCAAGCCCACGGCCATGGGGTCTAAGGTGCCCGCATGGCCGATGCGGCGGAAGCGGAGGATGCCCCGCAGCTTTGCCACAGCATCGTGGGAGGTAAAGCCCTCTTCTTTGTTGAGCAACAGGATGCCGTTATACATAGCCCAGCGCCTCCTGGGCAGCCGCCGCCAGGCGCTGCAGGCAGTCAGCCCCTTCGCCCCGCAGCGTGCAGCCGGCTGCACGGGCATGGCCGCCGCCGCCGAATTGAGCGCACAGGGCAGAGGCATCCACCTGCTCATCGGAACGGACAGAGGCTTTGAACAGCTCTGCCCCCAGCTGGGTCAAGGTGATAGAGCAGCTGACCCCTTCGATCTGCCGAGGCAGAGAGGCCAGGTTGTCCAGGTCATCGGCCGTGGCCCCCATCTCTTCGATGGCCTCCTGGGGAAAGAGGGCCGCCGCCAGCTTGCCGCCGGCAGAGAACTGCAGGTGGCTGAACAGATATTGCTCCACCTGGAAGCGGGCCCGGGTCTTCGTCTCAAAAAACACCTTGTTGATGGGGCCGCAATCCAGCCCGTTCTCCATGCACGCCGCAGCGATGGTATGGCACCGGGGCGTGGTGTTGGGGTAACGGAAACAGCCGGTATCGGTGGCGATGGCCGTGTAGATCCCCTGGCAAAAGGCCAGGGTGGGGGAGAAGTGCAGCTCCTCGCCCAGCTCCCAGATCAGTTCGCCCACAGCGGAACGGCTGGGGTCCACCACGGTCTGCCGGGCAAAGCCGGTGTTGGAACCGTGGTGGTCGATGCACAAATCGATGGCGCCCGCATAGGGCTGGGCGCTGGCAGGCAGCAGCTCTTCGGTGGCCACATCCACCGCCGCCACGGTCTGGGGGTAAAAAGAGGCGGGGGCCAGCAGCCCTTGGGACAAAAAGGCGTACTTGGGCGACAGATCTTCATTGGGGTGGAGCCAGGCTTCTTTGCCAAGGCCCCGGAGCAGGCGGCACAGGGCTGCGCCGCTGCCCACCGTGTCGCCGTCGGGCCGTTTGTGGGTCAGGATCAAAAAGTCGTTGCGGGCATTGAGAAAGGCGGCGGCTTCATTCAGCGTCATCGGGGGCCTCCTCCTCTTTGGCCAATTCCGGCAGCTGATGGAGCAGGGCGTTGATGTGGGCGCCCTCGGAGATGGAATCATCCAGCACAAACACCAGTTCCGGCGTATAACGCAAGCTCAGGGTGTGGGCCAGCTGGCGGCGCAGATAGCCGGAGCAGGATTTGAAGCCCTTTTTGAGCTCTTTTGGGTCGCAGGGGCCCAGCACACTGACATATACTTTGCACCACCGCAGGTCGTTGGTCACCTCGCACCGCACGATGCTCAGCAGGCCGCCCTGCAGGCGGGGGTCTTTTACCGTGGGCAGCAGTTCGGCCAGCACGCGCATCACTTCTTCGCTGATGCGGTCGATCCGGTTGGAAGGCATGGCGCTTCCTCCTTTGCTAACAAATTAGTGGGAGCCGCTGGAAGACCAGGGCCCTGTTTGCAGTATCCCCGGATGGACAGACGCCATCCGGGGACCGGCAGGAGATCTTGTATCGTTATCGTTTGATTTCTTCCATCACGAAGGCTTCCACTGTGTCGCCTTCTTTGATGTCGTTGTATTTTTCAAAACTCATGCCGCACTCATAGCCAGAGGCCACTTCGCGGACGTCGTCTTTGAACCGCTTGAGGGAAGAGAGCACCCCTTCGTGGATGACGATGTTATCCCGCACGATGCGCACTTGGGCAGCGCGCTGCATCTTGCCATCCTGCACATAGCAGCCGGCGATGGTGCCCACGCCGGACACGCGGAAAGTCTGGCGCACCTCGGCATGGCCGATGACCACTTCCTGGAACTTGGGCGCCAGCATGCCCTTCATGGCCGATTCGATCTCTTCGATGCAGTCGTAGATCACCCGGTAAGTGCGGATCTGCACGTCTTGGCGGGAGGCGCTGTCGGCGGCAGCCGGTTCGGGCCGCACGTTGAAGCCCACGATGATGGCGCCGGAAGCGGCGGCCAGCATCACGTCGGATTCGTTGATGCCGCCTACGCCCGAGTGGATCACGCGGACGCGGACCTCTTCGTTGGACAGCTTTTGCAGCGAAGCGGAGACCGCCTCGGCGCTGCCCTGCACATCGGCCTTGACGATGATGTTGAAGTCCTTCATCTCGCCTTCTTTGATGTGGCTGAACAGGTTCTCCAGGGTGATTTTCTCCTGCTGCTTGGCCCGCTCGTCTTTTTCAGCGGTCTTGCGCTGTTCGGCCAGGGTGCGGGCCATACGCTCGTCTTCCACCGCGTAGAACAGGTCGCCGGCATCGGGCACTTCGCTCAGGCCGATGATCTCCACCGGCATGGAGGGGCCGGCTGCCTCCAGCTTGCGGCCCCGGTCGTCTGTCATGGCCCGGACACGACCCACCGTCTTGCCGGCGATGACGATATCGCCGGCGTGCAGGGTGCCGTTCTGCACCAGCACCGTGGCCACCGGGCCGCGGCCTTTGTCCAGCTTGGCCTCGATGACAGTGCCTTTTGCCCGGCGGTCGGGGTTGGCTTTCAGCTCCTGCAGGTCGGCCGTGAGCAGCACCATTTCCAGCAGGTTTTCAATGCCGATGTGCTCTTTGGCCGAGATGTTGCACACGATGGTGTCGCCGCCCCACTCTTCGGGCACCAGCTCATACTCGGTCAGCTGCTGCAGCACCCGGTCGGGGTTGGCGCCTTCTTTATCGATCTTGTTCACCGCCACGATGATGGGCACGCCGGCGGCTTTGGCGTGATTGATGGCCTCCACTGTCTGGGGCATCACGCCGTCGTCAGCGGCCACCACCAGAATGGCCACGTCGGTGACCTGGGCGCCGCGGGCACGCATGGAAGTAAAGGCCGCGTGGCCCGGAGTATCCAGGAAGGTGATGTACCGGTCGTTCAGCTGCACCCGGTAAGCGCCGATGTGCTGGGTGATGCCGCCAGCCTCGCCCTCGGTGACGTGGGCGTTGCGGATGGCGTCCAGCAAAGAGGTCTTGCCGTGGTCGACATGGCCCATGACCACCACCACAGGCGGGCGGGGCTGCAGGTTCTTTTCGTCGTCGGTGCTGTCGTCGATCAAGCGCTCTTCAATGGTGACGATGACCTCGTGCTCCACTTTGGCGCCGAACTCTTCGGCCACCACAGCAGCGGTGTCAAAATCGATGGATTGGGAGACGCTGGCCATGACGCCCAGCTTCATCAACTGCTTGATCACGTCGGCAGCGCTCTTTTTGAGCCGCAGGGCCAGTTCGCCCACGTTGATCTCATCGGGGATCAGCACTTTGAGCTGGACTTTCTTCGCCCGCTCTTGCTGCAGGCGCTTCATCTTTTCCTGCTCTTCCTGCCGCTTTTTGTTGCTCATATACCCGCGCCGGTCCGCCTGGCGCTTGATCTTCTGCTTGCCCTGGGGCTGGGCCATCTTGTTGGCTTTTTCGGGCACCAGCTGGTCGATGCGCTCATCGTATTTGGAAAGGTCCACCGAGGAGGTGCGGGTATCCACCACCGTGCGGCGGGGGGCTTTCGAACTCTTTTGTTCCTCTGCGGGTTTGGCGTTCTGTTTGGGTTGTTGGCCGCCTGCCTGGGGCTTTGGCTGGCCCTTCTCTTTTTCCTGCTGTTGTTTCAAAATGCGGGCCTCCGATTCTTGCCGCCGTTTGGCCGCCGCTTCGGCGGCAGGGGCGAACACTTGGTCCAGGCTTTCCACCTGGTTGTTTTGAGTCAGGTGCTCAAAGATCACATCCAGCTCCTCTTCGTGCAGGGCCTGGGCGTTGCTTTTGGGCGCTTGCAAATAAGTGCCCAAAATAGTGGAGATCTCTTTGTTGGGGCGGCCAAAATCCTTGGCCACATCGCTGACGCGGTATTTTATCATCATAGGTTATTTCCCCCTTTACGTGTATCGGTTCCGGCGCGTTTGGCGGCGGTGCGGTCGATCTTCTTTTGCTTGCGCTTTTTTTCCCGGGCCAACCTGGCCTCCAGCTGTTCGGCTTGGGCGGGCCAGCCGCATTTGCGGCAAAGGGAAAGGGCAAAGCCGGTATCGGTGACAGCCAGCGCCGCGCACTCCCGTTGGCCCAAGGCGCCGCCCAGCGCTGCTTTTGTGCAGGGCAAATGGGCAATGGGGGCCTCTGCCTGGCGGGCGGCCGAGCGGATCTGGGCCGCCGTGTTGGGGCCGCAGTCCTCGGCCAGCACCAGCAGCCGGGCCCGGTGGGTCCGGGCGGCGTCATAGGCGTTCTCGCCGCCCAGGGCCAGGCTGCCGGCCTTGTGCATCAAGCCCAAAAAGGAAAGGATGTTATTGTCCATCGGCACCCTCCTCCTGGGCGAACTGCTGGCGCAGCGTCTGGTAGACTTCATCGGGGATCTCACAATCCAGCGCCCGGCTGAGGGCGCGGGATTTGATGGCCTTATCCAGGCAGGAGACGCTTTTGCACAAATAAGCTCCCCGGCCAGAAACTTTGCCCTTGGGGTCGTATAGGATCTTGCCATCCGGCGTGCGGGTCACGCGGGCCAGCTGAGGCTTTTCTTTTTGCTGGCGGCAGGCCACACACTGGCGCACCGGGATCTTTTTTGGCATGTTCATCCTCCTCCTGTTTTGCCGTCCGCAGGCCGCAGGGCGGTGCGGTTATTCTTCTTGCGCCACCTGCGCGGCGTTGTCCAGCGCCTGTTCCAGCGCTTGGGACTGGGGTTTGATATCGATCTTCCAGCCGGTGAGCTTGGCGGCCAGCCGGGCGTTCTGCCCCTCTTTGCCAATGGCCAGGGACAGCTGGTCGTCAGGCACCACTACGCTGCAGCTCTTGCCATCGGCCATGGGGGTGACCAACAGCACATCGGCAGGGGAAAGGGCTTCGGCCACGAACTGGACCGGGTCGTCGGAATATTTGATGATGTCGATCTTCTCCCCTTGCAGCTCGTTGACGATGCTGGCCACGCGGGAGCCCCGGGGGCCGACGCAGGCGCCGATGGGGTCCACGTTTTCATCGGTGCTGGAAACGGCGATCTTGGTGCGGCTGCCCGCCTCTCGGGCGATGGAGTGGACCAATACCGTGCCGTCGTGGATCTCGGGCACTTCCAGCTCAAACAGGCGCTTGACCAGGCCCGGGTGGGTGCGGGAGATCACCATCTGGGGGCCTTTGACGCCCCGGCGCACCTCCACCAGGTAGACCTTCAGCCGGTCGCCCTCGTGGATCACCTCATTTTTCACCTGTTCAGCAGCAGGCAGCAGGGCTTCGGTCTTGTCGTGGCCGCTGCCCAGTTCCAAAATGACACTGCCATACCGGGGATCGATGCGGGTGACGACGCCGGTCAGGATCTCATGTTCTTTGGAGGCAAATTCATCGGCGATCATGCCGCGCTCCGCCTCCCGGATGCCCTGGATGATCACTTGCTTTGCTGTCTGGGTGGCGATGCGGCCGAATTTGCTGGTGTCGATCTCAATGCGCACTTCGTCGCCTTCCACCGCCAAAGGCGCATATTGAGCCGCTTCTTCCGGCGAAATTTCCGTGGCCGGGTTCTGCACATCGGCGGTGACAGTCTTCACCGCGTGCATGGCGATGGCGCCCGTGTCCGGGTCGATCTGTACAAAGACATTGTCCAGCGCGGCGCTTTGGGTATCCTTTTTATAAATGGCTTTGTAAGCGGCGGCCAGAGCCTGGGCAATGCGGTCCAGCATGTAATCTTTTTTAATGCCTTTTTCTTTTTCCAGGTCCGCCAGGGCCTGCATCAGTTCAGCATTCATGAATGGAGTCTCCTTCTCTCAATTGATGGATGTAAAGTCGTAATATTCCCGGCAGCTGGCGATCTCAGCCAGCAGGTACCGCTGGCCGTCCACCGTCAAGCTGCTATCATCAAAGCTTTCCAGCAGCCCCACCTTGTTCTTCGAGCCGTCGTGGGGGCGGTAAAACGTCAGCTCCACCTGGCGGCCCAGCCCCCAGCGGTAATGCTCCGGGGTGCGCAGGCTCCGCTCCAGCCCGGCGGAGGAAACACAGAGCGTATAGGAGGGCAGGCTGTCAAATTCCGGCGCATCCAGCAGCGGGTCGATGGCGCGGCTCACATATTCGCAGTCGTCGATATCCACGCCGCCTTCTTTGTCCACCACCACCGTCAACATGTGGCGGGGGCCTTCTTTTTCAAACGTCACATCCCAGACGAGCAAACCCCGCTCTTCCGCAGGTTTTTGGCACATTTCCCGTACTTTTTGCAGGAAAACTTTTGTCTGCATGGCGCATCCTCCTATCCTCTAAATCCCAATAAGAAAGAGTGGGTCACCCCACTCTCCACATCGTCAATCTGCTAAAATCATATACAGTATACCATCCTATCCCGCCGATTGCAAGGGCTGTGCCGCTGTTTTCGCAAAAAATGGGTTCGTTCACGGTTTATTCACCGCCGTTTCACACCTGTGTGTTGATTTTTCCGCGCCTTCTCCCCTATAATGGTAACAGAATTTGAACGGAGGGCCGCAGGGCTGCAGAGCGGCGGGCGGTGTTTCCAATAGAAGGCGGCAGGGCCCGGAGGGCCTGCCCAGAAGGAGCAAATAGATATGGCGAACATCTGCGAGTATTGCGGCAAAGAATTGGCCGAAGGGGAAGAGTGCACCTGCCCCCAAAGCGTATTGATGCGGGAGATGGACAAACAAAAGGAAAAGCCGCCTGTCCAGCAGGCAGAACGACCGGCTGAGCCCCAGCCAGAGGCATCCCCGGCGGCGGAAGAGCCGGCGGCCCAGGCCGGTGAGACCTGGGGACAGGCAGCGGCAGAAGGGCCTGGGCCCGGCGGACAGTGGGGACCGGCCCCAGGGCCAGCGCCGCGGCAGCCCTCCCGGATCCGCACGGCGTTTCACAACATCGTCCCATTTTTCACGCAATATTGGAAACAGCCGGGCCAGATGATCCAGACGGCCTGCCAGCACCAGGATCTGCCTTTGGCAATGCTGTACTTGCTCTTTTTCCTGGCCTGCAGCGGCTTGTTCGTCGCTGTGCTGTTCCAGCGTCTGGCGGCTTGGGTCAACTGGGCCATCGGGATGGGGCAATCCTTCCTACAGAATTTTTTGGGCGGCATCCTGAACGTGGGAAACATAGCGGTACCTGTCGTCTGGATGTTTTTTGCCGGTGTGGCAATGGCACTGGTGTTGGTCTTGCTGACTGCACTGGCCGTCTTTTTGGCAGGCAAAGTGGGAAAGACCGGACTGTCTTATAAAAACAGCCTGGTCGTGGCCGGGCTCAGCACATTGGTGCCCTCTCTGGGGCTGCTGGCCGGCACTATCCTGCTGTTCTTCACACTGCGGGGGGCGGTATATGCCCTGCTGTTTGCCGCCATGGCCTGGCTGTTCCTGACAGCGCTGGGCGCCCGGCGGGCAGGCGGCAACGAGACGGGCCGGTTCCAATTTGCCCTGCTGGCGCTGTTGGCAGCGGCAGCCATCTTAGCTGGCTTGATCAACGGGCAAGTGATGGGAACGGCGATCGGCCGGGTCTCGGTCAACGGAGTGCAGCTGGACAATGCGTTTTCACCTTATGGCGGCTATGGAGCAGCCAATGGCTATGGCAGCGATGAAAGTTACGGCGGTTATGGCAATTATGGCGGCTACGGTGGCTATGGATATGGCAACTACGGCGATTACGGCAATTATGGAAATTACGGCGGATATGGGGACGGCTGGGGCACCCAGGAGAGCGACCCATTCTATCTGCCATAAAAACAGGAAATGAGAAGATGGACGCCAACAAGGTGTCCATCTTTTTTTGTCTTATGGCGGTCAGGCATGGCGTACAAGAAAGGCGGCGCCCTGAGCGGGGGCACCAAAAGCTCCCCGGCCATGGGCGGGGGAGCTTTGGCAGGTCAATGCTCCATATAGCGGCCCAGAAAAGAGGCCATGGCCTGGCAGAGCTTGCATTCGGCCTCGCCGGCCGCGCCGGACTTTTCGCCGGCATAGAGCACACAGCCCAGCAGATCCCCACCGCAGAGAATGGGGGCCGCAGCCGATACGGTGTGGCGGGCATCCCCTTCGCAGATGGGAAAAGAAGTTTCGGCCGAAGAAGGGCGGTAGAGCTGACGCTCTTCCATGGCCTTGCCCAGGCTTTCGCTGATGCGGCGTTCCACCAGGTCGCGGCGGGATACCCCGGCGCAGGCCACCACGCTGTCCCGGTCTGTCACAGCCACGACGCCCCCTGTGGTGCGGTGCATGGCGTCGCAGATCTGTTGGGCAAATTCGCTTTGGTCTTCCATGAGAGAATATTTTTTAAAGATAACGCTGCCATCTTTTTCGGTGAAGATCTCCAACGGGTCGCCGTCACTGATGACATTGGCACGGAACACCTTGTCCGAGTGCTTTCTTGCATTTTGGACAATGGTGACAGGTGAGATATGCTCCGTGCCTATCTTAAAATTTACGATGTCCTCTTCAACCGGAGGCATCGCATTTTCCGCTTCTGTTTCTGGAAGGGCCCCGCTTTGTAAGATGCTGTCAATATCGGCCCGGAGCTGGATTTCCAGATGATCCTCATAAACTTTGATTTTACTTACAATAAGCTGAATATCGGCTTTGTCCAGCTTATCCTTGCTTAAGATGTCATCGAATACATCTAATGCTGTCTTGGCCACCCGATTCACCCGGATGATAGTGTTGCGCTTATCGATAGCCATGTCAATACGGTTTTTAGTCCCCTCGATCCGGCGAACCAGGTCAGCTTCAAGTTCATCATAGGTTTGCTCGAGCACAGCTTCCTGCTCTGGGTGTTTCATTAGATCCCGGATGCGCTGCCGCTTGGTCGCCTTCAGCTCTTCCTGAAGACCCTCCAAGGTAGAAGCCAAGTTAGCAGCACTCTCTTCTGTTTCCTGAACATCCTCCTGTTCCCGCTGGAGATCAGCATTCAGGCGCTGCAGCATATCTGCAGCACTTTCTTTTACTTTCCGTACATACAGTTTCAGAAGTTCATCCAACTTGTCTGCCCGGATATGGTGGCTGGTACAGCCCTTCAGCCCTCGACGATGATAAGTGCCGCAGGTATAGGCTGGCTTTAGGTCTCTACGGCTCATGGCGAACATAGGAGCGCCACAGTCCCCACACACTAAGAAGCCGGAATAAACATTGTCATACTTCTTCACTCCGCGGTAGTGGTTTGTGGAGCGGCTTTCCCGCTGAGCGCGCACCAAGGCAAAAGTTCGATAATCAACGATCTCCTGATGGTGGTGTTCAATGACCACGTGTTCTGTTTCATCCTGCTTTATGTCCTTGCCGTTGATTTTAGCACGAGTATATTTGCCCTGGCGTAAGGTGCCAATGTAGAAATCGTTATCCAAGATCCCCTGGATAGTGACGATAGACCACGACTGTTTTACTTTCCGCTTATATTGGTATTCCGAGCCCGGGTGCTCCGCTTCTTTGCGTTCCCGCTCTGACATACGGGGGGTTGGCACGCCTGATTCGGTAAGATGGTTCGCAATCTTCTTGTATCCCCAGCCGCTTAGATAAAGACGATAGACTTCCCGAACGATATCTGCTTCATAGGGAACGACCTCAAACTCCTGTTGTGCATTTACAATATAGCCGTAAGGAGCAGCGCAGATCCACTTGCCGCTCGCCTGTCGGCGCTTGATAACATTCTTGACTTTTTTACTAGTGTCGGTGACGGGCATCTCATTGATAAGAAACTGAAATTGAATTTTCAGCCAGTCATCATCGTTGGGATAGTCCACATTGTCGCCTATAGAGATGATACGCATTCCCACATCGCGCAGGTCCTCCAGCTCTACCAGCCCACGGCTGTTCCGCCGGGAGAAGCGGGAGAAATCCTTGACAATCAGAATATCATACTTGTGGGACATCATCCCCCGGCGCATTTTCTGATAGCCTTCTCGCTGTTCGAAAGTATAACCGGAGCGATCCCGATCCTCAAAAAAAGTCAGCTTGCTGCCAGGAAATTTGTGCTTCACATAATCTTCAATGATGGCCTTTTGATTTTCAATGGATACATTATCCCGGTCCAATTCATCATCCACTGAGATTCGGGCGTAGCCAGCAATATCAAAAACTTCAGTCATCTACTATCCCCCTGTACATGTCTTACGCTCTCCATTCTCCGCTGCATCAATATAAAATAAATAAGCGAAAAAATGTTTGATAACATTGTATCATCTGTGCAGAAAAAAGACAAGGGAAATACGGTGGCAGATACACTGACAGTGCAATTTCTTTTATCCCTTCTGGGAGTGTTCATGCTTCTCCTGCCGTACTTCTGCAGCTGCCTGACGTTTACGGCTGCTTACTAGCAGATCACGTGTCAGCCCATATAGTGGTTCTTGGCCTGATAGGAATGTTACGATAGTATATCCTTTTTTATTATACTCTGCATAAAAAGGTTCTAACCGGCGGCGCAAATCCGCATTCTGTTTTTCCTGTTTGGTGAGCCAGATTTCTGCCAGTTTTTGATCGTTTCGTATATAAAATTCCACAGCATTTCACGCTCCTCCATTAATAATATCCACATATAGCAGCTATCCTGTTGCTGTAATGGGGTCAGCTGGCCGGTATGCTTCTGCTATTAGTATGGACGAAAGGACCTTGCGCATAGTCTTACTATCGAGATTTTCTTGAAAACAGAACATTGTGTAGCACAGCTGGCAAGTGCAGAGACATTCCAGGCTGCGAAACGATCTCTTGAAGCAAAGCTGCGGGAAGAAGCGGAGAAAAATGCGATTTTGCAACGGTTGTCTTCTGCGCTGGATGCCGCCCAAGCTACGATTCCAAAACAGGAGAGCTTGGGGAAAGAGATTACAGAGCTGGAGCTTCAACTTCCTTCCTATGACGAATTAGAGGGAAAACTTCAAGAGCGCTCAGCAAGGGTTTCGGCCCTGGCAGCCGTTGAGACGGCCAAAAGATCCGAGAAGGAGAAGCAGCTGACGCTTTCTGGTGCGTTGGAAGCGCTGCAGGCAGAACGCAAGACGCTGGAGTTCTCCACTGTAGAAAGAGAAAAACTTTTACAAGAGAAACAGAGGCTGTCTCAGGAGAAAGAGGGCTTTGGGGATTTACTTACCAAATTGGATAATTTATCAAAGGCACACAGCAAGCTGAACCAACTGCAGATTGCTTATCAGGATGCAGAGTTAGAATCCAGCAGATTGCGGCAGGAGCATGATCAAAAGAGCAAGGCATATTTAGATGAGCAGGCGGGGATTATAGCATCTACTTTAGTTCCCGGCATCCCCTGCCCGGTGTGCGGTTCAATAGAGCATCCGCATCTGGCCATGACTTCACAATCTGCCCCAACCGAGGCTGAGGTAGAACATGCCAAGATGGCCTATGAGACAGCCCGGAAAAAGACCGAAGAGGCTAGCGGAAAAGCAAGTATTCAGAGAGGGCTTGTTGCTGCGGCGGAAGAGGCTGTGTCCAGCGCAGCCGCCCTGGTATTTGGCGAAAATCTTCCAGAGGGGGTCCGCACCGCCGCTGAGGAACAGATTGGACAATTAACAGCCCGCATAAAAGAAATTGAAAAACAAATTAACGAGACTGAGAGGGGAATAACCAAGAGGGAGGCCTTGGATCGGCAAATACCGGAGAACGAAAAAGTACTCGCTGAATGTGAGGCTGCTATCGTTTCTGCCAAAGAGCGAGGTGCCTCTTTGAGTGCTGCTGTCTCGGAACTGGATAGGCAAATTGATGCCATGCGCATGAGGCTGAGGTCCCAGGATAAAAATGCAGCTGTGGACCATAGGGCTGCTCTGCAAAAGCAGTTAAGCAATTTGAAGGCCGTGCTGGCCCAGGCAGATTCTAGCTATAACACATGCAAAGAAGAACTAGCAGCATTGCATGCGGCTATAGAGCAACTCCGTACGCAGATAAAATCCGCACCGGCTCTAGATATTTCTGCGCTGATAGAGCAGAAGAGCACATTAAATATGCAGAAGGCTGTTGTATCCTCTACACTCAAGGAGCTCCATACACGAATTGCAGCGAATACTGCTGCGCAGGAGAAGATCAAAAACAAGGTACAGGAGATGTCTGAACTAGAGATCCAATATGCCTGGATGAACGCGTTGTCCGATACAGCGAATGGGACTCTGGCTGGCAAGGATAAAGTCATGCTGGAAACATATGTGCAGACAGTTTATTTCGGCCATATATTAGAGCTGGCAAATCTGCGTCTGCAGAAAATATCCGGAGGACAGTACGATTTGGAGCGAAGAAAGGTGGCAAGCAACCAAAGAAGCCAGAGTGGATTGGAACTGGATATCATTGACCACATTAACGCTTCACGTCGCAGTGTAAACACACTTTCCGGCGGCGAGGCATTCCTGGCATCGTTAGCATTAGCCCTTGGATTGTCTGAGGAAGTACAAATGTCCACAGGTATTCGGTTGGACACACTGTTTGTAGATGAAGGATTTGGCTCCCTGGATGCAGATGCCTTAGATAAGGCATATCTCACCTTAGCAGGACTGACAGAAGGGAACCGCCTGGTCGGCATTATATCTCACGTAGAATCCCTTAAAGATAAAATTGAGAATCAGATTGTGGTGAAGAAAGACTGCACCGGGGGCAGCACAGCAAACATCGTGGTTGTTTGACAAGATTCGTGAGCAATGACATTGATGAAAAACACAGAGGCTGTTTTCGGGTAGCATAAAAACTGCCAGCAGGCGGGACCTGCTGGCAGAAAATTTATAATTTCCAATGTGCCTGATAGGGAGCGGCTTAAAATATTTGTAGTTTCCCGCCGGCAGCAGGACTTAAATAATCAAGCGGCACCTTTGCGTGCAGTTTCCAAGGCCGTGCGGAGCTCCTTCAGGAATTTGACAGGATTTGGGCAGCAATAGATCAGGAACAGCGCCAATGTAAGGACGCTGCAGCATGTCTCGCCATGTTCCAGATAGACATAGGAGCGGGTATCCATAGACAAGCGGTCCGCCATTTGAGCCTGCGTCAGGCTTAGTTGTGACCGTGCTTGCAGGATAGCTTTGTGGGAATAGGATTTCAGGATGCCCAACAATACATTTCTCATGGCATGATTCTCCTTTTTGTGAAGTATTTACCATGAGAGTAGCGAAAACATGATGCATGCACCATGATATATGTATCAGGTTTTAAAGAACCTGGTGTTTAAGAGAGAAAATATCCTGAATGGTTTGTGTTGATGATGAAACAGTGAGATCTTTTCAATGCTGAAATCGTCCTGCGGCAGGCCATGGGCAAAGCTGATATGCGATGCAAAAGGCTGTCCGGTCTTAAATCCGGACATCGTATTGGGTGTGGACATGATCCGTACTGGCGATACCGTTTTTTAAGTCTGGATATGGAACATCCAAGTGCATGATCGTTGTACAGTTTCTCGAAAGTGAAGGCGTGGAGGATTGATCTCTGTACCTAATAAGGTCCAATAAGTTTCGCAAATTGAAAAGCAAATAAAAAAAGCATGGTCTACAGAACTCTGATAGAAAGAGAGAGTAAACCATACCTGAAAAGATTGTACAGCTGGCGAAACGAGGAAAGGATCAAGGGGCAAACCAAAGAGCAGGTACGAGGCAGCCTGGAGGAAACCCGTAATGCTGAAGGTCAAAGCCTATTTGTACACCTGACCCGCTCATATTTCCCAAGGATGATGAGGTCTTGCGCCTATTCATGCACTTTATCCGAACGATTCATTGTTTGATGATGGAAAAGAATGGGCTTTGAAAAGGTGTACTTTTCCAAATTGGAAACAGTACAAACCTACAGTTAGATATTACCACGCAATGTGGGGTTTTTCAATATGTTTTTACAAAAATTCGAACCAGAGGTCAGAATTTGGAAAAGTACACTTAACCAAATTAGGGGGGGTGATTTGGTCGGGGGAGGACTTTCAGAAGCGATCAAAAAGCAACCAAAATTTCATGTTAGGAGGAAAGGCAACATGAAAAAAAGATTGTTGTC
>CAJFRA010000030.1:0-18004 GCA_904419295.1 Candidatus Pseudobutyricicoccus lothianensis
CCCTGCTGTTCTGTGCCGTACCACTGCCCTTCGTCCACATCGGAGAATTGGCCGGGCTGGTAGGTCCGGCTGGCGGTGAAGCGGCCCATATCGCCTGCCGCCTGGCCAGGCATCTTGACGCCGCCGGTAAACCGAACCATCCGGCTGGCATTGACCTGGTCTTTGGTTACATGGCCCAAGCCGAAGAGATAAAGGTCTCCATTTTCAGACAATAACAGATTGCGAGAACCACCTAAGAACAAATCGGCAAACCGGACGCCGCCGGTATCAATGAGGGTGGGGGAGTAAAACTTGTAATCCCCCCAGTGCTTTTCGCTCATATCCCCCAGGTAGTAGCCCCACAGGTAGAGTTCGCCATCGTTGGTGACAGCACCGCCGAAGAACCTGCACAAACTGACCGCCCGGACATTGCCCATCAAAAAGGTGGGCTGCAGCACGTTGAAAGTCCCGGGCTGGTCCAGCCCGATGGCGTTGTGCTCAAAGTTGCCGCCCCAGACATAAAGGTCCCCTTGGCGGGTGACGGCGGCAGTTGTGTATTGGTCGCACTCCACAAAAGCCACATCTTCCAAAATTTTTTTGGGAACAGCGCTGCTCTTGGGCTGGCCCTCCCCATACCCCGTTTCGCCATAGGGCCCCATGCCCCAAGTATACAGGTCGCCGGTGTTCGTTACCGCGGCAAAAATGGAGGAACCGCAGCCCACCGAAGCCACATCGCTCAAGCCCTCCACTTTTTGCGGGGCCTGGAAAGTCTTTACGATGGGGTTCCAGTTTTTGTCGTCCCCCATGTAGACATCGCCCCAGACGTAAACGCTGCCGTCTGCTGTGGCGGCAATGCCCGAATCGCCCCAGGCATCTGCGGACACCACATGGGAGAGCCCCTCTACTTTGGTGAAGACATCAACAAACTGCGGGATATCGGAATCCGAAGGGACTTGCCGGGTTTCCGGGAGGTAAAGGCTGCCGTCCGCAGTGATGGCGGCCCCTTCGCCGCTGATGCTGACGGCCTGGGAAAGTCCTTCGGCTTTGACAGCCTCGATTTTCTGGATATTTTCAGAAGGCGGGGTCTGCCGATCAAAGATATCAGAAATACTCCAATTATCCCATTCAAGAGTGTACAACTCACCATTTTCGGAAATATAAGAATCGGGAGCAATGGATTGCTGTCTGCCGATTGGGATTTCGGTGGGTTCCGCCGCCCGGACGGGCAAAGGCGCCAAAGAAAGACACAGCGCCAGCAGCAAAAACAGAGCCAATGTTTTACGCATAACAAACCTCCAATGTTTTCTGTACTACAACAAGAGCATACCATATAATAGCCAACTTGCCTAGATGGGAGGAGAATTGCAGAAATGAAGTTTGCAGCGCTCCCTTTCCATTGGTCCAAAGACGGTCGTATCAAGCGGTGCGCTGGCCGGGCAGCGCCAGGCGGGTGAGGATGGCGGTGGCCTGGGCCCGGGTGATGGGCTGGTCACCCTGGAAAGCGCCGCTGGCGTCATTGCCCTGCAAAACGCCGGCCTGGTAGAGCAGCCGGATCTGCTGGGCATATGGGTCGTTGTCGGAGACATCCGGGGGCAGCGCCCCGGCATCCAGCACAGGCAATTCATCGGCAGGCAGCGCATTGGCAAAGAGGTAGGCCATCTGGCTGCGGGTGGCCCTGGCAGCAGGATGCCGGCGAAGATGCCGTAATCCACATAGGGCATATACCAGGGGACGCCATCGGTGAGAGTCACTTGGCCGCCGGTGTAGATGCTGCGCACAGTGCAGGCCAGTTTGATGGCTTCGGAAAGGCGCAGCGGGCTATCCGGGGCAAAGGAGCCGTCGGCCATGCCGTCGATCAGGCCCAGTTCATAGGCCTGCCGGATGGTGCCCTGCTGTTCTGTGCCGTACCACTGCCCTTCGTCCACATCGGAGAATTGGCCGGGCTGGTAGGTCCGGCTGGCGGTGAAGCGGCCCATATCGCCTGCCTGAAGCGGCCCATATCGCCTGCCACCTGGCCAGGCACTTTGACGCCGCCGGTAAACCGAACCATCTGGCTGGCATTGACCTGGTCTTTGGGTACAAGTCCCAAGCCGAAGAGATAAAAACCTCCATCTTCAGACAATAATGTGTTCAGATAACCATCTAAGAACAAATCGGCGAACCGGACGCCGCCGGTATCAATGAGGGTGGGGGTGGAAAACCCATAATCCTCCTGGTGCTTTTCACTCATATCCCCCAGGTAGTAGCCCCACAGGTAGAGTTCGCCATCGTTGGTGACAGCACCGCCGAAGAACCTGCCCAAACTGACCTCCCGGACATTGCCCATCAAAAAGGTGGGCTGCAGCACGTTGAAAGTCCCGGGCTGATCCAGCCCGATGGCGTGGTGCTCAAAGTTTCCGCCCCAGACATAAAGATCCCCTTGGCGGGTGACAGCGCAGGTTGTGTGTTGGCCGCATTCCACAAAAGCCACATCTTCCAAAATCTTTTTGGGAACAGCGCTGCTCTTGGGCTGGCCCTCCCCATACCCAGTTTCGCCGGAAGGTCCCATACCCCAAGTGTACAGGTCGCCGGTGTTCGTTACCGCGGCAAAAATGGAGGAACCGCAGCCTACCGAAGCCACATCGCTCAAGCCCTCCACTTTTTGCGGGGTCTGGAAAATCTCTACGATGGGGTTCCAGTTCTTGTCGTCCCCCATGTAGACATTGCCCCAGACGTAAACGCTGCCGTCTGCTGTGGCGGCAATGCCCGAATTGCCCCAGGCGTCTGCGGACACCACATGGGAGAGCCCCTCCACTTTGGTAAAGGTCTCCACCTCTGTATCAGTCCCCGGATCGATACGTTGGTATTCGCGCAGATAAAGGCTGCCGTCTTCAGTGATAATCGTGCCCATATTGTGCGAAATTTGAAAAGAGACGATGTTTGAGAAATCTTCCATTTTTGTTGCTTTGAGTTTCTGGACGTTTTCAGAAGGAGAGGCTTCGTAATTAAAGATATCATAATAATGCCAGGGAATATGATATAAGTCGCCATTTTCAGTGATATAATAATCACGAGCAATGGATTGCTGTCTGCCGATTGGGATTTCGGTGGGTTCCGCCGCGGGGGTGTTCGGAGCAATGGGTGTGTCAGGCATTTTGACGCCGTCCGTCAGATAAACCGGCGCTAGACTGCCAAACCAAGCATAGATTTTACCGTCTTCTGTAAGAGCGATGTTCGAGCCGCGATCTGGTATTGCATCGATAAATTTAACACCATCGCAGTCCAAAAGGGTGGGAGAATCCAGGATAAAAGAACCCCACTCGCCCCGGTCACGGTTGGGGTCTCCATAGTCCCCCCACGTATAAAGGCGTCCATCATTGGTTACCGCTAGGCCATAAAACTTCCTGCCCATGTGGGCTGTGCGGATATTCTCTAAAATAGGTATGGGTTGTGGAGCATAGGAATTTGTCAGATTGGCGGCTTGTTCTCTGGAGAGACCCAATGCAAAGTCGTAATGATACCCCCAGGTATAAAGCGTTCCGTCTGCGGTGACGGCACAAGCGGTAAGGCGCCCGTAACTCATAGAAACGACGTCAGAAAGGACTTTCTGCATCCCAGCTGGCGAGGAATTCCCATTTGGAAGGCCCCAAGAATATAATGTGCCATCTTTCGCAATGTAAGAAAAACGGCTTCCTTCCCCGGCAAAAGCGGCTGTGGCATCAGAGACCCCTTCTATTTTATGGGGGACAGAATACATTGTGGAATTGCCGTAAGATTGCAGTACATCACCCCAAGCGTATAAGCTCCCATCCGCTGTGACAGCTGCACAGGTTAAGTCTCCGTAGTCCCATAAGCTGACCGAGACAACATTGGAGAGTGTTGAAACAAGAACTGGGGTTTCGGGTGCGCTTGGATCGCCGATGCCAAGCTTTGTTTGAAGATGTGCACCCCAGGTGTATAGGCTGCCGTCCGCTGTGACAGCAGCTGCTGCATATTCGTCGCCCGTGACCTGAACTACATCGGAGATACCTTCTATCTTGACAGGCGTTGAACGGATGATCTCATCAGTCGAATACAGTGTGCCAGAGGGACGCCATTGATATAGGTCTCCATTTTCAGAGACGAAGCAACTGGAGCTAATGGTGTGACTGCTGGCAGCACCTTCGTTTTCCGCCGCCCGGACGGGCAAAGGCGCCAAAGAAAGACACAGCGCCAGCAGCAAAAACAGAGCCAATGTTTTACGCATAACAAACCCCTCCTCTTTTGAAACGGATGCGGACGATATATTGCTTTTAGCATAACATAACAATAAGAAAATGTACAGCCCTTCCAAAAAAGAGCGGTTGAAGGCTTTGTTGAATTGTGCTAAAATGCCAATCAAACAAAAGGCTTTACCAATGCCAGAGAGGATGAGGGCAAATGGAGAACATTGGGTGCCGCATACGGCTGGGGTATCCGCGGCCCAAAGACAGTTTGGTACGGGTGTTTCAGGGAATGCCAGTGGCCAACATCGATGACTGCATGGGGCGCATGGCCGCAATGGACCAAGGGCTATGGCCGATGAACCGTCACCCGCTGCTGGGGACGGCGTTTACCATCCGGGTGCCCCAAGGGGATAACCTCATGGTACACAAAGGGATGGACCTGGCACAGCCTGGCGATGTTTTGGTGATCGACGCCGGCGGCTGCTGCAACCGAGCCATTTTGGGGGAACTGATGGTCCGCTACTGCCAGTGCCGCGGCATCCAAGGCATCGTGGTAGATGGCGCCGTGCGGGACCGGGATGCGCTGGAGCAGGCCGGGATCCCGGTGTATTGCAGGGCGGTCACGCCCAATGGGCCGTATAAAAATGGACCCGGGGAGATCGGTCTCCCCATTGCCTGCGGCGGCATTGTGGTAGAGCCCGGCGATATTCTGGTGGGGGATGGAGACGGGGTGCTGGCGATCCACCCGTGGGAAGCGGAAGGGCTGGCCCAACGGGTACAGGCGGTCATGGCGCAAGAACGGGCCATTTTGGCCCAGATGGACCGGGATGGCACCTATCCCAGACCTTGGGTGGATGAAAAGCTGCAAGCCCTTGGCTGCCAATACCGGCAGGGCTGAAGCAAAACAGAAAAAACAGGCAGGGCCTCGGGAAAAGAGGTCCTGCCTGTTGCAAGAGGGCAGCGGATCAAAGGGGATGCTTTTCGAGCCATTCGCCGGACAGATAGCCGGGGCCATAGGGAAAGGCCGGGCCCCCGGCCGGCGGGGCGCTGTGGTATGCGCCGTGGAGCAGCACATATTCCCAGCCGCCTTTGTGCACCAGGCAGGGGAATCCCCGGAAAGCCCGCAGAATACGGTCGATCTGTTGGGCGGGCATCTGCTCTGTCACCGTGAAGTCGGCCTCGGTGGGGGTGGGGTAGACTTCGCCGGGCCCCTGGGGCTTGGCGTTTTGGTACAGCCGGTCGAAATCGGAGAGCAGCTCGTGGACCATGGGGGGGATCTGCCGGTAGACTTTCGCCATCAGCGTTTCCAGGTCTTCGTCTTCGGCCAGGGGGAACGTGTGCTGCAAGATGATGTCGCCGGTATCGAAGCCGCTGGCGATCTTGTGGAACGTCACGCCGCCCTGCTTTTCGCCCCGCAGGATCATCACGGGCGTGGGCCAGCCGCCCCGTCCCCGGGGCAGGCAAGTGGGGTGGATATTCACCATGGGCAGCGTCGGGTCGGTGGGTATCTTGTGGTAATAGGCTGCGGAGAGCAGCAGCTGGCAGCCGTTGTCTTTGAGCCACTGGAGGTCCTGGCGGGTGATCTTTTGGGTGGTGTAAGGGATCTGCAGCTGCTGGGCCTTGGCGATCACCTGGGCGTTGGATTCCGTGGCCGGATCCACCTGGCAGGTGAAGAGTTTCAGCAGTTGGCAGCCCTCGTTTGCCAAAGCCTCCATGGCGGCAAAGCCATCGTCAAAGCCGACAAAGGCCACTTTTTTGCCGTTGGATCGAGTCGTCATAGAGCGTACCTTTTACTTCAATGTATCCCGGATCAGGCGCAGCATGTTGCCGTTGCAGATCTTTTCGATCTCGTCGTCGGTGAAGCACTGGCCCATGGCATCCAGAATGGCGGGCATGCCGGCGTAGTCGCGGAACTCCAGGTTGCTGGTGATGCCGTCGAAATCCGAGCCGAAGCCCAGGGCGTCGATGCCCGCTTTGTCGCGGATGTGCTGCATGTGCCGCAAAATGGAGGCGATGTCGGTGTCATTGGAGCCTTCGTTTAAGAATTGGGAGGCAAAGTTGATGCCCACTACGCCGCCTTTTTCGCCCAGGGCATGGAGCATGTCGTCCGTCAAGTTGCGGGTGTGGTTGCACAGGGCACGGCAGCAGGAGTGGGAGGCGATGAAGGGCTTTTTGCTGTGCTTGACGATATCCCAAAAACCGCCGTCGGAAAGGTGGGAAACGTCGATCAGCATGCCCAGCTCGTTCATGCGGCTGATGCATTCCAGGCCAAAGGGCTTCAGCCCTTTTTCCATGACAGCCGGGTCTTTGGAGTTGGGGTAGCCCAGGCTGTTCTCATAGTTCCAGGTGTAGGAGATCAGGCGCACGCCCTTTTGATAGAACTCTTCCAGCCGCTCCATTTTGCCATCCAGGGGCACGCCGTCTTCCACCGTGAGCACCGAGGAGATCTTGCCCGCCGCTTTGTTGCGCAGGATGTCCTCGTAGTTCATGGCAGGCGCCAGCACATCCTGGTTGGCCTCCAGCTCTTTCAAATAGACCTGGTAGACGAATTGAAAGTATTCATAAGGGGTCATGTGGATGCCGGCCTGGGCCGCGCCTTCGTGGGTCTGGATGAAAATGGCGAAGAATTCCGCCAGCGCCCCGCCTTTTTGCAGCTTTTCCACATTGATGTGGCCCGGGTTGTTTTGCAGGGTGATCTTGCCCTGAGAGCGGGCGATGCATTCGCCGATCGTGTCGCAATGGGTGTCGATGATGCGCATTTCCATGGGATATCCACCTTTCTGCTTGAAAAATCTATGGTTGCAGTATACTCTGAAACAGCCGGAATTGCAAGGTTTACCGGGCTCATGCCCCATCCAGCGTCAGCAGGCCGGAGAGCAGGTATGGGGCGCCGCCATCGGGCAGCACCGCCACCAAGGTCTTATCCTGGGCTTCCGGCCGGCTGGCCACATCCACTGCCGCGGCCAGGGCGGCGCCGGAGGAGATGCCGCACAGCAATCCCTCGGTGCGGCAGAGCTGCTGGCACAGTTCCAGGGCGTCCGGCGTGCGCACCCGGATGATCTCATCGATCAGCGGCACGTTGAGGATGGGGGGCACGAAGCCGGGGCCGATGCCCCGGATGGCGTGGGCCGATGCCATGCCCCCCGACAGCACCGGGGAATCGTTGGGCTCCACCGCGATGACCTTGCAATCCATACAGCGGCTTTTCAGGTATTCGCCGCAGCCGGTCAGGGTGGCGCCGGTGCCCACGCCGGTGATGAAATAATCCACCTGAGGCAGTTCGGCCAAGATCTCGGGGCCGGTCTGCAGGCGGTGGGCCTGGCAGGCGCCGTCGTTTTCAAAGGGGAGGGGCAGATAGGCGTTGGGCAGTTCGGCCTCGTAGATCTGCCGGGCTTTGGCCTGGGCCCCTTCCATCCCCTCTTTGGCAGGAGTCGTCACCACCGTGCCGCCGTAGGCCCGCACCAGCGGCCCCAAAAAAGACTCCATGTTGTCGGGCAGCACCAAGATGGCCCGCAGGTTGAGGGCGGCGCAGACCATGGCCAAGGAGACGGCGCTGTTGCCGCCGGATGCTTCGACCACGGCGCCGCCCCGCTGCAAGACGCCCTCCTCCAGGGCTTTTTGCAGCAAAAAGAAAGCGGGCCGGTCTTTCACGCTGCCCGAAGGGTTCCAGCCCTCCAGCTTGGCCACCACCGGCGTACGGCATCCATACAAAGCGCTGAGCTTATGCAAACGCAGCAGAGGCGTGCCGCCCACCAGTTGGCAGATGTTCTCATAGACCAAAAAGACCGCCTCCTTCCTCTGGTTTCTTTCTTTTATTTTACTATGGAATGGGCCGCGGGACAAGGCGCTGGAGCTGGAATATGGTGATTTTCGCCGGAAACTGCAGCGTTTCTTTAGGCACTATTTCCAGACGGGGCTACAAAACAGCAAAAGGCCCCTGCATGATTTTAGAAAAAATGTAGAAAGTGCATTTTGCAACTTGTTAAAATTGATGAAGAATGTTAGAATAACCCTGTAAGAGAGAATTGAGGCCTCCAGGTCTCGATCGTTTTGCTATGCGTCAGGCAAAGGAAATGCAGTATTCTCGATTATTATTATGCAGGAGGAATAAATATGCACAAGAAGCTCTTTATCCCCGGCCCGGTAGACGTGCGCCCCGAAGTGTTGGCCAAGATGTCCACCCCCATGATCTCCCACCGCGGCAAGGCTGCCACGGAGCTGGGCAAGGATGTCTGCACCAAGCTGCAGAAGGTCTTCCAGACAAACAATGTGATCGTCCTTTCCACCACATCTGGCTCCGGCCTGATGGAAAGCGCCATCCGCTGCTGCACAGCGAAGCGCGCCGCCGTGTTCTCCATCGGCGCTTTTGGCGACAGATGGTATAAGATGGCCGTTTCCAACGGCGTGCCCGCCGACAAGTTCCGCGCGGAAGATGGCCATGCCACCGATCCCCAGGAAGTGGATGCCGCTCTGGCCACCGGCAAGTATGACCTGATCACCGTGACCCACAACGAGACTTCCGTCGGCATCATGAACCCCATCAAAGAGATCGCCGAAGTGGTGAAGAAATACCCCGACGTGGTGTTCTGCGTGGACACCGTCTCCTCGATGGGCGGCACCAGCATCCCTGTGGACGAGCTGGGCATTGACTTCTGCATCACTTCCACCCAGAAGTGCCTGGGCTGCCCTCCGGGAATGAGCGCAGCTTCGGTCTCCAAGAAAGCCTATGAGCGCGCCAAGACCGTTCCCAACCGCGGCCTGTACCTGGATATCGTCGAGATCTACGACAAAGTGGTGAAAGACGACAAGTACCAGTATCCTTCCACCCCCAGCCTGAGCCATATGTTCGCCCTGCAGGAAGAACTGACTTACATGCTGGAAGTGGAGACCCTGGAGAAGCGCTATGCCCGCCACTTGGAGATGGCCGAGTATATCCGCGCTTGGGCGAAGAAGTACTTCGCTCTGTTCTCCGATGAGAGATACCTGAGCCCCACACTGACCACCATCAAGAACACCCGGGGCATCAATGTCTCTGAGCTGAACAAGAAGCTGGCCGAAAAAGGCATCGAGATCTCCAACGGCTATGGCGATCTGAAGGAAAAGACATTCCGCATCTCCCACATGGCTGACATGACCATGGACGACATGAAGGAAGTCACCTCCGCCATCGAAGAAGTGCTGGGCCTGTAATAAGCGGACAGCAATCGATAGAAAAAAGTCGTAACTGGGCAGACAAGTGGCGGAAACAGGTGTTTCGCCACTTGTCCCATCCCAGCCTCTCATCGAAAACAAAGGAGAATGGATTATGATTCGTGTACTCGCTTCCGACGGCATGAACAAAGCGGCTGCCGCTGACCTGCGCGCCAAAGGCTATGAAGTGGTAGAGCAATTCTATGAGCCCGAAGACCTGAAAAAAGAGCTGGCCAACTACGATGTGCTGGTGGTCCGCTCGGCCACTAAGGTCCGGGAACCTATCATCGACGCGGCAGTGGAAGCCGGCCGGCTGAAGCTGGTGATCCGCGGCGGCGTAGGCGTGGACAACATCGATGTGAAGTATGCTGAGAGCAAGGGCATCAAAGTGACCAACACCCCCAAAGCCTCTTCCGATTCCGTGGCAGAGCTGGCCCTGGGCCACATGCTGTCCATGGCCCGCTACATCGGCATTGCCAATGTGACCCTGCGGGAAGGCAAGTGGGAGAAGAAAAAGTACGAAGGCGTGGAGCTGGCCGGCAAGACCCTGGGCCTGATCGGCATGGGCCGCATCTCCCAGTCCATCGCCCGCAAGGCCACGGCTCTGGGCATGAAAGTCATGTATACCGATATCTTTGAGATCAAGGGCCTGCCCGAAGAGTACATCTGCGCCACAAAAGAAGAAGTGCTGAAGAACGCGGACTTCGTCTCGCTGCACATCCCCGCCGCAGCCGACGGCAAGCCGGTGATCGGCGCTGCCGAGCTGGCGCTGATGAAGCCCACCGCTTTCATCGTCAACACAGCCCGCGGTGGCCTGATCGACGAGGACGCCCTGGTGGACGCCCTGGAGCAGGACAAGCTGGCCGGCGCTGCGCTGGACGTGTTCGCCAAAGAGCCTCTGGCCAATGAGCGCGTGATGAATTGCCCCAAGATCTCCCTGACGCCCCACATCGGCGGTTCCACCAAGGAAGCACAGGGCCGCATCGGCCAGGAGATCGTAGAGATCATCGAGAATTTCTTCCAGAAATAAGCAAAGACACAAAGGAGAGAAGAACATGGCAGTTGTAAGACCTTTCAAGGCCATTCGCCCCACCAGCGAGCTGGCCTCCAAGGTGGCGGCTCTTCCCTATGACGTAATGAGCAGCGAAGAGGCCCGGCAGATGGTCGTGGGCAATCCCTACTCCTTCCTGCATGTGGACAAAGCCGAGATCGACCTGGATCCTTCCATCGACCACTACAGCAAAGTCGTCTATGAAAAGGCCCGGGACAACCTGAACAAAATGATTGCCGACGGCGTTTATATCCAAGACGAGAAGCCCTGCTTCTACCTGTACAAGCAGGTGATGGACGGCCGTGCCCAGGTGGGTATCGTGGGCTGTGCATCCATCGATGATTACATCAACAATGTGATCAAAAAGCATGAGCTGACCCGTGCCGACAAAGAAGAGGACCGGGTGAACCATGTGGATTACTGCAACGCCAACACAGGCCCCATCTTTTTGACCTATAAGGCCCGCAAAGAGATCAACGCCATTGTGGAAAAGACCATGGCCAAAGCGCCGGTGTATGATTTCGTGGCCGACGGCGTGCAGAACACGGTGTGGGTCATCGATGACGCCCAGGATATCGAAGTGATCGGCAAAGAGTTTGTGGCGGCCGGCAACCTGTACATCGCCGATGGCCACCATCGCTGCGCTTCCGCCGCCCGGGTGGGCAAGATGCGCCGGGAGCAAAACCCGGGCTACACCGGTGAAGAGGAGTTCAACTACTTCTTGGCCGTGCTGTTCCCCGATGAGCAGCTGCACATCATGGATTACAACCGGGTGGTCAAAGACCTGAACGGCATGAGCGATGAAGAATTCCTGGCCGAACTGGGCAAGAAATTCTACATCAAGGAATACTGCGGCGAAGGCCAGTACCGGCCGGAGAACAAGCACAATTTCGGCATGTACCTCAACGATAAGTGGTACATCCTCACCGCTCATGGCGACATCTATGACGCCAATGACCCGGTGGACCAGCTGGATGTCTCCATCCTGCAGAACAACGTGCTGGCGCCTATGCTGGGCATCCAGGACCCCCGGACCGACAGCCGCATCGATTTCATCGGCGGCATCCGTGGCCTGGTCGAGCTGGAAAAGAGAGTGCACGAGGGCATGAAGGTGGCCTTTGCCATGTATCCCACCTCCATTGAAGAGCTGATCGCCATTGCCGACGCCGGCAAGATCATGCCGCCCAAGTCCACTTGGTTTGAGCCTAAGCTGATGAGCGGCCTGTTCGTCCACCAGCTGTAAAAAACAAAGCGGCCTTTCCCGGCCGCCGGCCGAAAAGACCCATTCCGCAGGGGTGGGTCTTTTTTGTTTGAAAATGGCGTTGACAAGTCAGGTAGTATGTGATATATTTTTCTCATAAAGAGCGAAATATATCACATATCGAAGGAGGAGATTGGTATGAGACAGAAGAAAGCAGTCAACTCACTGGGGTTTCTGTCACTGTTGGCGCTGCTGGGCTTCCTGGGATGGCTCACAGGGGAGAAGGGGTATTTTGGCTTTTTTGGC
This sequence comes from Candidatus Pseudobutyricicoccus lothianensis, assembly GCA_904419295.1. Taxonomy (GTDB): domain Bacteria; phylum Bacillota; class Clostridia; order Oscillospirales; family Butyricicoccaceae; genus Pseudobutyricicoccus; species Pseudobutyricicoccus lothianensis. The sequence goes on from CAJFRA010000030.1 coordinate 11,912, forward strand.
TTTGCCTACTACATCCGTTACTTCTTTGTGCTGCCCGACGAATTGTTCCAGCTTTCCGTGCGCCGGGCGGCCACGCTGGGCTTTTTCACCCAAGTGATCCTGCTGGTGCCCCTGAGCTATGGCGGGTATTGGATGCTGGGGGAAGACAACGTGCTGCGCCTGGCCCTGGGGCTGAGCTTTGCCGCCGGTATCATCGTGTTTTCCATCTACCTGACGGTGATGGAACTGCGGGAAAGCGCGGCTCTCCATGATTAAGACGCGGATCCGGGAATACCGGGCACGGCTGGGGATGAGCCAGGAAGAACTGGCCCTGCGGGTCGGCGTGCGCCGGGAGACCATCGGCAACCTGGAAAAGGGCAAGTACAACCCTTCCCTGGTGCTGGCTTGGAACATCGCCCGTGTGTTTGGCGTCACCATTGAGGAGATCTTTGAAGTGACAGAGGAATAGAGAGGCGCCTGCCGGAAGCGGAAGAAGGGGGGAGACGGACCGTCTCCCCCTTTTTTGCAGGCACAGAACGGGTTGACAACGATACACTATTATGGTAGTTTATAAACAAGATACACGACTACAGTAGTTTAGAAAGGAGAAAGCTATGGCGTGTAAATTGTTCGACTCGGAGCTGAAGGTGATGGATGTGCTATGGCGCGAGGGGGATGTGACGGCCAAGCACATTTCCGACGTGCTGAAAGAAGAGGTGGGGTGGAATATGAACACCACATACACCATCATCAAGCGCTGCATCCAAAAAGGAGCGATCCAGCGGATGGAGCCCCACTACATGTGCCACGCCAAAATACCAAAAGAGCAGGTGCAGCAGGCAGAGACCGCGGAACTGATCGACAAGGTCTACGACGGCTCTGCCGACCAGCTGTTCGCTGCCCTGTTGGGCAAAAAAAGCCTGACCCGGGAACAGATCGACGAACTGAAACGCATAGTGGACCAATGGGAATGAGGTGAAGGGATGAATTTGGTGCAAACGAGTTTGGCAGCCAGTGTCATGATCTTGTTGGTCTTGCTCTTGCGGGGCTTGCTGCTGTACCGGTGGCCAAAGAAGGCCTTTGCCGCTTTGTGGATGCTGGTGCTGCTGCGGCTGCTGCTGCCTTTCCAATGGCAAGCCCCCTGGCAGGCCAGCCTGCTGCAGGCCCCAGACCCAGTCCGCCTGCTGCAGCAGGACGCCCCACCGGCCCAGGCAGGGGACGGGCAGCAAGGGCAAGAAGGGCAGCAGACCAGGCAACTGCCCTGGCATCTGCTGTGGGCAGCAGGGGCTGCCGGATGCGGGGTCTTCTGGCTGACCGTTTACCGGCGGGGCCGCCGGCGTTTTTCCATGGCGCTGCCGGTGGAAAACCCATCTGCCTGGCAGTGGCTGGAGCGCCATCCCCTCAGGCGGCCGGTCGCCCTGCGGCAGACAGACCAGGTGGAAGGCCCTTTGACCTATGGCTTGTTTCGGCCCGTGATCCTTCTGCCCAAAGCATTGGCTTCTGCCGGGCCGCAGCTGCTGGAATGTGTGCTGGCCCATGAATGGACCCACATACGCCGGTGGGATGCCGGGAAAAAGCTGCTGCTGGCGGCAGGCTTGTGCCTTCACTGGTTCAACCCTCTGGTGTGGGTCTTCTTTTTCATGGCCAACCGAGATCTGGAGCTAGCCTGTGACGAAGGGGCCATAGCGCTGCTGGGTGGACAGCAGCGGGGCCGCTATGCGCGGACCTTGATCCAGATGGAAGAAGTGCGGAGCGGGTTATTGACGCCCTTTGGCGGAAACCGGATGAAAGAAAGGGTGAAAGCGATCATGAAAGGAAAAAACAGACGGCGGACCATGGTCAGCGTGGTGCCAGCCGGGATGCTCTTGGCCCTTGTGGCACTGGCCCTGTCGGCCAAACCGGGGACTTCTTCGCCTTTGGATAGGCAGACCGTGCTGGGACTCGCCATCCAGCTGGAAGGGGACACGTTGTCCTTCGACCCGGCCGAATGGATCACGATTTCCGACACAGAACGCATTCAAGAATTGGGGATCGACCCCCAAGAAATGCCCAATGGTTACTACATTGAGAACCCAGAAGCCGACCGGCTCCAAGTGCCTTTGGCCCAGGACACCGAGTATTGCTTTTTTGACTGGGGGCGGCAATTCATCCAGGACCCGCCTGCCGGCGAAGGAATGGAAAGCCTGCTGTACACCACCACCAAGCAGGAGGAATTTTTGGAATATTTGAACAGCTATACACCGGTGGAAGGAGAACCTTTGGCAGGCAAGGTCCCCTTTTGGATCCAGGTGGAAAAAGGACGTGTCCGGCGCATCACCGAACAATATGTGCCATAAAGAGGGGAGCAGGTGGAAGTGATCGCCCACACAATGGAATACCGGGGCGGCCCCCAGCTGGGGGCTCTGCCGGTGCAGCCTTATACCGAGGATGCGTATGAGGAATATCGGGATCTGTATAACCGGTGTTTCCGCCCTATGCGGCAGGCTTTGGGCCGGTATCCGCTGGATTGCTGCCCGGACCGCGCCGCATTGCGGGCAGAGCAGATCTTTCTATACCGGCATAAAGGGGCCTTAGCCGGGGCTGTGACGATACGGGAAAGGGAGATCGACGGCCTGATCGTATCGCCTGCCTGGCGCCGGCAGGGCCTTGGCCGGCGGCTGCTGGCTTTTGCAGTGGGACACCTGCAGGGACAGGGCGGAACGATCTGCCTGCATGTGGCAGATTGGAACCGGCCTGCCATAGCCCTCTACCGTTCCATGGGGTTTGTCATCACCCATACGGAGATCGTGCCATGACCAAAGGTTAAAAGAAAAGTTGTATATCTTGTCGGAATGGGCCGGATCTTGATTTGCGTTTCTTGTGCCAATGTGATAAACTGGCGGTAAGAAGAAGGGATACAAGACACGCCAGATCGAGAGAAAGGGGTGTGCATTGTGGCAAAGAAGAGATACGCTGCCATGGCGTTGGCCGGACTGTTGCTGCTGGCCGGAGGCTGCGGCCAGAGCAGCGAACCGGAGATGCGGGAAAGCGTCCGGTTCAACGAATTCATCCAAGGGCTGTACCAGCCGGGAGAAGGGCAATACAAAGTGCTGGACCAAGAGATGCAGGATATCACAGAGGCGTTCATCGAAGCCACAAAAGAAGAAGCGGCAAAGGAAAATTATCTGGCCATCCGCCAGTATGCCCGAGAAGAGGATGTGACCATCCAGCGCTGGGAGGTAGAGCCCGGGCAAGTGACTATGGACACATACCAGCGGGTGGATTTGAGTGCCGTGGAAAAACGAACAGGGATGAGTTGTTGTGATGTGTTGTATCAATGGGAAGTGCCTTACCAATGGGAAGACGGCACGTTAACGGCCGGAAATGGGCGGAAGACCCATGCGGGTTGGGACTTCTTTGAGAATGACAAACAGTTTTGGTTTAAGGCAGAGAGCCGTTGCCCCACAGAGGTAGAAGGTGGCACCCTGTTGGCAGCACCTGTGAATCAGGTGGAAGTTCTCAATGGCGGAGTTATCGGGCAAGTAGAGACCGTGTATCGAATTCCCATTGGCTAAGCTGATTTGCCGTACTATGAAAGAGTAGGGGGTGTGCATTGTGGCAAAGAGGAGATACGTTGCCATGGCGTTGGCCGGACTGTTGCTGCTGGCCGGGGGCTGCGGACAAAGCAGAGCGCCGGAGATAGAGGAAAGCGCCCGGTTCAACGAATTCATCCAAGGGCTGTACCAGCCGGGGGAAGGGCAATACAAAGTGCTGGACCAAGAGATGCAGGATATCACGGAGGCATTCATCGAAGCCACAAAAGAAGAAGCGGCAGAGGAAGACTATCTGGCCATCCGCCGGTATGCCCGAGAAGAGGATGTGACCATCCAGCGCTGGGAGGTAGAGCCCGGGCAAGTGACCATGGACACATATCAAATGGTCCAGCTGGAGGACAGCCACCGGCAGCTGGGGGCGGATGCTTGGGATGCCCTGGCCCATGATTATGTGCAGTACCGGGTGAAAGATGGGAAGATCGCGGAAAACTGGAAGTCCTGGGGCAGCAAAGGGCCCGATTTTTTCGAGCTGAGCAGCAAGGTGAAGCCGAAATCCATTGAGATGAGTGTGGATGTCCAGCAAGATGGGAAGAGCCTGAAAGTGTTGGCTAAGACCTTTGTCAGGGCGCACCCAGATTACAGCCAGGAGCCTGTGGGCGTACTGAAGACCGAGTACCATGTGCCGGTGCTGCCGTAAAGACTGCGAAATCCGTTGCAACCGCCTGGGTTTTCTGGTAAAATGAAGGCAACATCATGGATACAGTAGGAGGAGAACACTATGCCGCTGGTCAGCACAAAAGAAATGTTCGAAAAAGCCTATCAAGGCGGTTACGCCATTGGCGCTTTCAATGTGAATAATATGGAGATCGTACAGGGCATTACAGAGGCCGCAAAGCTGGAAAATTCCCCTGTGATCCTGCAGGTGTCCGCCGGCGCCCGCAAATATGCCAAGCACAATTATTTGATCAAGCTGGTGGAAGCCGCGATCTTGGAGACCGGCCTGCCCATCGCGCTGCATCTGGATCATGGCGAAGACTTCGAGATCTGCAAAGCCTGCATCGACGGCGGCTTTTCTTCGGTGATGATCGACGGCAGCAAGCACAGTTTTGAAGAAAACATCGCAGTGACCAAACAAGTGGTGGATTACGCCCACGCCCACGGCGTTGTGGTGGAGGGCGAGCTGGGCAAGCTGGCCGGCATTGAAGATGCGGTCAACGTATCGGAAGAGGACGCCCAGTTTACAAACCCGGCAGAAGTGGAAGAGTTCGTCAGCCGCACCGGGGTGGATTCGTTGGCCATTGCCATCGGCACCAGCCATGGCGCCTACAAATTCAAGCCGGGCCAAAAACCCCGCCTGCGCTTTGATATCCTGGAAGAAGTGTCCCGCCGCCTGCCCGGCTTCCCCATCGTGCTCCACGGGGCGTCTTCCGTGCCCCAGGAGTATGTACAGACCGTCAACCAGTACGGCGGCAGCATGCCCGACGCCATCGGCATCCCGGAAGAGATGCTGCGCCAGGCGGCTTCCATGGCCGTGTGCAAGATCAACATCGATTCCGACTTGCGCCTGTGCATGACGGCTGCTGTCCGCAAGCACCTGGCGGAACATCCGGATCATTTTGACCCCCGCCAATACCTGGCCGACGGCCGGGATGCCATCCGCAACATCGTGCGGCACAAGATCCACGATGTGCTGGGCTCCACAGGCAAGGCATAAAACAGAGAAAGCAAAAGACACCAGGCGTCCACCTGGTGTCTTTTCATAAAAACCCATGGGAGGATGGAAAGCGCATGGAGGCACATACGATCTTATTCGACTTGGACGGCACGCTGACCGACCCGGGCGAAGGCATCACCAAATCGGTGGCCTATGCCTTGGCCAGCTTTGGCATAACGGTGCAGGACCGCCGGACGCTCTACCCCTTTATCGGGCCGCCTCTGGTGGAATCCTTTATGGGCTTTTACGGCTTTACGGCGGAACAAGCCAAACAGGCGGTGGAAAAGTACCGGGAGTATTTCAGCCAGCAGGGGATCTTTGAAAACACCCCGTATCCGGGCATCCACCAGGCACTGGCGCAGCTCAAAGGGCAGGGGAAGCGGCTGCTGCTGGCCACCAGCAAGCCCACGGTCTTCGCCCGGCAGATCTTGGAGCGGTTCGACTTGCTGCCCTACTTTGATTTTGTGGGGGGCAGCGACCTGGAGGGCAAGCGGGGCCAAAAGGGACAGGTGATCGCCTATACCATGGAACAGGCCGGTGTGCAGCGGCCAGGCGCCTGGATGGTGGGCGACCGGAAACACGACGTGCTGGGGGCCAGAGAAAACGGTTTGCCGTGCGCCGGCGTGCTGTATGGCTATGGCAGCCGGGAGGAACTGGAGGAGGCGGGAGCTGCGGCCTTGCTGGAGACTGTGCCCATGTGCGCCCAGTTCTTTGGCGGGCGTATGACGGGTGACGCCAGATGAGCAGCTGTGCTTGCGTGCTCCCATAGACCCCAACAGCACGGCTGTGCGGGCATATACCACCCGATATGGCTGTCCGCCCTTGCGGACCCCATCAGCACGGCTGTGCAGGCATATACCGCCCGAT
>CAJFRA010000030.1:18129-56322 GCA_904419295.1 Candidatus Pseudobutyricicoccus lothianensis
CCTTGCGGACCCCATCAGCACGGCTGTGCAGGCATATACCGCCCGATATGGCCTTCCGCCCTTGCGGACCCCAACAGCACGGCTGTGCGGGCATATACCGCCCGAAATGGCTGTCCGCCCTTGCGGACCCGCCCCTGCGGACGCCAACAGCACGGTTGTGCGGGCATATACCCCTAGAAAGGAGGAGCCCACTTGGCTGTGGGCCAAGTGGGCGATCGATTGCTATGAAATACTATGAGAAGGTCGGGGGAGACCTCTTGTTTTTGTCGCCGGTATGCCAGGAGGACGCCCCCATTTATACCCGTTGGATGAACGATCCGCAAGTGACAGACGGGCTGGGCAATACAAGCTTCGTGTTCTCCCTGGAAAAGGAACAGAAGTTTTTGCAGGAAAATATGGATGGCTATACCTTTGCCATCGTGCGGCGGCAGGATGGCAAATTGCTGGGGAATTGCAGCATTCAGGAAGTGGACTTCATGCACCAAAGGGCAGAAGTGGGCATCTTCATCGGGGATGAGGAAGACCGGGGCAAGGGATATGGCACGGCGGCGCTGGGCCTTTTGATCGGATATGCTTTTGACACGCTGCATCTCCACAGCTTGATGCTGCGGGTGTTCGACTACAACGAGCGGGCCATCCGGTGCTATGAAAAGCTGGGGTTCCGGCGGATCGGCTGCCGCCGGGAAGCCCATTGGCACGCCGGGCAATGGCACGGCATTGTGATGATGGACCTGGTGCAGGGCCAAAAGGGCCAGTGATCCCATGGGAGGCCGATCAGCTGGGGAGCAAACCCAAAAAGCCCGCCGAGTAAAACCGGCGGGCTGAGGATGTAGCGGGCCTATTCTTGCAGCAAGTCGTATAGTTTGGTGATGTCTCCCGCGCCCATGGTGAAGATCAGGTCGCCGGGGCGGGCCTGTTCTTTCAAAAAGCGGATGGCGTCATCAAAGGTGGGGGCAAACACCGCGCCTGGGATCTTATCCACCAGCATTTTGCTGGAGATGTGGTTGACATTGCTTTCCCGGGCCGCGTAAATTTCGGTGAGCACCGCAATATCCGCATGGGAAAGGGCGATGGCGAAATCATCCAGCAGCGAGATGGTGCGGGTGTATGTGTGGGGCTGGAACACGCAGATCACCCGGTTGTAGCCCATGCTTTTGGCTGTTTTCAGCGAAGCCTCGATCTCATCGGGGTGATGGGCGTAATCGTCGTAGACCACGGCCCCTTGGAACGTGCCTTTGCGCTCAAAACGCCGCCCTACGCCGGTGTAACCGCCCACGCCGGCAGCAAAGACTTTGCCGGGTACACCCAGCTCATAGCAGGCCGCAGCCGCTGCCAGGGCGTTCTTCATGTTGTGCTCGCCGGGCACTTGCAGGGTGGCCCGGCAATAAAATGTACCGTAGCAATAAATATCAAAGGAGTAATAGCCCTGGTTGCACTCCACCTGGCCCGGGTGAACATCGCAGGATTCGCCCAAGCCAAAGTAGATGGTCCGGCGGCCAGAGCCTTCCAGGGCGCGGGCCACGTTCTCATCTTCGCCATTGGCCACCACCAGGCCCTCATCGGGGGGCACCAGCAAGGCGAACTGGCGGAAGCTGTGGATGATGTCTTCCATATCGGTGAAGAAATCCAAGTGATCCCGCTGGATGTTCAGCAGCACGGCGATGGTGGGCAAAAAGCTCAGAAAAGAATTTTTGTATTCACAGGCTTCGGCGATGAACAGGTCCCGGCCGCCGATGCGCAGGCTGCCGCCGATCATAGGCAGCTCGCCGCCCACCATGACCGTCGGGTCCATATGGGCGCACAGCAGCACTTCGGTCAGCATGGAGGTGGTGGAGGTCTTGCCGTGGGTGCCGGCCACACACACCGCGTGCCGGTAGCCCTGCATCAGCAGCCCCCAGGCTTGGGCCCGCTCCAAGACGGGCAAGCCCCGGCGGCGCGCTTCTGCGATCTCCGGGTTGTTGTCTTTGACAGCGGCCGTGCGGATGACGATGGAAGCATCCCCCAACTGGCTGGCGTCGTGGCCGATGAAAACGGTGATGCCTTGCTGGCGCAGCTTTGCCACAGCGGGGGAATGGTCCCGGTCGCTGCCCTGGACCTTGGCGCCCATATTTTGCAGCAGGCCCGCCAAAGCGCGCATCGAAACGCCGCCGATGCCGCACAGGTGGAACGTACGGCCCTGGTCGATGGCCTCTTTGATTTGCTGATAAGTCATGTATGATCATCCAATCTGCCCGCAGGCGGCGGGCCGGTAAATTTCAATATGTATCCGCCGTTTGCCCTGCAAACGGGTTTAATCTATTATATAGCATTTTTTCCGAAATATAAACACAAATTTTGCGGACAAAGCCATGGGGCCAACAAAGAGAGGGCTTTTCTGTGAAAAATAGACAAGCGCCCCGGGCAAAAGGGCCGGGAGGCGGGCGCCGGGAAAAGCGGCATTTTGAGTAAAAATGCGGGTAGAGCCTATACAAGAGGAAGGCCTATGGGCTATAATGGGTATAGCCTCAGACGATGGATCTGGGGCAAGGAGAAGAAAGAAACATGCGCCCCATGGCGGGGCAAACAGCGCTGCGGCGCTGGCGACGGTGAGGGGAAACTATGAAAACACTGATCATGACAGTCTCCACAGGGTGGGGGCACACATCCACGGCCATGGCCATTGAAACACGGCTGAAAGAACGGGGGATGGCGGCCCACACCATTGATGTGTACAAATACATCAACAGCTTCGTATCGGAAACATTGGATAAAAGCACGGCCCTTTACACAAAAGTGGCCCCGGATATCTACCGGATGATCTACGATTATCTGGAAGGCGGGGTGGAAGTGGACCAGAAAAACGTCTTTTTGCTGGTAAACAAGCTGTGCGCCTACAAAGTGGCCCATCTGGTGGAAGAATACGACCCGGATATCCTGGTCTGCACCCACTTCTTTTCCGCCCAGCTGGCCAATGAGCTGAAACGCCGGGGCAAGACCCGGGCCCGCATCGTGGGCATCATCACCGATTACACCATCCACCCCTATTGGGAGACCCTGACTTGCGTGGATTCTGTGATCACTGCCAGTGAACTCCTTACCTACCGTGCGGTGAAGCGGGGCATCCCCGCCCGGCGCATCCAGCCGCTGGGCATCCCGGTGCACCCCAAATTCCAGCAGCGGATGGAAAAGGCCGAAGCCAAACAGCTGCTGGGCCTGCGGCCAGATGTGCCCGGGGTGCTGATGATGGGCGGCGGCCTGGGATACGGGCTTTCGGAAGGGGAGGTCAAGCGGCTTTTGGCGCTGCGCGCCCCCTTTGAACTGATGGTGGTCTGCGGCCGGAACCGGAAGCAGCGCAGCCATATGGAGCGGCTGAAGCGGGAATGGGGCGCCAAAAACCTGCACGTCTACGGTTTTGTGGACAATGTGCAGCAAATGATGGACGGAGCGGACATGTTGGTCTCCAAACCGGGGGGCCTGACGGTGAGCGAAGCCCTGGCCAAGCAGTTGCCCATGGTGGTGGTCAACCCCATTGCAGGGCACGAAGAGCGGAATTTGGAATTTTTGCTCAACTGCGGCGCCGCCGTCAGCGTGACGAAGACATTCCCGCTGGACGAAGCGGTACACTTTTTGCTGGAGACGCCCGGACGGTTGCAGCACATGCGCCGGGCCATGGAAAAAGTGGCGAAACCCAATGCGCTGGAAGACATCTGTCAATATTTGATCGATTTGCCTCAACAGGGCCAAGTACAGCTGTGACCACTTTGAAAGGCGGGAAGACATGGGCTTTGACATGATGTTTGGTTTTATGGGCTTTTTTGTGCCAGTGGTGATGGTGCTCATTTTTGGGCTGATACTGTTCCAGATCGGCCGGGGCGTCAAACAATGGAATAAAAACAACAACAGCCCGGTGCTTTCGGTGGATGCCCAAGTGGTGGCAAAGCGCACCCAAGTCTCCCACCACCACCAGAACAACCAGGTGGCCGGCACCTTTACCACCTATTACGCTACGTTCCAGGTGGAGAGTGGCGACCGGATGGAATTTGCCATCCGGGGGACGGAATATGGGCTGCTGGCCGAAGGGGACCGGGGCAAGCTGACCTTTCAAGGCACCCGCTATCTGGGCTTCCAGCGGCAATGACCCGCTGGCCCGGGCAAGGAAAGGATGGAAAGAAGCGATATGGAGTCGATTTGTGGGCTGGATTGCTGCAGCCAATGCAGCCGGAAAGAAGAGTGCTTAGGATGTATCCCCACGGGAGGCCATCCGCTGGGCGGCACCTGTGTGGCCGCCCAGTGGATCCAGACAGGGGGCAAGGCCGGGTTCCAGCAGAAAAAAGAAGCGCTGATCCGGCAGATCAACGAGCTGGGGTTCCGGGGCCTACATGTGGAGGACCTCCACTTTTTGAATGGGTCTTACGTCAACCTAGAATACCCCCTGGCCAATGGACAGCGGGTCAAGCTGCTGGAAGATGACAAAGTCTATCTGGGCAACCAGATCGAAGTGCCGGGAAGCCAGCGCTGCTATGGCGTTGTGGCAGATGACGAATATCTGTTGGTGTGCGACTATTTGTGCAATGGGGCGGAACCACGGATCCTTTGCTACCAGAGGCGGAAAAGCGGGGAAGCATAAAAGAAAACAGGAGCGATCCAACGTGGGCAGCGGGATCGTTCCTGTTTTTGATTTGCAATACAGCAGGACATAACAATAGCCTTTGACCGGTGAGAAGTGCATAAGGATGACTTTTTCAGAGTCCTGGATAAACCACTGAGGAAACCGGCAGTCAGGACAACGGCTTGGAGCAGGTGTCGATGGCGTTTTTCTGCAAGCGGCACAAGCTGAACTATGGGAAACTGTCAGAGGAAGATCGAGGACGGAAAATCGAGATTTGGAGTGCAGAACTATGAAATTATTTGATTGGGGTGGGAGAGAATAAAGACATACTTCTTTGATGAATCAAACTATAAAATTTAAGGAGCACAAAGAAGTATGAATACAATAGAATTAAGACCAATCAGTACCCTTGAAGAGAAAAACACATTTGTAAGGGAGATACAAGAGGCTTTCCAAATGTCATATGTATTAGAATTTGGAGAATTTGAAAAAGAAGTTCTTCCCACGGAAGATATAGAAGAATCTTTTAACGCAAAAGGCGCTGAAGCATATATTGCAGAAATTGGCGGAGAAAGAATCGGCGGAACGGTCATTGTTATAGATAATAAGACCGGATACAACTCACTTCATCTTTTGTATGTGAAAGCAAGCGCACAAAATGCTGGAAACGGATTTAAGATATGGAAAGCGATTGAAGAACTTCATCCTGAAACGAGAACTTGGGAGACGCATACCCCATATTACGATAAGCGAAATATTCATTTTTATATCAATCGCTGTGGCTTCAAGATTGTAGAATTTTTTAATCCTAAGCACAAAGATCCACACCAAATAAGCGAAACCACAGGCAACATACCAAAAGAGAACAATTATTTCTTTAGATTTGAAAAAGAAATAAAATCCAGATAGTAGTTTATCGGGGGATAGCAAAGCCAGCCGAATCAGTCTTTGCTGATGGTTCATCAAGACAGGAAAGCGGGGAAACAGAAAAGAAAACAGGGGCGATCCAACGCGGGCAGCGGGATCGCTCCTGTTTTTGTTTGGCCTGGCTTAGGGCTGGCGGCGCAGCAATGCCATGCCGCCGCAGGCCAGGCCGATGCCCAGCAGGCAAAAGCCGGAACGGGTATCCAGCTGCCCCAGGACAGACAGCACGGCCACCGCCACGCCCATGGCCAAGCAGATGGCTTTGCAGGCCAAAGGGAACAGAGAAGGGCCTTCTTTTGGCAGCTGCCCTTGCCCGGGCGCCGCCCCCTGCATCAATTCATCCACCGTTATGCCAAACAGCTGGGCCAGCCGAGGCAGCGTTTGGATATCGGGACAGGCCAGATCCCGCTCCCACTTGGAGACCGCTTTGTCGGTCACCCCCATCTGCTGCGCCAATTCCAGCTGTGTCATCCCTTTTTCTTTGCGCAGGGCGGCGATGCGGCCGCCCAAAGTCTGCTGTGTCATCTCACGGCTCCCCTTTGCTCCAGAATGGCTTTATTGTAGCACGCCGGGCCGTGCGCAGGCAATCCACCGGCAGTTTACCGGCGTAGACGGTTGGTTTACCGCTTGGCATCCGGTCTTTATAAAATCATTGACAAAATTATATTATATGAAATATAATATTAGATAAAGAATGAAAGGAAGGTGACGCCATGACGTTTCAGTTGGGGTCCGCCCTGCTGGATGCCTGTGTGCTGGCGGTGCTGTCCCGGGGGGACACATACGGGTATGTGCTCACCCAGCAGGTGCGCGCGGTGATCGAGGTCTCGGAATCGGCTCTGTACCCTGTGCTGCGGCGCCTGCAAAAAGACGGCTGCCTATCCACCTACGACCAGCCGTACCAAGGGCGGAACCGGCGGTACTACCGCATAACGGAGCGGGGGAAGGACTGTTTGCGGTCATACCGGGCCCAGTGGCAGACGTACAAGGAACGGGTGGACTGGATCTTATCACCAGAGGAGGGACGGGAAAATGACGAAGGATGAATTTCTGATCCGGCTGCGCACTTTGATCGCGGCAATGCCGAAGGAAGAGCGGGACGACGTCATGCAGTACTACAGCGATTACTTTGAGGACGCCGGCCCGGGCAAGGAGCAGGAAGTGATCCGGCAGCTGGAAAGCCCGGAGGCCGTGGCCAGCCAGGTGATGGGCGGCACACTGCCCGGCGGGCAGGAAGCGCAGGACCGTGACCAGGGAGGGCCGGCCTATGGCGCGCCAGCCCAAGGCCAGCAAAGGCACAGAAACGGGCTGCGGAGCTGGTGGGGCGTGCTGCTGGCCATTTGCGCCGCGCCTATCGCACTGCCCCTGGCCATCGCCGGGGCCGCCGTCTTGGTGATCTTGGCCTTGGCCGCGCTGCTGGTCATCGGTTCACTCATTTTGTCCGCTGGTGCCATTGCCGTCATGGGCGGCATCAGCATGGTCCTATCCGTTGCATTGGCCCGGCTGGGCGGGGCCACGGTGCTGTACTTCATGGGCAGCGGCCTGGCTTGCCTGGCTTTGGGGCTGCTGGCGGCGATCTTGCTGGTCAAACTGGCAGGGCTCTGTTTCCGCGGCATGGCCAACTGGGGCATGCAGATCGTAGAAAGAAGGAGGGGGCAGCAATGAAGAGCAAGACAAGACGGCTGCTGGCCATTTTGGCCGGCCTGGGCGTACTGGGCCTGGGGATGGCCTTGGCCGGTTGGAGCGCCGGCGCGCAAACAGAATTGGTGCTCCGCCAGGCAGATGGAAAGGTGCTGTATTACAGCCCTTGGGGGATCGGCCAGACCGATGGTTACGGCGGCTATGACCATGGCCTGCTGGACGGTTTGGGCAGTATGTTAGCCGGGCTGGAAGACGGCCTTTCCGGCCTAGAGGACCTGGAGGGCTGGGACGATGCCTGGGAAGAGGGGGATACGGCAGGCGGTACAGGCGCGGGGGCAGCGGGAACCGGCCAGGCCGGGGAGGAAACCATACCCCTATCCCCGATGAAAAACGTGAAGATCGACGTCATCGCCGCGGCTGTGGAAGTGCAGCAAGGAGAGGGATACAGCCTGCGGCTGGTCCAGCAAGACCCGGGCGCCCAGCTCTCCTACCGGGAGGAGAAGGGCACGCTGGTGGTGGAAGAGAAGCAGCGGGGGCAGGTGCAAGGGGGGAACCGGCTGCGGCTGACGGTGCCTGAGGGCACGTCGCTGGAAGCGTTTGAGGCAGCCACGGTCAGCGGCAACGTACACTGGGAAGCGGAAGAGGCCTCGGCCCGGCAGGTCGTGGTGGAGACCGCCAGCGGCGCCATAGAGGTGGAAGGGGTGACGGCACCCCGTTTTGACCTGGCCAGCATTTCGGGCAAGATCCAGCTGGATGGCGCTGCGACGGAGCAAGTGCGGGCCGAGACCACCAGCGGTGGCATCCGGCTAGAGGGGGCGCTGGAAGGGCAGCTGACGGCTTCCAGCGTATCCGGCAAAGTGAAGCTGGAGCTGAGCGGCCCGCCGGGCAGCTGGGGCCCCGCTCCCTTCCGCATCGAAGATGGCAAGGCCTATGGCCCTGGGGCGCTGGATATGAAGGGCGGCGTGGTCATCGCCCTGTATGTGGCAAAGGCCCTCAACCACATCGGCTACCGGCAGACGCCCATCAAGGTGATCTTCTCCGGCAACGAAGAAAAGGGCCATGTGGGCTCCACCGGCGACCAGGTGTTCTTGGAGGAGGCCCGGGGCTGCCAGTTCGCCTTCAATATGGAGACCGGTCTGCACACCGGCGAGCTGTGCGTGGGCCGCAAAGGGCACTTGGGCTGCCATGTGGAAGTGACAGGCATCGAATCCCATGCGGGCAACGATTTTGAGAGCGGTCGCAGCGCCATAGAAGAGGCGGCCCACAAGATCCTAGCGATCCAAGCCCTGACCGACCTGGAAGAGGGCACTACGGTGAACGTGGGCGTCATCCAGGGGGGCACAGTGCCCAATGCCGTGCCGGGCAGCTGCCGGTTCGAAGTGGATATCCGGGTGGCCAAAGAAGAGGGGCGCAGCCGCATCAAGCGGATGCTGCCGCCCATCGTGGAGCACTGCACAGTGCCGGGCACCAGCGCCACCTATGCCTTCGATGGGGATTCCCCCATTTATGAGACCACGGAAAAAGTGGAAGCCTTTTATGATTTCTGTTGCCAAGTGGCGAAAGACCATGGCTTTCCCGTGCCGGGGCGCCGGGTGCTGGGCGGCTTTTCCGATGCCGCCTATGTGATGCTGGCAGGCACCCCGGTGATCTGTTCCTTTGGCGTGCAGGGCCAGTGGAACCACACCAAGCGGGAATACGCCCTGGTGGACACCCTGTTCCAGCGGGCCAAGTACATCGCCGCCATCGTGCTGGATCACGAGAAGTTCCAAGGCTAAAACAAAAAAGCGAAGGCTGCTCTGGCGCAGCCCTCGCGGAAAAATGCACAAAGACCGGCTCTCCAAAGAAGTCAAAATGGCTTCTTTGGGAACCGGTCTTTTCCTTTTTGATCTTTGGCACGCTGCATTTACAGCAAGCCGCCGGTTGCATGGGGCGGCGCTTCGGTTGGGGCGGTGCAGGGCCGGTAGAAGTAGGAGGGGTGATAAAGGCCGGTGGGCGGATAAAAGGCATCGTGGTCGTAGACAAAGCCCAACCGGAGCAGCAGCGCGCGGGAAGCGGTGTTTTTGGGGTGGTGGCCGGCAAACAGGGCCGTGGCGCCTTTTTCCACGATCCCATATTCCATCACCCGCTGCATGGCCTCTTGGGCATACCCCACATGCCAATAATCGGGCAGCAGGTGGACGCCGGCTTCCAGGATGTTCTGGGATTGGTCATAGGGCCGCAAGCCGCAGACGCCGATGAAGGTCAGATCCCAGGTGAACAGGGGAAAGTATTGGAGACCGCAGCGCTGGTATTGGGCGATCTCTTGCCGCAAACGGGCGTCGATCTGGCTGGGGGACATCACGCCCCCTGCGGTGATATACCGGGTGACCTGTTCATCCCCCCAGAGCCGGTGGGCCAGAGAGGGGGGCTGTTCCTGCCACAGCCCGAATTGAAGCCGGGGAGAAGAAAATAACACCGTCATAGGAGAGCTCCTTTCGTTGTGTCTATTGTGGGCGGTCCTGGGCTCCGGCGGAGAATCTGCCGCCCAGGGCACGGTCGTAGGATAAGATGTCGATCATCTGCTGGCAGCGGCGGGCCTGCTGGGGGTCGGGCCCTTCCTGGCGCAGCAGCAGCGAATACACGGGCAGGTTTTGGCGGGCATCCTGCAAAGCCGCCATATACCGGGTCTGGGGCAGGCCCAGCTGGGATAGGGCTTGGCCCATCAGGTAAAATGCGCTGAAGGGCTGATCAGACGCTTCTTCCAACAGCGGAAAGTTGGCATACAAGGCGTAATCGGTGGTCAGGGTATCCAGCTGCTGGTAGATGGATGTGTTTTCGATCTGGTTCAGCTTTTTGTAACCTTCCAACAAAGGCTGGTGGTCACCAAAGAACAGCAGGGCGGTGGGGCGAGGCGACTGGTCTATATAGTCCAGCAGGCGGCCCAGGGCCCGGTCGGTATCCCGGATGCCCACCGCATAAGCGTTGAGGCCATCCATCTCCCCCTCGGTCAAAGAGCCCGCCGGGACCCTGACCAATTGGGGGTCTGTTTGGCACAAAGTCACATAGGGGTTGTGATTCTGCATCGAGGTGGCCCAGACAAAGTGGGGGCCATCCCCCTGCCGGAGCTGTGCCAGGATCTGATCGGTCAGGGTCTCATCGCTCACATGCATATCCCGCGGATAGGCCCGGAGGGGAACCGTGAGATCCTCCTGGAACAAAATGTGATCGAAACCCATGGCGGCCATGGCGTTCTGCCGGTTGTAAAAGCTGCCTTTGAAGGGGTGCACATAGCTGGTGTCATACCCCAGTGCCTGAAAGTAATCCACAAAAGTGGGCAAGTGCTGGCTGGCCTGGGCGCGGTCGTAGGGGGAACGGGTGCCCTGCAAAGAGGTGTTGGAAGTGCCGCTCAGCACCTCGTATTCCGTCGAGGCTGTGCCGCCGCCAAAAGCGGGCACCACAATGCGGCCGCTGCTGCCCTGGCGCTGCATCCTGCGGAAGTTTTGATAGATCTCGGGCGGCACGGTGAGGCCCTGCACCCGGTTGAGGTCAAAGTAGGATTCGCTCATCACCACGATCACATCGGGCCGCAGGCCCGTGCCGGGCTGGGCCTGGTAGGGAGCCAGCAGCTGCCGCACTTTGGCAGGGGTGGCCCGTTCATCGGTGAAATCGTCGTAATACAAAGAGCCGATCAGGCAGTCGATGGAGCTGAGCTGCCCTTTCTGCTGACCGGAAGAGGGCACCGCCTCGTAGGCGTCGACCTGGGGGTCAAAGATTTGATAGGCCAAGCTGCTGAAGGAAAGGGACAACAGCAGCCAGCCGGCCAGTACGCCGCCGGCCAACCGGTTGAAAGGCAGGTGGATCCCTTCGCCCGCCCGGTAGACCCGCAGACAATGGATGTAAAACAACAGCAGAGGTGCGGAGATCAGCAGGAATGGGCTGAAAAACAGGCCGTTGCCCGCCGCGCCTTTGGGGCTCCAAATATCGGCCAGGCTGAAGACCATCGTAATATCTTCCGCCGCGATGCGGGTGCCCAGTGAATAGTATTTATAGTAATCGACCATGGAGATGACATAGAGGGGCAGGGCCACCAGGGCCGCCGCGATCCAAGGCCGCCGGCACAGCAGCGAAAGCGCCAGATACACCAGGCTGATGAGCAGCAGGGAGAGCAGAAAACGCAGCAAGCTGGGAACATCGAAGGCAAAGAGAGACGTTTGCTCCGCCAGGGAAGGGGCGGGCAACAGGTTGCCATAGAGAAGCAGGTTGAGAAAAAGGGGAAACAAGATGAATAAAAGCCAACGGGGGCCTTTTTCGGAAAAATGAAGCAGGCGGGGCAGCCGTTTCATGGGAAATCACTCCTTGCAAGGCGACTGTACTACTTGTAATAATACAGCAGTATGACAAAAGGTGCAAGAGACAAAAGGCGTCAATTTTCTTACAAATTTATGAATTTGTGACAGGCAAAGAAAAAGCAGGCGGAAAACTGCCGCCTGCAAAAAGGGAACGGTCAAATGACCAGCTTGTTCAGATTTTTTTCGTTTTCCGTCACACGGTTTCCCAGGCGCTGAATATCCTGCCAGATGAACTGTACATTTTGTTTGACATCCACCATATCGGCCTTGAGCTCTACGATGTCCTGCTGCATGGCAGCCTGTCCTTGTTTGAGGCTGTCCACATCGGTCTTGAGCCCGGCTACATCAGACTTGAGCCCAGACACATCGGTCTTGAGCCCGGCCACATCCAATTGCAGCGCAGAGATCTCTTGCTGCATGGCAGCTTGTCCTTGTTTCAGACTGTCCACGTCAGACTTGAGCCCGGCCACATCGGTCTTAAGAACAGACACATCGGCCTTGAGCCCGGCCACATCGGTCTTGAGCCCGGCCACATCGGCCTTGAGCCCAGCCATGTCGGTCGACAAGGTATGGATATCCCCCTGCATTTGCGTCAAGATCTGCAAAATCATTTCTTCGCCGCTCATTCTCCTCAAACCCCTTGTGTAAAAACTAGGATGATTGTAACACAAAAGGAGGAAAGAGGCAAGAGAAAAGCGAAAAGCGTTGAAAAATGACACTTCACATAAAAGTTACATTTTGGAAACATTTTCGGCGGAAAACCTTGGTTGTACCGTGGATCCAATTTAGAAGAGGAAAGCTGGAAAGTGAAGAACGGACAGAAGCAGAGGGAAGCGCCGGCAGCCTCCACTTGACAAAATTCGAGGGGAGTTTAAAATATTACTGATTGAAATTTTACATGCGGGTGAAAAGTCTATGCCATTTACCAAAGAAGCAGTGGAATTTTTGATGGAAAACAAATTCCACGATAGCCGCGCTTGGTTTGAAGAGCACCGGAAGCAATATGAACAGCTGGTGTTGGAGCCCATGCGGTCACTGGTGGTCGAATTGGCTCCGGCCGTGTTGGCCTTGGATGCCCATCTGATCGCCGAGCCCAAAGTGGGCCGCTCTCTTTCCCGCATCTATCGGGATACCCGCTTTACCAAAGACAAGTCTATTTTTCGCGATGTGGCCTGGTGTGTCTTTTCACGGGATAAAAAAGCGTATGAGGGGCCGCCGGCCTTCTTTTTTGAGTTTTCGCCCAGCAAGCTCCGGTGGGGCTGTGGCTTTTACCGGGCCAGCCCGGCGGCCATGGATACGATGCGGGGATTGATCCGGCGGGATGACCCGGATTTTGCCGGTGCAGTGGAGGCCGTGGGGGCAGATCGCTATTTTGTATTGACAGGCGATTGCTATAAGCGCAGCAAATTCCCCCAGGAGACCGGTGTGCGGCGCCTGTGGCTGGATCACAAAAACATCTCCGTGGTCCACGAATGCACGGAGTTCGCCCCCCTTTACCGGCCGGAATTGGGCCAGGTTTTGGCTGCCGACTTCAAAAGGCTGTTGCCGGTATACCAATTTTTCCGCAAGGCTCAGACCATCTCCTTCGACCAGCCCCAGGAAGAGACCAGCCCTCTGCCAAAAGCGCCGCGGCAGACCTTTGACTGGTAAAAGGGGGATGTGCTCACAGCAGACCCACAGCCGGGGTTGGTGTGGGCGGGGCTTTTGCGCCCACACGGCGCAAAAGCCCGTATGTTGTCCCGCGGTCAGGTGTGGAATGCTTTCCATTGACATGGAAGGGGGAGCAGGCGGCTGGCGGGCAGAACGATGAGGAGCGATGCAGATGAAACAGTTTTTCTTGTTCCAAAAGGGGGCCAAAGGCCTGAGCATACCCCGGCAGGTGAGCTTTTGGCTCTACCACGGGGTCCTTTATTTGTTGGCCAATGTGGGCCTTGGCATCGGCAGCCTGTGGTTTGCCACCGGCGAATATGGCCAGACGATGTTCGACAGCTATTTTGAATTCCCCACGTTGATCTGGCTCAATGTATTGCCGGTGGTGCTGCTGGGCCTGCTGCTGTACTTTGCCCTGGGCCGCCCGTGGCTGGCCTTCCTGCTCAACGGCATCGTGGTGATGGGGCTCACTTTTGTCAACTATTTCAAACTGCTGTTCCGCAATGACCCCCTTTTGTTCGCCGATCTGACGCTGATCCGGGAAGCCGGGGACATGGCGGGCAAATACGCCGTGGTCATCCAGCGGGATATGTGGATCGCCATTGGCAGCATCTTGGCGGTTTCGCTGCTGTTTTTCTTTTTCCTGCGGGGCAGGCCCAACCGGTGGGTGCGTCTGGGGGGCGCCGTAGTGGTGCTGCTGGCGGCTTTTTTGCTGCGCACCGTCTATCTGGATGACGATCTGTACGAATACGATGCAGCTACAGACAACAGCGACCAGATCAGCCGCTGGTCCGATACCCAGGTCTATTTGTCAAAGGGGATGCTCTACCCCTTTTTGCACAGCATAGCAGAGGCGGTGGACACGCCTCCAAAAGGCTATGATGAAGAGGCGGCGGCCCAAATGATGGAAGGGTATGAAGATGCGGATATTCCAGAAGAGCAAAAAGTGAATGTGATCTCCGTGATGCTGGAGGCCTATACCGACCTGAGCCGGCTGGAAGAAGTGAACCTTGCCACCGATGTCTATCGGGTGTATCATGAACTGGAGGAAGAAGGCGTGGCAGGCAACCTGATCACCAACATCTTTGCCGGCGGCACAGTGGATACGGAGCGCTGCTACCTGACCGGGTATTCCCAGCTGAAAAACTTCCGCACCAACACCAATGCCTACCCCTGGTATTTCCGGCAGCAGGGTTATACGGTAGAGGGCAGCCACCCCTGCTTTGAATGGTTTTACAACCGGGAGAACGTCAACCAGTACCTGGGCTTCGAAGACTATTATTATGTAGAAAACCACTACGGCCAATTCACCGATGGCGATGTGGCTTTGGACGATGTGCTCTTCCCCGAGATCATTCAGTTTTATGAACAAAACAAAGAAGAGACAGGGAAGCCCTATTTTTCTTTCAATGTCAGCTACCAGGGCCACGGCCCCTATGATGACAGCCAGTACTGGTGGGGCGAGAAAGGCACTTATATTGTAGATGACGGCACACTGCCCGATGCCTCCCAGTGCATTTTGGAAAATTACCTGGGTTCGATCTACAACACCAATCAAAACCTGGAGGCCTTTTTCGACTATTTCCGCCAAAGCGATGACCCCACGGTCATCGTGCTGTTTGGCGATCACAAGCCTTGGCTGGGAGACGACAGCTCTGTCTATGCCGACCTGGGCATCAACTTGGATCTTTCCACCGAAGAAGGGTTCTACAACTACTATTCCACCCGGTACCTGATCTGGGCCAATGATGCCGCCAAAGAAGCCCTGGGCCAGGACTTTTCCGGCGAAGGGCCGGAGATCGGCCCCTATTTTCTCATGGCCCAAGTATTTGAAGAGTGCGGTTGGCAAGGGCCGGCTTTTATGCAGGCCACACAGGAACTGAAAGAGCGGGTCCCTGTGCTGCACGCCTCGGGCCTGTACGAAGTGGATGGCGAACTGATCTTTGCGCTGGAGCCCGAAGAGATGGACCTGGTAGGCGATTACAACAATCTGCAATATTACTGGAGGAAGCATTTCCAGCCGTTGGCGGATATGCCCGCCTCCTCGAAAAAGGAGTAATGAGAATGATCCGATTCAACTGCGACTATTCCGAAGGGGCTCACCCCCAAGTGCTCCAGCGCCTGGTGGAGACCAACATGGAGCAGACGGCGGGCTATGGGGAAGACCCCCATTGCGCCCATGCGGCAGAGCTGATCCGCAGCGAGTGCGGCCGGCCCGATGCAGACGTCCACTTTTTGGTGGGCGGTACCCAGGCGAACCTGACGGTGATCGCCGCGGCCCTGCGCCCCCACCAAGGCGTCATCGCAGCCCAGAGCGGCCATGTGAACGTGCACGAGAGCGGAGCCATTGAAGCCACAGGCCACAAAGTGCTGGCCCAGCCCTGCCAGGATGGCAAGCTGACGGCGGAGCAGGTGCGCCAGGTGGTGGAAGACCACTTCAACGACGAGACCCAGGAGCATATGGTGCAGCCCAAAATGGTCTACATTTCCCACCCCACCGAAGTGGGCACATTGTACACAAAAGAGGAGCTGGAGGCACTGCACCAGGTCTGCCGGCAAAAGGGGCTGTACCTGTTTTTGGATGGCGCACGCCTGGGCTATGGCCTGACGGCGCCGGGGACCGATGTGACCATGGCCGACGTGGCGGCACTGTGCGATGTGTTCTACATCGGCGGCACCAAAGTGGGGACCCTGTTTGGCGAAGCCGTGGTCATCCTCCACCCGGAGCTGAAACCCGATTTCCGCTACCTCATCAAGCAGCGGGGCGGCATGCTGGCCAAAGGCCGTCTGTTGGGCGTGCAATTCGAAGCCCTGTTTGAAAACGGGCTGTACTATGAGATGGGCCGCCATGCCAACGAAGCGGCGGCTGTGATCCGGCAGGCTTGCCAGCAGAAGGGATATCCCTTCCTGTGCCCGTCACCCACCAACCAGCAATTCCCCATTTTGCCCGATGAAAAACTGCCTGCTTTGGCAAAAAAATACGCCTTTGCCCATTTCGGCAAAGTGGATGACAGCCATTCTGCCATCCGGTTCTGCACCAGCTGGGCCACAAAACTGGAGGACGCCCAGGCCTTGGCCCAGGATCTGTTGGAGCTGTAAGGAGAGAGAAGGGCGCAGCAAGACGGTCTGCGCCGGCAGAGAGAAGGAGGAGGAAACATGTTAGATCGGATTTCGGTGCTGCTGTTCAGCCCGGCCGGCGGCACCCGCCGGGCCGCGATGGAGCTGGCCCAAGCCTTGGCCTACGATACCGAGATCGTGGACCTGTGCCAGCCTGGCTTGGAAGGCCGCACCTGGCAGCCGGAGGAGGCGGTGCTGGTGGCAGGGCCGGTCTATGGGGGCCGCCTGCCATCGCTGATGGTGGAGCGCTTGGCGCCATTTTGCGGCAAGGACACTTTGGCGGTCACGGCGGTCGTCTACGGCAACCGGGCCTTTGAAGACGCCCTGCTGGAGCTGAACGACTGTGTGAAGGCCCAGGGATTCCGGGTGGCGGCTTCCGCTGCGCTGGTGGCCGAACACTCCATGGTGCCATCGGTGGCCCACGGGCGGCCCGACGGCCAAGATTTGGAACAGCTCCACCAGTTTGCCGGCCGGATCCTGCGCAAGCTGGAAGGGGAATGGGCAGAGCCTTCTGTGCCCGGGCAGCGTCCCTACAAAGAGTGGAGCCCCATGGAGGCAGTGCCGCAGGTCAGCCGGGATTGCAACCGGTGCGGCTTGTGCGCCCGGCAGTGCCCGAATCAAGCCATTTCCGCCCAGGACCCCGGCAAGACCGATGCCAGCCGGTGCTTTTTGTGCATGCGCTGCGTTCATCTGTGCTCTCAAAACGCACGCAGCCTGCCCCAACCGGTCCAGGCAGCGCTCCAGCAGAAACTGGGGCCGCTGGAGCAAGTGCGCCAGGGAAATCAGCTGTTTTTAGGCGAATAAAGGCAGGGCGAACACGGACGCCCTGAAAAATGCAGACAAAAAAGCCCCCTGATGCAGAAAAACAGGCTGCATCAGGGGGCCGTGCTGTTTTGGAGGGAACGGATCGGCCCGGCGGGCGAACCGCGGTGCAAAAAAATCCATCCTGTGCCGCAGGCGGCAAAGCAGGACGGAGAACAGAAAAGAAAATATGGTCTTTGAAAGAAGGCGGCCAGATCAGGGAAGGCCCTGAAAGAAATCGCCATATTCACAGAGGAAGATGCAGCGGAGCGCCGCCAGCTCGCTGATGCGGATGTTCATGCGGTTGGTTTCGATCTTCGCATAGGAACTTTTGGAGATCGGCAGCCCCTGCAAGTTCATTTTTGCCACCACTTGATCCTGCGTCAGCGATTGCGCCCGGCGCAGGCGCTGGATGTTGTGCCCAATGTCCAGATCTGGGCGGATCTTCTGCAAAGGCTCTACCTCCTATCTTATTAACGCATTATCTTATGAAACTACTTCCTCATTGTAACCAGGAATGGGACAAAAATGTTTCTGGATGGCGAAATATTTCGCAAAACAGAAAAGTTTCCCCGGGCCAGGGGCCGGGCCCATGGAGAAGGGAGGACGCCTTTTGGCAGCCGGCGCCCCGATCCGCACGAGGGAGACAAGGGGATGGGCGGCCGCTTGCGCTGCCCCAGGGGCCCATGGTATACTGGTGCCTGGCAACAGAGCAGGACAAAGGAAAGGCAGGAGGGACGCCATGAAATACGATGTGGTTTTTTGGGATTTTGATGGGACGCTTGTCTACTCCCATTCGCTGTGGACCAGAGGGGCCCTGGATGCACTGCGCCAAGCGGGAGGAGAGCTGGACTATGAACAGCTGCGCCCCTTTACACGCAATATCTACCCTTGGGATGTACCGGATCCGGAATACCGGCCGCTGCAGGGCCAGGCTTGGTGGGATTATGTGGAACAGCAGTTCTGCGCCGCTTATTGCCGCGCCGGCATTGGGGAAGACTTGGCCTGCCGGGCAGCAGCCGGCCTGCGGCAGCAGATCCTGCAGGTGGAAAAATACCATCTGTTCGATGACACCATACCGGCTTTGCAGCTCTGCCGGGCCCAGGGGGTGCGGAACATCCTGCTTTCCAACAACTACCCGGAGCTGGAGCAGATCGTGGAGCAGCTGGCTTTGACGCCCTGGCTGGATGGCATGGTGGTCTCCGGCCAGATCGGCTGGGATAAACCGCGGCCGGAGATCTTTGCCCACGGGATGGCGCTGGCCGGGCCGGGGGCCCGCTGCCTGATGGTGGGCGACAACCCGGTGGCCGATATCCAGGGGGCCCAAGGGGCAGGGCTGGATGCGGCTTTGGTGCACCGGCTGCAGCCAAGCACGGCGGATTATCAGGCGGAGACCCTGTTGGGATTGCTGGAACAGATCGAAGAATAAAAAAAAGCGCCCGGTCGGGCGCTTTTTGCCGTTTGGTGCAAATGAGCAGGCGGTGAGATCGAGGTTTTCGGCGCCTGTCAAAGCAAGGTGCGTTCCAGCACAAGGGGGCCTTCTTCCGTCTGCAACACGGCCTGGAACAGCAGATCGGTATACCCGCTGTCCAAGGGGATGCTGTAGGTGCCGGGCAGCCAGCCTCCGGGCTTTTCTCCATGGGCAATGTGGACGCTGTGGCTGAAACCATCTGTTTCCACCCGGCGGCCTGCTATGGTGATCTGCCAATCGGTGGGCTCAAGGCCTTGGGGAATGGTAAACGTCAGGGCATCCTGTGTCACATGGATGGAGCGGTCCAAGGCATCCAAGGCCTCCTGGGGGGAGCGGGCGGTGGGAGACGGGGCGGTGAAAGCGAGCAGGCCGGCCACAGCCATCAAGCAGGCGGCAGCCAGGCCGGCAGAGCGCAGGACCACGGGCCGGTGGGCAATGGTCTGCAGGCGGCGGCTCAGCAGAGGCTTGGCGCCGCGGAAGGGGAGGGATGGCTGCCGGCCGGCGGATGCGCTGCCAAAAGCCAGCAATGCGCGGCCGTAGGCCAGGCGCTGTTCTGGGTCCAACTGGTCCAAGGCCCGGGCATCACAGCTCAGCTCTCCATCCTCCCGGGAGAACCGGGCCGCAAAC
The DNA here is from genome assembly GCA_904419295.1 of Candidatus Pseudobutyricicoccus lothianensis. Lineage (GTDB taxonomy): Bacteria > Bacillota > Clostridia > Oscillospirales > Butyricicoccaceae > Pseudobutyricicoccus > Pseudobutyricicoccus lothianensis. The sequence continues at coordinate 37,277 of CAJFRA010000030.1, forward strand.
CAGACCAACGGGTTGAACCAGTGGAGGGCCAGACACAGGCAGCGCACCAGGCACCACAGGTGGTCCCCCTGGCGGTAATGGGCCCGCTCGTGGGCCAGCACATAGGGGGCCAGCTCCCCCAGATGGGGCGTGCAGTAGATGGCGGGCCGCAGCAGCCCGAACAGGCAGGGGGAGGGCAGCGCCGCTTGATACACCGGCGGACGCTGGGTGAGATCCACCGGCTGCCGGATGCGCCTCAGCCTGCGGGCAAAATGCAGGTTGGAAAAGAGGAGGACCGCTGCTGTGACAAGGACCCCCAGCAGCCACAGGGCGGTCAGCCAGGGAAAAGAACCGCCGGCCGTGCCCTGGAGCCCGGCCGCTGGCCAGCCAGCGCCACTTACCCAATTAAGCGGGATCGCCGGGCGGCGGAACAGTGCCACCGGGCACAACAGACGCAGGGCGGCAGGCAGCCAGAGTGCATAGGTCCAGCGGGGGTCCAGCCGACGGTGGAAGAGGGCCCGCAGGGCCAAGGTGGCCGCCAGCAAAAGAGAAGAGGAGAAAAACCAGTTAAGCATGGGGCCCCGCCTCCTGTTCCGCTTGTTCCAACAGACGGCTCAGCTCTTGGATCTGCTGCGGCGACAACGCCTTGTGCTCCAGCAGGCTGCTGACCATCTGCCCCACGCTGCCTTGGTAGACCTTTTGCAAAAAATGCCGGGTCTGCTCCATGGCCGCCTGTTCCCGTGGGATGGTGGGAAAATACTGCTTGGCCCGCCCCTGCTGTTCATAGCGCACCAGCCCTTTGTGCTCCATCCGGCGCACCGTGGTCAAAGTGGTGCTTTTGGCCCAGCCCACCCGGCGCTCCAGCTCTTTGGCCAGCTCTGTCACCGTGCGGGGAGCCTGGTCCCAAAGACATTCCATCACATTCCACTCACTGCCCGTCAGCAAAGTTGCCATAGGGGATCACCTCCTACTTGGTCTACGATGTAAACCAAGCATAACATATTTGGTCTATATTGTCAACCAATGGGCCGGCGGTTGCACATCGGGGCCGCAGCCGGTATAATAGCGGTACGAGCGACAAACACCGGAAAGGGGATGGAACCGATGAAATACATGCGATGGCTGGCAGCGTGCCTGCTGGCGGTGAGCATGGCCGGCACGGCCTGGGCAGCGCCTTCCGACCAGCTGCTGCAAGAGGAAGAGCTGGACGTGCAGAGCGTTTACACCCAGCTGCTGGATCTTTCCAAAGAAGAGCTGCTGGCAGACACCAAACGGGCTTTTGCCTTGGCAGGCCAGGGGGAGCAGAGCGGCGACGAAGGGATCTTGGTGCCGTGGACGGCGGCCCTGGCCCAGCGGCTGGGGGAATTCCAGCCAGAAGAGCTGGCCGACGAGATCTTGAACGGCGAAAATGAGGAGAGTTACCGGGCTGCCCTGATCCAACTGGTGGAGCAGGATGGGCGGGGGGCAGACAGCCGGTTGTATTCCATGATGATGGACAGCAGCCAAAGCGCCTATCTCCGCGGTTCGCTGGCGCTGCACCTGCCCATGGAGACACAGCAGCACAGGGCCCTGCTGGAACAGCTGGCCACCGGCCAAGACGCGCTGGCAGAATACGCCGCCATGCGGCTGGAATGGCTGGAACGGGAAGACGTGTTGGCAAGCTACACCTGGGAGGGGCAAGGCCAGACAGACCAGGCAGAAGACCAGCCGGCCGGCATTTGGAACGTGCAGCTGTTGGGCGTTGTGTGGCTGGCAGCCGCAGGGACGGCCCGCTTTGGGGGCAAACGGTGGCGGCAAGCGGCACAGCGGGAGGAGGAATAGATCCATTGCATCCCGGAGCAATTTCTGCTATACTGGGCTGCAACAGCCCTTATGGGCAGAAAAGGAGTGTTACCAACCAATGATCCGCGAGATGAAACCGGAAGACCGGGCGACCTATCTGCAGATGGCCCACGCTTTTTACAACAGCGAAGCCGTGCTGCACGCAGTGCCCGAAGCAGTGTTTGTCAAGAGCTTTGAAGAGATGATGAAAGAAGGGCCGTATATCCGCGGCTACATCATCGAAGACCAAGGCCGTCCGGCCGGCTACATGATCTTGTCTTTCACCTTTTCCGCCGAAGTGGGTGGCCTTGTGGTGCTGGTGGAAGAGATCTATTTGGATGAAGGGTGCCGCGGCAAGGGGCTGGGCAGCCAAGCCTTGGAATTTGCCCGCCAGAGCTTTCCCCAGGCAGCCCGCCTGCGTTTGGAAGTGACGGAAGAGAACCAGGCCGCCGTGCGGCTGTACCTGCGCCGGGGATATAAGCCCCTGGAATACAAGCAGATGGTCATTGACCTGACTGGTGCAGAATAAAACCGATGGGAAAGGCTTTTGCTGCCTGTCTGCTCCCGCCGGCTCCTTGTTTGAAAGGGGCCGGCATTTTTTGTCGGGCAGGCAAGGGGATGCCCCTTGTCTGCCCGGCGGCTTTTCGGTATAATGGGCAGGAGAGTGTGTGCGGAGAAAGCTGCCTGCGGCAGCTTTTGCCGGGCTGTGGGGCCCGGCTCTCCGGTTGGAAGGAAAGAGGAGGAAACGATTTGGAAAAAGTGAAAAAACAAGTGTCCACCGACATGACCAAAGGCAGCCCGGCCAAGCTGATCTGCCTGTTTGCACTGCCGCTGCTGGCCGGCAATGTGCTGCAGCAGTTTTACAACATGGTGGATAGCATCGTCGTGGGCAACTTTGTAGGCGACGCGGCTCTGGCGGCGGTGGGAACAGGCTTCCCGGTGATCTTCATGCTGGTCTCCCTGTTCATGGGCATGAGCACCGGCGCCACAGTAATGATCTCCCAGTATTACGGCGCTGGGGACCGGGAGCGGATGAAAAAGACCATCGGCACCATCTACAATGCCATGATGATCGGCGCCATCCCGCTGACGGTGGCCGGCATCCTGCTGGCCGGGCCGCTGCTGCGGCTGATGAATGTGCCGGAAGACGCCTTTGGCATGGCCCGCACCTATGTCATGGTGGTCTTTGCCGGCGTGGTGGGCAACTTAGGATACAATGTGAATGCCGGCATCCTGCAGGGGCTGGGCAACAGCAAGACCCCTTTGCTGTTCCTTTCCATTGCCTGCGGTATGAATGTCGTGCTGGACCTTTTGTTCGTGGCGGTGTTCCATTGGGGCGTGTTCGGCGCAGCCTTTGCCACGATCATCGCCCAGTTCTGCTCCTGGGTCTTTGGCATTCTGTACATCAATAAGCACTACCCCGATCTGCACATCCATCCCTTTCGGAAAAACTTTGACCGGCGCCTGTTTGCCCAAGCGATGAAGCTGGGCATTCCTTCGGGCATCCAGCAGGCGCTGTTCTCTGTGGGCATCATGGTGCTGCAGACCTTGATCAACCGCTATGACACCGCCTTCATCGCCGGGTTCCAAGGGGCCAACAAGCTGGATACCTTTAGCTTTATGCCTGTGCAGAGCTTTTCCATCGCCATGACGACCTATGTGGGCCAGAACATCGGCGCGGGCAAAATGGAGCGGGTGAACCGGGGCCTGCTGGCAGGCACCGCCATGTCTGCCGGCGTCAATGTGGTAATGGCGCTGGTGCTGATCCCTCTGGGCGGCGTGTGTATGCGGATGTTCAGCCAAGACCTGGCTGTGATCGAGGCAGGCTGTGCCTACCTGAACCGGGTGATGCCTTTTTATTTCATTTTTTCCTTCTTGTCGCTGCTCAACGCCGTCATGCGCGGGGCAGGCGAGACCGTGGTGCCCATGGTGTCCACCCTGCTCTCCCTCTGGCTGGTACGTCTGCCGGCGGCGTATTGGCTGGCGGATCACTTCGGCCGGGATAACCTGTTCTATTGCTACGCCATCGGCTGGACTGTGGGCCTGCTCTTGGCCGGTGCCTATTACCTGACAGGCCGGTGGAAGCGGAAATCTCTGATCGCCGGCGGGGCCAGCGCCTGAGAGAACTAGAATAAAAAAACAGCAGCCTGCGCATGGCTGCTGTTTTTTGTTTCCCGTGGCTGCGGGGTGCATGCAGGTCACCGGTTGGCCGGAGCGATGGCTTGCGCCTGTTCCAACCGGTGGATGGTCTGTAGCACATCTTGTTCGGTGGTCTCCGGGTGGATGATGCACAGGCGCAAGACCTTTTTTCCCAAAAGCTCCGTGGTGAAGACTTGGGCAAAGCCGCTGTCAGTGATCTCTTTGGCAATGGCTTGGTTGAGCCGGTCCAGCTGGCTGTCGGGCAGCGTGCCATCGGCCACATAGCGGAAATTGAGGATGCCCAGCTGGGCGGGGCAGATGATCTGCCAGGCCGGGTTGGACCGGAGCCGCTGTTCGGCCAGCTCCGCCATGGCACAGCCGTGGTCGATCACACGGCCAACGGCTTGGCTGCCCAAAACCTGCAGGGTGAGCCACAGCTTCAGCGCCCTGGCCGGCCGGGTCAGCTCTGGCCCCAGATCCCAGAACTCCACGGCGCCGGCTGCGCTCTCGGCGTCTTTCAGGTATTCGGGGTGGGCAGCAAAGCTGTGGGACAGCAGGGATTGATCCCGCACCAAGACCATGCTGCACCCATAGGTCTGTAGCAGCCATTTGTGGGCGTCCCAGCTCAAGCTGTCGGAAAGCTCGATGCCGGCCAGATCCCTCTTGTGTTGTTCAGAAAGCAGGGCCGACGCGCCAAAAGCCCCGTCCACGTGCATCCAGAGGCCGTATTGGCGGCACAGCGCGGCGATCTCCGGCAGCGGGGATGGGCTGGCGCTGCAGCCGCTCCAGCGCCTCTTGGGAAGCGGGGCGGCAGACAGGCTGGCTGGGCAGATCGTTGTAAAAATCCACGGTGCGTCCGACGAATTCCTGCATCAGCGCGCCGATCTCTTTGTTTTGTTCCAGTGTTTTCGGGTCCATGGGTTCCACTCCTTGACGAATCGTTTGATACCATGCTACCATAAAACAAAACAACTGTGAAATTCATGAATTTTATAAGTACATTCAAAAATTTTGAAGGGTGATGGGATGGAGATCCGAAACCTTGTGACGTTTGCGCGGATCGCGGAAGTGCAGAATTTCTCCAAGACCGCGGAACAGCTGGGCTACTCCCAATCGGCGGTTACCATGCAGATCAAACAGCTGGAAGGGGAACTGGGCGCCCAGCTGTTTGAGCGGATCGGCAAGCAAGTAAAGCTGACCCAGGCGGGAGAGCGTTTGCTGCCCTATGCGCTGGAGATCTTGGCTGCCGTCCGGCAGGCGGAAAACATCGTCCGAGAGCCGGGGGCCATATCGGGGAGGCTGCGCATTGGCACATGCGAATCGTTCGTCAACAGCATTTTGCCCCCGGTGATGATGGAATTTTGCCATTTGTGCCCCCGGGTGGAGGTGAGCACCCACACCGCCTTGGTGCCCGACCTGTTTGCGATGCTGCGGCAAAACGACGTGGATCTGCTGTACTTCCTGGATCAAAAGATGTATTTCCCCGAGTGGATCAAAGTGTCCGAGCGGCCGGAAAACATCTTTTTCGTGGCGTCCAGCCATTCTCCTCTGGCAGGGCAGCGGCAGATCGCCCTGGAACGGCTGCTGGAACAGCCGCTGTATCTGACGGAAAAGGGGATCAGCTACCGCTATGCCATGGAACAACAGCTGGCCGAAAAGGGGTTTGAGCTCCACCCCTGCTGGGAAGTGGGCAATACCGATGTGATCACCCGGTTTTTGCTGCAAAATCGGGGCATCTCCTTTTTGCCGGAATATGTGGTGCGCGAGTACCTCCAACAGGGCCAACTGGTCATTTTGGATACGGAGTGCGACCAGATCGTGATGTGGAGCCAACTGGTCTATCACCGGAAGAAATATGTGACGCCCCAGATGAGCCAATTTATTGAAGTGCTGCAAAAGCACATTGGGGACTAGGGCAAAACAAGGGCGGGGCACTGTGCCCCGCCCTTGTTTTAGCCTGCCGGCACCCTGGGGATGGGATCATGAGGCAAAGCTGCGGGGGCAAGGGGAAGGCAAAAAAACTGCCGCCCACAAGGGGCGGCAGGGAAGTCCAGTCGCTTTATGCGCCGTATTGGTTGTAAAAACCGCCCAGTTCCTGGCCGGTATAGGCGTCTACATACACCTCATAAAAACCGGGCTGGCTCATATCCGCAGGCAAATAGTGCAGTTTCCAAACAGCGCGGGAAAGGTGGCTCTCCGGGTCATAGGTGGTGCCGTCCTCTTTGACGGTATACAGGTAATTGGGCTCCACCACCGCGTAGACGGCATCCTGCAGCACATAGCCTTCCACGCCTTGGCGGGCCAGCACTGCATCGGCCACCTGCACGGCATCCTCCTTTTCGATGGGCTGCTGGTCGGTGCCCACCTGGACCAACAGCAGATCCAGGCACTGGGCGGAGATCATTTCGCCATCGGCAGCGGATATGGTGATGGTGACCTGCTGGCAACTGGAACGCAGCTTGGGCAGATCCTTCAGGTTGACGGTGCGGTAATAAGTGGCCAGCCAATTGCCGTCTGCCTGCTGTTCCACACTTTGCAGCTCATAATTGGTAGGGAAGGGCAGGCCCCAGTTGTAATAGGCCCGGGCCCGTTCTGCCGCTTCTGTTTTGCTCTCCACCAGCCCATCGCTGGGGGAATCGGCGGTATAATTCCGGGTGATGCTGGTGACGAATTCATCTTTGGCCCGGTAAGTCACCGTGCCCATGGGGGTCTCCACGACCCGCAGCTCCCAGCCACGCTCCGGGTCGCTGGTGGTGTAGACCGTCATATCTTCCACAGCAGGCCCTTGCACATAGCCCTGGGCCACCGCGTCTTCAAAGGTGATATGGTCGCCGTTTGCATCTTTCATCTGGTAGCACTTGATCTGGAACTCCATATCTTCAAACAGGGTCTTGGTGTGCTCTTTCAATTCGTCGTCTGTCATGGGTTCTTCCACTGCGGTGATCCACTTGGTGCTATCGGCGCCTTCCGCCAAAGCGGGGTCCAGCATTTCACGCAGCCGGGTCTCCTCTTGATGCATGCCGTAGGCATAGCACACAAAACAGGCGCCGCACCACACCGCCAGGGAGATCAAGACGATCAGTGTCACGCGGAGCGCTTTTTTTGCTTTTTTCATGTACATTCTCCTTATGGTCTTCCCAGCATTGGGGAACATCTTGCACGGGCCAAAACGATCGTGGCCTGCCCTAAGGCAGGATGGCCAGCTTTTCGGTTGCCGTTTGGGGAGCGGCGAGAAAAGGGCCGCAAAATCAATATATCATTATACCACAGATTCGAACAGATGGGAACAAAACCGCCTGTTCGGTTGCCTTGGCCCTGCAGAAGGACTGATGAGGGGGACAAAGGCGAAAAAGTGGAACGCCCTTCTTGTTCAGCGGCCGCAGCTATTCTCTGGTATCGTGGCCACACAGCGGTAGATGGGCATGCCCTGGGCTGCGAATTTTTCTTCGTATTCCGTCATGATGTTTTCGGTCTGCTGACTGTGCAGGTCAAAGGTGATCTCAGACAGGCGCAGGCCAAAATCGGCAAATTCGTTGAGGGAAAACTCGAACAGCTTCTGGTTGTCCGTTTTCATTTGGATCTGGGCGCCGGGCTTTAAAAAACGGGCGTATACCGCCAAAAAATTGTGGTGGGTCAACCGGCGTTTGGCACGGTTGCGCGGCGGCCAAGGGTCGGAAAAGTTCAAAAACAGCCGGTCGACTTCCCCAGGGCCGAACACCGTATCCAGGGTAGCGGCGTCACAGTTGCAGAACAAAAGGTTGGGGATCTCCTCCCGCACCACAGTTTCCATGGCGCCGATCAAAGCGCTGGGGTCCCGCTCCACGGCCACAAAATTGAGTTCCGGGTGCAGCTGGGCCATGGTGATGACAAAGCGGCCCTTGCCGCAGCCGATCTCCAGCCAGATGGGGGCCGGGCGACCGAAGCGTTCTTGCCACCGGCCCCGCAGGGCCTGAGGTTCTGTTATATGCACTGCCGCGCATTTTTCCATCCGAGGGACCAGATTCTTCTTTCGGCGCATGCGCATTGTATTCATCCACATCCTCTGTACCAAAATTTCAATGAGACAGCGGTGCCCGCCCGTCCGGCAGGGCATCACCTCATTATACTCAATCTGCCTTCTAAAAGCAATACAGCGATTTGAGACATGTGTTTTTTCTTTTGTAATGAACCATGAAATAAATTATTCATAAATAATGCGCTTGTCAAAGAGAGGGAGTAAAAAATAGCTGCTTAAACTTGTGCAATTTTGCGAATATGCAAATTTTATTTTTTGGTGAATTGCAAAATATGAGTAAAATATTTTGAAAGATTGCGATGATAGTAAAAAGAAAATTTTGATAATAAAAACAAATGGTAGATTTCACATTTTCGTAACTTTTGACAGATTCGCATGAGAAAGTTAAAATTATTTATAAATTATTGCCGAAGGAGCCGCAATGGCTTTGTCGGCGAGATTATGATGAGGTGATGCATCGTGAGAAATGGAAAGAAACGTGCAGCCAGCTTGTTGCTGGTGCTGGCCATGTCGGCAGGGGTGCTGGCAGGCTGTAGCAATAGTAGCAGCGGCGGAGGCGGAGGCAATTCGGATGATGGCGGCGCCAAAGACAGCATCGTCATTGCCACGGCCAACGAGACACCGTCTCTGTCGCCTACGGAGCACAACGCTGTGGCCGGTTCTTACATGAACCTGCTGACCTATAACACCCTGTTCAAATCCGATATGGAAATGAACCCTGTTCCCGATCTGGTAGAAGACTATCAGAACGTCAGCGAATCTGAATGGGAATTCACCATTAAAACAGGTGTCAAATTCCATGACGGTTCCGAGATGACAGTAGAGGATGTCAAAGCTTCACTGGAATGGGCCAAGACTTTCCCCGAGGTCAGTTTGTATAACAGCGACATCGTCAGTGTGGATATCGTGGACGATGATACCATCAAGATCACCACACCGGGCCCCGATGCCATGCTGTTGAACAACTTGTGCCACCACGGCAACGCCATCGTGCCCAAAGCGCTGATCGATTCGGGCCACGACTTCAACACAGAGCCCATCGGCACCGGCCCGTATAAGTTCGTTGAGTGGAACCGGGGCGACAGCGTCGTATTCGAAGCGTTTGAAGATTATTTTGGTGGAGCTCCCGCCATTAAGAACATGACTTGGAAGGTCATTCCGGAAGGATCTTCCCGTACCATCGCCCTGGAAGCCGGTGAGATCGATTTCATCGTTGAAGTGGAAGCTATGGATGCAGACCGCTTGATGGAAAATGAAGAACTGGAAGTGCTTTCTTATAACGCTACAAACGAAACCTGGTTGATGATGAACAATGAGAGGCCCCAGTTCCAAAATCAGAACGTGCGCCATGCCATCAACAGCGCCATCAACAAAGACGATATCGTCACAGTTGCGTTCAATGGTTTGGCAGTACCCGCCATCTCCCAGTGCCCCATGGTTTGGCAGTACCCGCCATCTCCCAGTGCCCCTATAACTTTGAAGGCTCCACCGAGGAGAACGCTGATGTCTATGATGTAGAAAAGGCGAAAGAATATCTGGATGCTTCTGGTGTAGATCCTTCCACCCTTGGTTTCTCTATTATCAGTTCCGATGACACTAAAAAACGCGCGGCTGAAGTGATCCAGTCCAACCTGAAAGAGATCGGTATTGAAGCGACCATTGAGAGCATGGATTTGGCTACATATCTATCAGCTACAACAGAAGGCGATTATGAGGCAGCTATCGGCGGCTATTCTTCCAGCGATTTGTTGAGCTATGTAGTGGGCGTATACCATTCTGATTCTATCGATGCTTCCAACAAGACCCGTCTGAACAACCCGGAAGTGGATGCGCTGATCGATCAGGCCAAAGTCACTCTGGATGATGCAGAACGTGTGAAGATCTTTGAAGAACTGTCTGCTCTGCTGAATGAGCTGTGCACCCAGGCCCCTCTGTGGCAGGCTGTCACCTTGCGTGCTTATGATGCCAAATTGGGCGGCGTAGAAGTGAGCGACAGCGGCACTCTGTATTTTGAAAAGTGCTTCTGGGAAGAATAATCAAATAAAGTGCGGCGATGAGCCGCCGGAAAAGACCGGGCATGAGCAGCCCGGTCTTTTTTTTGCCCGATCCATCTGCAATGTGAAATGAAAATTTAATAATTTGAAAAACAAATGTCATAAATCAAAGAAAGTTGTAAATTTCCGCAGCAACTGCAGCTGATTTCTTGTATATTTTCACAAAAAAGAAAATTCAATATTTTACATAAACGTACAAGAAATTAAAAATATTGCGTCATTTCTATTTGAAATGAACAAAAGATGAACGAAAAGAAAGGAAAAAGAAACAGTTTTTAATAATTTCGTAACTATTGACAACGTAACCTATGGTGTTTAAAATGTTGAACATAAATTCAGTTGGGTGAATGCGGCAGGGCCCGCGGCAGGCCCCGACGGGAGAAAACAATTGAGGTGAACACCATGAAAAAGAGGAAAACGCGCGCAGCCAGTTTGGTGCTGGCGTTGGCGATGACGACAGGCTTGCTGGCTGGCTGCAGCCAAAGCAGCGGCGGCAGCAGTGATACAGGGGAACAGAGAGATGATATCATCATTGCCACGGCCAACGAAACGCCATCCCTTTCGCCCACAGAGCACAATGCGGTGGCCGGTTCTTATATGAACCTGCTGACCTACAACACACTGTTCCGCACGGGGATGGACCTGGAGCCTGAGCCGGATCTGGTGGAAAGCTATGAAAATGTCAGCGAGACCCAGTGGAATTTCACCATCAAGCAGGGCGTCAAGTTCCACGACGGCACAGAAATGACGGTGGAAGACGTCAAAGCATCCCTGGAGTGGGCCAAGACCTTCCCCGAAGTCAGCTTGTACAACAACGACATCGTCAGCGTGGACATCGTGGATGACACCACCGTGCAGATCACCACCGATGGGCCGGACGCTATGCTGCTCAACAACCTGTGCCACCATGGCAACGCCATCGTGCCCAAAGCGCTGATCGATGCGGGCCACGACTTCAATACCGAACCCATCGGCACCGGCCCGTATCAATTCGTCGAGTGGAACCGGGGCGACAGCATTGTGTTCGAAGCGTTTGAAGACTACTTCAAAGGCGCTCCCGCCATCAAGAAGATGACGTGGAAAGTCATCCCGGAAGGCTCCAGCCGCACCATCGCCCTGGAAGCTGGGGAAGTGGACTTTGTGGTGGAAGTGGAAGGCATGGATGCGGACCGCTTGAAGGAAAACCCGGACATGGAACTGATCCAGTATGAGGCCACCAGCGAGCTGTGGCTGATGATGAACAATGAGAAGCCCCAATTCCAAAACCAGAATGTGCGCCATGCCATCAACAGCGCTATCAATAAGGAAGACCTGGTCACAGTGGCCTACAATGGCCTGGCAACGCCGGCTATCTCCCAGTGCCCCATGAACTTCGCAGGCGCTACGGAAGAAAATGCAGACGTTTACGATGTGGCCAAGGCCCAGGAATATCTGGAGCAGTCCGGTGTGGATCCGTCCACCATCACCTTCTCCATCATCAGCTCCGACGACCAGAAGAAGCGGGCGGCCGAAGTGATCCAGGCCAATCTGAAGGAGATCGGCATTGAAGTTACCATCGAAAGCATGGACCTGGCCACCTATCTGTCATCTACAGCGGAAGGGGATTACGAGGCATCCATTGGCGGCTACAATTCCAGCAACCTGCTGAACTATGTGGTGGGCGTGTTCCACTCCGAGTCCATCAATGCATCCAACAAGACCCGTCTGAACGACCCGGAAGTGGATGCGCTGATCGACCAAGCTTCTGTCACGCTGGATGAAGAAGAGCGGGTGGCCATTTTGGAGCAGCTGTGCCTGCGGCTCAACGAGATCTGCTCCCAAGCGCCTCTGTGCCAGACGATGGACATGCGGGCTTTTAATGCCAAATTGGGCGGCGTAGAAGTGAGCGACAGCGGCACGCTGTATTTTGAGAACTGCTATTGGGAAGAATAAAATTCCCAGGGCATTTGTACCAAGCTTATTCCTCATTCGATATTGCGACGGCAAAGGGGCCGGGTGCTTTGGCATCCAGCCCCTTTTGCTCTTTGGATAAGGCCGCCTCCCTTGACATTCCACGGCGGCAGCAGGTATGATAAAAGAAGAAGAAAATCCGGGCGGAGCGCAGCCATAGGGCGGCTTTGCCAAAAGGAGGAGAGGCCGATGAACCGGCGCAATGCAGTGCAGATCGTGGGCAAATATGGGGTCATCACCTTTGGGTGCTTGGTCTACGCCGCAGCCGTGGCTTTGTTTTTGGACCCAAACCAGCTGGCGCCAGGGGGCGTGGTGGGCATCAGCGTCATTTTGAACCGGCTGCTGGGCCTGCCCACAGGCACGGTGATGCTGTGCATCAACATCCCTCTGCTGATCGTGGGGGTATGGAAGCTGGGGCTCCGTTTTTTGATCTCCACCATTTATGCCACCGTGGTCTCTTCACTGCTGACCAACGCCTTTGCTCTGGTGGGGCCGCTGACCGATGACCTGCTGCTGGGCGCCGTATTCGGCGCCATCTTGCTGGCTTCGGGCATGGCCTTCGTCTTCCGGGCAGGCGCCACCACCGGCGGCACCGATATCATCGTCCGGCTGCTCAAGCTGCGGTACAAGCATGTCGAGACCGGCAAGCTGTTTTTCTGCACCGACCTTGTGGTGGTGAGCGCCTCCATCCTGGTGTTCCACGACCTGAACACCGGCCTGTATGCGCTGCTCTCCATCCTCTTGTTCGCCATCGTGTTCGATCTGGTGCTGTATGGCGGTGATACGGCCAAAATGGTCTATGTGGTCTCTGAGCGGGAACAGGCCATTGCCTCCCGCATCATGGCCGAACTGGAACTGGGCGTCACCTATGTCTACGGGGAAGGGGCCTACACGGGCAAACAAAAGCGGGTGATCCTGTGTGTGGCCAAAAAGCAGTTTTTCCCAAAGATCAAAGACATCGTCAAAGAGGAAGACCGCAATGCCTTCCTGATCATATCCAATGCCAGCGATATTTATGGCGAAGGGTTCAAAGACCACTTTGCCGAAGAATTTTGAAAGGGGGCGTCCTGTTGATCCCACGGAAAACAGCGCTGTGCGCCATGGTCCTTTTGCTCCTGAGCGGCGGCTGCCAAAACAGCGGCGAATATTACAGTGAAACGCCCCACGCATCCAGCGAAGAGCAGACGGCCGGCCGGGAATTCGGCAGCACTGCCAGCAATTACTACGACCTGCAAAGCGCGGTGCTCAGCATGATCTCGGCCGGGCGGCAGGTGGATACCATCCGGGTGCAGGATTACGACGGTTCGCTGGAAGAGGACCTGGACCGCATCACCCGGGAGATCACCACGGAAAACCCCATGGGCTGCTTTGCGGTGGAAAGTTTGCAGTTCGACCAGAGCCAGGTGCTGTCGTACCGGGAACTGGGCATCACCATCCAATTCAAAAGGCAGCCCCAGGAGATCGCCGCCGTGCGGGAGACCCCCACCCGGGAAGAGCTGGAGCACCGTTTGACAGACCTGCTTTCCGGCTATGGGACCCAGGGCCTTTATTCAGTGACCAATCTGGAAGATTCGCCGGATGACTTGTATGACCGGGTGATGAAATGCTGGTATTCCATGGCAGAGCACGCCTATGGGCTGGCTTCGGTGAACATATCTTCTTACCCGGCCCAAGGGGAGAAACGGATCGTGGAGGTGAACCTGACCTGGACGGAAAACCGGGACGTGCTGGAAGCCCAGAGCCAAGTGGCCCAAGAGAAGGCCCAGCAGATCTGCCAGGGGTTCCAGGGCAGCACTACCTATGAAAAGCTGAAATTTGTGGAGGATTATCTGCATCAGCAGGTCCAATATGACGACCAGGCCATGAAAGCGGTGATCGAAACCGGGGGGCGCCAGCCCCGCACAAACACCTATACGGCCTATGGTGCACTGGCCGAGGAGAGAGCCGCCCAATCGGGCCTGGCCCACGCGGCGAAATTGCTGCTGGACCAGCTGGATATGACCAGTGCCCTCATCGCCGGCACGAACGGCGGGGTCAGCTATGTCTGGCTGCGGGTACAGGCCGACGGCGTTTGGTACCAATACGACCCACTGGGCAGCGGCCCCCGGGGCACGGCAGGGCTGATGAGCGACGAGCAGGCCAAGCAGCAAGGCTACGAATACAACAGCAACGTCTATAACCTGGCATAAAAAATCAATCAAAACGAAAAAAAGAGTTGACAACTGCCCCAGGGTTTGCTATTATAATAGGGCAGTCGCGGATGTAGCTCATCTGGTAGAGCGCCACCTTGCCAAGGTGGAGGTAGCGAGTTCGAGCCTCGTCATCCGCTCCATAAAAAGACACCTGTTTTAGCAGGTGTCTTTCTTTTTGTACTCCGGCGGCCTTTGGCACGCTCTGCCCTCTGGAATCCACATGCTCGGGGCCGGCAAAGCCGCTCCTGCGCAATTCCCGGCCTTTGGGCCATCTGTATGCCGTGCGGCGTGCGGCGCCCAAAACCGTTGGACGGCATTTCTGCTGGCAGTTTCAAAAATGTAAATGCCGGTTTGGCTTTTCCTCCCCATAGAAAAGGCACGGCCTATGCCGTGCCTTATTTTGTGTGTTTGCATCTGGACCGACTTTTGCTCTGGGGTCAGTTTGGGGAAATGGGGCCAGGTGGGCTCAGCGGTTTAAGATCGCCATGAACTCTTCGCCGGTGATGGTCTCTTTTTCATAGAGGTATTTGGAAAGTTCGTGGAGCTTTTCTTGGTTGTCCTGCAAGATCTGCAGCGCTTTGGCGTGCTGTTCTTTGACCAGGGAGATCACTTGCCGGTCGATGGCGGCCGCGGTCTCGGCAGAGCAGGCCAGGGAAGTGTCGCCGCCCAGGTATTGGTTGGACACTGTCTCCAGCGCCACCATGTCAAAATCTTTGCTCATGCCGTAGCGGGCGATCATGGCCCGGGCCAATTTCGTGGCCTGCTCGATATCGTTGGAAGCGCCGGTGGAGGCGGAGTGGAAGACCAGCTCTTCGGCGGCGCGGCCGCCGGTGAGGGTGGCGATCTTGTTTTCCAATTCCGCTTGGCTCATCAGGTAATGGTTGCCCTCTTCCACCTGCATGGTGTAGCCCAAAGCGCCGGACGTGCGGGGGATGATGGTGATCTTCTGCACCGGCGCAGAGTGGTTCTGCATGGCGGCCACCAGGGCGTGGCCGATCTCGTGGTAGGCCACCGTCCATTTTTCCTCATCGGTGAGGATGGCGTTTTTCTTTTGGTAGCCGGCAATGACCACTTCGATGCTCTCTTCCAGATCGGCCTGGCTGGCGGACCGGCGGCCATCGCGCACCGCCCGCAGCGCCGCTTCGTTGACGATGTTGGCCAGCTCTGCACCGCTGGCGCCCGAAGCCATACGGGCCACTTTGTTGAAATCCACGTTTTCATCCACACGGATCTTCTTGGCGTGGACTTTCAAGATCTCTTCCCGGCCCTTGAGGTCGGGCAGCTCCACCGGCACGCGACGGTCAAAGCGGCCCGGGCGGGTCAAGGCCGGGTCGAGAGATTCGGGGCGGTTGGTGGCGGCCAGGATGATGACGCCGGTGTTGCCTTCAAAACCGTCCATTTCGGTGAGCAGCTGGTTCAAGGTCTGCTCCCGCTCATCGTTGCCGCCCAGCTGCCCATCCCTCTTTTTGCCGATGGCGTCGATCTCATCGATGAAGACGATGCAGGGGGCCTTCTCCTTGGCCTGCCGGAACAGGTCGCGGACTTTGGAAGCGCCCATGCCCACGAACATTTCCACGAATTCAGAGCCGGACATGGAAAAGAAGGGGACATTGGCTTCGCCGGCCACCGCTTTGGCCAGCATGGTCTTGCCTGTGCCCGGCGGGCCCACCAGCAAGATGCCCTTGGGCATGGAAGCGCCGATCTCTTGGTATTTTTTCGGGTCGTGGAGGTATTCCACGATCTCTTTTAAGTTGTCTTTCGCCTCATCTTCGCCGGCCACATCGGAAAACTTGATGCCCTCGGAGGATTTGACATACACTTTGGCGCTGGATTTGCCAAAGGTCATGGCATTGGGCCCGCCGGCGTTTTTCATGATCCGCTTGGCCATATACTGCCCGATGGCCACGAAGATCACGATGGGCAGCACCCAAGTCAGCAGAAAGGAGAGCAGGGGGTCGCTTTGCTGGATCTCTTCGCCGCTCAAAGAGGCGCCGGCATCCAAAGCCCGCTCCACCAGGTCTGGGTCGCCCACCAAGGCGGTCTTATAGACCGCTGTCTGCTCTTTGTTGGTAAACAGCAGCCGGTTCTCCTGTTCTTGCAGCTGGATCTGGCCCACATCGCCATCCTCCAGCATGGTGAGGAATGTGTTGTAATCGACGGCCTGGATCTGGCGCTGGGCCAGCCAAGGCATGGCTAAAAAATTGAAAACCATCAAAACCAACAGCACGATGCCATAGTAATAGATCAATGGTTTTTTGGGTGATTTGACCTCGTTCATTTTCCTTCTCCTTTCTGTTGCCCAGCACCTTCCTGGGCTTCCGCTTTGTCCTGCAGCACCATGGCAGACAGTGCGGCGATGAGCGCATGGCCCATGGCCTGGGTGGCGAAATCCATGGCATATTCCGCATAGAGGGCCACGGCTTCCGCACGGTCTGCCGCAGGGCTCTGGTTGCGGCCGCCCATCTCGGCGGGCAGCTCTTCTTTTAAGATGTGCTCCGCCTGCTGCTCATATTCCGCCTGTGCTTTTGCCAGGGCGGCAACCGAAGGGGAACGGCTGGCCCGGACCCGCTCCTGCAGCAGCCATTTGCGCTCTTGGTATTCATCTTGCAGCCGGTCTAACTCTTTTTGGGCTTGTTT
Organism: Candidatus Pseudobutyricicoccus lothianensis; assembly: GCA_904419295.1. Lineage (GTDB taxonomy): Bacteria > Bacillota > Clostridia > Oscillospirales > Butyricicoccaceae > Pseudobutyricicoccus > Pseudobutyricicoccus lothianensis. The sequence continues at coordinate 54,064 of CAJFRA010000030.1, forward strand.
GGTGTTCTTGTGTTGAAAGAGATGGATCCGGCTTTGCAGCCGGCCATATTCTTGCTCCAGCTCACAGAGCTTGCACGCAAAGATCCCTTGGTTCCATTCCATATCGGTCGACCTCCTCAAATGGCTCTCGCCAAATGTTCTGCTTTGGTTATAACAAAATCCGGCGGCCGGCGCCATTGCCAATTTGAGGCCTGTGTATAGACAAATGCCGGGGCGTGACAAAAAGGTTGACACGCTCCGGCATCTGTCTATACAGTTCGGCTCTATTATAAATGTTCCAATGGGCGCCCGTTTGCTATGGTAAAAACAGCAGGAGATCAGTCCGGTCTCGCACCGCCCCAGATCTCGCCAGTGAGCAGGCGGCACAGCTGGCCGGCAAGCGCATCGGCATCGATGGCGCTGGGCAGCGTTTCGACAAGCATCCCAACCAGGCCATAGGAGTGGAAGCGGATGGCGGCATCCAGATCGCTGGACGTGACAGCCAGCCCGGCTGCTTTGGCCCGCAGGACCTTTTCCAAATAGAGGCGGGCCGAGCGGACCAGTAAGCGCTCGATCTCCGGCCTGCGCTGGGAGGCCATCAGATGCTGGATCAGCTTGCCGTTTTCCCGCAAAGACAGGATCACGGTCTTGATGGCCTGCTGGGGCGTGGGTGCTGCCAGGCTGGCATCCACCGATGCATCCAACGCTTGGGACGTGATCCATTCGATCACATCCATAATATCCTGAAAGTGGTAATAAAATGCCTGGCGGCTGATGCCGCAGGCCTCCACCAATTCTTTCACAGTGATCTTATCCACGGATTTTTGTTCCAATCGTTTGGTCAGCGTCTGGGCGATCATCTGTTTCATATCCACCGCCACGGCATCACTCCCTTTGCACTTTTTTGATACGTCATCATTTTAACACAGGCAAACACCTCCGTCCAGCCTGGGGAACTTTTGCAGTCGCCCAGGCCGGCGGGGCAGGGGCGGCAGGAAAAATTTTTTTGAAAAGCTGGGAACCTTTTGGTGGGCTTTGCGTCTAATAGGCAGAAACCAAAAAACAATCCATTTCTATTGGAGGGATCCTGTATGAGAAGCTATTGGAAGAGAAGCGCTGCGGCCCTGCTGGGTGCAGCTTTGCTGAGCGGATGCACACTGCCTGCTTTTGCGGCAGAGGATGGGTCGGTCCCCACGGATGGCGTGCTGGAAGCAGTGGAACAGCAGAGCCTGCCCCTGATCGGCGCCAAAGCCACCATTGTGGAAGTGCCGGAAGATTTTGCCCAGCTGCTGAGCGAGGGCCGGGCCCAGATCACCGTGGAAGCGGAGGAGAACGGCAGCCCGATGGAGCTGGTGCTGAACATCAGCGAGGAGACCTTGTTTTTGGATAACACCACAGGTCAGCCCTATGACGCCAGCCAGCTGAAGGAAGGCGCAGAGATCTATGTGTACCACAGCCAGGCCATGACACGCAGCCTGCCGCCCCAGACCCATGCCGAGGCCATCGTGGCCAACCTGGGCGAGCGGAGCCCGGCCCATCTGCACCAGGTGGAGCAAGTGCTTTCCAGCACAGAGGGAGAAGTGCGTGTACTGACGAACAACGGTTCCATGATCGTGACTGTGGGCAAGGATACGCCCATTGCCCCCTTTGCTACCAAAAACATCGTGACCAATGAAGACCTGCGCCTGGGCGCCCGTTTCTTTGCCTGGTATGATGTGGTGGCCATGAGCATGCCCGGCCAGGCCGGCGCCGAGCAGGTGACGCTGCTGCCCTATGAGCCGGAGCAAGCGGTTGCCATCGAAGTGGAGGGCAATGCACTGCAGCAGCAGGCCCGGGTGGAAGACGGCGTTGTGATGGTGCCCCTGCGGGCAGTGAGCGAAGCCCTGGGCTATGAAGTGACCTGGGATCAGCAGACCAAGACCGCCAACGTGAACAATGGCGAAGGCCAGATGAATGTGACGGTAAACGAAGACAACTATCAGTATGTCACCGCCCGCACGGATGCCGTAGGCATGTCCGCGCCCCAGTCCCTGGGCGCCGCACCCCAGCTGGAAGAACCGGGCACGCTGTGGGTACCGGCCCAGATGTTCTCCACATTGACACAGCAGGATGCCGTATCTCTGCAAAACGACGTGCTGACGCTGGAAGTGAAATAAGACCTTTTGGCAGGCCCCCGGAAAATGAAGTGACCCCAAAAAGTTAGACAATAATGTAGACGCGGAATTATTCAAGCGGCTGAAAGGGCTTGTTGTCTGTGAAGAGCAGGCGGCAAGCCCTTCA
>CAJFRA010000031.1 GCA_904419295.1 Candidatus Pseudobutyricicoccus lothianensis
AGACTGGAGAGGCGCCGCTGGCGCGACGCCTCTCCTACTAAACTCAATATTTCCTACCAGGGGCTTTTTTGTCCTGTCCGTATAATCTGGGGCTGTTCATATCACTGAACGGGGCTTTTTCTTTGAAGCAAAATAGGGCGAAAAGCAGAGAAGAGAGGAATTTGGGATAATAGGCCGTTGACAAATGGCAGTGGATACAATAAAATAAGAGTGTTAGCTAAAGCTAACTGAGCGGTTTTCCGGAAAACTATGCAGTTGGTTCCAACAAGTTTGTGAGGAAATTAGAAAGGATGAATTTAAAATGATGTTTGAACGCTGTAAAAACCCCAAATTTTTGTGCTTTGTAGGTGGAGCAGCTGCAGCGGTTGTAGGATATAAAGTATTGAAGAGCCAGAAAGCCCGCCAGCTATGCGTCGCTGGCATGGCCAAAGGGATGAAGCTGCAACAAGACGCCCAAGTGGCGCTGCAAAATATGAAAGAAGATGCGCAAGACCTGTGCCATGAGGCCAAAGCAAAGGCACAAGCGGAGGAAGCGGCTGGGGAAACGGCTGTAGAATGAAGCAAGGCGGCTGAAAAAGAATGCAATATAAGATTGTATACGACCAGCCTGGCCGGCTGCGTGTGCGGTATGGCCCCAATGCCTTTACGCCTGAACAGGGATACGGTATTGCGGCTCAGCTGCTGACTTACCAAGGCATCAGAGAGGTGAACACTTGTGCTGTCAACGGCAGTGTGCTGGTGCTGTACGAAGGCAGTGGAAGGGCTTGGGCTTTGCAGGCCCTATCGGCCCTTCGGCCACAGGATCTGCCGGTGGCCGATCCCCGGGATGGGGACAAATTGCGTCAGATCGACGATCATTTTAGAGGCCAGGTAATAAAATTGGCAGCTGGCCATTTTTTGCGCAAACTGTTGCCCTCTCCTATGCGTATGGCCTACACCTTATGGCGTGCCCTGGGGTATTGGCGGGCAGGTGTACAGTGCTTGTGCCGGGGTAAGCTGGAAGTAGCCGTGCTGGATGCCGCCTCCGTTGGCGCAGCTTTGGTTCAAAACCAGTGGAAGACCGCCAGCTCGGTGATGTTCTTGCTGAACCTTTCCGGCGTTCTGGAGGAATATACCCGTCAGCGGGCCCGTACGGCGCTGACCCAGAGCCTTACTATCCATGTGGATACAGTGTGGTTGGTAGACGATGGCGGCAATGAATGCTCCCTGCCTATGAACCAGCTTCAAGTAGGCGATTGCATCCGGGTGCGCGCCGGCTCTCTGATTCCTGTGGATGGTATGGTGACAGCTGGGGATGCCATGGTCAATGAATCCTCTATGACAGGCGAATCCATGCCGGTACACAAGCTGGAAGGGCGTGCCGTCTATGCGGGAACCGTGCTGGAAGAAGGATGTCTTACCATCCGAGTGACTGCCTTGGCGGAACAAAGCCGCATCCAACAAATAGTCGACCTGATCGAATCGTCAGAAGCCCTCAAAGCAGGAGCCCAAAGCAAAGCGGAACATCTGGCCGACGCCATCGTACCCTTCAGCTTTTTAGGGGCCCTTTTGATAGGGGCTGCGACGCGCAACTTGACCAAAGCCTTGTCGGTACTGATGGTGGACTATTCCTGCGCCATTAAATTGTCTACCCCCATCTCCATCATATCGGCCATGCGGGAGGCTTCCAGCCGCCGCATCATGGTAAAGGGGGGCAAGTATTTAGAGGCTTTTGCCGAAGCGGACACGATTGTATTTGACAAAACCGGAACGTTGACAGCCGCTTGTCCTCGGGTAGAAGAAGTGCTGGACTTTACAGGCAAGGGAGCCGATGAAATGCTGCGCGTCGCCGCGTGTATCGAAGAGCACTTTCCCCACAGCATGGCACGGGCAGTGACTCGGGCAGCTCAGGAAAAGGGCTTATATCACGAGGAAGAACATGCCGCTGTGGAATATGTGGTAGCCCACGGCGTAGCCACTGCGCTCCACGGCCAGCGGGCGTTGATCGGCAGTCATCATTTCATTTTTGAAGATGAAGGGGTGACGTGCACACAAGATCAGCTCCAGCAGATCGAGCAGCAGGCCAAGGGACGTTCCATCTTGTATTTGGCCCTGGGGGACCGGCTGGCAGCGGCCCTGTTCATCAGCGACCCGCCCCGGCCAGAGGCCAAAAAGGCGATCGCTGCCTTGCGGCAGCTGGGCATCCACCGTGTAGTGATGCTTACAGGAGACCAGGAAGCAGCCGCCCGAGCCGTATGCCGGCAGCTGGGCATTGACGAATACCGGGCCCAGGTATTGCCGGCAGATAAGTCCGCATTGGTGGAGGCTTACCGGGCCGGCGGACACAAAGTAATTATGGTGGGCGATGGCATCAATGACTCCCCCGCATTGGCTGCAGCCGATGTATCTGTGGCGATGAAAGATGCTTCGGATCTGGCACGGGAAGTGGCAGATATCACACTGCTCTCTTCCGACTTGCGGGAGCTGGCGGCGCTGCGCTTGCTTTCCCAGAGGATGCTGTGCCGCATTCGCCAGAATTACCGGCTGATTTTGGGATTCAACAGCGCGCTTCTGGTCTTGGGTATTGCAGGCTGGTTGCCGCCTTCCACAACGGCTTTGCTGCACAATACATCCACCATGGCCATCAGTGCCGGCAGTATGCGGCCCTATTTGCCCACGGGGAAGGACAGCCCGGTTTTGGAAACAGGAAAAACATGGAAGAACAGCGTGGGCGGTCTTTGCCGCCCTGCAGAAAAGGGGAAAGTATGAAGCAGCATCGATTTTGGGCATGGGCTGCTGTGATCTGTATGCTCATGTGTATCTACACTGGGAAAAAACACAAATAAAAACAGGGGCTGCCCACGTGGGCGGCCCCTGTTTGATCTTAGAAGGAGTCAGCGTTTGAGCAAGAACTGGCCCAAACGGTGTTCCGTCTGCCGGCCATGGAGCAAAGCGGGCTGGCCGGCCATGAAGACATGGCAGATCCCTTCTGGCTTCTGGAAAGGATCTTCGTAAGTGGCGCGATCGGCAACGGTCTGCGGGTCAAAAAGGGTCAGGTCCGCCACATAGCCCGGTTGCACCAGGCCGCGGTCCGGCAGGCCGATATAGCTTGCAGAAAGGCCTGTGATGCGGTGTACAGCGGTTTCTAGGTCGCAGAACCCCTTTTCACGGGCCAGCCGCAAAAAGCGGGGGAAAGTGCCGTAGTTGCGGGGATGGGGCTTGCCCTTGTTCTCGCTGGGCGACAGGGGGAGGGAAATGCCATCGCTGCCAATGGCAAAATCGGATTGGGAAAGCATGTGGTCCACATCTTCTTCGCACATGGCAAAAGAGATGCAGGTGGCAGAAGCCTTGGTCTCCACCGTCACTTTGGCAATGGTCTCCGCCATGCTCAGCCCCAATTCCTGGCTGAGCTGCCAGATGTCTTTGCCGTCGGCCGGCGGGTACAGGCCGCCAGTCGTGACCACATAAAGAGCCTTCCCGGCTTCTGGTGTATCAAAGGCCTGTTCCAGCTGTTCGATGATGACGCCCCGTTGAGAGGGGTCTTGGAGCATTGCCACCGCCCGGCCGGTACCGCCTTGGATGGTCCACTTGGGGAAGGAATTGGTGATGCCGGAGGAAGCGGCACAATAGGGGTAAACATCCGCCGTCACCGGGATGCCCGCCTGCTGGGCTGCGTGGAGGTTGGCGGCGAATTCCGGCGCCTTGCCCCAGGCTTTGCGGCCGCTGGCCTTGAAGTGGGCGATGTGGATGCGGGCGCCGCTGCGCCGGTAGATCTCATACATCTCATCCAAAGATATGGGGGTGCCCAAGCCCTGGTCCCGCATGTGGGAAGTCACCAGGCCGTCGTAGCGGGCCACGATCTCACCCAGGGAACAAAGCTCCGGCCGGTCGGAAGAAAGGCCGGGCGTATAGCCGAGGCCCAGAGAAAGGCCCCAGGCGCCGCTCTCCATATCCCGCTGCAGCAGGCTGCGCATCTGCTCCATTTCCGCTGGGGTGGCCTTCCGGTCCTCATAGCCCATCACGCCGCAGCGCAGGGCGCCGTGACCGATGAGAGGCGCCAGGTTCGTTCCCATTTTTTTGTTGTTGCGGGCCACTTTTTCCAAAAAAGCACCCAGGGATGCAGAGGCATATTCGGCCACTTCCTCGCCGGCGAACTGCCGGATCCGCTCCATGTGGTCGGCAGGGCAAGGGTAGATGGTGGAACCGCATTGGCCCGCCAATTCGGTGGTGACGCCTTGATAGATCCGGGATTCCGCCCGGTCATCCAAGAGAAAATAGGTGTCGGAATGGGAATGGATGTCGATAAAGCCAGGGGCGGTGACCAGGCCAGCGGCATCCAGCACCTGGCGTGCCAGGCCGGCTGAAATGGATGGCGCAATAGCTGCGATCTTGCCCTGCTCCAAGGCCACATCCGCCTGGTAGCGCGGTTTGCCGGAGCCGTCTACAATGGTGCTGTTTTGAATCAACCAATCGTACATGCTGTCGTTTCCTCCTTCTATTTCACCCTGCGGGGGTTGGCCCACAAAGGGATGATCCTAAGTGCCACAGATGATTGATACAGATGAAAACAATATATCCATACAAATAGAAATATAGAACTGAAAGATCACAAATTGCAAAGAAAAAACACAGGATCAGCCCAGATCCGACAAGGTGAGGGGCTGCTCCTTTTCTTCCAGACGGGCCAGAAGAAAATAGAGATAGCTCAGATCCAAATAAGCTCGGCAGAACAGCACAGCAGCGATCCCGGCCGCCAGATAGAGAAAGACGCCCAGGACAGGCAAAAAGGCCAGCAGCAGGCAGGGAATGAGCACCACCAACAAAAAGACGACCATTTGGATGTTCAGCACCAAAAACATACCCACAAGGGGCCAAAAATGTTCTTTGGCCAAGGCGATACCGGCCCGCAGGCACTCCTTGGGAGGACGCAGGGGATCGGCGGCCTGAAGATAGGGGGCAAAGAGGAACAGAAGGAGCACAAGCTGTACCAGGATGGCCACGGCAAGCTGGAGCAGCAGGCCCAACAACAGCGATCCCCTGGATGCGACCAGCGAGGAGGCAAGGGTGGGCAAGGACAGCACGTTGGCGATGGACAGATCCTGAAACAGCAGATTGGAGGAAAAAGGCTCGGAAAACACCAGCGGCCAAAGAAACAGGTCAAATAGCTTGGACGCAAGGGTGAGGGCCAGCGCCCAAGCCTGGATGATGAAGACCAGGGAGGAGGCATTGCGGTTCCACGCCCCTTGCCGGAACCAGGCCCAAGCCTTTTGATAAGAAGGGGTACCGCCCTGCTCCATCTCCAACAGCTGCCGGTTTGCGCCGATGGTGTACGGCGCCAGCAGCCAAGCCACCAAAAAAGCGCTCAAAGAGGAAATAAGCTCTTCCAGCAGGCTGCCCTCCTGCAGCGATAGGGCGTTCACCAGCAGCTGCAGCACAAATGAAATCAACACAGTCAGCAGCAGGGAAACACCATACAATTTGAACAGGGCCCCCATGTTTTGGTACAGGTCGAAGCGGGCATTGGCGCGGATCTCACTGCTTTTTTTCATCACAGATCACTCCTTCTTCCATCGGTTTCGAAACACATACAATTTAAATTCATATTCGTATAAATTGTGCAAAGAAAAGGAGAGGGTGTGCTGTATTCTTGTTTAAAATATATCTGTTTGTCCAGTGAAAGTCAAGTGAAATGGGGAAACTGCATGCAGAGGGCAGCATAAAAAGGATAAAAGACGGAATAAATGTATAATTTAAAAGAAATTATACAAAAGGGATAGAAAGAATAGAGAAGATGGGGAACAAGGGGATGAACAGTGTCCGGCGAAATGGGGAGCGCAACAGATCATTTCTTGACCGGGTGCAGGAAATCTGCTTCCTTCCCCTTGAGGTGATACTATGACGATCCATCAAAACCTGAAGGAACTGCGCAAGATCGCGGGCATGACCCAGGAAGAAGTGGCCCGGCAGGTGGGGTTGACCAGGCAAGCCATCTCCAGCTATGAAGCGGGGCGCACCAGGCCCGATCTGGAAATGCTGGGCAAGCTGGCCGCCCTGTACCAAACCGATCTTCCCGGTATTTTATATGGATGCAGCGAGGCACAGAAAAGGCAGCGCCGGTTCCGCCAGACGGTCTGGGCCGGCTTTGCCGCAGTGCTGGCCCTGGTGTTGCTCCACTCCATCCTGCTGCTGGCAGCCAGCCTGGTTTTTCCCATGCCCTACGGTTTGGATCTGGCGGCAGAGGGACGGCCCATGGCAGAGCGCCATTTTGCCCTGCGGGAGATCTGCGATGGGCTGGAAGGTGTTGCACAGGCAGCTGCATGGGTCTGGAGCCTGCTTTTGGCGGTGCAATGGAAGGGACAGGACCGGCTGCCCGGGGCCAAACAAGTCTCTTTGGTCCTGCTGGCCTTCACCGGGGGATTTTTGCTCTGTACGCTGCCCTTTTGCCTGCCGGACCCGGTCTATGCCCCGGCCGATTACCTGTGGGCTGCCAAGGGGATCTTCCCCGCCCTTTTCCTGCTGCTGTCATACGGCGGGATCCTGGCAGGGGTCCGGCGCTGGAAGAGGAGGGAGACAAGATAAAACGAGCCTGTGGAATGCATCCACAGGCTCGTTTTGCAAGTAAGCAATGCTTATTTCTTCATAGCGGCTTCATAAGCCAGCACGCGCTGCATCTCGTTGTAAACGATCATGTAGCCCTCGTCCACGCCCATGCCGGGTTTGGCCAGGATCTGGTCGGGCTGGGTAGCCATAGCGACCTGCACGCACACTTGGGCGCTGCGGTCTGTCTCGTTGCAGGTGCCGCCCTGGTAGGCGCCAATGCCCTTCTTCTTGCAGTACAGCACAGCTTCGGCAATGTCGTTCATGCCGCCCAGGTCGGGGGTCTTGATCTGGATCATATGGCCCGCCTTGTTGTCGGCAAAGTAGATGATGTCTTCCAAGGTGTTGCACCACTCGTCGGCCACGATCTCCACCGGGATGTTCTTCCGGTCGCAGATGGCGGTCAGATCACGCAGGGCCTCCATTTGCTTGATGCGGTCGCCCACATCCACAGGGCCTTCGATGCGCAGATGGAAGGGAGCGGCGGCATCGCACAAAGTCTTCATATAGTCGGCGATCTTCTCCAGATCGTTGTTGAAGGCGATGCCCATGGTGCCGTACACGTCGATGTGCAGCACCGGCTGATAGCTCTCATTGGGGCGCAGGGCGATGATGCGGTCATGGAGCCACTTCACATACTCCAGCAGTTTTTCGCCGTTGTTGCCCAGCTTGGTCTCCACATGGTTGATCAGAGCGTGGGGCAGCACCTGGGCGCCCTTCAGGATCATTTTGTCGGCGTTCTCATAGCGGTTGTCGCCAGACTGGGTGAAGATGGGCAGCTCTTTGTCGGAAACGGTGCAGTTGTATTCTTCGGCAATGACTTCTGCCATGATGGTGTGCTTGGATTTGGCCACGGCATCCAGAATGGCCTGGGTCACGCCGTAGCGGATGGCAGTGTGGATGCGCTTGCCGGTCTTCGGGTCCTTCATGTCGTTGATCTCGCCGGCCAGCTCCTTAAAGCTGGTCAGTTCCCGGCCGATCAGGTGGGGGGCCACCACTTCCTGGATATAGGGGATGAAATCTTCGGCCAGGAACAGCGGGTCGCGGCCGCCTGCGCCGGAATACTGCACAGCGGCGCAGTCGCCCCAGGCGATCTGGCCGTCCGAAAGCACCAGCTGCACGCTGATGGATTCGCCCGCCATGCGGATGGAGGTAAAGCCGGGGGTGACAGGCTGGCCGATGTAAGCGGCGCCGTCGTTCTTAGCGCCGGCCTTGATGGCCTTCTGGTCATCGAAGAAGAAGCCGGTGCGGCCTTTGGAACAGATCACTTTTTCAATTTTCATTGGGTCCTCATCCTTCCAAAAAATTGCTCGATAACAGATCGATCTATGGTTGTATGTGCACGAAAAAACGTCTTTTTACTGTTTCTTGGGGCGGCCGACCAGCTTGCCCTCGGAGATGGCGTATACGTCGTCGATGACCATCTGGAAGCTGGCGGGGCGCTTTTCAAACTTGGCACGCTCTTCCAGCTTGGCGATGTGGGTGCCCTTGATGTCGTCGTTGAAGGGCAGGTTGCCAAAGCTCAGGAAGCGGATCGCGCCTTCGTTGTCGCGGGCAGGCAGCACCGCGCCGCGGTTGTATTTGCTGGGGGAGAAGGGCACGTCGATGACGCCGGCGGCAAAAGCGGCCACAGCGGCTTTCTCAAAGTCATTGCCGCCCAGTTCCAACGTCTTGTCCAGGATCGCCCGGGTCTCGGCCAAGATCATGTGCTTTTCAGCCATGGCGCGGGGGCCGTTGTGCATGGTCTGGCAGGAGAGCATGTTGGCCAGCTGCTTGGTGGCGCGCAGGCCGGCGGCGTTGGCTTCTTTTGTGGGGATGCCGAAAGCCTCGTGGGGCGATTTGACGATCACTTTGGTGGCGCCGGCCAAAACAGCAGTGGCAGCGCCCCAAGAGATGACGGCGAACGCCTGGGCTTCATCCTGGGGGAAGCCGCCCATCCACTGGTGGAACACCGTGGAGATGCTCACATCGGTGAAACCGAAGCGGTCCAGATACTCCCGGGTCACTTCTTCCAGCGCGTAGATGGCGCCGATATCCTGGTAAAGGTTGCCGCACTGGCCATAGCCCACAGAGATGTGCTTGACGCCTTGCTCGGCGGCCAGCAGGGCCTCCATGACAGCCACAGCGTGGGAGATGCAGGGGGGGACCAGAGTGCCGGTCAGCGGGCCGTAGGGTTCCCGGTCGATCTGTACGCCGGCTTCTTCATACAGGCCGGTCAGGCGGTCGGTGTACTTCCAGTAGCGGATGGTCTCATCGATGGTGCGGTCTTTGGCGTAGGGCACGTTGTAGGAGATGCCGCCGCCCTCATAGGAGGTAAAGCCGCCGGCATAGGCGATCTCTGTCAGCAGGCGGGCATCGGGGGTGCCGTGGCGGATCTGCATCGGCACGCTGACCGACTCGGTGACCCGGCGGCAGTTGGCCACGCCGTGGTTGACAGCCGGGAAGCCATTGAGCATGTCTTTGCCCTGGGCGATGGATTCCTGGATGCCCTTTTCGCAGTCGTGGTACAGATTGTGGCGGGTATAGCTGTCGATGGTGGTAGGCAGCAGGTCCGCATGGCCCTCTTTTTCCAGGAACTGCATCAGCTCGATGTGCTTGTCGATCAGAGGCACACCGGCGCGGGGCTGGATCAGGGTGATCTTTTCCTTCCGAGCCATCTCCAGCTTTTTGGAGAAGACCTTGGAATCGGGCAGGGATTTGTGGTAATCCACCGCTTCCTGGAAGTCGACATCCTTGCCGGTGGGCCAGGAAGCCAGCACTTCTTCACGCTGGCGGCGGAATTCGTCCATTGACATCTTATGCAATGTATCGCTCATCTTCATTGTCCTCACTTTATAGTTCAGTCAATTCGTTTTTCATGATCTTCAGGGCCACATCGGGCAGCCGCTGGGAAAGCAGGCCCATGGCCGACAAAATGTATTTGTGGTCCAGCAGGCACTTGGCGTGGCGGGGCCGCAGGGAAAGGGGCTCCTGGTCGCTGTAGCCGGCTTCGGACAAAATAGCGGCCGGGTCTTTGGAGGTGATCACCGGGCCGCCGGTGCCGATCAGCCATTTGACGTCGCTCAAGTCCTTGCCGCTCTGCATATACCGTTCACCGATGGGGGTGAACACCACTTCCAGAGAGCCGGCATGGCGCTCACAGGCGTTTTTGGCTGCCTGCTTGGCCAGCTGCACGTCGATGCGCTCCATGGCCTCGTTCTGGGGCAGGATATCCGGTGTTTGATCAAAAACATCCAATGTGTCGTGGAGCTCTTTTTCCGTCACACCGGCCAGGTCGCAAAACAGCTCGTCGCCCAGCAGCGAAACGATGGTGCGGGCGTTCCAGCGCATGCCCAGGTCCCCTTCCACCGACCGCTTGGCCGAAGGATGGGGCAGCCCTTTGAGCACAGCGCCCGGATAGACCGGACAGCCATCGGTGACCGAATAGACGTCGGTGGTGGCGCCGCCGATGTCAAAGGCCATCAGGCTGCCAATGCCCGCTTCGTTCCGGGTGCCCCGGGAAAGCAGGGTGATGGCATCCAGCACAGCAGCCGGCGTGGGGATGATGTCCCCGTCCACCCGCTCAGCCAGGGCGTGGAGGCCTTTGGCATCTACGATGCGCTCCAAAAAGACACGCCGCACCGCCTCACGGGCAGGCTCGATGTTCAGCTTGCCGAACTCGGGCATCACATTGGGGCAGATGACGGTCTCTTTGCCAGAGGCCTCGATGATCTTGGCCGCCTGGCCTGCCGCGCTCTTGTTGCCCGCAATGATCACGGGGAAGGGAATGGGGCAGTCGGCCAGCACTTGGGCATTGTGCAGCATGGTCTCGCTGTTGCCGCCGTCTGTGCCGCCGGAGAGCATCACGATATCCGGTTTCAGCTCTTCCAGCTCCTGCTGTTCGCTCTCCGTCATTTTGTAGGCGTAAGCTTTCAGCACTTTGGCGCCGGCGCTCAGGGACGCCAGGCGGGCCGCTTCGCTGGTCAGGTCGGGCACCAGGCCGCAGGCCACCATCTTCAGGCCGCCGGCCGCGCTGGAGCAAGCCAGCATAAAGTCGTATTCGTGTTTGCCGCACTGCTCTTCCAGCAGTGCGAGCGCCTTGTTGAAACCGATGTTCACATCGGTAAAGATGGTGGTGGGCGACATGGCCCGGCCCACAATGCGGCAGCCCTCCAAGTCGGCGCAGGTCACTTTGGTAAAGGTGCTGCCGATATCGGTGAATAGCGCGTAAGCCAAGGAACAGACTCCTCTCTTATTCGCCCAATTCCTTGCGCAGGTCGGCGATGGTCACATCCGGCATGGTGCCGGGGGCATACACATAGTTGAACCCCATGTCTTTGAAGATCTTCTCGGTCTCGGCAAAGTCGTGCTTGCCCACCACCAGGTTGCCGCCGCAGAACAGGGGGATGTCGCCGATGCCGGCTTCGATGCACTTTTCCCGCATGCCCTGGCAATCCAGCTCACCCTGGCCATACAGGGAAGAGACCATGATGGCGTCGGCATTGGTCTCGATGGCCGCCTTGATGAATTCATCCTGGGAGACCATCACGCCCAAATTGACCACTTTGTAGCCGGCTTCGGTAAAAGCGTGTTCCAAGATCTTGTTGCCCACTGCGTGGACATCGGCGCCAATTACGCCCAGCACAAGAGTTTTCATATTGCACCTCGTTTGTATGATTAAAATTTGTTGATACCGGACAGATCAGCCAAGCGCTCCGGGCCATCCACAACGCCCACCACGAGCCATGTGTCGTTGATGGGGTTATAGACGAAATCGGGCGCCATAGCAAAAAAGGGGATATCCGCTGTGTTGGCCACATGGATGCGGGGGCCGGTGCAGTGGATGCGGTCATTGCCGATGCGGATGTGGTCTTCATCCAAATAGCACACATCCAGACCGGCGGCGATCTGCTCTTTGGCCAGCCGTTCCACATCGGCCACGGCGAAGTTCGGCTTTTCTTCAAACTCCAGAATGAAGCCGCGCTGCACGTCGCCGTGGACCAGGGTGCTGGTGGGGATGCCGTAGACCACATCTAGAATGTTGCACACGATGTCTTCGGCCGTGTGGACCCTGCGGCGGAAATCAATGGAGCGCAGCACCCGGTTGGCAATGTCTTGGGCCTGGGGACCAAACAGATTGGGCCGGGCCACGATGACTTCCTCCCCAATGCCCACCAGCAGGTCGGCATGGCGCCCCAAAACGCCGTCCAGCCGCTCGAAATGCTCGATCACCACCCGGCGGCCTGCACGGATGGCGGCGTTTGCCGCCTCGGCCAGCAGATAAGGCTGGGTGAAAGCCACTTCAAAGCGGATATCCATGTGATAGGTGTGGTTGCGGAAGCGGCCGGATTCGTAATGCTCCAGCAAAGGGAGCGGCCGCATGTACACCGCTTCGTCGTCGTTGGTCAGCTGCAGGCCGGGAAACATGCCCCGGACGATCAGGGATTTGCCGCTGCCCGCCTCGCCCAAAATGCCGATGCACAGATCGCTGGGCTTGAGATGCTGGGAGGCAATGGCGTTGCCCAGATCCATCAGCCGCTGCTGCCCGCGGGGGGCATAGTATTCGGTGAACATAAAAGGATCGCTGGCAAATTTCATGGCATCCATCCTTTCCTGCACGCCATACAGCACCATTGTATGCGAAAGGCTGTGGCGTTGCAATGTAAAAAGTTGCGGAAATCAATTAAAAGTTGATAAAAATAGCGGTTTTGATTGGATAAAATACCGGTATACCGGTATACAAGTATCCTGGTGAACCGATATCCCAACTTGAAAAAACAAGGCGGATCGGCGAAAAAAACAAAAAAATCAGGAGATAAAAGAAAACAACAAAAAGAATATAAGAGAGAAGGCCGAAAAAACAAAAATTTTATTGTTACAAAAATAACAAATTTTTTGAAAAACCAGCGCAAGATTGTGCACCCGGCTTGCGGGAGATCATAGGGTGATCTCTCCGGCCATGTTGGTGTGGAAAATGGCCCGGACTTCATCCAGGTTGCGGGTGTGGCCCAAGGCCCACATCAGCTTGGTGACAGCGGCCTCCCGGGTCATGTCAAAACCTTGGATGGCCCCTTTGGCCAGAGCTTTTTGCCCCACTTGATAGACGGAAAAATCGGACCGTTCATACAGGCACTGGCTGCACACCACCACCGGGATGCCGGCGTCAATGGCCTTTTCGATCTTCGAGACAAAATCCCGGCGGACGAATTGCAGGCCGCCGATGCCAAAGGCTTCAATGACGATGCCGTGGCAGCCGGCCTCGATCATCAGATCCACCAGCTTGGGGTTGGTGCCCGGCGTCAGTTTGAGCAGGTAAACGTCGGAATCCACGGTATCTTCCAGCACACAGGCGCCGTTTTGGGGCGGGATCGCCGCATAGTTGAGCACCAGCCCCGAGGAATTGACCTGGCCCGCATAGTCGTAATTGACGCTTTCAAAGGCAGCGAAAGCAGTGGTGCGCACTTTGACGGCCCGGCAGCCCAGGATGATCTTGCGGTCAAAGGCCACGAATACGCCCGGCGTGCTGCTGGCAGCCATGGCAAAGGCGCAGCTGAGGTTCAAAGGCGCGTCGGAGAGGGGCTGGGCAATGGGCACTTGCGAACCGGTGAACACCACAGGGATGGGCACATTGCGCAGCATAAAACTCATCATAGAAGAGGTATAGGCCATGGTGTCGGTGCCGTGGGTCACCACAATGCCATCGTAATCCCGGACGCTTTCGTAGATGGCGCCGGCGATGATCTTCCATTCCTCCGGCTGGATGTTGGTGCTGTCCAGGGTGAGGATCTCTTTTGTGGTGATGTCGTAATTGGCGGCCGCAGGGCCCAAGTGGGAAAGGATGGTGCCTGCCCCGGTGGGGGCAAGCCCCTCATCGGAGGGCAGGGAGGCAATGGTGCCGCCTGTGGTGAGCATCAAAATCTTCTTCATGGGAATCAATCCTCCGTCGTCGGTATGTAAAAGGGAGAGGGGCCGGAAAGCCCTTGGGATGAAAAATCCGGGAAAGGGGCGCCCGTGCCGCAGGCCAAAGGCCCGGCGGCATCGCGCCAGTCTATGGCATTATTCTACCATGCTTGGAACCATTTGCAAAGGACAAGGCAGAACAAATTGGCCCGTTTGCTGTCCATCGGAGGCGGGAAGGGGGAGAAGAACAAGGCCCCGGGGCTGAACTCCCGGGGCCTTGGCTCTCTGCGGCTGTCATTCTTCTGCTGGGCGGGAGTCATCGGTGTATTTGAGGATGACCTTTGCCATATCCAGCAGCATATTGATCTGTAATTCATTCATCGCCGGTGAGTTGGGACAGCTCCCGGTTTAAGTATCCGTTTTCCTCTGGAATGACGCCAGTGACCAGCTCGGCAAGGTCACAGCGCAGCTCCAGGGCGATCTCGGATAACATCTCCAAATTGACTTTGGTCACGCCGCGCTCGATCTGGCTGATATAGCCTACGGTCACGGAGAGCTTTTCAGCTAAATTGTCTTGCGTCAAGTGCAGGGACGTCCGCTTTTTCTTGATGCGTTGCCCGACAGCGCGAAAATCCACACTCATGGGTATCACCTATTTTGATTTTAATAGTGGCGGCTCTCATACCGCCAGACAGCAATCACTATAATAAGAGTAGATTCTATTGATACCGGCAAAAAGGTGTGGTAAAATTATCACCGTGGAATCACGAAGATATACGGGGGTAAAAATATGGAATTTTTGGAGCGGCTGAGCGAATTGGCAAATTGCCAATATTTATCTGACCTGCCCCGGATCAAGCCCGGGCAGGACGTGCTGAACAAGCTGCAGGCACTGGATCTGGGAGAATACAGCCTGCAGGAGCTGGCGGAAGCGGCCTGCTACATCGCAGGGGAAAAGAAGGCCTGTGCCACCCGGGAAGAAGCGGTGCAGGCGATCGCAGAAGCCTGGACAAAAAAATAGGGAAGCAAGGGTCTCCACGGTACGCCGTGGGGATTTTTTTCTGGGGCCGTGCAGAAAGTGCAGGGGGGCTATACCATAAATCAAGCCCTTATGATACAATGGAGAAGGACAGGGCAAAGCGGGCGGGGCCTGCTTTGCCGCGAAAAAAGTGACAATCAAGGAGGGCAAAGAACATGTACGAGATCATCATCCGCGGCGGTACGGTGGTAGATGGCACCGGTGCGCCGCGGTATCGGGCCGATGTGGCAGTGCAGGATGGCAAGATCGCCAAGATCGCGCCCCACATCGAAGGGGAAGCACAACGGGAGATCGACGCCAGTGGGAAGATCGTTTCCCCGGGCTTCATCGACTACCACAGCCATTCGGACAACACCATCCTGCTGGGGCCAGACGCATACAACTACTTGGAGCAGGGCGTTACCACCGAGATCACAGGCCAGTGCGGCACAGCGCCGGCGCCCAGCTATCCCGGCTCGCTGAAAGAGCTGGAGGGTTCTCTGCCCCCGGAAGAATACCAAAGGATCGAAAAAGCCTGCGACAGCTTCCGCTCCTTCATCGACGCGGTCTCCGCCATGGAGCTGGGCAACAACATCGCCTTTTACATCGGCCAGGGCAATGTGCGGGGCCGGGTGATGGGGTTCGATGACGGAAAGCCCACCCCCGAGCAGATGGAGGAGATGAAACAGTGGTTCCGCCAGGCCATGGAGTGCGGCTACCTGGGCTTTACCACCGGCTTGGTCTATGCGCCTTCGGTGTATGCCAGTGAAGAAGAGCTGGTGGAGCTGGCCAAAGTGGTGGGCGAATACGGCGGCAGCTATGCCTCCCATATCCGGGGCGAATCGGACAATGTGGTGGAATCGGTGGAAGAGGCCATCCGCGTGGGGGAGAAGGCAGGCATCCCGGTCATCATCTCCCATCTGAAAGTCATTGGCAAGCAGAATGAGGGCCTGTCGCAAAAAGTGCTTCAAGTCATCGAGGAAGCCAACGCCCGGGGCGTCAAAGTGCGGGCGGACCAATACCCCTATCTGGCGGGCAGCGCCCCGTTCCTCAGCTGCATCCCTCCGAAATTCCATGTGGGCGGCGAAGACCAGCTGGTGGAAAATTTGAAGGACCCGGCTTTCCGCAAAAAAGTGACGGATTCCATCCAAAACGAATACCAGGAGTTTGCCAGCAACCTGATCGACGCCGGTTTCCAGGGGACGCTGATGGCTGGCTGCGCCAAGACACCCCAATATGTGGGCAAGACCATTGCCCAAATTGCCGAAGAAGAGGGCAAAGACCCCTGGGATGTGTGCTATGACTTGCTGGTGGCCAACGAGGGCGTGGCCCAGGGCATCTACTTCTCCCAGAATGAGAGCGACATGCTGCGCATCATCGGACATCCCTATGTGATGGGTGGCAGCGATTGGTCCAACTACGGCAAACATCTGGACCGAAACCAGGTGGGCGGCGGACATCCCCGGGGGACTGCTACCTTCATCACCCGGCTGGCCCTGCTGCGGGACCATGGTCTGCAAACTTTGGAACAGGCGGTGCACAGCATCACAGGCCTGCCGGTGGAAATGAGCGGCATTGAAGGCATCGGCGTGCTCCGGGAGGGCGCCCATGGGGACATCTGCATTTTTGATTATGCCAAGCTTTCTGCCGACAGCGACTACATCCACCCCTTCGGCCGGAACCATGGCCTGGATTATGTGCTGGTCAACGGCAAAGTAGCGGTGGAAGACGGCTTGTACAACGGCGTGAAAAACGGCCGTGTGCTGAAAAAGAAGCAGTAAATGGAACAGGACCTGGCACAGCCAGGAGAAAGGCGGATCACAACATGAAAAATTCCATTCGCTGGGATCACTTGACCAGCCCGGAAATTCGCAAATTAGCTGAAGAGAAGGCCATCGTGTTGGTGCCCGTGGGCTCCACCGAACAGCACGGCCCCCATCTGCCGGTGGGCACCGATGCGCTGCTGGCCACCTATTTGAGCGAACAGATCGCTCTGGAGCTGCAAAAGAGGGGCAAGCCCTGTGTGGTCACCCCCACGGTGGCCGTGGCCAACTCCACCCACCATATGAGCTTTGCCGGTTCGCTGACGCTGAAGCCCCAGACGTATCTGCAAATGATCCAGGATTATTGTGAGAGCATCGCGGCCCATGGCTTCCGCCGGATCGTGCTGGTCAACGGCCACGGCGGCAACCGGGCCCCCACCAATACGGCGCTCATCGACATCAATGAAAAGCTGGGCTTCCCCGTTTATTTCACCGGCTACTCTTCGGCCAGCGCCCAGGCGGAACGGGAGATCTTGGAGACACAGTCCACCATGATCCACGCCTGTGAGGAGGAGACTTCCCTGATCTTGGCCATGGATGCCACACTGGTGGACCCGGTCTACCAGCAGACAAAGGGCAACCCGGGCTATGGCATGGAGGTGCTGGACAACGGCGTGCTGGAAACCTTCCACCGCATGGAGGCCCACACCGAAAATGGCGTGATGGGCAACGCCTATGCCGCCAGCGTGGAAAAAGGGCAGGCGCTGGTGCAGCGCATGACCAAAGACATGGCGGACGTGCTGGAAGACGAAAGCCTGTGGGACCAGAAGGTCTAACAGCTGCTGCGGCATCTAAAAAACGCCGGTTCAGGCGGCAAGGGAAAAGCAGAGGGCTGACCGCCCCGCGCCATTTGGTCAAAAAGCGTTCGCAAGACCCTTCCAATGCCGGAGATCCATGAAACCGGTCATCCAACCGGCAGCTGATTCGAGAAAGGCACCCAGTCCAAGCATGGATTGGGTGCCTTCCGTTTGGCAGCGGGTGGCGGGAGATCCTTGCGGGGCAGAGAAGGGAGAAGAATGGGCCTGTTGACACAACCTTCCATGCTTTTAGGGCAAGAGAGATGGGGGCAAAAAAACGCCCCCACGATTGTGGGAGCGCTGTCCTATTTAATTTCCAAAAAGGCCTCGGTCATCAACCCTGCATAAATCGCCTCGAACTTTTGGCCTCCGTCCGCTGTAGTATTATAGAGCCCAAATCGGTTCTTGCAACCGGTTGTAAAGTTTTCCAGCGCATACCGGCACGTTTCATTTTCAGCTATGGAGCGGTGGGCCTCATCTGTTTTTTGGCAAACGGTCAGAATGCAAAGGATATCCTTCATTTCAAGGCGGTTTTCATCCGATAATGCCTTGGTCAATTCTTTTGAAAGGCTCTGAAAATCCGGCCTGTCTGGGCTTTCGAGCAACTCCTCTGCAAATTCTGAAAGAAACTTGCAGGACACGCGTTCCCTTTGACCACAGTCTGCCGCAATGTCAAGCAACTGATCCCGGGTATCCTCCGAAATGTGTGTTCCGCTCTGTTTCAGCAGATCCAGACCGAGGATCATTTCATAAAGTAGGTCCCTGGAAGCGGCGTCATGCCACTCATTTTTATAGCGACCCGCTATGTCATCGATCATGGCAGCAACATTTTCTCCCTGGATGCCATTCGCTTGGGCCAACACCGCAGAGAAAATATCTTCGGCTTCTCCATGCTTCGAGAGATAAAGATTTAAGCATTCCTCAGCCTTGTCGCTGTCTAGCAACCGTATGCTCTGGTAGGCATAGTATGTTCTTTCGGGTGAGCTATCCTCATCTGTCGTGCAGACGGCATACCATCCGTTCGTCCTCTCACAGGAGAAAAAGAACCGCTCTACTGCCTTTTCGTCTATACTTCCATTGCAAAGTTCGGCCAATTCCATTGCCATGATCGTGGCGCCCGGGTCGCTTGAATCATAATCTGTTTGATGCGGCATGGAAGAATAAACGCCTCGGTCATTTTTGTATGCATCAAGCCATTGCAGGATCTCCTCATGGCTGATACACATATTCGCTTTATATGCCTCTTTCAATGAAACATATTCATAGAGCATAAAAAGCGGAAGAGTACTGGCTTCGTGATAGCGTTTCAGTTCGTCCTCATATTGGGGGAAATAACTTAAAACAGCTTCCGATATGTCCATTTGAAACCCATATTTTTCATTGAGTTGATGAATGACTGACAAGTCGCTGTAAAGGGAAGAGAATGCGTCATAATTGCGTACCTTAATATCTGACAATAATGTCTCGCAAAGCTTGTCTTTGTCATATTCCAAGCCAAGATCTTCGCAAATCGCCACTGCGCTTTTAAAATCGGCAAAATTGCCAAACGGTCCATTTGGTTCAAATTTTAAAGCTGCTGCAAGCTCTTCATTTTGCATAACAGCATGGATCAAGGATTCGTCATTGATGAGGTCGTCTTTTACGCACTTTGTCCATAAAAACAAACTCGATAAAAACATATCCTCAACGTGTTTCTCGAGGGATGGCAGATATTTGACACCGTCAGGCCGGGCCTCCAGCTGGGGAAGCGCCCAGTCCTGATCTGTTCGTTTCCAAAACTCCCTTGCGTAATATGTAATATAGCTGGAATCCATCCATTCGTCAGGCGTGAAATGAAAACCTCCATCGGCATATTGATAGGAAACAAGGCGTTCGAGCCTGTCACCACTTGCCTCTGGCGGTTCTTGCACCTCATTTTCAACGCATGATGTCAACAAAAACAAGACGAAAAGGATGATAAGGGGCAAACATGACTTTTTCATATCGCATTCCTTTCAAAAGCAGGCCCCCACGAAGGAGACCTGAGACGAAAATGGACTTAATTGCCTATTTTGCCAAATGCACCTTATTGGGTCAGCATGATTCAGCAACCTGTAGGTGCTCATCCCATTGGTGATCGGTTCCGCAATGATAAATTCTCCGCCATCAAAACAACATGATAAACGCTGCTGCAGGCGCCGCTTCCTCTGCGTCAGTCACCGCATCTGCATCGATTGCACTAGGGGGCTATCGGGAAAACAGTTTGCGGACCCCGCCAAAGATAACAGAAAGGATCAATGTAAGGCCAGAGCAGAAAATTGCCGTGGCACAAGAGGCGATACAAGCCAATATGATCTCCCAGAGCGACCAAGGGAATAAGGTGTTCATAGCGACCATATCCGTGATGTAAGAGAACGAGAAAAAGCCGATCGGGATGATGTATTCCGCACAGAGGAACAGAGGGAGAATGCCTTCCTTACAGAAAAACATGGCAAGGATCACACTGGCGAGGGAAAGGATCAAAAACAACAACGTCAAATTCCGATAATACCCTGTGAAAAAACCGACGGCAGTTGCTGCCAGGACCAGGACCAATAAGAGCCCCCACCCCACCGGGCCAATGTTGTAATCGGCTGACGTTGGATCCTTTCCGGGCTGCGTTTTTTGGGATGAAGATGCACGGCCCTGGCTGCCTTTGCCTTCCGTTGGTGTAGGGGCCTTGTTTTCAATATAAGCAGATGGTGATTTGAACCATTTGGAATATTCCTTTGCTGTATAGACTTTGTTGCCAACGATATAGAATAGGGGCGCTGCCGACTCGCTCCCATCGTTCACTCCATATACTTCTTTGACTGTGCCTTTCGTTTTGATCTTTCCGATGGCCTTTGCGCCAGATTTATAGTAATCGGGCCCGTATATGAGGTCGCCTTTCCATACGCCGACAACGTCTTTTGAGACTAGATTATGGTAAGTGTTGCCGGCATAGATCTTGCCTTGATCGATCACCAGCGACGGGGCACCATGGAAGAGTGACATCCATTCTTTGGGCGTGTAGACTTTGATCATACGAGCACCTCCTAAGGCAAATGGCTGACGGCAGTTTAGCGGCTCCTATTTTTAGTATAGCAGAACACAGGACAAAGTCCATAAGAAGATCTTTTGGCAAGAGGAAGCATATGGAAAAGAGGATGATCCATTGGCAGCTTGCATAGATCATGTAAACAGGGTGTCCTGCACGGCTTGCACGACGCAAAAGAAGCAGGCAGTCTAAAGCGGCAATGAAAAAAAAGAGCCATCCTATCCGGTGTGATAGGATGGCTCTTCGCCGTTTTTAGGCCGATTGCCCCTGAACAAAAGGACAGAGAGCAGCTCTTCTCTTTTTGGCAGATCAGTCCAGCTGGTAACGGCCGTCCGCCACGCAGCGGATGGAAGCGCCATAGAAGGCAGTCACCGCCTGTACCATGTATTGGATATCCTGTACGCCGGCTGTCTCCACCGCCGAATGCATGGCCAGCTGGGCCAAGCCGATATCCAGCATCGGTGCGCCGATGCTGTGGCCCTGCAGATTGCCCAGGGTAGAGCCGCCCGGGATATCGGCCCGGTTGGCCAAACGCTGGGTGGGCACGCCGATCTGGCGGCAGATGGATTCGAACAGGGCGCCGGAAACCGCGTCTGTGGTATATTTTTGGCTGGCGTTCATCTTGAGCACCACGCCGCCGTTGAGGGCCGGCGCGTTTTCCGGGTCGGACTTTTCCGGGTGATTGGGATGGATGGCGTGGCCGTTGTCCGCCGAGACGATGAGGGAATTGGCGCTCAAACGCCAGCGGGCCTGGACATCCTGGGCAAGGGCCGCCAAGATGCGGTCCAGCACATCGGCCAGGAAGGTGCCCTGGGCGCCTTGGCGGCTGGAAGAGCCCACTTCTTCGTTGTCCAGCAGGCCCCAGACCGGCGCGATGTCCTCGGGGGCTTGGGAGGCCAGGAAGGCCAGCAGAGTGGTGGAAGCGCACTCCAGATCGTCGATGCGGGGGCTCATAAAATATTCACCGTCGGGCCCGATGCAGGTGGCCTTTTGCCGGGTCACCAGGCACAGGTCCCAAGTGAGCAGGTCTTCGGGGGCAACGCCCGCCGCCTGGGCCACCAGTTCTTTCAGGCTGCGGCAGCCTGCCGGCCCAAACAGGGGCTGCATGTCCACCTGGGGGTCCCACTTGCGGCCGTCGTTGACGCTGCGGTCAAAGTGGATGGCCACATTGGGGATCGTCAGCAGGTCGCGGTCGATGTAGACCAACCGGCTTTCCATGCCCTGGGCAGTTTTTACCATGGCCCGGCCCGCCACAGTCAGCGGGCGGTCCAGCCAAGTGCTCATGATCATGCTGCCGTAACCCTCAGTCTCCAGTTTGCAGTAACCGGCCTTCTGCACATCGGCATTTTTGATGCGCCAGGTGGGGTTGTCGCCATGGGCCAGGGCGATGCGCCAGCCCTGGATGGGCTTTGCCGGTATGCGGAAAGCCAGGACGGCGGAGCCGTTGCGGGTCACATAGTATTTTCCTTCCGGCTCCAAAGACCAACTGCTGGTCTCATCCAGCCGGGTGTAGCCTGCGGCATCCAGCTGTGCGGCGGCCGCTGCCGCGGCATGCCACGGGCTGACGCCCGCGTTCAGGAAATCAAAGACAGATTGCATAGTATCCATAGTAAGCCTCCTAGGATGATCCGCCCCATGGGCGGGGATTCGGTTCCTCTCCCATTGTAACCGTTCTAGGGGATTTGGGCAATGCCCAACAGGGGTTTTACCGGTTTTTTTCCGGTTCGCCAGAACCCTCTGGGGGCACGAACTCCAAAAGGTCTTCGATGCGGCAGTGGAAGACCGTGCAGATGCGGGCCAGCACATCCACATCCAGGCGGGTGACGGTATTGTTGCAGTAGTGGTTGATCTGGCTGCGCTGCATTTCAGCCCGGTGGCTCAGCTTGTTTTTGCTCAAGCCGCTCTGGCGGAGAAGATCGTCCAAGTGAATGCGAATGGTTCCATATTGCTCCATGTTGTAAACCTCATTTTGGAAGTGGTGGTTTGTGTTGGCGCCTACTTGACAGTGTTAGTGTATACTTAGTAGAATAGATTGGTAAGATGTAAAAAATCTCAGCAGACATCTTATACAGACAAAATACACAAAACAAAGGAAAGTCCTGCGAGGACAGAGAGGAAAAGACAATGCAATGGATGGGTTTGGCGCGTAAACTGGATCGTCTGGGCCGTGTAGTGGTTCCCATGGAGGCCAGAAAGCAGCTGGGGTGGAAAGAGGATGAAATGGTGGAGATCTTTTTGTTTGGCCACTACATCCTGTTGCACGGGCAGAGCGATACATTGCCTGCGCCGGTGGAGGGGCAAAACCCCAGCCCCATTTTGCAAAAGGTGCGGGAACAGATCGATAGCCTTTCAGATCAGGATCTGCTGCTGGTCTCTGAGCTGGTGGAGCGGCTCAAAGGCTAGGGGCAAAAGGCCCGCCGCCCAGGCGGCACAGGTCCACAGCCCTATCACAGCACGACGAACTCTTTTTGGCAAGGAGGTGCACAGCGCCCCACCAGTGTGCGACAGCTCCATAAATGATACAGCAGCAAAACAGGATGCCGGCCACAGCCGGCATCCTGTTTTGCGCTCCAGGTGGGCGGCAAGAAAGACTTCGGCCCGGTGATGGGCTTCTCACCGCTATGCCTGGGTGTGTTCTTGGAGATAGTGTTGCAAAATTCGGAATCCCTGGACCAAGCGGCGGGTGCTCCCGGCAGAGCACAGGGAGACGCGCAAATACTCCGGGCCGCCAGACGGCGCCGCGGCAAAGCGGGCGGAATGGTAGACACGGACTCCCAGGGCTTGGAGTTCTTGCTCCACTTGCCTGGGGGATTGTGGAAGACGCACCGGCAGCCATTTGTAATAGCTGGGGGCGGGGTCTGCCGGAAAGTAGCGGCTGTAAAGCCGGGCGTTCCGTTGGGCCCATTGCCTTTTCTGGGCGGCGATCTGATAGGCTTTCCCGCTCAAGAGCAGTTCGGTGATCACTTCGGCGTCAAAGGAGGAGGTTTTGAGGTTCACGTTCGTCAAGCCGTGGAGGAGGGGGGCGCGAAACCGGTCGGCGAAAGCCACATAGGCGATACGCAGGCCTGGGCACAGGCTTTTGGTCATGCCGCAGATGTAGATGCTTTGCCCCTGCAGCAAGTCGAACAGGGAGGGCAGGCCCAAGCCGGCGGAAGCGTATAGCCAGGTGGAGATATCATCTTCCAACAAGATCAGATGGTTTTGCCGGATGACCTCTGCCAGCGCCTGGCGCCGTGCAGTGGTAGGGTTGGAGCAAGTGGGAATCAGGTAGATCCCTTGGATACGGCCATCGCGGCACTGCCTGTCCAGTTCTTCCGGCAGCATGCCGCCTGCATCTCCCTGGATGGGGACCAAAACCAGGTGGAGCAGCTTGGCCAGCTGAATGAAATTGGAGTAGGTGTATGGGTCCACCGCGATGCGGTCCCCCGGTGAAAACAAGGACAGCAGAGCCACCGCCAGCCCATTTTGGGCCCCGGCTGAAATGGCCAGATGGTCACCATCGGTGTGAACGCCCAGCTGCTCCAGCCACCGGGCCCCAGCCGCCAGCTGATGGGGGTGGCCGGCCGGGAAGGAATAGTCGAACAAATGGCGCGCATACCCCTTTTCCATGACGGCATGGACGGCTTGCTCCACCGGCTGGCTGTATTCGCTGAAACCGTTGACCGCTCCCAGCTCAATGCACATGCCGGCAAGGTCTTGGCCTGTCGTCCGATCCTCTTCAGCAGCATGAGGGGCGACAAACGTCCCCTTCCCTGTCACACCATAGATCAGCCCTTTCTTTTTGCACAGTGCATAGACCCGGGTGATGGTGGTGTAATTCAGATCCAGATAGTCTGCGATCTCCCGCTGTGGCGGCAGCTGGGTACCCGGTTTGAGCAGGCCGCTTGTGATCTGCTGTTCCAAATGAGCGGCCAGCGAGCGGTAATAAGGCGGCTTCAAGTCTTTTTTATCCGGTTTCCATGTCAACGGATATTGGTCAAACGAGTTGATCGGCATTCTCTCCCACTCCAAAGGGATTTATTGTTGTACATACAATTTTTATATTGTATGTATTTTAACAGGTTGCTACAATAAAGGCAAGAAAAAGGTGGGCCGGTAAAAAATGGCCCTGTCGGAGGAGAAAGGGGAAACAGGATGAGACAATATGTAGTGGATGCCTTTACAGACCGAGTTTTTACCGGCAATCCGGCGGCTGTTTGTGTGATGGAGCGTTGGCTGCCCGAAGATATCATGCAGAAAATCGCCATGGAAAACAATTTGTCTGAAACGGCTTTTGCCGTCCCGGAAGGGGGCGGCTATCATCTGCGCTGGTTTACGCCAGGGGGAGAAGTGGAGCTGTGCGGCCATGCCACATTGGCAACGGCCTATGTGATCGTCCGTTTTGTGGAGCCCGGGCTGCAGCAGGTGTCTTTTGACACCTTGAGCGGCCGGCTCACTGTGAAAAAAGAGGGGGAATGGCTGACCATGGACCTGCCCTCCTTTGCCCTCAGCCCCGTTCCAGTCACAGCGGAACTCACCGCAGCCCTGGGGGTAACGCCGGTGGAAGCCTATCTGGGGGCTGATCTGGTGTGCGTTCTGGCGGAAGAAGAGCTGGTGCGGCAAGTGCAGCCAGACCAGGAACGCATCCGCCAAATGGAGGGGCTCTGTTTGCACATCACGGCTTTGGGGAAAGAATATGACTGCGTGACCCGGACATTCGCCCCCAAATGCAATGTGGCAGAAGACCCGGTGTGTGGCAGGGCCCACTGCCATGTGATCCCCTTGTGGGCGCACAAAACAGGCAAACAGGTTTGGACTGCCTATCAGGCATCTCCACGGGGCGGGGTGCTCCATTGCCGCTGGGAAGGGGAGCGTACCATGCTCAGCGGCAAAGCAGCCCTGTTTTCGCAAGCAGATCTGTTGATCGAATCGACCGGCCTTTGAAGGCAAGGCGGAAGATCGCATAGGGATGGATAAAAAAAGAAAAGGCGCTGGAAGCAAGATCTTCCAGCGCCTTTTTGGCTAAAAAGCAGCGCCACAGCGGGGCCGATCAAATGTTGGGCATTTTGGCGGTGGGCATCATCAGCACTTTGCCGGTGCCGCGGTATACGTTGACCAGCCCTTCCCCCGAAGCGGCAGAGCCGATCAGGCTTTTGCCCGAGCGCTCCACAGTGAAATCCAAGCTTTTGCTCCAGGCAATGGCATAGTTCCCATCCACCTTCAACACGTCATCCTGCAGGGTGATCTCGATCAGCTCTTCTTTCGGGCAACGGGATTCGATGCAGAACACGCCGCTGCCGTTGAGGCTGAGGTTGAACAACCCTTCGCCACCGGCCACAGCAGAAGAAATGTTGGAGCGCATGACAGCTTTGTGCTGCAATGTGGATTCGCAAGCCAAGAACAGCCCGTCATCCAGCACCACAGAGCCGCCCCAATCGGCAGCGTCCATCAAGATCAAATATCGATAGGTGGGCTCCAGCACCAATAGGCCGTCGCCGGTGTATTCCGGCTTGATGGCAGATTCGCCGGAAGCTTTGCCGCGTACAGCTTTGCCAAAAAAATCCCCTACGCCTTTGATACCGGTTGTGGCGTTGACATTGCCCAGCATCCATTGCATAGCGCCGGCTTGGATGGTGACATGGGCTTTGTTCAAGTGACAGACCAATTGGCGCTTTTTTACATTCATCTGTGCGCTGTAGTAAGCAGTCACCGCAGAACCGGGGGTCACACTCAGGTCCCGCTGGTATTCGATCACCTGGAAGGCGCCTCGCTCCGCGATGATCTTCACGTCGTCATTGTCTGTAAAATTGGCAACCTGATACATAAACAACCTCCGTCTCCCATTGAATTTGGATGCCTATCAACTTTCATTATAAAAGCTCCGAACACCCTTGGCAAGGAGCGCTGCAAATTTTACAAGTCGGAAATTTTTGGACAGCGGGCTGGCTGGCCACCCGGAAAAAAGACCGGAAGAATCACGGCTTTGGTTTGGAGATGGTGGAGCAGATCCTGAAAAAATAGGAAGGAGTTTGGAACTTCGGCCGGGAGTGCCTTATCGTAAATTGCGTGCTGCAAAAATGAGGTAGCGTTATGCAGAATCGGAGCTCTTGCACAATATCATAAAATATTTTAAAATAAATATTATTTGAAAATATTTTATGATAAGAGGAGGAAGCGAAATGGAGAAAATTCGATCATTGCTCTGCTTGTTTTTGACTGCCGTTGTGTTGCTTTCGGCCTGCCAAAAAAACGACTCCTCTCCCCAGGAGGAAACCTCTTCTCAGAAGGAGGAAGAGCAGCAGAAAGAGGAGATCACGTTGGAGCCAGTGGAGGCCTTTGATTCAAATTCTTACACCAATGCCATGATGTTAGAGGATTACGATTTCTTTTGGACTACCTTGGAGGAAAACTGTGCCGCTCTTGGCGCCTTGCAGGAGGTGGCCGGAGTAGACCTAGAACAAATCAAAACGGAAGGGAGAGAGCAAGTCACCGCTTTGGCTGATGGGGACGCGACAGGGTTTTCTTCGGTGATATCCACCATAGCGCAGAAAATGGGAGGATTTGCGCATATTCGCCCCATGAAACCGGACGCTTATTATCGTCTTATGGATGGTAACATGTGGGAGAGTGACACACAACAGGTGATTTTTTCAGAAGATAAAGTCAGGGCTTTTTATCAGTGGCAATCAAGTCTTTCGCCTTATAAGGAAACGCTGGAAGAGAGCCGACAAGCCAACGAGGTCAGCGGAGAAGAAGAAACCACTAGCCGGGCAATCACTGAAAATATCAATCTGTACCGCCAGGGCGATACGGCGGTGGCTATGATTAAAACATTCAACTTCTACGGAGAAGAAGCCAATGATACAGTCATCGAAATGCTTCAGGATTTCTGCCTGAAAAACTTGGATGTTCAGGATTTTATCATTGATATCACTCGAAATTCTGGAGGAAGTACCGAAATATGGGCGGATGGCTTTGCTCCGCTGTTTGCGGGGAAAACTCTGTCCAAGCAGGATGTAGCCGCTTACAAAGAAGGTGCTGTGAATGTGCAGATGTGGGGCGGTACTTTGGATGGTATCCCCGATTTGGAGCTGAAAGCCCTTGCCGAGCTGACCACAGAAGAGTACCCCAAACTGAATCTCAAATCATTGGAAGGCTGTGACGGTGTGGCAGTGCGTACAATTACATTGGATTACACCGATGAGAAAAATCCTGGTGGTGAGGAGTTTGAAGGGCGGATTTGGCTGCTGGTAGACGGCCAGGTGGCTTCTTCGGCGGAAGAACTCGCTCAGTTTGCGAAGAACAGTAATTTTTGCACTTTAGTGGGCAAGCAAACGGCTGGAATGAGTGGTTGGATCACAAAACCGGCCGTCAATTACTATACACTGCCCAACAGCGGGCTGCTGATTCGTTTCGATGCTTTTTACTTTCTGAATGAAGATGGGACATGTCATGATTTGGAGGGCACCTATCCAGACATTGAGATCGAGTCCGGTGAGACCGCCATGCAGCGGTGCTTGCAGGAGATCAAGAAGCTGCAGAAGTAAAGTGCTTATCGAATCGTTTCGATTGCAAAAAGTGTGGATAGCATGAAAAAAAGCCATTCGCAAAATGAACTGAACCAGTAAAAACGGACAATAGACAAAAGGCCCCCTAATGTAGGAAAATAGAACTACATTAGGGGGTCTTAGTATGTCAGGAAAAAAGGGA